>CAZUPI010000039.1:0-23021 GCA_964621755.1 uncultured Ruminococcus sp. | reverse complement strand
CATGAGACGCTGGTACGGCTGCGGGTGCTCGGGTACAGATTGTTCGTTGTGAGCAACTGTCAGGCGGGGTATATTGAGGCATTCTTGTGGGCTCATCACTTCGGGGACTTTTTCGAGGATATCGAATGCTCCGGCGCTACCGGAATGAATAAGGCAGACAACATCGATTTGATAATCGAGCGAAATGAGCTTGTGGCCCCTGTTTACGTCGGCGATACGATAAGCGACAGTACAGCAGCAAGAAAAGTGGGAATACCGTTTATCTATGCAAAATACGGCTTCGGGGAAGCGTGCGGACGCGGAAAAACCGATGATTACGATGCGGCATTGGAGTCGTTTGGCCAGATTGAAACCGTGCTGGACGAAATTTAAGAAGGGTATATGCTGAGGAAGCCGGAGCCAATAGGAAATTATGACCCGGGGTCAAATGCGCATTCCGAGAGCTGCTCGGAGAACAAAATGAATAGGAGTACTATACACAAATGCAGAAATCTAATTTTCATACTCATACAAAATATTCCGACGGACACAATACGCCGACCGCAATGATTGAGTCCGCACTCAAATTCGGCTTCACGTCGCTCGGGTTTTCCGACCACAGCTATACGCATGAGGACGAAAGCTATCCTATGTCCATCAACGGACAGCGGGAATACTGGAATGAGATCCATACGCTTGCCGACTATTACGCTGACCGTATCAAAATCTACTGCGGTATTGAGCAGGATGGGGAATCCTGCCTGCCGGAATATGATTTTGACTATATGATTTCCTCAGTTCACGAGTTCCTGTACCACGGAAAATGCTATTACATTGATTCAAGCGCGGAAAAGCAGCGTTCTATGGTCGAACAGTGCTTCGGCGGCTCATATCCTGACATGGCAAAGGCGTATTTCGAGAGAGTAACAGAGCATGTCATCCGCCAGAAAACCGATATCGTCGGACATTTTGACCTTATCACAAAGTTCAGCTTTATGCCGGAAAACGACCCTGTCTACATCGACGCAGCTCTCGAAGCAGTACGGGAAATCATTAAGCACTGCGGTGTATTTGAACTGAATACGGGTGCGATTGCGCGCGGACTGCGGAACGTACCTTATCCGGCGTCATTTATTCTTGATGAAATTAAGCGTCTGGGCGGCAGCGTCATTATGACATCCGACTGTCACTATTGTGAAAAGCTGACCGTGTGGTTTGAAGAGGGGGAAAAATACCTCGCGGAACACGGATTCCAAAAGGAGGAACACGCCGCGCTGAACGACAGAGTAAAGAATATTGAAATTTGGAGATAGGAGATAAATCATATTATGTACGCTTACGAAACGCTTCCTGAAAATATCTATTCCGGCGAATACAAATCCGGTCACTGTCAAGGAATCGCGGTCGACCTCGCGAAAGGCTATATTTACTATTCTTTCACGACTATGCTTGTGAAAACCGATCTCATGGGAAATTTCATTGGCTCGACGGTGGGGTTGCTTGGACACCTCGGCTGCATTTCTTTCAATGCGGACGATGGAAAAGTATACGGCTCTCTCGAATACAAGAACGACCAGATTGGACGCGGTATCATTAAAATGCTCGGCGGAGGAATTGAAATTCCCGACGCGTTCTACATCGCGATATTCGATGTAGATAAAATTGACCGTGCGGATATGAATTCCGCAGGGGTCATGCGCTGCGCATTTTTAAAAGAAGTTACCGACGACTATTCTGCAAACGTAACCCTCGCAGACGGCACGATAATCAAGCATCGCCTCGGATGCAGCGGAATCGATGGTTGTGCTATAGGTCCAGATTTCGGAAAACCGGAGGACAAAAATCACCTGTTTGTGTCGTACGGCGTCTATCTCGACCAAAACCGCACAGACAACGATTATCAGGTGATTCTGAAATACGATATCGCCGAACTGAACCGTACTGCGGATATCCTGAAGCAGGACAACATGCACCACAGCGGACCCGCAAAGCCAGAGTCCAAATATTACGTTTATACTGGAAACACCTGCTATGGCGTGCAGAATCTCGAATACGACGCGGCGTCGGGCAAGTACTATTTGGCGGTCTACCGCGGAAATAAGCCGGCGTTCCCAAATCCGCCGATGTTCGCGGTAGACGCAGAAAGCCAACCAAAGCGTGAGGTTTTAAAAGGGGTATATCCCGAAACGACAGGCGAGATATTGACTCTCGATGAACACGGCATGGATGGCCTGACGTTCGGGTATGGGCAGACTGGTCTTGCTTCTCTCGGCGAAGGGTATTTCTATGTATCGCACGAAGGCAGACGTGAGGAAATGCAGTACACGAACGTAAAACTTTACCGAATGATAAACGGAGAATTTGAGCAGGCATAACCGCTGAAATTGCGGCGCATACGGAACTTTTATAACTTTTTATACGTCTAAATAAATGAGACTTACCTATTCAGAAGGAGCTTTTTATGAAGTATTTTATTTTATGAAGTATAAGAAAGTTATAGGAATCATGATGCTGTGCGCGATGTTGACATTTTTGACGGTATCCTGCGCCAAAACGTCAAACGGATTGATGGACAGTGCGTCACCCGAAACGTCTGCACTGATACTGTATGTCTACTCTGGCGAAAGCGACAGTGTGGTGAGCTATACCATGTATGATGTCGAAACGAAGCGGGAAATCCTCGAAAAACTTGACCGCGTGAAAGCTCAAAAATCCGAAACATGGACGGCAGATGAGGTGACAGCTCCCATATATGCGATTGATATCGGTTCCACGGACGGATATGGTATCAGCGCCGCTTGGTCAAACGGATATATTATCACGGACGAGGGGGAAGCATACCGGTTTGACTTTAACTTTGCGGACTTGATTGATGGGTACGAATGGGAGAATGAGAGAGGGCGATTACACGGTTGGTCTGCCATGCGCGTATTATTTATTCAAAAAGGATGACGGATATATCAAGGAATTTTTGACTCCGGCTGCAGAACTCACCACTCCGGAGGGACTGTCTATGACGATAAATGAAATTGACGGCGATGCAGTGAACGTCACGATTAAAAACGATGGTGAGGAGGAATGGGACTATGGCGAGCATTTTTCTCTTCAGATATTGCTTGACAGCGTGTGGTATAACATTCCGGTACTTGGCGAGCTTGCTTTTGAGGATATCGGATACACTCTTATGCCTGGTGAGGAACAAAACCATACCTATTATCTTTCAAAATACGGTGATTTTCCGGCGGGAGACTATCGGATTGTGGTAATGAGAATAAACAGCAGTGTTTGCGCCACTTTCCATCTCTATGAAAAGTCAAAATCATCAAGCGTAACTCACTATGACAATATTCCCGAAAAATAAAATTCCCCCGTCTAAAAGGTTTCGAATTTATATGAATTAAAATATGTAGGAGGAACTTATGGCTAAAATCAAAATTGGGGTATTTGGCGCAGGGCGAGGAATGACGATGATTCGTCAGATTCTGCACAGTACTGAGGCCGAACTCGTAGCGGTTTGCGACAAATATAAGCCGCTGCTCGACGCATGCAAACGGGAAGCAGAGGCAGCGGGCCTCTACAACATCACCTATTACGAACGCTTCGACGACTTCTTCAACCACGACATGGATGCGGTGGTTTGCGCGAATTACGCTCATGAACACGCAACCTTTGGTATGCGGCTGCTTGAATCCGGTCGCCACATCATGACCGAATGCCTGACGATGGCAAATATGAAGGAAGCGGTCGACCTTATCGAAACGGTTGAACGAACCGGTAAAATATACGCCTATGCGGAAAACTACTGCTATACTCCCGTACGGTGGGAAATGCGCAATATCTACCGCTCGGGTGCTCTTGGAGAACTCATGTATGCGGAGGGCGAATATCTCCACGACTGTTCATCCATCTGGCCTCAAATCACCTATGGCGAGCGAAACCACTGGCGGAATCTCATGCCCTCTACCTTCTACTGCACACATTCCATCGGTCCGATTCTCTACATGACCGGTCTGCGTCCCATCCAAGTGTCCGCGTTTGAAACACCGAATATGCCGTTTATGCGGAATCTCGGCACCGCATCCGGCTCACTCGGAATGGAGATCGTCACCCTCGAAAACGGCGCGATGCTCAAGAGCCTGCACTTCAACATCAAATCCACACGCCACTCGAACTATCAGCTCAATGGCGACCTCGGCGGCGTACAGGACCTCGGAGACGGCAGAATCGCGGTTTATATTGAAAAGCCCGGCGAAAACGGACGCGGCGAGCGAAAAGAGTACGTTCCGTCTCCGATTCTCGCAGGAACAGAAAACTCCGGTCACGGAGGCGGCGATTATTTCACTACATATTATTTCATCCGCAGCATCCTTGGCGACGAAGAAGCAATAGAGCGCTCCATTAACGTGTATGACGCAGTCGATATGTGTATGCCCGGCACCCTCGGCTATCGCTCAATCGTAAATGGGAACGCACCAATAAAACTTCCGAACCTCCGCAAGAAAGGGGAACGCGACGCTTACAGAAACGATACCTTCTGCTGCTTCCCGGAATCCGCGGGAGACATGTACATCCCGAACAATCTCCATCATGATGAGGAAATTCCGGAATCCGTATTTGACGAAGTCAGACGCAGATGGGAAGCCGGCGAACCGGGCTGAGTTCATCCGTAAAAACTTTCAAACCAGAGGTCTTGTTATGGATATCAAGGAAATTTTATCTAAGAAGGAAATCTGATTATGGCAAACTATCCGACCCCGCACAATTCCGCCTCTCCAGAGGATTTCGCAAAAACAGTATTGATGCCCGGCGATCCGCTTCGAGCAAAGTTCATAGCGGAAAGCTTCCTGACAAACGTAAGGCTTGTGAACAACGTGCGCGGCATCGGCGGATATACGGGTGAATACAAAGGGCGCCGCGTATCCGTTATGGCGAGCGGCATGGGAATGCCGTCGATGGGCATTTATAGTTACGAGCTGTTCAACTTTTACGGAGTTGAGAATATCATGCGTATTGGCTCAGCTGGAGCGATAAACGTAAACATTCACGTGCGCGACCTTGTTTTCGGTATCGGCGCGTGTACGAATTCGAATTATGCGTCGCAGTACGAGCTCCCCGGCACATTTGCGCCGACTGCATCCTATAAAATGCTGTCAATTGCCGTCGCGCAGGCGGAACGTCTCGGTGCGAGATACCACATTGGAAACCTGCTCTCATCCGATACTTTCTACAGCGACGATATCGATGCCACCGAAAAGTGGGCAAAGATGGGCGTTATGGCGATTGAAATGGAGGCGGCAGCGTTATATATGAACGCAGCACGTGCCGGTAAGAATGCGCTTGCAGTCTGCACGATTTCCGACCACATCATCACAAAGGAGGCAACGACGTCAGAGGAGCGTCAAAACACGTTCACTACCATGATGGAAGTAGCTCTCGAAACAGCGGCAGCGCTGGAATAAGAAAAATGGGACTTTGGCTGCTGTCGTGATATTTTTCGTAAAATATGTTGAAATTCCGCGGGAAAAATGCTATAATGAACTCAAATGATATATATGGAAATTTACACAGATTTACGATGAAAAAACTCGACGGAGGAGGGAAAACTCTCCTCCGTTTGGTTTATTCTGCAAAATATCTTATTCAAGATATGCCGCAGCAGAAGTGCGGGAAAGGAGTACGTTATGGGTAAAATTTTGACTATCGGTATTGCCGGCGGCTCGGGAAGCGGAAAAACTACGCTCACAAAGGCTCTCGCAGAAGAATTTTCTGAATACACCACAGTTGTGGCGCATGACGACTATTATAAGGCTCATAATGACTTAACTTACGACGAGCGTGCGCAGCTGAACTACGACGAACCGACAGCGTTTGACAATGATTTGTTTGTTGAGCAGCTTGGTCAGCTCCGTTCAGGGCATGATGTTGAAAGTCCGATATACGATTACAAACAGCACAACCGCAGCGGTGTGACAAAACATCTTTGTTCACGTCCGGTTATTTTGGTTGATGGGATTTTGATTTTCACGGAACAGCGGATATGCGATATGCTTGATGTGCGGATTTATGTTGACACCGACGCGGATATACGGTTTATCAGAAGATTGAATCGCGATGTGAAAGAACGCGCACGCTCTATGGATTCGGTAATTGAGCAGTACAGGAACACAGTTAAGCCGATGCACGAAAAGTACGTTGAACCATCGAAGAGGGAAGCAAATATTATCGTTCCGGAAGGGGGCGAAAATCCAATTGCGTTGGAAATGATAAAGAGCTATATCAGAGGTCATCTGGCTTTGGGTGGAAAATAAAAAGCGGGGGAACTTTCTGAGCAAAAGTTCTCCTACGCTCCATCAAAACTTTTTGAAACTACTGGACGCATCCAACAAGGGCGGCCCCGATGACAGTGCCGTAACGAGAGTTTTCGGGAATAATGAAGTTCATGTCGAACATACGGTTCAGCGTGCTGAAAATGCCGGCCGCCTGTTCTACGACGGACAAGTTTCCGATGAGAACAACATCGCGGATTCCGTAATTTCGGGCGGCGAACAGGGAAACCACGCCAATGGTTTCAAATACCATGTTGATAAGTCCCAGCGCAATGTCGCTCTTTGTTGCGATATCACTGATGCTGCCGAAGTTTGACGCGGTCATGATGTCTCCAAAACCGGGAACGATATCGTGTTTGGTGATGTCATTGATTTTTAAGTCGACTTTATCGATAGATCCGCTTTTGGCAAGCTCCGATACGTGGTCGACATTGTCCATACCGAGGAGGCGTTTGGACAAGCCAACGAGCGTGCCGCCGCCGACACCGGTACCGCCAAGGTACTTGGGGTCGGAGCCGCGCTCAGCGAACACGAGAGACGTACCAGTCCCGCAGCTGGAGATTATTGCACGGTCGAGACCTGAGAGGTACAGTCCTCCAAGGCCGTTTGCGGTGAATTCGGCGACCTTTTCACATGCAAGACCATAAATCGGCTTTGACATATATGACGAGCCGACGCCGGTCACCATGACCTTTTTAATGTCCTCAAGTGAGAAATTATTTATATCAAGAAATTTGCCAAACGCCCCATACACTGCCGTAATCGGGTCGGTTGCGCGAACAAACAGGGGCGCAATGAGTCGGTATTGACCGTTTTCGGTATCGAATCCGACGATTTTGGTGGTGCTTCCACCCAAATCTATGCCTATGATGATACTCTTTGCCATATTTTTCTCCAAATATTATATCATTTTGCTATAAAAAGAGTATAACATACACCGACCCAAAAATCAATGTCTAATGCGTGTAAATTGGAAGAATCCTGCAAAAAATATACCATAATAACGTCAATTCGACGAGGATGGAGACACAACTCGAAAACTTTTGCACAGGTTTTCAAGAACAAATCAACTCGAAAGGATATAATCCATGCTTACTGAAAAAGATACTTTTGCAGCGTCCGCTTTGCTGAAGGAAAAAAAGCTGTTCATCTTTGATATGGATGGCACAATATACCTCGGCGGAATTCCATTTGATTTTGCGGTACGATTTATCCACAAGCTCCGCGAATCCGGCAGACGCGTGCTTTTCTTCACAAACAACGCGTCACACTCGCCGGAATTTTACATGGACAAGCTTACAAGGCTTGGCTTCGCTCCGACACCGGACGAAATTTGCACTTCAGGCAATGTCACCGCCGCTTTCCTTATGCGCAAAAGGGCGGGAAAATGCGCGTATCTGCTTGGTACACCGGAGCTTCATGAGCAGTTCCGGAGCGCCGGAGTAGACCTTGTAAACGACAGCGATGGAAACTGTGACGGACGCCGTGCCAATATCGTTGTGACGAGCTTTGACACTACATTGACCTATAAAAAGCTCACCGACGCTTGCGATTTTATCCGGTATGGCGCGGAATACCTTTGTACGCATCCCGATTTCAACTGCCCGACTGAAACCGGATTTATCCCGGACAGCGGCGCCATTGCCGCATGTGTCACCGCCTCAACCGGTGTCCTCCCGACCTATTTTGGAAAGCCATATCCTGAAACTGTGGAGATGATATCGGAAATCACAGGGGAAGAAAAGTCCGATATGTGCATTTTTGGTGACCGCCTTTATACCGATATCGCCACCGGAAAAAAGCATGGTATTACTGCTGCCCTCGTTCTAACAGGAGAAACGAAGATTGCAGATGTGGAGGCGGCATCCGAGGAAGAAAAACCGGACCTTCTGCTTCCCTCACTTGAATCGGCTGACCGCTTGATTTTTGGAGCGTAACGGAATGTGGAAAACGGGACCTGTATTCGGGTCTCGTCCCTTACGCAGAAACTTTTCGCTTAAAAAAGTCATCCTAAGATATCCTGCGCGAGGTATTCCGCGAAAATTTTGGCCGTGGTTTTTACTTCGTCGAGAGTTGAGGCGCAGGAGCCGATTTCGACGAGGAGAGAACCTGCGGTATATTGCTCATTGAAGGATGCCGAGCGAAGATTTATATCGCGTGGGATGGTCGGATATTCGCTGTAGATGCTTTTTTGAATCCGTGCAGCCAGTGCGAGATTGTCACGCCAGCCTGTGTGACCGGAGCCGCCGTAATCCGTGCCGATTACAAACATCATTTGTGCCGCCGACGTTCCGTTTATATCGGTGACGGGATTTACATACTTTTCGTTTGACAGAATAGAATCCCGGTGAATGTCGATTATGTAGGAGATTGACGAATATTCTTCAAGATATTTTCTGATGCACAACGCGGCGCTGTAGTACGCCATGTTGAAGTCCGGATAGTCGAATACCTCGGTGCAGTGAATCACAGCGATGCCATATTCGGTGAGCTTATCCGCGACGATTTCGCCGATTGCGGTGATGTTGCGTTCGGTGTCCTGACTGCGGAAGTTTGTGTCGTAAGTGTCCGCATATGATTCTGTTGTGTGGGTATGAAGTATCAGCACAAGCGGCGCATCCTCTCCGTACTTTTCCACAAGTTCTTCATGCGTCGGGATGGCGCGCTCTGCAGAGGCGAGGGCATTCAGATCGACTTCGTAGGGTGTTTCGTTTATAAGCCCCATTGCATCCGCTGCGCCAGAAGACATATCAAGGCGGCTAATGGAAAAATCGGGCTCCTCCGATATGTAGTCAGGTTCTGCCCGTTGGATTCCTTCCGAATCTAGCGTGAGCTCTTCACTCTCGAGAGGCTGTGTCGCAGATTCCGGCGGAATGCTTCCGGTATTCTCGTCGATTGCGCTGTTTAAGGAAATCGGTTTTGTCGTTTCGGTATATCTTACATTTTGCGCACCTCCCGTGAATTCGCCGAGCATGAACCGCGTCACGGTACGCGATATGACGCTGGCTGTGGTATCCGAATTCATGAGTGCTGACAGTGCAAGAATTGCATACACAAGTGTCGCGGTTACAATGAACGATATCGGAATGACGCGGTGCAGCACAATGTAAAATGCTTTGTGCAGGACGGTGGAATTCTCGTGTGTGTTTTCAGCGTGCGCAGGAGCGTCTCGCGGTGGGGCTGTACTACCTGTTTCCGGAACCGCCGGAAGCTCAGAAACCGTGGGAATATCCGAAGCAGTATCTTGGGTTTGTACAGTGGGCTTGTCCGCAGCATCAACGGTTTCATCGGGCATTTTGATTTTTTCATCCATTTTATTTTACCTCCCTTACTGGTAAATCCGTTTGCACATACTTGTTCAGTGCATTATATGTGGCAGCGGAGGGGAATATTCCTATGGGAAACGGGAAATTTGTCGGTCAAAACGCATGATTTCCCGTGATTGCAAGGTTTATGGCCCCGGCGATGATGTCGGCATAGCAGTCCGATATCGCATCGGTTTCGGCACGAGTGACAAACATCGGTTCCGATGCAAAATCCCCGGACAAGACATCGGCGCGTATGACCATGGGAATTCCAAAGGATATTACCGGACAGGGCATGGTCTCTTTGCTGATTTCACCCGACGTATGTGACAAAGCGGAACCGGGAGTCATGCCGCAGTCTGAGATTTGTATGACTGTTTGAAGGCGTTCCTGTGCACGCGCGGCGACAGAGTCGGCGGTTATGATGAGGTCTGCGTCCATGTGAGCGGCAAGCAGCTTGATTTGCTCTGCGGTATCGATGCCTGTGCGTGACGGTACTCCCGGCTTAACTGCGGATACTTCAGGAAATCCAAGAGAGCGCATATCTCGACTGCCGCGGGTCACAAGAATGCGGTCGCAGCTTTTGGGACCTATCGAATCGGACGCAACATCCGGATTCCCGATTCCGGCAAACAAAATTTTGCAGTCCCGGCAGATTCCGGCGTGACGCATGTACTCTGAAAGAAGTACGGCGCAGAGCCTGATGCAGCGGCGGCGATCATCTGCAGGAGCTTCCCACAAGCGCCCGGTTACGATGGTGTGATAACGGCTGTTTTCACGGGCGGAGTGATATACACGAAATCCCAGCCGCTCGCATTCTGCAGGATGTGTCAAGTGGACTGGCTGTGATGCCTCTACGCCAAAGTTCTCAATAATGAGGTCGCTTATACGGTTCTTCATTATAAAGTCTCCTTAAATTTTAACATGATAAAGTTTTGGAAAAGGGGGCGGAAAAATCTTTTTTCAAAAAAATTTTTCCGCGAGAATCCCACGGACTCACGTTTTATTACGGGATAGTTCCGTGATTCCCCTTATGCTGTAATTTTTGCCTGACAAGGAGGGGTTTATTAAGTCTTTCATTGATTTCGCGTGTAAAAATTGCACAAAAAATACGTTTGTAATTGTGCATATAGATGAAACTTGCTGTTTGAGTGAAAGAACATGTTGATTATCTCTGAAAAAAGTGTTATAATGTGGTGAGTTAAAATAACCCGTATCAATTACGCTTTATTACAAGAAAGCACGAGGAGGATTTACTGAATCATGAAAAAAGTGTTAGCACTTATCCTTGCTATGATTATGGTTGTATCAGTCATAACGGGATGTACCACGCTTGCAAAAGACGAAAATGGAAGTTATGACAAAGGTGCGATCATTGACATGTATCTCACGACTGAGGTATATGACTTCGACCCGCAGAAAAGCATAACTGACGATGCCATGCTCAAGATTTACAGCCTTATCTATGAAGGCCTTACAAAGCTTGATGAAAATGGCAAATGGCAGAAGGCCCTGATGAAGAGCTACAAAGTTGATGTTGACGAAGATGGTGAGTACAGCATTCTTGTCACACTGAAAGACACAAGATGGAGCGACGGACGTACTGTTCAGGCTGCCGATTTTGTGTACTCTTGGAAGAGACTTCTCGACCCGGATGCTCCGAATGAATCCGCGTCTCTCCTTTTCGATATCAAGAACGCACGTGACGTAAAAACTGGTGACGCTACCGTAGACGACCTCGGTATTGCCGCTGTTGATACATACGTTCTTCAGATCGAATTCGAAGAGAAGATTGACCTTGACCTTTTCTTTGAAAATTGCTCCTCGATAGCTCTTGTACCGCTTCGTGAGGACGTTATCACGAGATATACGGATGCAGACAACAATGAAATCTGGGCACAGAAGTCTACATCAATCGTAACAAATGGTCCGTTCTGCCCGAAGGAAATCGTATACGGCAATACGCTTCGTCTTGAACGTTCTTCCTATTACTACCTCGACCAGGAAAAGGATGAGCCGCTTGATAAGTACGTTATTCCGTACAGACTTCTCACAACCTACAGCACAGGTAACGCAGAGGCGCAGCTCTCCGCTCTTACCTCCGGTGATATTTTTTACGATGGTGAAATTCCGCTTTCACAACGCGCACAGTATCAGGACTCTGCCGTTATCAGTGATATGATGGGTACGCACACTTACGTATTCAATACCAATAACGAGCTGTTCTCAAAGCCTGAAGTACGCCGTGCGCTCTCCATGGCAATCGACAGAAACCAGGTAGTTTCTATTGTAACATTTGCAAAGCCGGCGACAGGCTATATCCCGTACAAGGTATTTGATACCACATCCGGCACATCCTTCAGAACCACAGGCGGCGATATTCTTTCATCCACAGCTGATGTAGCAGGTGCAAAGAGTCTTCTTTCCTCTGTAGGCGTCAGCGGCGGTTCCTTCACCCTGACGGTTCGCAACAACGAAGTTGACAAGGCTATCGCTGAGTATGTTGCGGGCGTTTGGGGGGACCTCGGATTCACTGTAACTGTTGAGACCGTCAAGTCCACGCCGAACGCATCCGACAGTACAATTTACGTTGACAACTTCCAGAATATCTACGATTCCGGTGATTTTGATGTAATCGCTATTGATATGATGATGCTCTCGCCGGATGCATTCTCTGCACTTTCGCAGTTTGCAGTATCCTTCTCCGGTAACGGTGTGGATATGGATTCCGAAACATACGACCTCTATGGTCATATTTCCGGATATGCAAGCGACGACTACAATGCACTGATCGAATCTGCGTACGCTGAAAAGAATAGAACAGCAAGAGCTGCTATCCTCCATCAGGCTGAAGAAAAGCTCCTTGAAGATATGCCGGTTATCCCGATCATTTTCCTTCAGGACGCATACATCTATTCAGATGTTCTCTCTGGTATTGATAGCACATACTACGGAACGAGAGATTTCAGCGACACTCAACTTAAAGATTATATGACATATAAGGCCAGAACCGCTGCTACAAGCGAAACTAACGTTACTGACAGCGAAGGCTAATAATAACTTGACCGCAGAACTTGAAAAAACGGGAAGCTATTCAACTTCCCGTTTTTGTTCTTCGAACGTGCGTTTTTGACTTATTTTGGAAAAGATTGAAAAATATGACTTATGCGAAGTTTTGTAAAATAAATCCTACGCCGACAGGAGTGTGTTATGCCTGAAACTTTCCATTCGCCTCAGCAGGTGAAGGTATTTATTCTGTACCTTCTTGAAAAAGTCGGGTATCCTCTCGATTATAATGATATCGCTACCATCGTTATCCGCGATGGTTATGTGGATTATTTCGATTTTGTGACGTATTTTCACGAACTGCTGGAAGACAACCATATTCAAAGGATTCCACGTGAGGACGGTGATTCGGATCAGAATTCACCCGACCGCGATTCATATACAGTATCCGATACCGGGCGGCTGATTGCCAAGGGCCTTGCGGACGACCTCCTCTTGGCGGCAGTTCGCGAAAAAAGCTATATCAGCGCCATGCGCCACCTTTCACTCGAAAAGCGCGGCGCGGTCATCAATCACGACATTGAGCCCAACGGCGACGGAACCTACACTTTCCATTGCTCCATCAAAGACTGCGACGGTCTGGCCTTCGACCTGACTTTGCGCGCTGACTCCTATATGCAGGCGTCGCGTATGCGCATGAACTTCGAGGACAAACCCGATGTCGTCTACCGCGGCATGGTCGCACTGGTGACAGGAAATGTGAATTATCTATTTGATAAATAAGAAAACATTAGGGGGATTTTTTTGAAAAAATCCCCCTAAAACTTGCTTAAAAATTTTTTTGAGATGGCAGAAATTGTTTAATTTTTGTGTTGAATGATGCTGAAGAATGAAAAATGTAAAATCTTTTTTGTGAGGAATTGGAGGTTTCATAAATACACTGCTTAAAATTTACTTAAAAATGTTAAAAAAATTTTGTGTAACTATTGACAAATTCGTGAATTGTGATATAATGTATTTAGAAAAAATGTATTTCTTTTTCGGAGTGCCGCAGTGGAGAATGAATTGCGGGAATTGCTTTCCAGTGTCGCGCGGGGAGATGAAGGGGCATTTAAACAGTTGGCGGACAAGTATAGTGCGCTGACGGAAAGTGCGGTTCATCGCTTTGCACCGTCCTTTTGTATAGGCGGAGACTCTGGAGTGGGCGATAACGTCTATGATATTGACGATTTAAGACAATATGCAGCGATGGCTTTATATCGTGCAGCGTCCACTTACAGACCGGACGACGAAGGAAAAAATGTCAGCTTTGGACTTTATGCAAAAGTCTGCATTAACAATGCGATGATATCTGAGCTCCGCAAGTACAACCGGGATAAAAAGAAGCGGATGGTAAGCAAAAATAAGGCGAACGAACAGATGAAAGAATCTGCGCCCTACAGCCAGAAAAGGCAACGGACGACTCACACCACACAAGATGACCCATTATCCATCATTATTTCGGAAGATGGGATGCAAGAGAAGCTTGCATTGTTTCGAAGCGCGTTGTCGGATTATGAAAAAGAAGTATTTGAATGTTATATTGTTGGCAAGTCCGTTACGGAAATCGCTGAAAGACTTGGAAAAGAAGAAAAGTCTGTCAGCAACGCTTTATATCGTATGAAAGTTAAGATAAGAGGACTTCTGAAAAATTAATATTTGTATTTTAAACCCGAGGGTTTCCTATCGGGATTTAGAATAAATACGCCCGAATAGCTTAACTCAAGAGCGTTGTTTTCAAAGGTGACGGTGAGAGTCCGCCGAGGGCAGAAATTCTTCAACCAATTTTAAAGCGAGGGAAAAATATGTACGAGGACAAGACTTTAAAGTGTAAGGAATGTGGCAACGAGTTCGTGTTCACAGCTGGCGAACAGGAATTCTATGCAGAAAAGGGATTCCAGAATGAACCCCAGAGATGCAAGGCATGCCGCGACAAGAGAAAGAATGCTACACGCGAAGGTAAAGAGAGAGAAATGTTCACAACAGTTTGTGCAAACTGCGGCGGAGAAGCAAAAGTTCCGTTCCAGCCCAGCAACGACAGACCTGTTTATTGCTCTGCATGCTTCGCAGCTATGAAGCAGCAGCAACAGTAAGTTTCTCAAACCGGCTGAGATTTTAAATCTGCCGGATGGGTTTCCGGTTACTCACGGTGTGCGCATAGTACGCTCATCGGATGCGTACACGGAATAACATAAACTTCAGAGGCCGAGAGATGCGGGATTATCCGTATCTCTTTTTCTCGTTTATGCGTTTTTTACGCGAAAAAAATATTTTTTACGCTATTTGTTGAAGATTCATATGTACAAAACGCGAGAATTATGATATAATTATAATGTATAATTACTATAAAGGGTTTTTGTGCCCGTTTGCATCTGCGCTTCTAAGAATTGGAGATTTATGGAAAATAAAATAAAACAAAAAAATACTGGCGGCCGCATTCCCAAAAACGGAGACAGACATTCCGGCCGCCAGCAAAGCCGCGAATACGAACGGCGCGAGAATGTTGTCGTAGGCAGAAACGCGGTTCGGGAACTGTTGGCTTCCGATACGCCTGTTGATAAAATCCTTGTATCTGGCAGGGAAGGTTCGGTTGTCGCCATTATCGCGGAGGCAAAAAAAAGGGGCGTTCCGGTTATAGATTCCGATGCGGCTGCTCTCTACCGTCTATCGGGCGGCGAAAATCATCAGGGTATTGCTGCATATGTGGCGGAAAAAGCATATTCCACAATAGAAGAGATTCTTGAGACCGCTGCGGAACGCGGTGAAAAGCCTTTGCTTGTTGTGTGCGATGGGATTGAGGACCCGCATAACCTCGGCGCAGTCATCCGATGCGCGGAATGCGCGGGTGCTCATGGGGTGATTATCCCGGAAAGGCGTGCATGCGGTCTAACCCCTGCGGTATCAAAGGCGTCGGCGGGTGCGATACTCCACATGAAGATTGCCAGAGTTGGCAATATCGAACAGACTATTGAGAAGCTGAAAGGCAGTGGTGTATGGACGTTTGCAGCTGAGGCCGGCGGCGTCGATTTTTACGAAGCGGATTTCAATGTGCCGTGCGCTATCGTTCTTGGGGGAGAGGACAGCGGTGTCCGCAGACTGGTAAAAGAGCGCTGCGACTTTACGGTATCAATTCCAATGTATGGACATGTGAATTCGCTGAACGTCTCGACTGCGGCATCGGTTCTCTTATGTCGCGCTGCAAGAATGCAGAGAACTGCATTATGAAGACAAAGGCAGGTATATAGTTTTATACCCCAGTTGAAAAGGTTTGGTAGGGGATGGGGATACTTTTCCAAAGTGTCCCAGGCGGCTCCTGCCAACATATGAAAGGAAAGACCGCAACGGAGTGCGCCGGTCAATGTACAATATTATGGCTAAAATAAAGAGAAATAAAAAGGATAACTCCGGTGAATTGTTTAGCAGACTCGGACGTAAAGGAGAATCAAAATCCAAGTTAACTGAGACTGAGGATGAGTTCCTTCAGAAAGAGGAATACATTGAGTCAGAGCCGAGTGAAAACGACGAGTACGACTCGATTGATGTCAGCGGTGCAGGAGCCGAAGTAGAGTCCGACAGTGACCTTGATATTAGCGAGCTTCTGCGAAAGTATATGCCGGAATATTCTGATGATGCGGAAGACGGCACTGCTTCAAGCGTTTTATCGCAGCTGAAGATAACGCGCCAAGATACCAATGTTGAGAACGGCAGCGCGGATGATAAGCTCATTTCCGTCCTTGATTCCGCTTTTTCGCAGCCGGATGCTGCAACGCCGGAAACACTGTCTGATGAAACTGTTGAGGAATCTGTCACGGAGACGGAAGAAGTTGACGAAAAAAATCACGTGGAGAAGCATGAACATAAGAAAAACAAGGGGCTCTTTGGTTCGACGACAAAAAACAAAGGGGAGGACGATCTGATAAGCGAATACGAATTCGACAGCGATGTGCCAGATGAAGTTGTGGCTGAGGATACAGACGATACAAATTTTGTGGACGAAGAAGAACCGGAAGAAAATGTAGAGCCGGAGCCAAAGCCGCGGAAAAAGCTGTTCAGCTTCGGAGCAAAGCAGAGAAAGAGCAGGCGGAAGCCTGTCGAGACAGAAGAGGCTGAGGTTTCAGAAGAAACATTCGACGAACAGCTTGACCTTTCCGAAGAGAATTCTGAAAAAGGGAATGAACCTGCGTCTTCTGAATCTGAGCCTGTTGATGAAGTAAAGTTGGATTTGAACGACGAATCCGAAGAAAAGACGGAAGAAGCAAACGACACTATACCCGAAGACAGCGAGGTTTTGGAGGAGCCGGAAGAACCGATTGACTCAACCGATATGAATTTGATGATTGCCTTCGGTCTTGACAGCCAGGGCAATAAAAAAGCGGATAAGGCAAAGCAACTCGGCGACCGCCTTGAAGCAAAACAGACTTCGCGTGAGTCGAAAAGGCTCAAGCTTGACCACGCGGAATTCGTAGATAAAACGCAGACCCCGAAAATCCGCAGAGAATTCAGAAGCCGCGCGCTTGGTTTATGGATAAAGCTGGCGGCATGCGTGGTATTCACCGTTCTGCTGATGATATTTGAAAATATAGAAGTCCTTTCAAAGCTCTTTACGGGTACAACAAAGCAGTTCGGAGGGGCATTCGACCCGGCGGTGTATCCGGTTGTGTATATTATGGTAAGTTTGCAGCTGATGCTCCTCGCTTGCCTGTGCGCCATTGACCAGATTGCGGACGGCTTTAAGTACTTGTTCCGCGGAACGCCGAAGCCGGAAAGTCTGACTTCCATTCTGACTGTTGTCGGTATTTTGTATTCCATTATACTTGCACGTGTGGTTGTCCCGTCGCATGAGCCGGTGATGTTTAACTTCGTTGTAGCTTTGTTCGCTCTCTTCACACTAATTTATGCTATTTATAATAATAGGCGTGAGATGATGAACTTCCGAATCGTTGCGAACAAGAAGCCCAAACACATCGTCCGCCGTCTGCTCGATGAGGAGTCTGAAGGAGAAGCGAAAGCGTTTGAGGACACCGAGGACGTGTGCGATGTCATGAAAATCGAGAAGACCGACTTTATCGACGGCTTTTTCGGCAGACTTTGCAGACCGGATCCCACGACCAATCGCTTTATGGCGGCGCTGCTCAGCGCTTCTGCCGCGATTGCGGTGCTGTTTGGCATTCTTGTCAATTTCCGCGGCGGCGATGCGGATTCGATACTGGGAACGATTTATGCGTCCATGCTTATCATAGCACCTCTGTCAATCTATGTGACGTTTAGTTATCCTTTCTATCGCGCAAATGTTGTGGCGCAGGAATATGACAGTGCGATTATCGGTGAGACGTCTCTTGCGGAATATTCGAACGCTTCTATCATCAGTTTCGATGACAAAAACGTTTTCCCATCCTATTCTGTAAAGGTGCAGAATATCCGTATTTACAATAACGCACGTATCGACCGTGTGCTCTACTATGCGGCGTCTGTGTTTGCCTATGCGGGCGGTCCCTTGCAGGATGTGTTTGAAATTGCGACCGTTGAAATGGGGCATTTAGGCAATGTAAAAATTTTTGACACCGAAGCCGGATTCCTCGCAACGCAGGTTGACGGGGTGAACATTATTTTCGGGAGTTACGAGGCTCTTAGAAAACGTAATTTTGATATTCCCGACAGTGCTGCGGAGGATGATGTGGACTTGTCAGATGAGCTGTCCATCATGTATATGTTCCGTGAGCACAAGCTGGTTGCGAAGATGTACATTAAGTACGTTATGGATGCCGACATTGACCTGATTCTCAAGCAATTCTCGGGCAGCGGGCTTTATGTATGCGTACGCACCTTCGACCCGAACATTGACGAGCGCATGATAGCGCGCAAGTTGAATATGAAACGCATGCCGCTGAAAATTGTTCGTTACGCAAGTGCGGAGGAAGTGACCTCTTATGAGAAAAAGGTGGACAGCGGACTTGTCACCTGCGGCTCGCCGAAGTCCCTCCTTCAGGTTATCTCGTACTGTGAGAAGGTGCTCCGTACTAAGAAAACAAACATTGCGCTGAGTGTTCTGTCGGTTATGATAGGGGCAGCGATTCTGGTGCTCTTGCTTTTGTCGGGCTCCATGGCTGTTGTCAATTCGCTGTACATTGCCATTTACCAAATTATTTGGATGATACCGCTCGCCATCTCCTCAAGAATGTTTATTAGATGAGTGTGGAGGGGGAAAGTGGGGAGGGACTTTTTAAAAGGTTCCTCCCCACACCCTTCCTCAAAAGTTTTCAGCTGTTGAGAGAGTGAGGTTGGGAACAGGTTTTTGGCAAAAATATGTGGCAGGAATCTTAAGTTTTTTTGGAAAGGGGTGCGGAGAAATTGAGGTTTGCAAAAAGTTTTCTCCGCCATTTATTGTTTTATAATCATGAGAGAAGATATTAGAAGTTTCATTACAAAAGTGCAGAAGCCCGGACGGTACACGGGCGGAGAAACGGGGAGCGTTATCAAAAATCTTGCCGACGTAAAGATGCGTGTGGCGTTTTGTTTCCCTGATACTTATGAAATCGGGATGTCCAATCTTGGAATGCGGATTCTTTACGATTGCTTCAACAATATTGATGGTGTATGGTGTGAGAGAGTGTACGCACCGTGGGTTGATATGGAGGAGGAAATGCGCAGTCGCGGGATTCCTCTGTTCACGCATGAGAGCGGCGACGACGTGGGAAAGTTTGACGTTGTGGCGTTCACGATGCAATATGAATTGTGCTATACTACCATGCTGAACATGATTGACCTCGCTGGAATCCACCTGCGCCGCGACGAACGCGGGGAGGAAGAACCAATCATTCTGGCGGGTGGTCCCTGTTCCTATAATCCCGAGCCCGTGGCGGATTTTGTGGACGTATTTTCAATTGGAGAGGGAGAAGAAGCGCTGCCGGAGTTTGCAAGATTATATCTTGAAATGAAGGCGAACGGCACATACAATAAAAGAGACTTTCTCTGGCGCGTGGCGACGGAGCTGAAGGGATTTTATGTTCCGTCCCTCTACAAAATTTCATATCATGATGACGGGACCATCGCCGCCATTGATACTGTCGACGAACGTGTTCCGAAGGTGGTTACCAAGCGCATTATTGAAGATATCGATAAGTGTTATGTTCCCTTAAATCCGGTTATGCCGAATATTGAGACTGTACACGACCGTGTGACTATTGAGGTTTTCCGTGGATGCATTCGCGGATGCCGGTTCTGTCAGGCGGGCATGGTTTGCCGACCGGTCCGTGAGAAGACGCCGGAAACGCTTGACTGTATCGCTAGGACAATGATTGACAACAGCGGCTACAGTGAAATTTCGCTCTCTTCTCTCTCTATCAGCGACTATACCAAAATCAGTGAGCTGACTGACAAGCTGCTGTCGTGGACAGATGACAAGATGGTGAATCTGTCTCTCCCCTCCATGCGCGCGGACAGCTTCACTAAGGAATTGATGGATAAAATTTCGAGTGTGCGCACCAGCACGCTCACCTTTGCGCCGGAAGCCGGAACGCCGAGGCTGCGCGACATCATCAATAAGAACATCACGGAAGAGGAAATTCTACGCGCTGCGGGAGTGGCATATGCGGCCGGAAAAAATCAGGTGAAGCTGTATTTTATGAACGGTCTGCCGGGGGAAACATATGAGGATATAGAGGGAATTTCAACCCTTGCGTCACATGTAGTGGACGAGTACTACCACACCCCAAATCGGAACAAGGGACGCCAGCCGCAGGTCACGCTGTCGGTCGCTTGCTTTATTCCGAAACCGCACACTCCGTTTCAGTGGGAACGGCAGAACACGATTGAGGAATTGATGGATAAGCAGAAATTCCTGTCATCGAAAATTACCGATCGCAAGGTTAGATACAATTATCATGATGCCAAAGTATCGCGTATTGAGGCGGTATTTGCACGCGGGGACCGCCGTTTGGGAAAGGCGCTTGAGGAAGCTATCCGCCGTCACGTCCGCTTTGACGCATGGGAGGAATATTTCGATTACGATGGATGGCTGGACATTTTTGCAGCAGTCGGGTTAGACCCGGACTTTTATGCCAATCGTACCATTCCGGACGACGAAATTCTGCCATGGGATATGATATCCGCAGGCATATCGAAGGAATTTCTGCTTTCCGAAAGACATAAAGCGCAGGCTGTCATCGCGACACCGTCGTGCAAGGAAAAATGCTCGGCATGCGGTGCGAACAAGCTGGTCGACAAGAAATATTGCCGTTGGTGTCCCGGGCATCCCGAAAGTTCGGACAGTGCGGGCGTGATTACTCATACGGAGGCCGGTAAGTCAATCGCGGAATCGGATGACAAACCCGTACCCGCAAAAGGAAGTATAAAGGCGGCACGGCACGTGAGAATTCGTTTTCGCAAGTTCGGACCGATGCTGTATATTTCCCACCTTGACCTGTCGAAGACGGTCATGCGGGCAGTCGTGCGTTCCGGTCTGCCGGTGTATTATACGGAGGGTTTCAATCCGATACCGAAGCTGGTTTTCGCAACTCCCTTGTCGGTTGGATGCGGCGGAGACGCGGAAGTGCTCGACCTGCGTATGATGAGAACAGTAGCGAATGCGGAAATCATGGAAAAGCTGAGCGCGGTGATGCCAAACGGCATTGAAATCACGCAGATATATGAGCAGAGGGGAAAGTTGACTGATATTGTATGGGCAGAAAACGAAATCAGCTATTCTGATGTTGACGTAAGCCCGGAGGTGTGCGCGGAAATTGAGGAGATGTTCCGGCATCCTGTAGTAATGATGAAACGTTCCAAGAGCGGTGATAAGGAAACGGATATCACGGAGCTTATCAAATCGGTAAAGACCGAAGCAAGAGAGAAACGCTTCATCATAACCGCTGTAACTTCTGCCGACAGTGCCAAATACTTGAATCCGGAATATATCGCGCAGGCGGTCGAGGACAAATTCAGCATATCCGGCGAACGCGGCTGGCACGTCATCACACGCAAAAAACTCCTCCTCGCCGATGGAGAGACGGAGTTTGTATAATTTTATGATACAACGAATAAACGGGGAACCTTAAAAAAATCATACAAATTTTGTCCCGATTCAAGTTTTTTGAAAAGGGTTCGGGGAAAACTTTTGGAAGAAAAGTTTTCCCAAAAAGTTTTCCCCGAAAACTCATCCAACTCATGATATTTCGTTATCCTACTCAGAATATTCCGTCAGCGGAGCATTTTTCGGTTTCGCAGATTCTTTCAATGGAGGCAATTAGTTTGCGGCGGGCGCTCATGTAGCCTGCATCATCGCCATAAGTGTAGCGGACTATCATGTCGTCAAGCGCATCATCTATAATCTCGGTTTCGCTGTGTCCGACCGTAAATCGCATAATTTTGCGGTGTTCTTGCCATATTTGGTTGAATTGTGCGAGTGTGTCGTTAAATTCTGCGTAATTGTTTGGGACACCGTCATTGGTGGAACCGGGCAGAGCTTCAGCGAGTTCTTCAAGTTCGTCACACGCAGTAGAAATGTGCATGGCAGACATGGTCACGCCGACGCTGATGATGACGAGAACGCAGAGTGCCGTGATAAAAGTTTTCACTTTCTTTTATCCTTTCTGATAATCGTAATGCTGCCGCTGTCGTCAACGGTCATGATAAATACTTCGGGCAGATCAAGTTTTCTCTTGTTCAGCTCGCCAAACAGACGTTTTTCGTCCCATCCTGCGAGTTCAAGATTAGGCATGATGATTTTTCCGTCGATTACGCAAAGGTGTGCGATGCCCTTTTCAGTCACAGAGAGGGAGAGGTCGTCGGGCGTTACGGGATTTTTCCCTGATTTAGGGAATACGGACAGCTTGCCGTTTTCCTCAAGGATTGCGTAATAAATATCGGCGGGGTCGGAGTATCCCTTTTGTCGCAGTTCAGAGATAAGTTCATCGATTTCGACGCGGTTTTTCTGCATTTCCTTTTGCACGAGCTTTCCGCGTTTAATTAGAATTGATGGAGAGCCGTAAAAGAGGCGTTTCAGCACATTGCATTTGATAAGAATGAAGGATATTGTCCCTTCAATCGATAACAGCAGAAGGATTGGTACGACTGCGTGCAGAACAGGCATCGTACGTGTGGTGATGGGACCGACCGCAATTTCGGACAGCATGAGGGTAATGATAAACTCCGAAACTTGAAGTTCTCCGATTTGGCGTTTTCCCATGAGCCGTATGGAAAGCACGAGCACAAAATAAATAATTAATGTACGAAAAAATATTGTAAGCATGTCATTAGTATGCGTCAGGGATTAAAAAATATCACAAAGAGACCGGAAATCCAAAAAAATCCGAAAAAAGAAGGCAAAAAAAGTTGGAAGAAGGTATTGACAAAGGGGAGGGGATGTGGT
>CAZUPI010000038.1:0-23880 GCA_964621755.1 uncultured Ruminococcus sp. | reverse complement strand
CATCCGGCACGCTCCTCCGTCCTTCCGATGGTAAGCATCCACATACCATCGTGTTCGTTCAGTGTGTAGGCTCCCGCTGCACGCCTGAAAAGGGAAAGACCTACTGTTCCAAAATCTGCTGCATGTACACGGCAAAACATGCTATGCTGACTCGTGAAAAATATCCCGATACAGAAGTATACGTGTTCTATATCGACGTTCGTACGCCGGGTAAGAACTTCGACGAGTTCTACCGCCGCGCAACAGAAGAATTCGGCGTACACTACATCAAAGGTATGGTCGGCAAGGTATCTCCGAAGACTGACGGCACACTCGACGTACAGGCATCTGACCTCATCATGGACGAACAGCTTCACATTTCCGCTGACCTCGTCGTTCTCGCAGCTGCCATCGAACCTGATAAGAGCGCAAGACCTCTCGCAACCATGCTCACCGCAAGTATGGATACCAACGATTTCTTCACCGAAGCTCATCCGAAGCTCCGTCCTGTGGAGAGCCCGACAGCCGGCATCTTCCTCTCCGGTGCGTGCCAAGGACCGAAGGATATTCCGGATACTGTATCGCAGGCAAGCGCTGCGGCTGCCAAGGTTATCGGATTGCTGTCGAAGAATAAGCTGACCTGCAACCCGTGCGTTGCACATTCCGACGAACTCATGTGCAACGGCTGCTCATCCTGCGCAAACGTATGCCCGTATGGCGCAATCACATATCTCGATAAAGAATTCAGAACGCCCGACCGCACGACAAAGATACGCCGCGTCGCTTCGGTCAACCCCGCGGTATGCCAAGGCTGCGGTGCATGTACGGTAGCGTGCCCGTCCGGAGCTATGGACCTTCACGGATTCTCAAATAAACAAATTATGGCGGAGGTAGACGCGATATGCAAGTAAACGAGAAGACCGAATTTATCCCGACAATTGTGGCGTTCTGCTGCAACTGGTGTTCGTACGCCGGAGCTGACCTGTCGGGTACAAACCGCCTGCAATATCCGGCAAATGTAAAAATTATCAGAGTACCGTGCTCCTGCCGTGTCAACCCGATGTTCATTCTTCGCGCGTTCCAGAGAGGCGCGGACGGCGTTATCATCTGCGGCTGCCATCCGGGAGACTGCCACTACACCACCGGCAACTATTATGCGAGACGCCGTATGACCCTTCTGTTCGGCATGCTCGACTATCTCGGAATTGAGAGAAACCGTACAAGAGTCGAATGGGTATCGGCAGCGGAAGGCGCAAAGTTTGCCGCTACCATGAACGATTTTGTAAGCCAGATTACTTCCCTCGGACCTAATCGCAGACTGGAGGATTTGAGATGCAGGAAATAATGAAAAAACGAGCAATAGAACTGCTCTCTGACGGCACGGTAGACCGCGTTATCGGATGGATGCTGGGAGAATTCTCATATGACATGACTCCGGCCGTGTTCAAAACGACCGCGGAAATCGAGAAAAACTTCATTTACAACGATTTCTGTGGTGCAAATGTATCGAAATACTTAGTGAAAGAATGCGCAAAGGGCGGCAAAATCCTTGCCTTCATGAAGCCATGCGATACGTTCTCTTTCAACCAGCTCACCGTAGAACACCGCGTAAACCGCGAAAACGTATACATCATCGGTATCGCCTGCAGCGGCATGGCCGACGTAAATAAGATAAAAGCGGCCGGTATTGATGGAATTACCGGTATTGCTTCGACCGCTGACGAATATCAGGTGGAAACCATCTACGGTAACGCAACCGTAAAGAAAGCTGACGCGACAGCAGAACGCTGCATCACCTGCAAGAGCCGCCGTCACACGGTTTATGACGAGCTTATCGGCGAGGAGGGGGAGGATATCCCCACATCCGGACGCTTTGACATGGTCGCAAAGCTTGAGACCATGACTGCGGAAGAACGTTTTAACTTCTGGAGAGGAGAACTGTCACGCTGCATCCGCTGCAATGCATGCCGTAATGTATGTCCTGCATGTACCTGCGAGCAATGTGTATTTGAAAACCTCAATTCCGGTATCGCGCAAAAAGCCGCTGCGGACACTTTTGAAGAAAACATGTTCCATATCATCCGCGCATTCCACGTTGCAGGAAGATGCACAGACTGCGGCGAATGCTCACGTGTATGCCCTGAGCACATCCCGCTTCACCTCCTCAACCGCAAGTTCATCAAGGATATCAACGAACTGTACGGCGAATATCAGGCTGGCGAAAACACAGAATCCAAGTCCCCGCTGACCTCCTTTACTTTCGACGATGCAGAACCGTCCGTCGTGCATGAAAGGGGGAATGAATAATGAAGTATCTCTCATCTGACAATCTCCACGTTTTCTTTGAACATGCGTCCGAAAAGCGGAATATTTATGTTCCAGTGGACGACAAAAACGGAAAGTCAGCCTATAAAAAGTGGACTTCTGATGTAACCGTGTCAAAATCCCTCCATACTACAAGGAGTGCAAAAGATTTCTTCTTCCCGCAGACAGAGAACCTTGTTGAATTCAAGATGAGCGGTAAGAACATCGAAATCATCGACCCGCGCCGTGAAACGGAGGATTATGCAATCTTTGGAGTACGCGCGTGCGACGCCCGCAGTTTCTCTATTCTGGATAAAGTCTTCCTCGCTGACCCGGTCGATACCTACTACAAGAACCGCCGTGAACATGGGATTATCATTGGTGTGTCGTGCACACGTCCTGCTGAAACTTGCTTCTGCGGTACGTTCGGCATCGACGCAGCAGAGCCGGAAGGGGACATCACTTTTACCGAAGCAGACGGCGGATACTACATCGCCGCAAACACTGACCGCGGCTCCTCCTTCCTCGATTCGCTCGGTAATATTTTTGAAGACCGCGATGCAGTTCCTGCAGAGGAAGCGAAGAATAACATTCGCGAAATTATGAAAAAGCTCCCGCTTCATGACCTTACAACAGAGGGCTTCGGCGGAGATAGATTGAACGAACTGTTCAACGATTCCAGATGGGCGGATTTGTCGGAATCGTGTATCGGCTGCGGCACGTGTACCTTCGTATGCCCGACCTGCCAGTGCTACGATATCCGCGACTATGACACCGGTCATGGTATCTGTCGCTTCAGATGCTGGGACAGCTGTATGTATTCCGACTTCACCAAAATGGCAGGCAGTAACCCGAGACTGACGCAGAAGGAACGCTTCCGTCAGCGCTTTATGCACAAGCTCGTATATTTCCCGGCGAATAACGACGGGGAGTTCGGATGCGTAGGATGCGGCAGATGCCTTGCTTCGTGCCCGATTCATATGAACATTGTAAAAGTAATGAAAAAACTTGCAGAGACGGAGGGTACAAATGAATAACGAAATTTTAATTCCCCATCTCGGTGTGGTAGCCGATATCCGTATCGACACGCCGGATGTAAAAACCTTCCGCATATTGACACCGGACGGAAAAAAGCCTTTTGAACATATGCCAGGGCAGTGCGCTATGCTGTCTATCCCCGGCGTCGGTGAGGCGATGTTCTCCATCACATCCTCTCCGACAAATACTGAATACATGGAATTCTCCATCAAAAAGTGCGGCTGCCTGACCGAATGGCTCCATGTGATGGATGTCGGACAGAACATCACCATCCGTGGACCGTACGGCAAGCCCTTTCCGGTTGAAGGCGAACTAAAGGGAAAGGATTTGCTCTTCATCGCGGGCGGTATTGGTCTTGCACCGCTCCACTCGGTCATTAACTACGTTCGTGACAAGCGTGAAAATTATGGCAGCATTCAGATAATTTATGGTGCCCGTTCAAAAGATGACCTTGTAGACTATCAAGAAATTATCGAAGAATGGATGCAGGACGAAGGAATCCAAGTAGACCTTACCATCGACCGCGAGCAGGAAGGCTGGGACGGACACGTTGGCTTCGTACCGAATTATGTTAAAGAACTCAATCCCGACCTGAAAAAGACCGTTCTCATGTGCGGTCCTCCGGTTATGATTAAATTTACTCTCGCCGGACTCGTTGAACTCGGTTTTGACAAAAAGCAGATTTATACCACAATGGAACTGAGAATGAAGTGCGGCGTCGGTAAATGCGGCAGATGTAACATCGGAAACAAATACGTCTGCAAAGACGGTCCGGTATTCCGTTTCGATGAACTTGGCGAGCTTCCGGACGAGTATTGATTTTGGGGATGTCCCGGGGAGAGACTTTTTCAAAAAGCCCCTCCCCGAGAATAAAATTTAATTAACAATTGGAGAAAATATATGGAAAATATGGTTCATGTGTTCCTGATGGGGAAGCAGTACGAGGTTCCATCGAACCTGACAATCATGGGCGCTATGGAATATGCCGGCTACCAGCTCGTTCGCGGGTGCGGATGCCGTAATGGTTTCTGCGGCGCGTGCGCTACGATATACAGAATCCGCGGCGATCGTGAACTGAAGGTCTGCCTTGCATGCCAGACAAAAGTTGAAGATAATATGTATATCGCGACTCTGCCGTTTTTCCCGCTCATCAAGCAGGTCTACGATATGGAAAAAATCAAGCCCACTGAAGCCATCATGATGCAGCTTTATCCCGAAATTTACTCCTGCATCGGATGTAACGCTTGCACAAAGTCATGCACACAGGGACTCAATGTTATGCAGTACATCGCATACGCACAGCGCGGTGACTTCGAAAAGTGTGCGGAGGAAAGCTTCGACTGCGTCATGTGCGGCGTATGCTCGTCCCGCTGCCCCGCAGGTATCTCTCACCCACAGGTAGCACTTCTTACGCGCCGTCTCAACGGCAAGTACCTTGCTCCTGAGTCTGCTCACCTTAAAGAGCGCGTACAGGAAATCAAGGACGGTAAGTTCGAAGACCTCATCGAATCGCTCATGCAGAAGCCTCTCGAAGAGATAAAAGAACTTTACAACAACAGAGAAATCGAAAAATAAGAAAGGAGTGCGTCACAATGTATACAGATGAAATGTATGAATCCGTTAAAAAGGTAGAAGCTGCAAGAGAAGCCAACGCTGTACTGGAGCCCAGACGTATGACAGCGGAAGAAAAGGACGCGCTTCTCGCAAAATATCATCCCGATTATAAGCAAAGCGAATTCGAAGCCCTTAAAATCGGTGTAAACGCTGGCGAAAAGGTACCGCGTGAGCTTGCCGCCCTTCTTCAGGCGAACAGCCGCATTGAACCCGCGAAAATCAACCTTGACAAAATTGATTATGATACCGACGTTCTTATCATCGGCGGCGGCGGTGCGGGCGCTTCCGCAGCCATCGAAGCCGACAAGAACGGCGTTTCCGCTATGATTGTCACTAAGCTCCGCATCGGCGATGCCAATACCATGATGGCTGAGGGCGGCATTCAGGCTGCTGACAAGCCGAACGACAGCCCCGCAACGCACTACCTCGATGCCTTCGGCGGCGGTCACTTTGCTGCAAAACCCGAACTTCTTTATAAACTCGTAAACGACGCTCCCGACGCTATCGCATGGCTCAATGACCTCGGTGTGGAATTCGACAAAGCGCCCGACGGAACGATGATAACTACCCATGGCGGCGGCACTTCAAGAAAACGCATGCACGCAGCACGCGACTATACCGGCGCAGAAATCATGCGTACCCTTCGCGACGAAGTTCTCAACCGCGGCATTCCGGTGGTGGATTTCACATCCGCAGTAGAGCTTATTCTCGATGAAAACGGCAAGTGCGCAGGTGCGGTTCTCATGAATATGGAAACCGGAGAATTGAAAGTTGCGCGCGCCAAAACTGTTATTCTCGCAACAGGCGGCGCAGGACGCCTCCATTATCAGGGTTTCCCGACCTCCAATCACTATGGTGCAACGGCCGACGGACTTATCCTCGGATACCGTGTTGGCGCAAAGCTCCTTTATGCCGATACGCTCCAGTATCACCCGACCGGCGCGGCATATCCGGAGCAGATTATCGGTGCGCTCGTTACCGAGAAGGTTCGTTCCCTTGGAGCAAAGCTCATCAACCGGAACGGCGAAGTGTTCATGCACCCGCTCGAAACCCGTGACGTTTCCGCAGCTTCCATCATTCGCGAATGCACAGACCGTGACCTCGGCGTAAAGACCGCTGACGGCATCGGTGTATGGCTCGATACACCGATGATTGAGCTGAAGAACGGCGAAGGCACAATCGAGAAGCGTATTCCCGCTATGTTTCGTATGTTCGGTAAGTACGGTATCGATATCCGCAAAGAGCCGATTCTCGTATATCCGACCCTCCACTACCAGAACGGTGGTCTTGACATTACAGCAGATGGTATGACGGGCGTAGAGAATCTTTACGCGGCAGGTGAAGTTGTCGGCGGTATCCACGGCAGAAACCGCTTGATGGGCAACTCTCTCCTTGACGTCATCGTATTTGGCAGAAACGCAGGTAAAAATGCGTCCGAAAAGGCAAAATCCGTCACATGCGGCAAGCTCACACTTGAACATGTCGACAAGTTTGCGTCTGAGATGAAAAATGCAGGCATTGAGACCGGAATCCAGTCTCCGAAGTTGCTTCCGGTATATACACACGGCAACCCGGACTTTGTTAAAAAAGCATTTTAAATAACCTGTGAAGCTCATACGTGAGCACAACCTCAAGAATTCTACAGTACGTTGAAAGGGGAAGCTTCGAACTGAAAAAGGTTTCCCTTTTCTCATATGGCATTGATTTTTTTGCTCTGATATGCTATAATATTTCCATCAAAAATATTGGAGAAAGATATGGCGCAAAAGAATAAAATAAGTTTTACTGTCAGAATCGATGAGGATTCATATAAAAAGTTTCTTGCAGTAGCGGAGGCAGAAGGACGCGACCAAAACAACCACATTCTGCATCTCATTCGCACAAACACCGCTTATTATGAGCGAATCCATGGGAAAATCGATGTTTCAAAAATAAAATTACCCGATAAAACCGAAAATGACGGTAGGCAGGAGTAATAATTGCCTTACTCAATTAAAAAATTTACACGGAGGACATCATGGCTGATAAGGAAAAAAGCACATTTTTCTCTGAATTTAAGAAATTTATTGCACGTGGAAACGTAATGGACATGGCTGTCGGCGTAGTAGTCGGTTCGGCTTTCACCGCAATTGTGAATCAGCTCGTGCAGGGAATCATCAATCCGTGCATTGGCAAACTGTTCGGCGATATCAATTTAACAGATTATAAAATCGTTCTGACAGCTGCAACAGAGGAGACTCCCGAGGTCGCTATCCTCTACGGCTCGTTTATTCAAGCAATTATCAATTTTCTGTTGATTGCACTGAGCGTATTTATCGTTGTCCGCAGCATCAACAAAGTAAAAGACTCAGTGACGAAAAAAGAAAAGGAAGAAGAGAAGAAGGAAGAACCCGCAGCACCTGCAGAACCCTCCGAAGAAATTCTCCTCCTTCGCGAAATCCGGGATTCTTTGAAAAAATAAGTAAAATAAATAATATTTAAGAGGACTTCTAACACCTACTCCGTAAGCCGTAGAAGTCCTCTTTTTTTGTATAAATCCAATTTAATAGTTTTTAATAGTCTGAAAAGTTTTGAGAGGGTATGGGGGAGCTTTTTCAAAAATTCCCCATCGTTTCCTTACCATATCAAACTTGAAACACTCCGGTTTCTATAACTGCGGCGTGTGATGATTTGTTGCCTGCGAGAATGGTGCATGGCTTGTCGAATACCAGCGGAGAGCCATCAAATTGGGTGATAATCCCACCCGCTTCTTCGGTGATGAGTGAGCCGGCTGCAAAATCCCATGGGGACAGACGGTATTCGAAGAAAATATCGACCGAGCCGCTGGCGATGGATGCCAAATCAAGTGCTGCCGAGCCTGAACGCCTGATGTCTCTCGTGTGCATGAATAACCACTTTGCACGTTCAAATGTTGCATTTCCAAGTTCGTCACGATAGTATGGAGAAGTGCCGAAACATGCAAGAGCGTCGTGCAGCCCGCGATTAGAGACGTGAATCGGCAGGGTATTTCCGCTGCAGGTTACGAACGCGCCATGTCCGCGCTCCGCATGGTACAGCAAATCCTGATATGGGTTGTAAATCGCACCATAGACCATCACGCCGCGCCGTGCAATCCCAATTGAAATGGCGCTTGAGCGGTAGTTGTGGATGAAGTTTGTCGTCCCATCAATTGGGTCAATAATTACCGCCGTTCCCGACGCTAAAGCTTCCATGTGATTGTCGTCCGATTCTTCTCCGATTATTACTGCATCCGGCAGCTGTGCCCTAATTTTGGTATACAAAAAATTTTGCACCGCAACGTCATATGCTGTCACAAAATTCGCGTCGCCGGATTTGACGTTTATCGTCTGGTCAATCTCGTGCGCGGATAGCATGATTTTGGCAGCTTCCCGCATGATGGTAGGTACAAATTCGTACATGATGTTTTCCCCCCTATCTTTTCTGAAAAATCTTAATTCCACCGTAATCGGTCACAGCATTATTCGCCAGCGACACAATCTTATACTTATTTTTGTCTGCAAACTGCCTGAGGTCAGCATAGCAGGGAAGAGTTTCCGCATTCCCGAGAAGATAAACCGTTCCCTCTGAAAAGCCTCCCGCACCTCCGAGAAATCCGCAATTATATCCAGGCAGCATAATCCCACCGTTGTGAAGCGGCAGTACCGGAATTTTATGTTTTTTTAACGCTGCGGCAATCCCGAGGTCGAATGTCAGTACTGCCGCATCTGTTACGATGCACGAGCATCCCGCATACCCTTGCTTGACAGGAATTATTCGGTATCCCCTTGACTTCGCGTAGTTCAGCAGCGACGGACACACCACGTCCACGCGGCAAATGATAAAGTCACGCCCCACCGCAGCATTAAACCCTACGTCAAGCGGGTACTCTGCACCGCGTTTTCCTTCCATCGGTGCAACATCAAACCCGCCAAACCGAGCGATTTTATCAACAATCGCCGTGTTTGTAAGGTAGTATTCCCTTGATAAAAACAGTTTTCCATCCAGCACCGCAAAAATCATATCAGGATGGCACCGCACCGACTCCGAGATGTTTCTGTCCGGCGGAAAAAGAATCACCTCTCCGACCGCCTGTTGCAATGCGAAACGTTCCTCTTTCGATACCTCTTGCGAAATCACACAAAAATATTCTTTGCTCATTTTTAAATTCAATCTTTAAACGCTTCTATAAAAGTCAAAAACCCCCCACTGTAAGAAGATAGGGAGTTTTAAACGACATATAAAGAATAGAGTCAAGCGCGGTTGATTTTGCCGGAACGAAGGCAGCGAGAGCATACGCTAACAGTTGTATGAGTTCCGTCAACAACAGCCTTTACCTTTCTGATGTTCGGTTTCCACGCTCTGTTTGTCTTGCGGTTTGAGTGGGAAACATTGCAGCCGAATGTAACGCCTTTTCCGCAGATACAGCACTTTGCCATTTGAATTACACCTCCAAACATGGAATCATTAAACAAGTCAACAGTAGTTATTATATCACAGTTTTGCTGAAAATGCAATACCCCCGCCAACTTTTAATCGCCAAAAACCAAAGAAATTTTTATAAAATTTTATTTATTTTGCGTGAAAAACTCTTAAAGCAAATTTCGAAAAAGAGTGTGCGGTTTTTATATTTCTTCTTGATTCATTTTTTTCACAAATCGCTCGATTCTGTCGAGTGCTTTGGCAATATGTTCGACCGAGTATGCATATGAAATTCTCGCAAATCCCTCGCCGCACTCGCCAAACGCCGTACCGGGGACAATGGCAATCCCCTCCTCGGTCAGAAGACGTTCACAGAATTTCTCTGACGTAAGTCCAAACTTTGAGATATTCGGATAGACGTAAAACGCTCCTTCGGGGTCAAAGCAATCGATGCCAAGATTACGGAGACCACCGACAATATACCTGCGTCTGCGGTTGTATTCCGAACGCATCATTTCAACATCTTCATCGCCGTTACGCATTGCTTCAACAGCCGCGTACTGCGAAGTTGTCGGCGCGCACATGATAGCGTACTGATGGATTTTCAGCATTTGTACAGTCAATTCATGGGGGGCCAACGTGTACCCGAGTCTCCAGCCGGTCATCGCATAGGTTTTCGAAAAACCACTTGCGATAATCGTTCGTTCACGCATGCCGTCAAGCGAAGCAATCGATGTATGGTTTTGACCATATGTCAGTTCACAGTAAATTTCGTCCGATAGTACCATGATGTTGGTACCGCGCAGTGTCTCCGCAATTTCCTCAAGATCCTCGCGTGTCATAATCGCACCGGTTGGATTATTCGGATAGGGAAGCACAAGCAATTTCGTTTTGTCCGTGATAGCGCTGCGCAGCTCGTCAGCAGTCAGCTTGAACTTGTTTTTTTCCTGCGTATTGACATATACCGGAACGCCACCTGTAAGCTCGCAAATCGGGCCATAACATACAAACGCCGGCTGCGGAATGATAACCTCATCGCCGGGATTTATCAGTGCGCGCATCGCGATGTCAATCGCCTCGCTGCCGCCTACCGTTACAATAATCTCAGATTTTGGGTCGTACCCCAAATTGTATCTGCGCTTCATGTAAGCCGAGATTACTTCGCGCAGCTCGAGGGTACCGCTGTTTGATGTATAATATGTTTTGCCGTTTTCAAGGGAGTTGATTGCGGCTACTCTGATGTGCCACGGCGTTACAAAATCGGGCTGACCGACGGTAAGGGAGATGACGTCTTTCATACCGTCGAGCATGTCGAAAAATTTGCGGATGCCGGATGGTTTTATTTCCTGTATTGTTTCCGAGAGTATATTTGAATAATCGAGCATCAGATAATATTTCCTCTCTCGTCAACCGGAACAGCACCGTAAACGATTCCGTTATCCTTGTATTTTCTAAGCACAAAGTGGGTCGAAGTGGAAATGACATCCTCAATGGGAGCGAGTTTTTCCGCCACAAAGAACGCAACCTCGCGCATCGTCTTTCCTTTGATGAATACCGCAAGGTCAAATCCTCCGGACATCAGGTACAGAGACTCCACCTCAGGATAGTTGTAAATCTTTTGCGCAACATGGTCATAGCCGCGGTCACGCTGCGGTGTGATTTTAATTTCAATCATCGCACAAACATATTCGCGGTTGGTTTTGTCCCAGTCAATCACGGTGTGATATCCAAGAATTACCCCGTCGCGTTCGTAACCGTCGATTATTGCTTTGATATCACCGACCTCTTTGTCTAGCATCAGCGCAAGTGCCTCAGGCGATAAGCGCGCATCGTTTTCCAAAAGTTTCAGTAAATCGGTCATAAATACCTCCAAGTCTTTTTTTCCGGGTTTTCAGTCTCTCTTGATTTTTTCCATAATTTTGTCAATCGACAGACCATACTTGTCCGCAATGTCGCGGGCATAGCTCTTGCCGTCAGGTCTTGCACGCAGTATTTTGAAACTGCGTGAGCCTTTTTCAATGGCGGCAACAAGGTTGTCAATCTTTACACCGCCCTTCGGCAGACACGCCTCGTTGATGGAGTCGACAGAAGCTGCGAGGTCATGTAGGTGTGTTGAGAAGATACCGCGGCACTTGACCATTGAAAAGCCCTGCAATACTTCGGCTGCAATATATGCCCCCTCGAACGAACCTGTCGATGATAGGGACTCGTCAAGCAGCACCAGACTGTCTTCCGTGACCTCTTCAAAAATCGCACCAAGACGAGAACATTCCTCGCCCAGTCGACCTTTGTCAATGGTATCTTCGCTGCCGGTCGGGAAGTGCGTGAAAATTTCATCGCATGGACTGATGATACATTCTTCGGCACAGACCGGAAGTCCAAGTTGTGCCATCACGAACCCAATGCCGACAGCACAGGTGATAACCGACTTACCACCTCGGTTAGGACCAGTCAGTACATAAATCATGCCTTCTTCATCAAAGGTAAAATCGTTTGGCACCACAGTACCGTCGAGCTTCATCGCGACTATCGGATTGCATAATCCTTTCGCGGTGAACTTCTTGTCGGCAATCGGCATAATCTGCGGATGGCACAGCGGACAACCCTTCGATTTCAGCTTGAGCAGAAGCTCGGTAGCTTTGGTCACAAATTCAATTTCCGGCATCAACCGAATCAAAAAATCGGTATTTTCCAGAACGTAATGCTGAATGACTTTTTTCCACGAACGAATGGAGGAACGGAAAACATCGTTGATCGCACCATTGAAGGCGTTTGACAATGCCATCTGCTGGTTGTCCGACTGTCCCTTTTTAAACGCAACAAGCGGCGCAATGCAGGTCTTTTCATCTGATTTAAAGTCAAGCCTGAGCATTTTATCGAGCAACTCGCCCGATTTAAAATATTCGTTGTTGATAGAGAGAACACCTGCCCGATCCGCACGAAGCTGTGAGTCCAAGTTGACGCCAATCGTCACGCTTTTGATTTCGCGTACCCGTGAGGTAAGCTCCTTCAACTGGGCGTTGATGTTCTTGTAGTATTCGCTGGCAGTCAGCGTGTTGATTCTCTCAGCAAAACGGCGAAACGCAGTGCTTTTGAACTTAGATGCCAGCGGAAGCAGGTTGTCACGCAGCAAGTCCAGAAGGGAAGTGTACAGTTCAACCTCCGTGATACTGTACAGATACGATTCAGTAGATGCCGCAGAGTCACTGCCCATTCGCCGAAGTTCGGTAATATCGTTTAAAAATGGTATCATTTTAAGAAGGATATGCGAAAGTTCAGGGTTATTCGTCATATCCTCAAACGTGTCCTGACGGTATAAAATGACCTCCGGGTCACAGGTGTAAAAGCTGCCGAAATCACAGCTTTTGAGGTCCATCAAAAAGTATAATTCCAGCTGTTCTGCGGTGATTTGCGACAATTTTGCGACTTCCTCACCCATCATGTGCCGACGCAGACTGTCCGAATCGGGATAAAGCAGGCTGATATCGGAGGTATCGATGATTTCAGTTTTGTCTGCCATATATTGACTCCGTTAAAGTTATCAGAAAGTATAGTGATTTGCCATTAGCAAGCTCAGTGAACTTATATTTTTACGTGAGTTCAATGCGTTTTCGAGAAAAAAGTTTTTCCTAGTCGAACTCACGTTATTTTAATTATTATACAACATTTTATTAAAAATAAAAAGATACAAATTATGAATTACGTAATTTTCGCGAACTTCCTGATAAAAGAACTCCCTTCGAACCGGTCCATAAAAGTTTTGAAATTTCAATACCAGTATTCGTCAATGACTTCGCGAACAATCTCAACGGCGCGCCGCGGACGATGTGGGTCTCCGCCGGTTTATATACGTCGCGGAACGTAAACTCCAACCTTCCGCCGCGGGATGCCTCGACCGTCTTTATGACATGCTTTCGCCAACCTTCCTCGTCAAACGCATCGTCATCACTCACGAATAGAGGAGGGGCTTGCGCTGAAAGGTAATATCACGTTTTCGAAGCTCCTCGCCCATGTATTCCTCATCACACCACGGCGAAATCGAGATTTTCCGCAAGATTCTTCATACGGGACAGCGACTTTTCCCAGAACGCGTGAACCGGCTCACAGCAGCCATAGGACAAAAGGCCGAATAAATCCGAAATTTTCTTGTAATACGGGAAGATTAATTCATCAAACATTTCAGGAGAAATGGTGACTGTTTCCTGAGAATCAAGAAATCCCCAGACTTCGTTGAGCTTATGCGGCTCATCCTTGGCGCCAGGCAGACAGGTTGTGAATGCAAACGACCCCTGCGCAACCCAGTTGTTTCCGTTGCAGGGCAGGAGTAAGCCCATCGACTCTGCGGTTTTGAAATACTTCACATAATCATCCGACAAGCGTTCCATCATCAGCTGAAAATTGTCGGGATTCACACACATCTCGACAAACATGTTCTCCATGCCCATCATGTTTACAATAAATTGCGTCGGACAGCAGTACAGACCGCCCATGCCCGTATCCGACTCTGCATCCAATCGCTCTGACTGAGTTCCAGCTTTTTCCTTGCCATATCACGCAGAAAATCACGCTCCCATTTTTCCATATCTAAAACCTCCAGTATGAACTTCTTACTAACAAGTATATCGTAAAATTCCACAGATTTATACAGAATATATCAAAAATCAACCTTTTTCTCTTACAAAAAGCACATACCATGCTGCTTCCCCTCTTGACAAAACGACTTCAATATAGTATTATTTATAATGAAGTAATATGGATTCACCGGAGCATATATGACCCACAATAATAGAAAATTATACGTGTCCACCGGAACAATGGTCGGACGCTCGAACGGTTACGATTACCGCCAAGCCTTACGCGAAATTGTAAAGCTCGCGGATAAAGACCTCTGCGACGGCATCGAACTGATGATGCTGTCATTTTACTACGATAAGTTGCCCGCAGTCGCGGAAGCAGTGCGTGAATCGGGACTCAAGGATTCCACTTCGGTTATTCACTGCGAAAAGGAAATCGGCGCCATGATATCTGACGCCGGCGTTCTCCTAGCCGATGGAAAAGAAGATGAAGCGGACGCTTTGTATAAAAAGGCCTATACTCTCTACTGTGAAAATTGCCGCATGGGGGAGATGACCGATATCCACCGCATGGTTTTACACCTCTGGGGCGGCGTCAGCTCAGATGGACATATCGAATATAACGCTTCCAAGCTCGCTGAGCTTTCCCAAACCGCCGCGGACCACGGAATTCGCTTGTTGGTCGAAAACATTCCTTCCAATGCCGCAGACCCTCAGTCCAACTGGCATAAGCTCATGCCGTTGCCCGACAATACCGCTTTTATCTTTGATACTCGCTTCGGCAAGCTCCATGAGCAGACGAAGGATATCCTCACCGACTCTGAACTTATTCCTCATATTGAGCATGTCCACATCAGCGACTTTGGCGGCGGCTATCGTGATTTTTACGCACTTCGCCCGATATTGCATCCGGGAGAGGGTAAAATCGACTTTGTATCTGTCGCGCGCCTGCTTGATGAGATGTCCTATCGCGGTACCATAACTCTTGAATCACCAATCATGAACGAGAACGCTCTCGATATCCCAAAAATAGAAAAAACACTTACATACCTTACAGAACTTCTATAATTGAATGGAGACAGACAATGAAAACTTTCATGGGGAAAAACTTTCTTCTTACAACCGAGACTGCCAAAATTTTATACCATACGTATGCGGCCGAACTTCCGATTATCGACTACCACTGCCACGTACCACCGCGCGATATCGCAGAGGATAAGCAGTACTCGAATATCACAGAGCTCTGGCTCTCCGGCGACCACTATAAATGGCGCGCTATGAGAAGCTGCGGCGTACCGGAAAAATACATTACCGGAGACGCATCCGATTACGAAAAATTTGCAGCATATGCAAAAATCATGCCGCAGCTTATTGGAAATCCGCTGTATCATTGGACACACCTTGAGCTTCGCCGCTACTTCAACTGTGACCTCATTCTGTCCGAAGCTACTGCTGATGAAGTGTGGAACATCACATCATCCCTTCTTGCCGACCCGTCTATGAGTGTGAGAAATATCATCCGCAAATCTCACGTTGAAATCATCTGCACCACTGACGACCCAGCGGATACCCTCGAATATCATAAGGCGATTGCAGAGGATGATACCTTTGACACACAGGTACTCCCCGCATTCCGCCCGGATAAATGCTTCAACATCAATAAACCTGGTCTTGCCGAATACTATAAAAAGCTCGGTGAGGCTTCCGGTGTAGAAATCCACGATGTTGCGTCGCTCAAAGAAGCGCTCGGCAAGCGAATCGAATTTTTCGATTCCATGGGCTGCCGTACCGCCGACCACGGTCTTGACGAATTCCCAATGTTCGTGAAACCCAACGAATATGCCGCAAACAAAGCCCTTGAGTGTGCCCTCGCTTCCGACGGACGTGACGTAACCCCCGAAATGCTGTGCGTTCTCAAGTGTGAAATGCTCGGCTATCTTGCCGCAGAATACGAGAAGCACGGCTGGGTCATGCAGTTCCATGCAGGAGTATACAGAAACGCCAATACCCGCATGATGAAGGCACTTGGTCCCGATACCGGTTTTGACACCGTTGGATATACCAACGTAGCAGGAATTATCGAGCTGCTCGACATGATGGAGTCACGCGGCGCTCTTCCGAGAACAATCATCTACTCTATTGACCCGTCCGCAAACGCTTCTATTGCTGCAGCAATTGGATGTTTCCAGACGGCAGAGGACGGTCATCCGAAGGTTATGCAAGGTTCGGCATGGTGGTTTAACGATACCATAGATGGTATGAAAGCGCAAATGGCAAACCTCGCCAACCTTTCTGCGTTCGGTCGCTTTAATGGGATGCTTACTGACTCGCGCAGTTTCACTTCCTACCCGCGCCACGAATATTTCCGCCGCATTCTCTGCGCTTTAATTGGTGAATGGGTGGAAAAAGGCTTGTATCCCTTTGACCCGGAAGCACTCGCAACCCTCATTTGCGACATTTGTTATAATAACACCAAAAATTTCTTCAGATTTAAGAGCAAATAAAACATGACTTTTAAAGAAAAATACCTCGGCGATAAAAAATTCTATCGCACACTCCTTTTTCTCGTTCTTCCGATTATCGTCCAGCAGGGAATTACCAATTTTGTCAGTTTGCTGGATAACCTAATGGTCGGCGGCCTTGGCACTTATCAGATGAGCGGTGTGTCCATCGTAAACCAGCTCATATATGTTTTCAACCTCGCTATCTTCGGCGGACTGTCCGGCGCATCCATCTTTGGTACCCAATTTTTTGGAGTCGGAGATTGGAGCGGTATGCGGGATACGTTCCGCTTCCGGATGATTTTTGCCATTTCTACCTCTATCGTTGCAGTAGTCCTTCTCGTACTGAATTCCGAAACGCTTCTCATGCTGTTTCTTGAAAGTGAGTCCAATACCGCAGAGGACATTGCCGCAACCATGGAGGCGGCGAAAAGCTACTTTAAAATCGCAATATACGGTCTTCTCCCTTTTGCAATAGTACAGGTATACGCCGGAATCTTGCGGGAAACCGGCGAAACTGTCATTCCCATGCTGGCTGGTATTTTTGCCATCGTGGTCAATCTCGTATTCAATTATTTGCTCATTTACGGAAAGTGTGGCTTTCCGAATATGGGTACCGCCGGCGCGGCTCTCGCAACCGTGATGTCCCGTTTTGTCGAGCTTGCCTACGTTGTGACAATGACACACGTCAAGCATGCAAAGTATAAATTCATTGAAGGTGCATACCGCAGCTTGAAAATTCCCAAGGCGCTGGTCAAAAAAATCGTCGTCACCGGCACCCCTCTCCTCATAAACGAAATTCTTTGGTCTGTCGGGCAGACCTTTATCAACCGTAATTATGCGACCCGCGGTATTGTCGTCATTGCCGCAACCAATATTTCCGCCACTGCTTGGAACTTGTTCTGCGTCATCATGTTCGCTATGGGTACGGCAGTATCGATTTTGGTTGGACAGCGTCTCGGTGCGGGCGATGAAGAAGGCGCACGCGACGTCGATCGGAAGCTGTTATTTATTACACTGGTGTCGCATATCCTGATTGGCCTCATCATTATCGTGACTGCACCGCTCGTGCCAATGATGTATAACGTGGAGCCAGGGGTACGCTCCCTTGCAGCAAAATGTCTGATGATACTTGGAGCATCCCTTCCGATTTACTCACTAATCCACTGTATCTACTTTACAATACGCGCCGGAGGCAAAACGGTGATAACCTTCCTGTTTGACTCGGTATACACATGGTGTGTTCCGGCAATACTATCCTTAGTCCTCTGCCGCTATACCTCTTTGTCCATCATTGCAATATATTTTATCGTACAATTTTCGGATATCATCAAGTTGTCAATCGGAATTCCGATGCTGAAATCCGGCTTCTGGACAAAATGTGTCATATCCGATGTGACAGCAAAGGAATAAGGGGAACATAAGAAATAACGAGGGTGAAGTATTCTATTATATGAATACTTCACCCTCGTCTTTTCTCATTGGTGATGATTTTACGTTCTTTTTATCCCAAAAACTCCTGAACCCCTTACTATTACTGCAAATACGATTTTTCCACAAACGAATCAAGTACTTTGGACATCGCTTTGACATTTGAAGCAATGTAAGACGCAATGTTGGGATTTGAATCCTGGATGAGAGATCTGAAAATGTGACCGCAGCTTAAGCACTGAATGGAATTGACCGTTCCGAAATTATAGGTAGCGCCTTCACGAATGATATCAATCATGGCAGCACTTTCCGTGTCACGTGCATATTTTGATTTCAGAGCGGTTTCATAGAATGCGGGGATGACGGTCTTGTAGGAGTATGCCGCAAGATTTTCCGCAACTACGCCGACCACGGACGGTTCCGATGTTACCGGGATGCAGAACAAGGTATATGCGTCCCATGAGGTCGTATGATAATCCTTCTGCTCCTCCGTGTATTTTGGATATGGGATAATCCCAAACTCTACGTCAGAATCGCGCATCATAGCCGCGTTTCCGAGCATGTCCGCCATGATGAGTGCACGGCCGTTTTTGAACATACCGGCGGTCACATCATTTTCGCCGCTGAAACTTGTGCTCATATAGTTCAGATAGCTGCTGGGGCTTTCACGCAGGAATGTGTACAGAGCAGAGAACTTGTTCATAAAATCTTCCGTGTCTATGGCAAGCCGCGGAATGCCGTCGCTGTCCTTGACTGTAATATTCGCGTCAAACGCTGCTTGATACCCCGAAATGTAGTTCGAGTCATCGGAAATGTATCCGTAAAAATCTTTTTCGTTCATCACGCCGTTACCGTCGTAGTCAAACGACACAACAGACGTATAGGTTGTGATGGTGTCCAACGTCCATTTTCCTTCGTTTACTAAATCGTAGGGACTTTCAAGACCAAATTCTTCCACAAGCCCCTTGTTAAAGAATAAACAGAACAAATACTCGATTGAAGTAAGAGACATATCGCCGGTAACATAGTACAGATTGCCTGCCACATTCATTTCATCTGTAATGTTGGCGTTCCACCACGGCTTTTCAAAGTTTAAATCCGGAATATCATTCCAGTTTGCCAGAATCCCGCTTGAAGAAAGCGAGGTAATGTAAGCCGCATAGCCGCTCACGAGCTGGTAGGCATCATCAAGCGCCATGACAGAGCTTGTGATTGCGTTGAGGAATATGCTCTGGTCATCCCAAAGTCCGGCTACAGGCACTGCGTTAATTTTTACATCAAGTGCCTCCTCTACGGCAAGATTGCGCGTATATACCGCATCATCAATCACGTCACCGGTCATCTCACTGGCGAATTCGTCTTCCAAGTGCGTCGGTACCAGAATGTTGAAATCCCCGCCCCCCAAATCTGTGACCGGCAGGTCTTTATACAACGCAGCATCAGCATCTTCCGGTTCCGTTGCAACCGCAGTTTCGCTTGACAGATTGTTCGGTTCGCCGTCAGTCACATTCGTATCTGAGCATGACAATGCTGTTGTCGCAATCATGAGCATGGCGAGAATCGTACATAAAATTTTTGCATGATGTTTCATAATACTTCCTTTCTTTTAAAAAAAGAATAATAATGATAAGTGATAAGAATGCATAGGGAAGATAATCCTCTTTTCGAACATTATTTAGCAAAATGCAAATTAAAATTCAATATATTCTTATTCATATAGTATAACATATCTTGTGAATTTGTCAATAAGTTTGATGAAAATTACAAAAAATAAAATTCCTTCGTATAGGATAAACTAATATAAAAATGTAGCGGAGCGATTATGAAAAAGTTATTTCTTACTGCAGTATTGACCGTTGTCCTTGCCGTTCCTTGTCACGCAAAATCCGTCCCGATTCTCATGTATCATGACTTTTCGAATACTTATACAGGCGATTTTGTCATATCGGAATCCCTTTTTCGGGAACATCTCGCAGCGCTGTCTGATGCCGGATATCAGACGGTATCTTTTGCCGACCTCATAGATTACGTATATTACGATGGCGACCTTCCCGATAATCCCATCATTATTACTTCTGACGATGGATATACCAGCGTAATCGATATCGCAGTTCCCGCAGCCGAAGAATTCGGAATGAAGCTTACCTGTGCCGTAATCGGAAATTGTGTCAATAAGGAGGGGCATTTTTCTCTTAACGATACCATTCCTACAAGTCTGGAGATTGTTTCACATACCTATGGTCTTCACGATATCGACAACGGGTGGAACGGAATTTTGAATTCTTACCTCGATTGTGCAACATACGAAACCAGCCTCGTAAATGACTGCCAATTAATGAAACAAAGTTTTGCGGAACAGTATCCATATACCTCGTCTGTTCTCATCTACCCGCACGGTGCATATTCCGAAGAATCGGAGCGCATTCTCCACAATATAGGTTATCTCGTAACGGTAGCCTGTGACCGCGGTGTTGCCGAGATAAAACAAAATAAATCCGCAACCCTCTATAAGCTCCCCCGTATTTCCGTATGGAATACCACCACACCGGAAGCCCTCCTTTATTGGATTGAATATTATAAAACTCATAAAATAACGTGAGTTGGAGGTGTTCTCTGGGAAGGTGCTTTTGCAAAAAGCATTTCCCCGTTCAACTTCAGAGATATAAAAAGTATCTTAGGTGTTCCTTAGAAAATTCAGTTTGCTCTTGATTTTTTCCCTCTCACATGATAAAATTCAAGTAATCTAAAATCTATCAATCAGAACGGAGATAAGGCGTGAACTTCAGGCAAGTACATCTCGACTTCCACACCAGTGAAAAAATTGACGGAATAGGAAGTCAATTTTCAAAAGAGCAGTTTCAGTCCGCCCTAAAACTCGGGCACGTCAATTCGATTACAGTGTTTTCCAAATGTCACCATGGATGGGCATATCATCCGAGTGAAGCAAACGAAATGCACCCGGGACTCAGTTTTGATCTCCTCGGGGCGCAAATCGAAGCCGCACACGAAATCGGCGTGAAAACTCCGGTATACCTTTCCGCCGGATTCGATGAAAAAATGGCAAGACGCCATCCCGAATGGCTCAGACGAAACCGTGACGACCGCATCGACTGGACCATGCCCGGCTATCACGAGTTCTGCATGAACAGTCCATACCTCGACTATCTCATCGCGCAGGTTGAAGAAGTGGTCCGCAACTACGACTGCGACGGTATCTTTCTCGATATCGTCGGCGTGCGTATGTGCTGGTGCCAGAACTGTGTGAAGACACTGCTCGACGAGGGCAAGGACCCGTATGACGACGCAAATGTACGAGAGCTCGGCGAGAGAATCTACAAAAACTATACTGCGCGTATCCGTGAAGCGGTAGACCGCATCAAGCCAGGACTTCCGGTTTTCCACAACAGCGGACATATCAGACGCGGCAGACGTGACCTTGCGGATGTTGATACACACCTCGAACTCGAATCTCTCCCGACGGGCGGCTGGGGATATGACCACTTTCCGCTGTCCGCTGCTTATTCCCGTACTCTCGGCAAGGATTTTCTCGGCATGACCGGAAAATTCCATACCACATGGGGCGAATTTGGCGGATATAAACACCCAAACGCGCTTCGCTATGAGGAGGCACTGTGCACCGCAAATGGAGCGAAGTGTTCCATCGGCGACCAGCTTCATCCCGACGGACATATGGACGAAGCTACATATGCACTTATCGGCGCAGCTTATGCCGAAGTAGAAGCGCGTGAGCCGTGGCTTGACGGCGTGCTCTCTGTTGCCGATATCGCCGTTTTGTCCGAGGAAGCTATCTCAAACTATTATGCTACCGGAACCATTACCCACCACGGCGGTGTGGATGCAGATGCAGGCGCAGTGCGAATCCTGCTTGAGGGAAACTATTTGTTTGATGTCATCGACGCCGAGGAGTCCCTCGACAAATATAAGCTGCTGATTCTTCCTGATTCTATCAAGCTTGACAAATACCTTACCGACAAAATCAAAGCGTTCACTTCGTGCGGCGGACGGGTGCTCGCCACCGGCGGCAGCGCAATCAACACGGAGGAAAATGCTTTCAGCCTCGACCTCGGCTGCACCTATAACGGCTTGTCCAGCTATAATCCGGTGTATTTCAGACCATCCTTCGAACTGCCGTGCCTTGGAAATACCGCATTTGTCATCTATTCGTCACCGGTGTATGATATCGCCGCAAAGGATGGCGCGGATGTGCTGATTACCTGCGAAAATCCGTACTTCAACCGCACAACCTTCCACTTTTCATCCCACCAGCACACTCCGAATGATAAATCCAAATCCTATCCGGCGGCAACGATTGGCACGGATGGAGCTTATATATCAGCGCCCCTCTTTACGGAGTATGCAAGAAAGGGAAGCATCATTGCAAAGCTGCTCGTGACCCATGTGATTGACAAACTGCTCGGCGACCATAAAGCGCTTACCACAAATCTTCCGGCGCAAGGGGTGGTTACTTTGATGAATCAGACTGCTGAACACCGCCTTGTCAATCACCTCCTGTATGCTTCTCCGGTAAGACGAGGCAGCGGAATCGAAGTGATTGAAGATGTTGTTTCGCTCTACGGCATCAACGTATCGCTTAACCTTGGTATCAAGCCAAAACGTGTATACCTTGCACCGGAAAATGTAGATATTCCATATACATATGAAAACGGAATTCTTTCCTATACGGTGGACAAGCTTGACCTTCACGCGATGGTGGTAATAGACTATTGTCTCAGCTGCTGTGACTGCAAGTGAAAAATCGAATGCGTAGGGAAAACTTTTTTACAAAGTTTTCCCTATACCCAACATGCCTTAATTTTTATGAATTTTTTGAAAATTCTACTTGACATATATTAGAAAATGTGTTATACTTATCGAAAAATAAGACCTGTAAAGACTGTGACGAAGACTTGTGAATGTTAAAAACCGGCAAAGAGAGTTCGCGATGGTGAGATGCGGACGCGGCAGACTTCCACATTATCACTTCCGAGTCGGGAAAGGAAAGCTGTGTATGACGAATGGGATGAACACAGTGAGTAATGATTCCCCGTAATTGCCACGTGACGGCATGGGGCTTGATAGAGCTCGCAGAGGTGGCGCAATATTTATTTTGCGCAATTTGAGTGGTACCGCGAATGTTGCATTGTAGCAGATTCGTCTCAAAGTCGAGGCGGGTCTTTTTTAGTTTTATGGAAAACAAGAGGAGTACACCACAAATGGAGCAAATCATCAAAGAGGTTGCAGAACGTATACGCGAAACCCGTCTAGTCTGCGAGCTGTCCGAAGAGGAAATGGCGGTAAGTACTGGTGTGTCACTGGAAAACTATCGTGAGCTTGAAGCCGGACGTGCGGATTTTTCCTTTACCTTTATTTATAAATGTGCTGCCAGATTTGGCATCGATACCACTGACCTTCTGAAGGGGCAAAGCCCAACATTGCATGAGTACAGCATCACCAGAGCTGGAGGAGGTCTTCCCATTGCGCGCCGTAAGGGATTCCGTTACAACAATCTTGCCCCCCTATTTAAGGATAAAATTGCGGAACCCTTTATCGTAAAAGCCAAATATTCTGCAGAAGAAGCCGAAGCACCGATAAAACTTAGCCGTCATGAGGGGCAGGAATATGACTACATCCTCTCCGGTAAGCTGAAGGTTTCTATTGACGGACATATAGAAATTTTGGAAGCAGGGGATTCCATCTACTATGACAGCGGCGAGCTGCATGGCATGATTTCCTATGGGGGTGACTGCGAGTTTCTTGCTGTCGTGACAAATCGCGGCGGGGCGGCATATGATTATCCAGAAAATCTTGAGGAAGAAGAAAAGTCCCTCAAGCCCACTGACACTTTGTCGCCGCTTCCCGAAGATCCGGTTGCTGCACGGTTTATCGAGTGCATCGAGAAGAATGGACAGCTTCAGAAAATCATTTTCCACAACGAGGACAAGTACAACTTTGCGTACGACACAGTCGACGCGATTGCTGAAAAGACGCCGGACAAGGTG
>CAZUPI010000037.1:0-23908 GCA_964621755.1 uncultured Ruminococcus sp. | reverse complement strand
ACGCGAACCTTCTTACCTGTGCCGTTCGGAAGTACGATAGCGCCGCGAACCTGCTGGTCTGCGTGACGGGAGTCAACGCCCAGACGGAGGTGAACTTCAATTGTTTCGTCGAACTTGGCCTTGGATGTCTGGCAAACGAGGTTCATAGCCTCTGCCGGGTCATATGATTTGGATTTTTCGATCAGCTTCTGGCTGTCTACATATTTTTTGCTCTTAAACATTCTTTCCGTCCTCCTCAGTCTTCAACAACTACACCCATAGAGCGGGCTGTACCTGCAATCATGCTCATAGCTGCTTCAATCGAGCCGGCGTTGAGGTCCTTCATCTTTGTTTCGGCAATCTGACGAACCTGTTCCTTCTTGAGTATGGCAACCTTTGTCTTGTTCGGAGTAGCGGACGCTGTGTCGATACCGCAGGCCTTCTTGATGAGAACCGGAGCCGGCGGAGTCTTTGTGATAAATGTAAACGAACGGTCAGCGTAAACTGTAATAACTACAGGAATAATCAGACCGATATCATTCTTTGTTCTTTCGTTGAATTCCTTTGTGAAGTTCGGAATTGCAACGCCGTATGCACCAAGCGCAGGACCAACCGGCGGCTGAGGTGTAGCCTTACCAGCGGGAAGCTGAAGCTTGATATAGCCAACAATTTTCTTTGCCATAGCAAATTACCTCCATATGTGGTTTCTGACGAGAGACTTTGCAAAAAATTAATCTCTCTCCCACTTTTTGCACCGATTCCGGCCGGTGCACGCCGTTTGCGGAGGCTCAGTCCTTCGCTTTTTCCACGCATTTTTTGTCAAGCGTAACGGACATATCGCGTCCGACTGTGGAGACAATGACGGTCGCTTCGCCTGACTCCTCGTCGATTGACTCGAGTTTGCCGCTGTAGCCGCGGAATACCCCGTCGATGATGTTTACAAGGTCGCCCGCCTTGAAGGAATCCGAGGTGGTGACGGCGGGTTCTTCCTTGATGATGGCTGCGGCTTCCTCGTCTGTAAGCGGAACGGGCTTTGAGCCGGGTCCGACGAAGCCGGTCACGCCGCGGATATTGCGGACGATGTGCCATGTTTCGTCGCTCATTTCCATTTTGATAAGCACGTACGCCGGGAAAATCTTATTCTCGACTTCGCGCTCCTTGCCGCCGTCAGATTCGACGACGATTTCCGTGGGGATGCGGATGTCGGTTATCAAGTGACCGAGGCCGCGGTTTTCCACGATTTTTTCAAGATTAGCTTTAACTTTGTTTTCGTAGCCGGAATAGGTGTGCGCAACATACCAACGCAAACCCTGGTTCATTTCATTAATATCGCTCATTTAATATTCTGTAACCTCCGTAACTTGCCAGATAGTACGATGTCGCGCAAACGAAACGGTTTACGGTACCGTCAGATAAGACGGCTCAGACCAACAATCGCACCGGAGAAGCAGTAGTCAAGAATACCAATGACAACACTCACGATAAGTACGCAGACTATAACGATAATGCTGTTAGAGCGAACGGAATCCCATGATGCCCACGAAATTTTCTTGCATTCGGACTTCATGGACCTGAACCATCTACCGAATCTCTCGCCGAACGAGGGCTTGTCCTGCTTTGGCTTTTGTTCCTTGACAGGTTTTGCCGCGGACTTTTCGAGTTCGGTTTTGTTTTCCTTTTCAGCCATAGTCTAAGAGCTCCTTACTCGATTATTTGGTTTCCTTGTGCAGGGTGTGCTTACGGCAGAAACGGCAGTACTTATTGAGTTCGATTCTGTCAGGGTCGTTCTTCTTGTTTTTCGTTGTGTCATAGTTGCGCGCTTTGCATTCGCTGCAGGCAAGAGTGATTTTAACTCTCATGATATCGGCACCTCCTTGAAAATTTTGACGGATGATTTAACATGACCGTCCGATGTTGTACCTCCCTCTGCGGGGTATTTGAACTACAGATATAGCCTTATATCTGCGCACAAAAAAATAACCCTCTGCGCGAGGTGCCTACATTATAGCATATATCGCCACCTTTGTCAACAGATTTTGAAAAACTTTTCAATAAATAAGGGGAATATGGATTTGTGGGGGAACTTTTTCCTTAAAAAGTTCCCCCGCACCCCTTCAAAAAACTTTGAAATTTGAATAAGGAAAAAAGGGGGGAAGGCTTTTTTGGCGTAGGTAAAATCATACATACGTCCCGCCTGTATTGAAAAAATATTTGGCACATGTTTTTCACATTTGTGTTTACAAAATGCCATATTTGTGGTATAATATCACTTGGAATGCCCGTTTCCCGGCTGACGGATATTACGGTCGTACAACGACGATTCACCCGCCGTCTTCTGAGGTTCGCGGCAGTTGAAAAATATTTACAGGTGAAAGGAGCTACAACAATGCTCACAAAGGAAAAAAAGCGGGAAATCATCGATGCCTATAAGGTTCACGAGGGCGATACAGGTTCTCCGGAAGTTCAGATTGCGATTCTCTCCTACAGAATCGACACGCTTACCGAGCACCTCAAGACAAATAAGAAGGACCACCACAGCCGCCGCGGTCTGAATAAGATGGTTGGTCATCGCCGTAACCTTCTTGGCTATCTCAAGGAGAACGACATCGAACGTTACCGCGCTATCATTGAAAAGCTTGGCCTGAGAAGATAAGTTTTTCCTAAATTAAAACCGGCACTATGCTGCGGCGGACTGCGAATTTCCCGTAAAATATCCGCCGCAGTATGATTTTAAAAACCGTATCCAACACCCGCTCCGGTTCCGGAGCTATTCTGGCACTTTTAAAAAAACCGTATCCAACACCCGCTCCGGATTAGCAGTTAAACAAGGGCACGAATCAAAGTTTCGCGTTTTTGTTTAAGTGCTGAGCCTCAGCGGTGCGGATATCTGAATTCGCATGATTTTTATCAGAAAGGCTTGTTAAAATGTTTGAGAACTACAGAACATTTTCCTACGAACTCGCCGGCCGCCCGCTCGTGATTGAAACGGGTAAAATGGCCGGCCTCGCAAATGGCTCAGTCCTCGTAAGATATGGCGATACCGCCGTTCTCGCTTGCGCCACCGCTTCCGAAAGACCCCGTGACGGTATTGATTTTCTCCCGCTCTCCATCGACTTCGAGGAACGTCTCTATGCGGTAGGCAGAATTCCCGGTTCTTACCTCAAGAGAGAGGGAAGACCCAGCGAAAAGGCTATCCTGACCTCCCGTGTGATTGACCGTCCGATTCGTCCTCTTTTTCCGAAGGATTTGCGCAATGATATCGCGATTTCTCTTCTGGTTATCGCGGTTGACCACGACTGCTCTCCTGAAATTGCCGGCATGATTGGCGCGTCTATCGCACTGTCCATCTCCGATATTCCGTGGAACGGACCTATCGGCGGCGTATTTGTAGGTCTTACCGAAGAAGAAGGACTTATTATTAACCCCACTGCTGAACAGCGCGACCGCAGCAGCCTTGAGCTTACGGTTGCGGGCACGCATCAGAAGGTGGTCATGATTGAAGCGGGTGCTGCTGAGGTTTCCGACGAAAAGATGTTTGAAGCCATCATGCTTGCACACGAGGAAATCAAGAAGCTGTGCACTTTCATCGATTCTATTGTTGCTGAGGTCGGCAAGCCGAAGTTTGAATATCCCTCCGCGGAGATCGACCCGGCACTCTTTGACGCGGTTTACGATTTCTGCGCAGAGGATGTGAAGGTTGCGCTTGACACGGACGACAAGAATATCCGCGACGCAAAAATGGCGCCTATCACAGAGGCTGTATACAACAAGTTCGACGAGGGCAAGGAAGAGATGCACGTTGTCCTCGACGAGGTTCTTTATAAGATTCAGAAGAAGATTGTCCGCCGCTGGCTGCTTGACGAACAGAAGCGTGTTGACGGCAGACGTATGGATCAGATTCGTCCCCTCGCGGCAGAGGTTCACCTGTTCAACCGCGACCACGGTTCCGGTATGTTCACCAGAGGACAGACGCAGGTTATGACCATTGCAACGCTCGGTTCTATTTCTGACGTTCAGATGCTCGACGGCATTTCCGAAGAGGAGACCAAGCGTTACATGCACCACTACAACATGCCAGGTTATTCGACCGGTGAAGCAAAGGCTTCCAGAAGCCCCGGCAGACGGGAAATCGGTCACGGTGCTCTTGCAGAGCGTTCTCTCGTTCCGGTTCTTCCGTCCGTTGAGGAATTTCCCTATGCGATTCGCTGCGTATCGGAGGTCATCAGCTCGAACGGTTCGACCTCACAGGCATCTGTGTGCGGCTCGACGCTCGCTCTCATGGACGCGGGTGTTCCGATTAAGGCTCCCGTTGCGGGTATCTCGTGCGGTCTTATCACCGAAGGCGACCGTTGGATGACGATGATCGACATTCAGGGTCTGGAAGACTTCTACGGCGACATGGACTTCAAGGTTGCCGGCACGCATAAGGGTATCACCTCCATTCAGATGGACCTTAAGATTGACGGTCTGACTCCGGAAATCATCAGGGAAGCGCTCGCCGTAACGCACAAGGGCCGCGACTACATTATTGACGAAGTTATCCTGAAGGCAATCCCTGAGCCGCGCAAGGAAGTATCCGAATATGCGCCGAAGATGATTTCGATGAAGATTCCGGTTGAGAAGATTTCGGAGGTTATCGGCACCAAGGGTAAGGTTATCCAGCAGATTGTTGCTGATACAGGCGCGAAGATTGACATTGAAGACGACGGTTCCGTATTCATTTCCGGCGTAGAAAAGCAGTCTATCGAATCGGCAAAGAAGATTATCGAAGGTATCATCTTCGAGCCTGAAGTAGGCGCGATTTACGAAGGCACTGTTACCAGAATTATTCCGATTGGCGCGTTCGTTGAGTTCGCACCGAAGAAGGAAGGTATGGTACACATCTCCAAGCTGGACAAGAAGCGCACGGAAAAGGTGGAAGACGTCTGCAACGTCGGCGACAAGATAAGAGTGAAATTCCTCGGCACCGACGAAAAAGGTCGTTTCAACCTCTCCAGAAAAGACGCTCTGGATGAATAAGCTAATCAAATAAAGTTTTGCGGGGGAGGCGCTTTTCATGAAAAGCGCCTCCCCCGCACCCCTTTCTCAAAAGTTTTTATACTTTGATACAAGGCGATTTTTCGAAAAAGTGTTTCTTAAAATTCCCCATGTTATTTTAAATAAATTTTTACTTTTGGTGTCAAGCACTTGATTTAGTCATTCTTATCTTTTATAATATAAGCTGAGAAATAAATCATAAAAGAAGGGTGTGTGTGCATTGAACAACTCATCGAATAAGAATTCTTCAGATAATACATACAGTATGGATTTTACGCCTGACGAGAAAACGGAAAACCGCGCGCCTTCCACGACTCCCTCGACGCGCCAGCAGAGAGCTCCTTTGAACGAGGAAGAACGACGCAGAATCGCAGCCGCGCGTGCCGCAGGTATGAGAATGAATGGGAACAGCGCTGTTGTTCCCGCGAACAACAGTTATCGCGGCAATCCCGGGCAGGTGCCTGACAATGGGCAGATTGGGCAGTACCGCCGTCCGAATCCGAATTATAATGGAAACGGACAGTACCGCCGTCCGAATCCCAATCAACCGCCGCGCCGTCCGAGTCAGAATCAGCCTCGTCCTGAATCCTTCACGGGTCGGAGACGAAAACGCAAAATCAGAATTAACGCCGGCGCTGTGATTTTTATACTGCTGATTGCCGTTGTTGTCGGCGTATCAGCATATCAGATTGTCAGAACCCCCAATACCATTGAAAATAATAGCGTAACCCTCGCCGGGACATTGAACGAAAATGGGGAAGCAGCGGGTAAGGTGTCAATCGAATCGGGAGAGGCAGATACGTCCGACACAGTTGAGGCGAATGAGAGCGCCATATCGTATGATACCATATCGGTACAAAATTCCACCATTGACGAAGGCGACCTCGTTCTCGTGAACTATAATTACGCTTACGACAAAATAGATGATGTCGTTCTCAAGAATGCGTATACCGAGCGCACGGGCGCGATTAAGGTAGCAACGACCACGCTTGGTATGGTGCCGGAGGCGTTTGACGCCCTCGAAATGCTTGTAGCCGGACTGGTCGAGGATACCGGTTGTGACGATTTGCTGCTTTCCAGCGGGCACCGCACTCTTGCGGACCAGCAGCGCATCTGGGATTCCAACATGGCGGCATACGGTGAGGAATATACCAAAACATACGTCGCGGTTCCGGGATACTCCGAGCACCACACCGGACTTGCGTGCGACCTTGGTTTCTACACGGACGACGGTGCGTCCATTCCGCTTGTGGACCATGAATTTGGCTCATGGATCAGCGAACACTGCACAGAGTACGGCTATATCCTGCGTTATCCTGCGGATAAGGCTGATATCACAGGTATCGGGCACGAGCAATGGCACTTCCGGTATGTTGGTCTGGCGCATGCGTACGCTATAGATACGCTTGACATGTGCCTTGAAGAATACATTGATGCACTCAGGCTGTACACAGCGGATACGAAGATGCTGCACATTGGTACTGACCGCACCGTTGAGGATTTGGAGGCGTCCGGTCTCGCTGACGTCAGCGGGGGATGGCTCACATATTATATTCCCGCCTCCTCCGGCGAAACGACGGAAATCAGCGTTCCGAGCGGGGAAAAGTTTGCCGATTACGAGATTTCCGGAAACAACGTTGACGGATTTATTGTGACAATCACCCTTGGGTAAGACTGCGCGCCGAAGAACGCGCACGTTCGTTTTGATGTCCTGCGCAAAAAGCGGACGCCATTGCTGTGCAGATAAGAGGCGCGAATCAAAAATTAGCACTCGCGGGAGTGTTTTTTGATTGTGAGCGGAATAAAATGTTAAATAAGTGTAAACTATCAAAAAAAACCTTGATTTTTAAAGCAAATGGGTTTACAATAGGCTCATAAGGTTAGCAGTCGAACAAAACGAGTGCTAAAATTAAAAACAAATTACCATTAGTATAAAGAAGGAGCAAACACAATGACACTGAAACCTCTTTTTGACAGAGTAGTAGTAAAGCTTGTTGAAGCTGAAGAGACAACAAAGACCGGTATCGTTCTTCCGGGTACAGCGAAGGAAAAGCCGCAGGTAGCGGAAGTAATTGCAGTAGGCCCTGGCGGAATCGTAGACGGCAAGGAAGTAACTATGCTTGTTAAAGTAGGCGATAAGGTAATCACAAGCAAGTACGCCGGCACTGAAATCAAGTGCGACGGTGTTGAATACAACATCGTAAAGCAGAGCGACATTCTCGCGATTGTTGAATAATCATTGCACACCCACTAAAATTTTGAATGAATTGAAGGAGATATAGAATTATGGCAAAGGATATTCTTTACGGAATCGAAGCCAGAAACGCACTGATTGCAGGCGTTGATAAGCTGGCTGATACAGTGAAAATCACACTCGGCCCGAAGGGCAGAAACGTTGTTCTTGACAAGAAGTACGGCACACCGCTGATTACCAACGACGGCGTTACCATCGCAAAGGAAGTTGAACTGAAAGACGGGGCAGAGAACATGGGCGCGCAGCTCGTTCGCGAAGTTGCCACCAAGACAAACGACGCGGCCGGCGACGGTACCACAACCGCTACCCTTCTCGCACAGGCTTTTATTCATGAGGGCATGAAGAACGTAACCGCAGGCGCAAACCCGATGGTCGTCCGCAAGGGTATTCAGAAGGCAGTTGACAAGGCTGTTGCATCCCTCGGCGCCATTTCCAAGGCTGTAAGCGGCAAGGAAGACATCGCACGTGTCGGCACAGTTTCCGCATCCGACGAAGTAATCGGTACGCTCATCGCTGACGCTATGGAAAAGGTTACCTCCGACGGCGTTATCACCGTTGAGGAATCCAAGTCAGCTGAGACCTACAGCGAAGTGGTAGAAGGTATGCAGTTTGATCGCGGCTATCTGTCCCCTTACATGGCAACCGATACCGATAAGATGGAAGCCGTTCTCGACGAAGCGCTCATTCTTATCACAGATAAGAAGATTTCGAATGTACAGGAAATCCTGCCTCTTCTCGAGCAGATTGTTCAGTCCGGCAAGAAGCTCCTCATCATTGCTGAGGATGTAGAAGGCGAAGCGCTCACCACACTCGTTCTCAACAAGCTCCGCGGTACCTTCACATGCGTAGCAGTTAAGGCTCCGGGCTTCGGCGACAGAAGAAAGGAAATGCTCCGCGATATCGCTATCCTCACCGGCGGCGAAGTTATCTGCGATGAGCTTGGCCTCGACCTGAAGGAAACGACCATTGACCAGGTAAACAAGGACAACACCATCATCGTAGGCGGCGCAGGCTCCTCTGATGAAATCAAGGCGCGCATTTCCCAGATTAAGGCTGCTATTGAGACAACCACCTCCGATTTCGACCGTGAGAAGCTCCAGGAGAGACTCGCTAAGCTGTCCGGCGGTGTTGCTGTTATCAAGGTTGGGGCAGCGACCGAAACCGAAATGAAGGAAAAGAAGCTTCGCATTGAAGACGCTCTCAACGCAACCCGTGCAGCAGTGGAAGAGGGTATCGTTCCCGGTGGCGGAACCGCATACCTGAACATCATTGACGACGTTGCAAAGCTGCTCGAGACAGCAGAAGGCGACGAGAAGACGGGTATTCAGATTGTTGTAAAGGCACTGGAAGCACCGGTACGTCAGATTGCAGAAAACGCAGGCTTCGAAGGCTCCGTTGTGGTAGACAAGATTCGCACATCCGGCAAGATTGGCTACGGCTTCGACGCATACAACGAAGAATACGTTGACATGATGGAAAAGGGTATCGTTGACCCGACAAAGGTTACACGTTTCGCACTCCAGAACGCAGCATCCGTTGCATCTTCAGTTCTCACAACAGAAGCGCTTGTTGTCAACCAGCCCGAAAAAGAACCCGCACAGCCTGCAGGAGGCGTGAACGGCGGCATGGACGGTATGTATTGATTTATAAAACAGCGTTTTCCGTCCCCTTTCAAAAAACTTTTGATGATAAAAAGGACTTCAGGCAGAAGTCCTTTTTGTTTTCTCAACGGGTGGGCCTTGTAATCCGATACACATCCCCTTTTTCCCCGGACTCACGGGTCATCATGCCGAACGATATCATTTCACGGCGGATGGTGCAGTAGTCCTCGTGGTATTGCTGGATGTGCTCGTTGATTTCTTTTTCTGTGTAGCTTTCCTTTTTTTCGAGCTGTGCGAGAATGTATCGCAGGACTATCTCGCGCTTTTTCTGCTGGGCGGGAATTTGCTTTAAGGTTCCGTACGGCATAAAGGCGTCTATCACTTGACGGGTGTATTTGGCGTCGTCGTCGATTTTTTTCTCCGGCATTCCCGCGATGAGCTGTTCAAGCGTGTTTCCGAGAATCTCCGGCTTGAGCGAGTATATCATGTAAAACTGCGTCCGGTGGCACTCGACCAATCCGGCTTCCTCCAGCTTTTTCAAGTGGTGGCTGATGGTTGCGCTGGTGAGGTTCAGGCGGCTTGCGAGCAGCTCCACGTACGATTCCCCTTTTGTCAGAATCTGCACGATGCGCAGGCGGGATTCGTCTCCCAGCGCTTTGAACAGCGTGACTGCATTTGTTTCCGTCGTCGCCATATTTATGATACCTCATCCTTTCCGTCATTTTGCAGGAAGCGGTCGGCCGGATGAACGTCGTATGTCCATTTCTCGAAGGCAAGCGTCCCGTTTTCTCTCCACCAGGCGAGCCATTCGCCGCATATCGTATTCAGCACGCGGACGATGATGTTTGCCTCAAACGCGCGTTCCGGATGCCCAGATTCATACGCCGCGACAATCTCCGCGCTGTGCTTATCGAGAAAGGCGTTGTGTATAAACCAGGTCGCGTGCGCGAACAGAAGGAACGCTCCGCGTTCGTCCGGCGAGAGGGCCGACATCCCCTCCTCATATTCGTCGAGCATGCCGGCAGCATGGTTCCGAAGCATACTCAGACGCTTGTCACAGAATCCTTCTACTGTCGTGGAACCGTATGTGTAGCATGTGAAGACCGTGCAATGCTGCGCCATATTCTTCGCAATCATGGACGCCTTTTTCTGGAGCTTCTCCGTAGGTGACAGCTTTTCCGCCTCCGCTTTGATTCTGCAGATATGGTCTTGCGCAATTTCAAGAAGTGCGCGGTGCGTTTCAAGCGTTTTGGGGTACTCCGCCGCGTCGGGCATCTTTATTAAAGTTTCCTGAATATCCATATTTCTTTCCCCCCTTTGTGATGTTAGTATTATTATATCAGTCTAATCACTTTTTGTCAAGAGGTATTTAGATATTCGTGAAAATAATTTTGCGTATTTTCTTGTTTCGGGATGACGCCGTCAAATATTTCATATGGCGCCGTATTGGGGACTACAAAATGATAGAAGCAAGCGATTGGTACGATTTTGACTCGATTTCTCGCGTTGAATATGGTAAAATATTTTCATAAAAAACGCCCAAGAGGTAATAGAGATGACCTTACAGCAACTGAAATACATCATTGAAATCGCAGAATGCGGTTCCATCACTTCGGCGGCACAGCGGTTGCTTGTTGCCCAGCCAAGCCTTTCAAAATCGGTGTCCGAACTCGAAAAGGAGATGGGAATCACTATTTTTGCAAGGAGCAACAGAGGTGTTGTGTTATCGGAAGACGGCGCCAAATTTCTTTCCTACGCAAGGCAGGTGGTCGAGCAAGCCGAGCTTTTGGAGCAACAGTACAAACAAAAAGTGCCTGTGCGCCGCGTATTCTCCATTTCCGCACAGCACTATGCTTTTGTGGTCAACGCTTTTGTCGCTCTTGTGAGGGAATACGGTGAGAACAAGTACGAGTTTACCTTGAGAGAATCCAAAACTTTTGACATCATTGAGGATGTACGCACGTTCAGAAGTGAGCTCGGCGTACTGTTCCTAAGCCGCTTCAACAATGAGGTCATGCTGCGGATGATACACAACGCCGAGCTTCGGTTTACACCGATTTTTACCGCAACCCCTCATGTTTTTGTCAGCAGAAGAAATTTCTTGGCACAAAAAAGCAGCGTGACTCTTGACGACCTGCGGGAGTATCCGAGACTGACATATGAACAGGGCATCAATAATTCCTTCTATCTTTCGGAGGAGCTCCACAGCACCGAGGAAAGCCCCAAAAATATCGTTGTCACCGACAGAGCGACACTGTTTAATTTGTTGATCGGTCTTGACGGATATACCATATCCTCCGGTATACTCAGCAGCGACCTCAACGGAAGTGAGATCGTATCAATCCCGCTTGAAAGTTCGGAAAAAATGGAAATCGGATATATCAGTCATGCTGATACGCCCATCAGCCGTATCGGCGAACGCTATCTTGAACATTTGAAACGGTATATCGATGAATATCAGGCATAGCTTTTGACTATGGCGCAGCATTAAAAACATGTATTAACACATGGCAGCCTCCTCGTGATATAATATACGCGTACATAACACAAGGAGGTCTCTTTTTATGAGTAAAAACAATTCACCTTTCAGATATGACTATGTCGGGAGTTTTCTTCGTCCCGAGCGGCTGAAAAAAGCAAGAGCCGATTGGGAATGCGGCAAGATCACACAGAAGGAATTGACACAGATTGAAAACGAAGAAATTAAAGATTTAGCAGCCAAACAGAAATCGGCTGGGTATTCGGTTATTACAGACGGGGAGTTCCGCAGAAGCTACTGGCATCTTGATTTCATGTGGGGCTTCAACGGGATTCGTAAGGTTGAACTTGACCACGGCTATTATTTCCACGACGAGGAAACTACCCACGGCTCCATTGAGGTGACAGGCAAGATTGACGGTGAAAATCATCCTTTTGTGGAGCACTATAAGTTTATCAAGCAATTTGAGGATGAAAATACAGTTGCAAGGCAAACCATGCCGGCGCCTGCCCAGTTGCTTGCTGAGCTTTTCCGCGAAAGGAACGGCGAAAATACGGTGCAATACTATCCCGATGAAGAGGAACTGGTGCATGATATTGCCCTAGCGTACAGAACCGTGATTGCTGACCTCTACAGGGCCGGCTGCCGCAACGTTCAGTTTGACGATTGTACATGGGGAATGTTCTGTGACAAAAGATATTGGGAAGTATGCCAGAGCAGAGGCGTTACGGTCGAAGAGGAAGCCGAAAAATATCTCCGACTGAATAACCTTGCCATCGAGGGTAAGCCCGATGATCTCACGCTGACGACCCACATTTGCCGTGGAAATTATCACTCCACTTGGGCATCCTCCGGCGGATACGAACCGGTGGCCCCCTTCCTATTTGCAAAAGAAAATGTCAGCGCCTTTTATCTTGAATTTGACGACGAGCGTTCAGGCGGATTTGAACCGCTTCGTTTCGTTTCCGGTGACAAAAAGGTGGTTTTGGGCCTTATTACATCCAAAAGCCCCGCCCTTGAGAACAAGCAGGAAGTCATCGCCCGTATTCATGAGGCGGCAAAGTATGTTCCCCTTGACAGACTCTGCCTCAGCCCGCAATGCGGCTTTGCCTCCTGTGAAATCGGAAACAAGCTGATGGAAGAGGAGCAGTGGGCAAAGCTCGCCTTAGTCAAAGAAATCGCCGAAGAAGTTTGGGGAAAATAATTTAATGTGAGCTTAAAATTCGCGGGGGAAACTTTTTCTAAAAAGTTTCCCCCGCTGCTATTTTATAGGTGGTTTTTCTGCGGCTGCCGAACTTATTCTTCGATGATGGCGACGGATTTCATTACAACGTCGGTGAGTGGCTTGTCGTTGTAGTCCGTCTGCACGCTTGCGATTTCGTCGACCACGTCCATGCCTTCGATTACCTTACCGAACGCCGCGTAGTCTCCGTCGAGGTATTTGCAGTCGGCCTGGCAGATGAAAAACTGCGAGGACGCACTGTCCTTCTTCTGACTGCGTGCCATGGAGATGACGCCGCGCTCATGGGAGAGGGTGTTCTTCACGCCGTTTGAGGAGAATTCTCCCTTGATGGTGGTATCGGAGCCGCCCATGCCGGTGCCGGTAGGGTCGCCGCCCTGAATCATGAAGTCCTTGATAACGCGGTGGAAAATCAGACCGTCATAGAAGCCTTCCTTCACGAGGGATACAAAATTTTCGACCGTAATAGGGGCAACTTCCGGGTAAAGCTCAAGCTTGATGATGCCGCCGTTTTCCATTTCGATTTGAACCATAACTGTTTCACCTAAATCCCCATCCGACACGGGTTCATCCTTCTCCGAACACCCGCTAAGAAGTACGAGAGCCGAAAACAGCATAAGCAGCACAGCCGCAAAACCAATAAACCTTTTCATATGGAGACACCTTTCTGTATCATTCAATTATTTTGTGCGGGAGAGTTTAAAAGTATTCCTGAGTTTTCTCTTCAATCCTCCGCATACGCGGCACGTCTGCCGGGGCAGTTGAGGCGGGGACAGCGCATACAGGATTCAAAGGGGCTGTCCGTTGGGAAGTAAAGACCGGAGCCGGACTTGTAGGGTATCATAAGGAAGGAAGGGGTCAGCTCGACGCCGCATTTTGGGGCGCCTTCGCCGAGGAGAGCGAACAGGTCGGACTGATGGGTGATGTCCCACGAAGTAAGCGAGCCGGGACTTAGCGTTGAGAACTTGTCGCCGCCGAAGACAGCTTTATGAGCGTATTCGTGGAGAGATATGTCGATCTGGCGCATGTAGGCGAGACAGAGTTCATCGGCGACGCCACGGAGGAGGGGATCTTCCTGCGACATGGCGAGCTTGTGCAGCTCCGGTCCACAGGTCAAGAGGGTCCCGGCCACGGTGGTATCCTGTGTCAGTTTTTCTGCGATTAAAGGACTGTCGAAGCGGAAACTGCGCGTTTCCTTTGTTTCGTCGTCTGTGATGGTCAGAACAGCACCGGATTCATCGTGCACTGCAACGTACGCGATACGGAGGAACGCCTTCGGACTTGCGATTTTTTTCGCTTCTTCGATGAGCTCGTCGACCTCGCCGTCGTAGTTTGCGGAGTCCCATTTTTCAAGTATTGAGGCACGCGCCTTCTCGCTCAATTCAAACGGCGCAGACTCGTACAGAAACACGCCGCCAAAAGAAAGTTTTTCAATTATCATAGTCAGACTCCTGTTGAGTTCCGTCGTGGGGTGGGGTTCGTCCTCCAACCTCCGGTTAAAGTTTGCGGAGCATAAGAGTCTCCCCATGCTATTTTAACAGATATCTGCCGTATTGTCAAATAAAATGTGAAAATTTTTGCTCCTTGGGGAATACTATTAGATGAAGTGTTATAAAATTTGTCCAAAAGTTTTTGCGGAGAGGTTTGGAGAGGAACTTTTTGAGGAAAGTTTCTCCCTGCCGAACCCACAGAACTTACGTTAAAGAGGGTGGTTTTGCGTATGGCGGAGCGTGAGAATCATGAAAAGGGCGGAACGGAACGGAGACGTGCTTTTCCGGTATTTTTGCTGACACTTGTATTATTCCTCTTTGCTGCAGAATTTTTCGTCAAACGGATCGGGGCGGCGTTAGTGCCGTTTGCCCTTGCCTATATTGCGGCACAGCTGGTTCGCCCCGCCGGTATTTTCCTCAGTCATAAGTGTCGGGTGCCGGAGAAAATGGGCTGTGCGGTCTTTGCGGTGCTTGTATGCTTCGGGGCGATGTATGTTCTGACGTTGATGTCGGGGCTTCTCGCCACACAGTTGTGGGATGTTATCGGACGTCTGCCGGAGTACGCGGAGGATGCCTCCGTTCTGTTTGCAGATTTACTGGATCTGCTGCCGTTTTCCACGCGGTCCGATTCCCAGCTCGCGAAGATGGTATCCGGTGCGATATCGGAGGCTGCGTCCTCGATTGGAACTGCGGCGGCGTCATTTCTCGGAGGCGTGGTTGGAGCGGTGCCGAGCGGGGTGTTTTCCGTCGTCGTGGGGGTATTTTCTTTCATTTATCTAATGGCGGATCCGTTGGGGGCGGCGGACAGCATCAAATCTCTCCTCCCCGCCGCCGTGTCTCAAAAGATCGTGCGGATTTTTTATGAGGTATCCGGTGCGGTATTTATGTATCTGCGGACGTATCTTACAATTATGCTGGTGACGTTTTTGGAGTTATCCGTGGGGTTGACGATTCTCGGGGTGAAGTATGCGCTGGCGGTCGCGCTCATCATTGCAGTGATTGACGTGCTCCCCGTCCTGGGATGCGGGTGTGTGATGATTCCGTGGGCGGTTTGGGAGTTTATTTACGGGGAAGTGCGCCGCGGCGTGGGTCTGCTTGTGCTGCTGGGGGCGATTTATCTGATACGGCAGGCGCTTGATTCTAAGCTCATCGGGAAGATGACGGGGGTTCACCCGTTTGTGGCGCTGATGTGTCTGTATCTTGGGTGGCACATCGGCGGCGTCGGAGGGATGATTCTTGCGCCGGTAGCTCTGTGCGCGGCGAGGCAGATTCAGAACTCCCAGGGGTGGGAGGAAGATTGATGATATTTACGCTTCCCGCGGCACCCCGCTAATCTGCACATGAACTTATAATCAAATTCTACAAAAAAAATGTATATTTCCTCCGTGTTCATAGCGAGTTCACAAATATGTGGTATAATTACAAAAAAGCGTGGTAATTCTTTGAATTTTTATAATATAAATAGAAAGGAGCAAGGGTATGCTCAAAAAAAGACTATTCTGCATAATTCTGTGCAGTACTCTCTGCGGAACTCTTCTGCTGTCGTGTTCGAGCGGTGAGGAGGGAACGTCTGGTTCGGAAAACCAGACGTTAGATTCTTCAACTGGGGATAACAGTGAATCCGCAGAGGAGGCTGAGCCTGAGGAAACGGAACGCCCGAAGGCAGAGGAGACTCTTACCATTGTCGACTTCGAAGGACGGGACTACCGCATGATTTCCACCAATCAGGACAACCGTCACGTTGATATTTGCGCAGATGAAATGACGGGCGCGACGCTGAATGACCTTGTGTACGGAAGAAATGTGAAGGTTTCTGACCTCTACAATGTTAAAATGTTTGCTGAGGAGGCCGCCTACGATTCCATTAACAATATGGTCAAAAATGACGCAGTGAGCGGAGATACGTCGTATGACTTGTATCTCACCAACTATACCGCGCATCCCCTTGGAACCGGCGGCTACTTATTCAACTTCTACGATCTCCCGGCCATCGACCTTTCACAGGAATGGTGGGACCAGAACGAGGTCGCGGATATGACCATCAACGGCAGACTGTATCTTGCTATCGGCGATATTTCCCCGACAGAGCTTCTGACGTCGGAATGTATGCTTTTCAACAAGAATCTTTTCGACGATAACGCCATTGCATATCCGTATGAGGACGCGCTGAACGGTACATGGACTCTCGACAAGTTCATCCAGATTGCCGACGGCAAGACCATCGACCTAAACGGCGACGGAGAAATCAAGGTTGGCGACGACCTGTTCTCCCTCACTTGCTGGAGCGACTATGCAGCAGCGCTGCTGTACGGTGCAGGCGGCGATTTCAGTTATTTTGACGAGTCTGGAAGCATCGTGCTCGACCTCAACCAGGAAAAGAGCATCAACATTTACGAAAAGATTTATACTGCCATAAAGGGTACCGGCGCAAACTACGAGATAGAGCAGCACGAGCGTTCGTTTAAGGTATTTGAAGAAGGCCGGGCATACTTCTGCGGCATCACGTTCCAGAAGATCGAATCCTTCCTCCGCGAAATGGAAGATGACTTCGGCGTACTCCCGAACCCGAAATATGACGAGACACAGGTCAACTACTCGACATGTGTATCAGGCGCGGGTTCCATGGTAGTAGTACCGGTATCCTGCGACGACCCTGAATTCATCGGAACAATGCTTGAGGCTATGGCAGCGATTTCTTACGATATGATCACACCCGACCTCATCGACGTTCTGGCCTCCACAAAGAACGTGCGCGACCGCGAATCCTCTGAAGTCGTTCAGATGATAATCCGTAACCGCAACTTTGACACCGCGCGTATGCACGACGTATCAGTTGACCAGTTTGTAGAACAGCTCCTTCGTCAGGACTCCGTAGACGTAGCAAGCTACTTTGCAAAGCAGACTAAGATTTGGGAAAAACAAATCCAGAAGCTCAACGAGAATTATGCCAAAACCAGCGAGAGCTGATTGAGAAACTTTCTGCAGCAGGGAACGCTCCCTCCCGAAATAACTGCACGGAAAGCCCGGACGTAAAAGTCCGGGCTTTTTCATTCATTTGCTTAAGAGTTTTTGAGAAGGGACTTCGTCAAGCGCACCAAAAAAGACAACATGCCCCGCAAGTCATGCTGTCTCTGAAATATGCACTGCAATGATTAGTCAAGATAGCCTTGGCGGTAGAGAAGTTCGGAGATGAGAACCGCGCCGCCTGCTGCTCCGCGAAGGGTGTTGTGAGAAAGTCCCACGAATTTATAGTCGAAAATTGTGTCAGAACGGAGGCGTCCAACTGCGATGCCCATACCGCCGTACAGATCGCGGTCCGGCTTGAGCTGCGGACGGTCGTCCTCTTCAAAGTATGTGATGAACTGCTTCGGTGCGGACGGAAGCTCAAGAAGCTGCGGGATGCCGCGGTAGCTGCGCCATTCTTCCAGAATGGTATCGCGAGGCGGCGTGTTCTCGAACGATACGAAAACCGCTGCTGTGTGACCGTCCGTTACCGGAATGCGGATGCACTGGGTGGAAATCAGAGGCTCCTTCGCCGCGACAATAGTACCGCCGCGCACTTCGCCCCAGATTTTCAGAGGCTCTGTCTCGCTCTTTTCTTCTTCACCGTCGATGTATGGGATGACGTTGTCCACCATTTCCGGCCATACTTCAAAGGTCTTGCCCGCGCCGGATATTGCCTGATACGTGGTTACGAGTACCTTCTTGATGCCGTATTTGAGAAGCGGGGTGAGCGCGGGAACATAGCTCTGAATCGAGCAGTTCGGCTTTACCGCGATGAAACCGCGCGTAGTGCCCAGTCTCTTCCGCTGGCTGTCGATTACGGCAAGATGGCTGTCGTTGATCTCCGGTATTACCATCGGAACATCGCTCGTCCAACGATTGGCGGAATTGTTCGAAATAACCGGAATCTCTGCCTTCGCATACGCTTCTTCAAGCTTCTTGATTTCATCCTTCGGCATGTCGACCGCGCAGAAGATAAAATCGCATACTTTGCCTACCTCTTCCACTTTGGCAGCGTCTATGACGACCATTTTGCGTACGCTTTCCGGAATCGGCGTCTTCATCTTCCATCTGCCTTTGACTGCTTCTTCATATGCCAAGCCGGCGGAACGTCCGCTTGCCGCAACGCCTGTCACCGTAAAATACGGGTGATTTTCCAGGAGCGTCAGAAAACGCTGACCTACCATTCCCGTCGCACCTACTACGACGCATCTTAATTTATCCCTCATTTTTTCCTCCGACTGTAGAATTAAAGAAAACTCTATCTCTTGTTCGTCCAATAGTTTTGCGGAGGGACCGAGACAGTGTGAGTCCCCGTCAAACCCGCTTTTTATGATAGTTTTATTTTTGACGTGATAACAGCGGGATATTCCGCTGTTATCATTATATCACTTAGAAAAAAAAGTGTCAATTTTTCTCTGCCCAAAATGTAGCCATTGATTGATTCAAAAATTATCGGAAATACACAAAAGAACAAGGATTCTTACAATAAAATGGCAAAAATTTACATTGAAGTTATATTTTGTATTGCAAAAAACGCGCGTATTGGAAAAGTATGGATGCTTCAAAGCGAAATTTCAAATGGATTATGGTGGAAATCAATATTTAAACACCAAAAAAATATGATTTTCGCTGTAAAAATTCACAAATTATATATATATTTTTATTTGAAATATGGTATAATGTAAACACGGAAGGGAAGAAAAACCAAAGCGTTAAAAACAATTCCGTTCCGTAAATACTAAAAAAGGTGGTACGATCATGAATATCTCTATTATTGGAAGACAAGTTAACGTTCGTGATGACATGAAGGCTCTTGTGGAGAAGAAGCTGGCCAAGTTTGACAGGTACTTCCCAAATGGCGCCGACGCGGTGGTCACATTCAAAAGAGTACGTGACAGCGAGTGCATGGAGCTTACCATCTCAGTTGGGGGAACTCTCTTCCGCGCGGAGGAGAGTACACCGGATTTTCGAACATCCCTTACACGCTGCATCGATACGATAGAAGGGCAGATACGGAAAAACAAGACGCGTCTTGAGAAGAGAATGAAGTCGACCTTTGCAGCGGTGGAAGAGCTTTTGGCGGAAGCACCGGTCGAGGAGGAGGGAGACTTTGACATTCGAATCAAGTCGTTCCCGCTGAAGCCGATGACGCCGGAAGAGGCAATCCTTCAGATGAACCTTCTGGGACACGCATTTTACGCATTTGAAGATGCGGATACAGGCGACACCTGCGTTGTATACAAGAGAAACGCGGGAAGCTACGGACTTATCGTACCGGAAAAGAAAGCTGACTAAATCTATATGGGTCACTGTGACAGGGTCGCATGTGACCCTTTTTTCACGCAGACGGTGGAAAAGATATACTTGAAGTTATGTGTATTTATTCACAAATTTGCGTTGATTTACATGAAATTTTACGGTATAATATGACGATTCACCACATAATAAAGGAAAACTGAGATACAACAAGGATTGGATATGAACGTGGAAAACAAACATTCCTCTGACTTTATAGGACAAATTGAAGACTCTCTTCCTAAATTATCAAAAGGACAACGCCTTATCGCGAAATTTATTATCGAGAATTACGATAAGGCTGCTTATATGACCGCTTCCGTTCTCGGGGCGGAGGTCGGCGTTTCGGAGTCGACAGTCGTGCGTTTTGCCAATGAAATGGGATTCGACGGATACCCGGGCTTACAGTCCAAAATCCGCGAGACTCTTCGTGTAAGACTAACTACCGTTCAGCGCATGAAAGCTGCGAATTTCCGGATGGATGAAAATGAGATTCTTGACCACGTGCTCCTCGCCGACGCCGAAAAAATCAAAGCTACCCTCGAAACCATCGACCGTGCTGCATTTGAAAGGGCGGTCGATATGATTCTTTCAGCAAAAAACATCTATATTCTCGGGATGCGCTCCTCCGCAGTTTTAGCTGAATTCATGAATTATTACTTCGGTCTGCTGTTCGACAACATCAGACTTATCAGACCCGCCGGCGGAAGCGAAATTTTTGAGCACCTTATGAAGGTGCACGAGGACGATGTGTTCGTCGCAATCAGCTTTCCGCGATATACCACCGGAATCGTCAATGCTACCGAATACGCGTCGAAGATGGGAGCGGGGGTCATCGCAATTACCGACAGCATGTCTTCGCCGATTGTAGCGCATTCGGCGGTCGCGCTGATTGCAAAGAGCGAAATGGCGTCGTTTGTGGATTCGCTCGTTGCACCCATGAGCATTATCAACGCGATGATTGCCTATATCGGCAAAAAGAAAAACGAGGAAGTGACAGAGACCCTCGAACGCCTTGAAAAAGTGTGGAAGGAATACAACGTCTATACGAGTACGGAAACGGAGAAGACAAACGGCTGATGGAGAATGGTGAGAAAACACGAGAGGTTGCCGTTATCGGGTGCGGCGCAGCGGGGATGATGGCGGCAATCGCAGCCGCGGAATCCGGTGCGGCGGTGACCGTGTACGAGCGGAATCCGTTCGCGGGGAAGAAGCTGCGCATCACGGGAAAAGGACGGTGCAACGTTACGAATAACTGTACCGCGCGGGAGGTCCTCGACGCGGTGCTGACAAACTCAAAATTTTTATACGGTGCGGTCAACCGCTTTACTCCTGCCGATACGATGGCGTTTTTCGAGGGCGCGGGCGTCCCGCTCAAGACCGAACGGGGCAGACGGGTATTCCCGGTATCCGATAAGGCGGCAGACATTTCCGACGCACTCATCCGCAGAATGCGGGAACGTCGGGTGAAGGTGCTGTACAACACGCGCGTGACCGGGCTGGAAGAGCTTGCTGACGGGATTCTCGTAAAATACGGACACGGCGAGCGGACGTACAACGCTGTGATAATCGCGACCGGAGGGGTATCGTATCCCACGACCGGTTCTACCGGCGACGGTCATGCGATGCTGCGGAAGTTGGGAGTGAACGTGACGCCGCTGAAGCCCTCGCTCGTGCCGATTGTGACCGCGGAAGACTGCGCTCCCCTTACCGGACTGACGCTGAAAAATGTTGTCCTGACAGCGCTCCACGGCGGTGAGACCGTGTATTCTGAAATGGGCGAAATGCTCTTCACCCACTTTGGCGTATCCGGCCCCCTTGTGCTGTCCGCGTCGTCGAATATGCAGAAGCATCCGGTGCGGGAGTACTGCCTAACGATAGACTTCAAACCTGCGCTGACATCCGACGAGCTGGACAAGCGCATCCAGTCAGATTTTGCAAAGTACGCGGCACGCGATTTTATCAATTCGCTGTCGGACCTGCTCCCGCAGAAGCTGATTTCGCACGTCATCGCACGGTCGGGCATCGACCCGCGCAAGAAAACCGCGGAAATCACCCGCGCAGAGCGCCTGCGTCTCGGCGAAATTTTGAAATCATATTCTCTGACGCCTGTCTCGTTCCGCCCGGTTGACGAGGCGATTATCACCTCAGGCGGTGCAGACGTCCGTGAAATTAACCCCAAAACAATGGAACTAAAATCCCATCCGAACATCTACCTCTGCGGTGAAATCATCGATATCGACGCCTACACCGGCGGCTACAACCTTCAGCTTGCTTTCTCCACTGCACATGCAGCGGGAAGTGCGGCAGGAGAAGTGCGTTAAAAGACGCGCAAAAATCCCCTTGTCTCCACAAAACTTTGGCAGTGAATATTATGGAGAATTTGGGGTATATTCTTAGTAAATATAACTTTTGGGAGTCACTTATGGAATTAAAAAAATTGCGTGTTGCACTGGATGGACCGAGCGGAGCGGGGAAAAGCACCGTTGCAAAGGCGGTTGCGGCCGCGACCGGGCTGATTTATGTTGATACGGGCGCGCTCTATCGGACGGTTGGCTTGTATGCGGCGGAAAAGGGAGTTGCCCCTGAGGATACAGACGGAATCATCGCGCTGCTCGACTCGCTCGACATCAAACTGACTTATCGGGACGGGATTCAATGCGTTCTGCTTCACGGCGAGCCGGTGGGCGATAAAATAAGAACGGAGAGCGCGTCGGTCTACGCCACAGCGGTGTCGAAGATTCCGGAGGTGCGGGCGTATCTGCTCGATATGCAGAAGAGACTTGCCGACGAGGGCGGCGTGATTATGGACGGCCGTGATATCGGGACCGTTATTATGCCGGACGCGGAGATTAAGGTCTTCATGACGGCGTCTGCTGAGAAACGCGCAAAACGCAGATACCGCGAACAAGTCGAGCGCGGGATAAACGTTACCTTTGACGAGGTGCTCGCGGCGATGGCCGCCCGCGATAAGCAGGACAGCGAGCGAGATACCGCACCGCTCAAGCCTGCCGACGACGCGGTGCTGTTCGACAACAGCGGGTACGATGTGGAAGACTCTGCGGCATATATTGTTGGATTGATGAAGGACTATATTATGGATAAAGCTGGTGTCTGATATGACTTTTTATGAGTGGTTCTATAAGACGTTTAAGCCGTTTGTATCATGGATATACCGCTTGGAAGTACACGGCTTGGAGAACATTCCAAAGGGCGGCGCGGTCATGGCGTCGAATCATACTTCATTTTCCGATGTCATCGTGATTTCAGCAGCGTCGAACCGCCAAGTGCGGTACATGGCGAAAAAGGAGCTGTTCAAAACTCCCATTGCTCCGCTGATCAAAGCGCTCGGCGCATATCCCATCGACCGCAGCGGCATGGATGTGGGAAGCATCAAACACACGATTGAGCTGATCGAGTCGGGCGAATTGGTCGGCATCTTCCCGCAGGGGCACCGTCACGGCGGAGAGGACCCGCGGAAGACCGAAGTCAAAGCGGGCGTCGGCATGGTAGTCTACCACACCAGAGCAACCGTTGTCCCGGTATTCGTTGACAGCAGCCGCATGAAAACCAGTATTTTTCGCAAAAACATCGTAACTTTCGGCAAGCCCATCTCCTTTGAAGAACTGGACTACCAATCCAGCAAAATGACCGAGTATAGACGCGTCTCCCGACTTATCTTCAACCGTATCTGCGAAATCAAATACGGACAGGTGCCTCTGCTGGAAGAGAGTAAAAAATGAGAGGGCCGCGAAGAAGGAAAAATCAACGTTAGGGAAACAAAAATGGAAATACGAATTGCTGAACATGCCGGGTTTTGCTTCGGGGTGAAGAACGCGACGGAGGCATTGGAGACGGAGATTGAACGGGCTGAAGCGGAGGGACTTGGAAGACGGGTCTGCACGCTGGGGCGGATCATTCACAATGAGCATTATATTGCGCAGATTCGAGCGCGCGGGGTCGTTGAGATTGGCCGGGAGGATGTGCCCGGAATTATCGAGGCGGCGCGGCGCGGGGATCGAATTTCTGTTGTGATCCGTGCGCACGGAGAGCTTGCCGATATTGTGAAGGCGCTTGAGATATGCGACGCGGAAAACGAGAATTTTACGCTGCTGAACTGCACCTGCCCGTATGTGGAAAAGGTGCGGCGAATCGCCCGTGAAAACTCCGGCGAGGGGAGGGTTTTTATCTTGCTCGGCGCCGCCGCTCACCCCGAAGTCGAGGGAATTATGAGCTGCGTGAACGGCGAAAAATATGTCATTGCCGATTCCGCGGAATTAGAAAAGTGGATTAATTTATCAATAAGTAATAAAATTAGTGCAAAATCAATAGTTATAGCCGCGCAAACTACACAAAATTTGGCGGAATGGAAAAAAAGTATAAATTTTATCAAAAAGGTATTTGAGCGCCTCCATTTTTCTTTCACGATAAGTTTGAAAACTGAGATTGTTATTCAATTTATAAAAATCTAACTCTTCCTTATTTAAGTACTTTTCAAAAGCCTCCTCCTTCGTGGGCTGATCGTTT
>CAZUPI010000036.1:0-24260 GCA_964621755.1 uncultured Ruminococcus sp. | reverse complement strand
GTTGTTAAGTTGAACTGTGTGCCATATGAGGAAATTAACGAAAATCAAATTGTTATTCGAGAAGCGGATATTACAGTTATATGTTTGAATTTTGATGAGACATATCCTGATATTCTTATCGATATTTCTTCAAAAAAATTATCGTCTGATGATATTACACGGGTGCAATAACTAGATGCAAAGAGTTGTACCTCTCAATAAAAGCTCATTATAATGCACCGATTATATGGTTTGGATTTGAAGACTATTATGACAATTGCGATATTGTATCCGGTAATCTTCCCGTTTTAGATGGATTGGTCGATAAAGTCAATCAGACTGTAAGAAAAATGATGAACGACGATGTATTTGTAGATTTAAAACGCTTGATTGCCAAAATCGGAATATCGAATTCATTCAGTAAAAAAGGCAAATACCGTTGGAATGCGCCTTATTCAAAAGAACTCATTGAGCTGATGGCGGACGAAGTGTACAAGCAGAATTTAATACATCTTGGTAAGACAAAGAAGTGTGTTGTGCTTGATTGTGATAACGTCCTTTGGGGAGGGATTCTCTCAGAAGACGGAATTGAAGGAATTCGCCTTGGCGCTTCCGGACTGGGTCGTGAATATCAGGATTTTCAACGGTTTCTTCTGAATTTGTATTATCACGGTGTTATATTAACCGTTTGCAGTAAAAATGATGAATCTGATGTTTTTCGGGTGTTCCGTGAGCACAGCGGAATGATATTGCGAGAAGAACACATCGCTTGCTTCAAGGTTAATTGGAACGATAAACCGACAAATATTCAAAAGATTGCCGATGAATTGAATGTCAGCACCGATAGCACGTTTTTTGTAGATGATTCAATATTTGAACTTGAAGCGGTAAAATCTGTTCTGCCGGAAGTGGTCGCAATTCAATATGATCGTGAGTCTATGTATGGTAAATTTTCATGCTTTAATCTTAAAAGCCAAGTCAATCTAACGGATGTAAAAAAACGAAATGCAACCTATCGAACTAATCAGAGCCGTGCAAAACTGCGGCAGAATTGTAAAAGCTATGAGGATTACATAAAATCGCTCGAAATTGAAGTTGATATTCACAACATTTTACCGACGGAATATAGTCGCATTGCAGAACTAACCCAGCGAACAAATAAGTGTACAAACGGCAAGCGCTATACTGTGAATGAAATAAAAGATCGAGTGACTATTTCGGAGAATAGTTTCTATTCTGTGTGCGTTTCGGATCGATTTTCCGATTTGGGGATTGTAGGTGCGATTGAAATTGAAAATGACACAATAATATTGTTCAGTCTTTCTTGCCGAGCTTTAGGCAGAAAAGTTGAATTTGTAGATCAGTCATTTGCATTTTACAAGAAATACAACAGTCAAGAAGGGTGTACATAATGTATTGTTGTTTATATCATATCGGCAAATCCTTCGCTCATTTCCGCCGTTATCTTTGTTTACAGCAGTTCAAATTTTGACATTCCTTTCCCCATATTTTCTCATAGCATCAATAAAGCATCATTCGTAGTATAGACTCAAACAAAATCTCCCCAAAAGCCCCCACACCGTCGATTTGGGGATGGTCGACACTCACCTGACATCCACTCCAAAACCACGTGTCCTGAGTTCGAGTCTTAGTGCCCCTGCCATAGCTGGACACCAATTTTGATACAACAGGTATCATGATTGGTGTCCAGTTTCTTTATGTAAAAGTCCCTATTTTCAAGGGTTTTCAAAATTATGCAAAACGCTTTGAAAATTGTTGCTGTTTTCTTTTCGTCCAGTTCCAATTATAGTTTTTTCTGCATAACGATTGTTTTCCCATGCCGCTTAATCTCCTCAAAACCGGCGTTTTGATACATTGCCAGCGGACCGGTAAAATCAAGAGAAGAATAAGCTTCGACAAGCTGTGGATAGACTTCAACCAATTCAAACCCCTCCGTCTTTGCATCTTCACAAACCTGCTGTAGCAGGGCTTTTGCAACACCCTTTCCTCGATATGACGGTGCTATCTCAAAGCAAACGATAGACTTGATTTTTCTTTTTTCTCCAAGCGATATATAATAATCCATTTCTTGACGTTTCCCAGGATTAAACGATCCAACACGAATATAATTCTGTTGGTCGTTTGCATTGCACCATCCGATTGCAAGGTTGTCTTCATATACTAAATATCCGTGCAAAATACCTGTTCTAATTAATTTCTCAGCGGATTCCCGAAGTGCCAGTCTTAATCCTTCAAAACCTCCGCCGAGAATAGCTGCTCGCTCACCAATATGAATGCGAACTTCGTCATGTGTTAGATGAAAACAGTTGCAATAACACGGAGCGTACGGCGAGCCATCTGAAAATGCTCGATTATCAAAAAAATCAAAAAAATCAGCAAGAGTAGATTCTGTCAATGGTTTAATGCATAAATCTTTTTCGTTCTGCATTTTTTCCTCCAAATTCCAATTTATTAAGAAATATTATAGCATATAAGGTGAAAATTTTCTATACTTCATGGCACATTACCGCATACCATGAATTGTGACTTGATGAATATAAGCCTTGCCGTTGACGCATTATGATTGATATTCCTACCTATGTGTGACTGGACTTGAATCTGTTTAGCTCGGTATAAAAATGCTTAACATATCTTGATATTAGATTTTTCTCACTTATTTGGCAATATTGTGCCATAAAGCAACAACCGGACTATCCCCTTCAGGGGGGAGTCCGGTTGCTTTGTTGCTTTAGCGTAAATAAACCCCCGGTTCTACCGGGGGAGATAAAGAGCTTCAGCAAAGTATAAAAACCTCATGGTATAATAGTGGTGGTTTGGCAGCCGCATCACTAAAACAACAGGAGGTTTTTACCGTGAAAAATGAAGTAAAGCACACAGCTCACTCAAGTTACAGATGATTTTCGATCGGCATGCAAATTTGAAGTATAAATATGGAAGCAGGACATTTTGGTGTAGAGGATACTATGTGGATACGGTCGGAAAGAATGAGAAGATCATTAAGGAGTACATACGAAACCAGCTGGAAGAGGATTACGCTCACGATCAGATCAGTATGAAAGAGTATATAGACCCGTTCACGGGTGCCAAGAATAAGTAAGGCAAAAAGAACAGCCGCTTAAAGCGGCTGCCCGAGATATTGATGCGATGTCAAACTTCGATACCCCTTACAGGGGTCAGCACAGTGTTGGCCCCTTCTAGGGGCAGTCCAAACCACCAGTTTACTGGTGGTTATGATTTGTATTTGCTGAACTGTTCTGCGATAGTTTATTTATGTAGAGAAATCTCTTATTTCTTCTTGGTGATTGCGTAACCTGCTGCGGAAACAACTGCGGCAAGCGCGGCAATGATGCCCATGTCGAAGGTCTGCGGAGCTTCTTCCACGCTTTCGACTTCTGCTACAGTCTCAACGATTTCTTCGGCGGGTTCTTCCACAACAGGAGCTTCTTCGACTGCTTCTGCAGGTTCTTCTACAGGTGTTTCTTCCACAACGGGAGTTTCTTCTACTACTTCTTCAGCAGGAGTCTCTTCGGTTGCTGCAGTACGGTACTTTGCATTGTCAGCAGCAGCGTTTTGTGCGATTTCTTCAGCAGTCAGCGCACGGTCATAGAAACGGATACTGTAAACGTCGCCTAGCCAGTTGCGGCTTATGTCGTAGTGACCGAGAAAGAGGCTGTCCGCAACAATGTTTTCAGTAGCTATTGTGGAATCGATGCATTCGCCGTCTACATACATGCAGATGTCACCGTCAACGTCGAAGGTGATTGCGATGGTCGAAGCGTTTGCATAGTCTTCGCCGCCGGTTACCTTCGGACGTGCGTTGTCGCTGCCCTTGAATTCAATGTAGTCTCCGTCGGTGCGGATGAACAGGGAGAAGTTGTCGTTATCGGAAATAATGAAAGAGATGTAGGAGGTTCCGGGACATTCCAGTTCGCCAAGCGCGATTTCCACTGTAAACTTATCGCTGTCTACGAGTTCAACGATTTCGTCCGGAAAATAATTGTACGCGGAGTCAGCATGGAAGGAGTTGTCAGTCCAGTAGTTAGTGTCGTCGATGTCGACATCGAAGTCGAGACCATTGCCGGAGAGGTCTTTCCAGACATCGGTTTCTTTGTTCTGACCTTCGCCTGTGTTGTTTGCGCCGTCATAGTACGCGAACAGGCCGTCGGTTACGATGGTTTCTTCCGCAGCAGCTGTCATGGGGAGAATGGATACTGTCATGACAGCGGCAAGGGCAAGCGTGAGGAGTTTTTTCATGGAATTATACCGCCTTTTATATTGTAATAGTAGTATTAAATAAATTCAATACTATTTGTTACATTTATAACATAAAAGCAACAGATTGTCAAGCACTTTAAAAAAATAATCTGGCCTGTCGCATCATTTTTTACATGGATTTTACAAATTTTTTGAGCAGTTTGAAGATTGCTCCTTTTTGTGGTTTGAAACTGCGTGAAAGCAATTTCCGGCAATTATAGCAGACTTGTGAAATCCAACGGCTGACAGCAGTCGGGGTTGCTGCACGTTTTCCGGAGATTTCCGTTCTGGTAACGAATCCACGTCATTTTACCGCAGTGCGGACAGCGTACCTGATTCGAGTTTGCCGATGTCCGGGCTGCCGTCGCGCGCGGATTTCGGTTGTTGTGGTTGTTGTTACGATTGTTGTTGAAATTCGTCTGATTTCCGCCTGCCCCCGCAGGGAACGCGGTCCGTACGATCTGAGGTGGACGGTATTCATTCGCACGGACCAGCTGTCCGTAGCCGACATTCGTCTTTGCGCCCGCGCCGAACAGCGTCAGCATCGTTTCGAACAGGCTTGTCTTTTCCGCAACCGTGAGGATCCCGTCCTTCAGTGCGAAACGGAACTCGAAATGCACTCCTGGAAGGATCTTCAGAAGCAGAATCGGAATCGGATTTTTTGTCGGCTCGCTGTGCGGCGTGCCGTTTTTTATTCGGGAGGAGCTTCTTCAAAAGGCTTCTCCCGTCGATATTTCATTATTTATCTCGCTTGTCCAAATCCACATACTAAATTGTGTTTTTCAATATTCAGTACCGCGTAAGTCGGGTTATAATACGGACCGCATGAACCTGGATTTATCATACGTACACTGCCGCCGTTCTTTCCGTTGATAACCGTGTCCTCCGCTATATGCGTGTGGCCATACACAAGTACATCGGCTTTTTTCTGGATTGCATAATCAGCCGCAAACTGGTGCTGCGTTTTTACGAACAGTTTGTGACCGTGCGCGAGCAGAAATCTAATCCCCCCGACCTCAACGAGCTTTTCGGTCACAATAAATTCACGCTGCGCAAAGGAAAGATAAAATTCATCACAGTTGCCATACACATAATCAAAGGGAATGTCAGAAAACTTGTCCATAATCGCGATAGCATCATCTACTCCGTCGCCAAGGAAAAATACACGGTCAACACCGCCGTGCGCGATATGCGTTCTTATCGCCTCGCTCATACGTATTTTGTTGCCGTGAATATCGGAAAAAGCTAAAATTTTCATATAAACTCCCAAAAAATTCAGATGTGTCAAAACCGCTGCTTTGAAATATAATGTAATTGAAGAGGAAAAGGAGGCCAGACCGTATGATTAATAAAAGCGTTATTGATAAAATGCTTGAGATGCCGGACGATAAGCTGCTTGTCATGCTGAAAATCGTCATGTCAAGCTCAGGCGTCAACGTTTCGGGCAAGCAGATGAGTCAGATTGACGAAAAAACTCTGCACAAAATCCGAAACGTTCTCAAAGAAGTCACGGACGATGACATAGAGAGGATAACCTACCTCGTGGACATATACAAGAATGGAGATTGATTATGCCAGGAACAGAAGATATCTCGTCCATGGTCGAGAAAATCATGAAAAATCCCGAGTTTGCAGGAATCGTGAACGAATTGCGCGGTACCGAGGCGGGCACACAATCCGAGGTTACGACCAATGATATGCTGTCCCACCTCCCAGAGGTGGTATCCATGCTCAAACCCTTTCTTGGAGACTCCTCATCTGCTTCATCATCTGGTCCCGACCAAGCCACACAAACATCTGACAGCGACACACCGACGTCTTCCGCGCCAGAAGCGCAAAAAGTATCCGCGCCACCACTGCCCAAAAAATATGACAAATCGCGCGCCGAAAAGCTCATGTCAGCCTTGAAACCATATTTAAACTCCAACCGGTGCGAGATTATCGACCGATGCGTGTCCGTAATGCAGATAACCGATGTGATGGAAGCGCTGCAAGGGATTGAGGGTATCACCAAAATGAATAATAAATGATGATACAGCATTCGTCAGTGAGGGGAGGTGCTGATATTTATACGCGTAACTATGGAAGACCGAACCACAGCGGTGTGAGGTATAATCCTCCGCCGGGATACGACGGGAACGCTTTTTCCGATACCACCAATGTCAAAATGCACGAAGCAGAGGATGATATTACAATGATGCCCCGCAGGAGCAGAGAATCATACCATACTGAAAAAAAAGCAGAAAACCATCAAGCGGCTGAGGAAATACCGGGGCAATTCAAAGAATCTCAATTGGAACCATATGAGGAACCGGAAGAGAACGAGGTCACGCCATTCGAAGGGAGAAAAGACGACACCGTATCCTGTACAGACGATTCTACTCGCGGGGAGAATGGCAAGAGTGACGTACAACAGACTGGAGTTATGCCGTTTGGAAACAGCATCCGAGCATTGGAGGCGCTGTTTAAAAGTCTGCATGGAAAATTTGGCAGAGAGGAGCTCATCATTGTTCTTGTCATGCTTCTTATTGCCTCGGAGGGAACGAGCATTGAGCTTCTGCTTCTCGCACTGGTACTTATAGCGGGATGATTATCATCCCAGAAGCCGCAAAAGATTGAGAAATTCCGAGAGCACCGTGTCGACCGATTCGTACGGATTGCGGTACTTGAATCCCGGCTTTTGGCTTTCCGGTGTGAGATTGAGCGTTACGGCGACGGTTTCCGTTCTGTAATCAGCCGTTACCGAGGTGTCAATTCCGACGATATACGTAAGCACAGATGCAATTTCCGCCAGATTCTCATTCGCGGAGCCGGACTTTGCCAGCGAATTTAGATTGCCAAAATCATTCCGAAAATCGCTGATGCTTTGTGCTTTAGTCGAAATTTTCACCTCGGCGGAAAGTGCGAAGGGCAATATCTCAGCCTCTATGACGTGGTTTTTCGAAATTGTCGCTACAATTGCAATAACCGATGTCAGAATATGGACATATATTTCCGCGTGCAGTTCTATTATCAAGGGATTTCCATTCAGATATTCCGTGTTTTTCATACTGTACGTGATTTCCGTATTCATGAACATCGGTATTTCTTTGAGCTTTTTCAGCGTGATTTCGGTTATGCGCCCGATATCACATGGCTTTCTCTTATCGTTCGGCGACAGCAAAGAACGAGCCACTGTCGGGATGTGTCTTGTCACAAGCAGCGTCTCGGGGGAGAGATAGGTGGCACGCTCTGAACCTGCTAACAGCAAAAGCTCACTGATAATCTGTCCCGTCACGGTTGTATAGTACACAGAAGCAGGAGACATCAGAGGATAAAGCTGCGCCATATTGACGGCTAAAAATACAACGTTCAGACATGTACTGCTTGCGAAATTTTTCTCGCAGAAAGCAAATCTGAACGGCGGAAATCCGATTAGCTGGAAAATTTTGTAATTCAACGCGTCATTGTCTGTACTGAGCGAAGCGCTGCAGAATTCTTTGAATTTCACGCGGTCGCCGCGTCGCAGCGAAGTGAAGAAGGCCGTTTCGAGTACAGAAAACTCTTTGAATTTGGGTAAAATTTCAACAACACCAGATTGATCGCATAGCCGAACATCATCGGAAAATATTAAGCAAGGAAGTTCTGACATAAATTAATACCATGGTTTTACTTTGTTACCGTTTTCATCTGTATACCATGAGTCGCCTACATGATAGCTGTAATTGTAGCTTCCCCCGTCGGAATTGTCGAAGCTATTCTCCTCAGGGGAAAGGTCCTTCGATTCATTTGAATCGTCAGAGATGACTCCATTTGCATACGGGTTGGAATGTTCTCCAACAGGAACTTCTGTTTCTGCTGGAATATCGTCAGGTATAGCCTCGGGAGTGCTGGTTTCAACGGCATAATTCAGTGAAGATGGAAGAATTGTGCCGGTAAAGCAAATGTTTGTTATATCGCAGTCACATAGTGCTGTATACTGCGCTGCGAGCAACGAGCTGTCAGAGGTGGACAAGACCACGCGCATGTTGTAAATACTGAAGCTGCCGTAAAGGGAAGTAACGTCTTCTGTGACTTGTTCGTACACATCAGCAGGCTCTGCCGCATTCGGGATTGTCATATCAATAGCTGTAAAATCGACAGAAGACGCAATCGTCTCAATGTTTTTAGCGTTTGAGAAGTTCAAAAATACCTCATCCGGTATGGAAAGTCCTATCGCACATGAACCACCCGTCATTGCCATGCAGCTGTTGAGATACGACACGATTTCCCCGGCGGGAATATTTTCGGCGTCTTCTATGACGCCGGATATCAAAATTTCATCTACGCCAAAGGAGGCAAGCTCGGCAAACAGCGTACCGTCAAGGAGAGCTGCCGTATCGTTCGACATGGTGCCGAACGATGTGTTGAAAACGGCGCATAGGTAGAGATTTTTCGATTTTGCCGCAGTAAGAGCGGAGCGGAGAAGAGAAAGACAATCATCCTGCTCGGGAACGGGAACGCGTACTGCACTGCAAAGAGCCGGCGAAGTATACAACAAATTACCATCAGAGCTGTTCAGCCTCACAATGACCGTGTTGTAATGCTCTGCCAGTGCATTGACGGCGGCAACCACTTCATCTTCTGTCGAATATTGAGACACATCAATTCCCGCACCAAAGACCGAACGTTGGGATGCCGAATTTTCAGAAATCTTGGGCCGCGACGTGATTTGCTCCTGCGCGGGCTCGGACGTCGCACGCATAGCTTCCGCCGCGGCCACTTTTTTCTGTAAGTAACTGCCAAGGAGAATGGTCGAAAATGTTATAACTGCGGCAGCTATAATCACAAAAAGGATGCGGAACATCACTCTTCTGACCTTTGCGCTGCCGGAGTAATTACTTCTGTAGTATTTCAATTTTATTTTTCCGTATCAGCAAGTGTGAATATTGAATAATTTTTCAGATTGTCTGTAGGTTGAACCGTCAGCCCCGATGAATATTCTTCAAGGGCCAGATTATACAATCCATCAATATAGTTGTTGCACAGATCTTCGAAATGCGCCTCAATATAGTCGGATTCCTTTGGATAGCGCTTGATAATGCTGTATCCCGCATCTGTTTTGATTATATCGCTGACCTCTCCGATATCAAGCAGAAAGGCCGCGTCCTCAAATTCTCCATACATACAGCCTTTTGCGAAATAATAGCCATCATCATTGTTGAACATAAACAAATCTTCGCCGTATTTTTGCACGAGAGTGTCAAAATCCGAACCGTTTTTGAGCATTTCAAGCAGCTCATTTGCACGCGTCAGATTTTCCTCATCGGTGTTCCCATTGTCAGAGGCAACAAGAATCTGCTTGACTCGAATAAATTCGCTGCTGTTTATGATACTGCGCAGCGTTTCCTCATCTGACGGAATTTCACCAAGTGTAATCATTTTGTTGAGCAGCTCCTCTGCCAGAATATCGTTTCGCATAATGAAGCGGTACACGCTGTCGTTCATGTTGTATTGAGCAAGCATTTCCGCATAAGCTTCGTAATCGTACTCATATTCCTCATAAATCGCGTCCATTTGGATATCAAGTGAATCGGTGATGAAAGCGTCGTCGATGCTGATATCATAGTTTGCACAAAGAGACATGGTAGCATACAGCTTGATGAGAGACTCTTCCACATCCTTATTCAGTTCAGCGAGAAGGGCGGTACCGGATTCACCCAGCCAAATGTCCTGCGATTTGCCCGATTCGTAGGATTTTTTATAGTTCAACGCAACATAGCGGTAAAGTTCCAGCGGAACGTCAAAGCCGTCGATTGTCATCACGACTGTTTGGTCCTCTTTAGAGCTTTCGAGAACCTTTTTATCATCACAAGCTGTCATAGACAGGAGAGTGGCGCAGACGGCAAGACAGGAAACAAAGCGAAATACAGTTTTCATTGAATGTCCCCAATTGAAATAAATATTCCCATTAAATATATCAAAATCTAATGAATATGGTATGAACATCAATAACGTTTTCGGTAAACAAAACTGTGGGTTGTGTGAAAAAAATAAAGATTGTTGCCTCGAAGCAAACCAAAAATGCTATTGCAATCATTGCCATGTTATGGTATAATTTAAATAAATATCACGATGATACAGGTGAAAAACATGGATGATTTTACTTCAAGAGTAAATTTACAAAAATTAATAGACGAAAAAGAGCTGCAAGTTATCTATACTCCCGAAGATCCGGCACGAATTATGATATCATGCTCCGACGTAAATCGTCCGGGGCTTGCGCTGGCCGGATTCTTTGACTATTTTGACCGCAAACGAATCCAAATTATTGGAAATGCGGAAACAGTTTTCATCAAAAAAATGGATGAGGAGACGCGCCGTGAGAGATTGACCGACTTTTACCGCAGAAGCCCCGTGGCGGTGGTTGTGACGCACGAAAACGAAATCGATTCCGTTACCCGAGAACTTGCCGAGTGCTTCGAGGTGCCGCTTCTCTATACCCCTGAAAACACCAGCGATTTCATGGCTTCCCTTATCGCTTATCTTCACGTTCAGCTTGCGCCGCAGATTACGCGCCATGGCGTTCTCGTTGAGGTATACGGCGAGGGCATTTTCATTACCGGAGACAGCGGTGTCGGAAAAAGTGAAACCGCAATCGAACTTATCAAGCGTGGGCACCGTTTTATCGCTGACGACGCCGTAGAACTTCGGAAGGTGTCTGCCAAAGCGATTGTTGGAAACGCCCCCGATATGATAAAATATTACATAGAACTTCGCGGTATTGGTATTGTCGATGTTCGCCGCCTGTTCGGTATGGGTGCGGTCAAAGAAACCGAAAAGGTCGACATGATAATCAACCTCGAACCATGGGTACAAGGGAAAATGTATGACCGACTTGGACTCGACAGCGAGTATACCGATATTATGGGTATCAAAATTCCCACAACTACCATTCCGGTAAAGCCCGGACGAAACCTTGCTATAGTCCTCGAAATTGCAGCAATGAACAATCGTCAAAAGAAAATGGGATACAATACTGCAGAAGAATTCAATGCAAAGCTTATGCAAAATATGGGGATTGTGTAATCATCATTTGGTGTTAACCAGTAAGGGTAATGTTATATGTGGGCAATCTTTCCAATCATATTTGGATTTATCGTACCGTTCTTTTTCATAATTCTGCGAATCGGAATTTTTTGGGCGTCATCTTGCTGATTTTCCGGTTCATTCGCAAAATCCTTAAGCACTGAAGAATATCTGTTATTCAATATTGTACAAAAAAATGTTGTTTTCGTTGTGAAATTTATCGAAAGACGAAATTTTGCAGGACTTGCATATTTTTCATTGAAATCATGCACGCTATGTGATATAATTTCCATGACGGAAAGTTATTTCTGTGCAAAAATTCAATTTACAGAGTAGATACCGCGGCGTAAAGTGCTGGCGAAACGGGGAGTTGTTCGCTGGACGAAAGTCAGGGACCATAAAAAGGTCAGCTGACTGCGGTCACGGTGTCGCATCCCGCTGTCATTAGCAGAGCTATACTCTCATAAATGTTCAGGCGGAACTGTAGCTTTCCGTACATATTTATGGGAGGTTTTAGTTTTATGCAACTAAGAAAAAATCCGGTCAGAACAATCACTTATCTCGCATTTCTTGTCGCTCTTGACATCGTGCTCAACCGCTTCTGTTCCATCAATACCGCGGGGTATAAAATCGGCTTTGCGTTTGTACCGATTGTTATTGCGGCTGCGGTTTTTGGACCGGTAGCGGCTGCCGTGTCCTACGCACTTGCGGATTTTCTCGGCGCAATTCTCTTTCCCATCGGGCCGTATCACCCGGGCTTCACAATCTGTGCAGCCTTGATGGGAATCATGTACGGCATCTTTCTTTACAAGCCGGATGACCCGTCGGTCAAGACTCTTGTAAAGTGGGATAAGATCCGCTTTTTCCCGAATGTTGTGATACCTGCATTCGTCAATAACCTTGTTTTTGGTCTGCTCATCAATACCATATGGGTTGCGATGCTCTACGGCTCAAAGACCTACGGCGGCTGGTTCCTCTACCGTCTGCCGGAATACGCGATTCTGATACCGATGAATCTCATTCTGACCCCGATACTGCTCAAACTGTGTAATGAGCTTAAAAAAATAGCGTTTAAAAAAGTCAGGTAAATTATGACATACGACAAGGCATTAGAATATATTCATTCCGTGAACTGGAAGGGAAGTCGTTTGGGACTTGAAAGAATTTCTGAACTGTGCAATAAGCTCGGGAATCCGGAAGATTCGCTCAAATTCATACATGTCGCCGGAACGAACGGGAAAGGATCGGTATGCAGTATGCTGTCCTATATTCTTGAAGCTGCCGGATACCAAGTTGGCTTGTATACATCGCCCTTTATTGAGCAATTCAATGAGCGGATGCAGTACAACAATCATGATATATCCAACGATGAACTCGCCGCTGTAACCGAATATGTAAAAACGTTTGCCGACACAATGGAGGATAGCCCTACCGAATTTGAGCTTATCACGGCGATTGCCTTTGTCTATTATCAGCGCATGAAGTGCGATTATGTCGTTCTCGAAACTGGGCTCGGCGGCAGATTGGATTCAACAAACGTTATCAAATCATCCGTGCTGTCTATTATCACCGGAATTGACCTCGACCATATGGCATTTTTAGGCGATACCACTGCAAAAATTGCCGCTGAAAAGGCCGGAATCATCAAAGATGGATGTCCCATCCTCTTCGGCGAAGGAGACGACGCAGCGGAAAGTGTTATCCGCAGTGCCGCCGCTGCTCATCACAGCGTGTACAGGCGGACAGACTTTTCTAAAATCGCTGATGTCACTTCCGACTTGAACGGAACTGCGTTTACCTTTGACAACCGCCGTGTGAACATCAAGCTTCATGGGCTTTATCAGACGCGCAATACCGCAACGGTGCTGACCGCGTGTGATATGCTGCGCGAATCCGGAGTTGCCATTTCGGACGAAGCCGTGACCGCGGGACTTGCTTTTGCACGCTGGAAGGCCCGATTTGAGATTCTGACGCGGAATCCGCTTGTTATCTACGACGGTGCACACAATCCGCAGGGAATTGCGGGAGCGGTCGAAAATATCCGTCACTATCTCACCGATATGACTGCGGATGGAAAAATCCTTCTCCTTATGGGCGTTATGGCGGACAAGGATTATGATACAATGATAGAAATGTTGTCCCCTTTTGTCTCATCCGTATACTGCGTGACGCCGCCGAATCAACGCTCGCTCCCATCGTCTGACGTTGGAACAGAGTTTGAGAAATATGGCGTCACGGCAAAGTCATTTGATAAGCTGGAATGCGGTGTTCGCGCCGCGTGTACGTCCGCACTTTGTGAAGAAAGGCCGCTTATCTGCCTTGGTTCGCTGTATATGTATGCCGACGTCAAAACGGCGGTTATCGCATGGGACGGAGAAAGAAAATAAAAGGAGGTTTTCGTGAAAGGTGCATTCACCCCAAGACAAGTAAGCCTGACCATTGTGGTCGCAATATGCTTTTCCACCCTTATTTCATGTGGTTTGCTTGACAAACTCGGATTTGACACCTATGACTACATGGGTGAGGAAGTGAAGTATATTCATGAGCCGAATGATGAAACTGCGCTCATGCTCGAAGAACTTCTCATGATTTTGATAACCGATTCGCCGAAGCTCCCTACGTTTGACAACATGTCAGACGCAATACGCGAATACCGCGATGCTGTTTTGGAGTACATGCTTGCGGGCGGTTATGCCAAGTATTCTGGCAATACAGCACTGATAGAAAAGGCAGTCAAACAATATCCTGAATATCAGATAACTGAAATTATTCCTGAGAGCGAATTCGAGGCCACGATGTATCAGTTTTTTGGTGGGGATGTAAAGATTACGCATCACGATGGAAACCGCTTTAAATACCTGCCAGCAGTAGGCGCATATATATCATTAGTCGCCACGACAAACTCTGGATTATACGCAGACATCACTTCTCTTGCCGAGACTGAAAAGACATATCGTGTTCGTTTCACCGTATGTTCAGATGAAAATGACACTGCCTCACCGGAATATTTCGCCCTCATCATCAAGCGCGAAGACGGGACCTTTTACATAAAAAAGTTACTCGACAGCGCAGAGGTGAAGTAATTCTGTGGAGAACGAGAACAGGGGGACACTTTTGAGAAAAAAGTGTCCCCCTTTAATTTATAAATTGAGAGGGGAGTTTGATTGTACCCCCTCTCAATTTAAGATAAAGATTATTTTTTAGCAAAGACAACTGCTGTAGTACGCTCGTGCTTTTCAAAGTACCATATCAGCAGATTGCCGAGGATACCGCAGGAGATTACTTCACCAAGACCGACGGTCAGTGCAAAATACGGGAACATGTTCCATCCGCCAATGCCGGATACAATCAGAACAGCCGGAACAATCAGCATATTTGATACGACGGTCGGAACGAATGCTGCATATTTTATCTTTTTCATAAAATAGGCTGCTGCTGCGCCGATGAGGGTCGCTAAGGTTCCAAAGATGACGTCGTAAACGGTGCCGCCAACGATAATGTTGGCCAGCAGGCATCCAACGGTTACGCCCGGAATGGCCGCTGCTGTGTACACAGGAAGAATGCACAAGGCTTCCGATATCCGGACTTGGATGACGCCGGACGAGAGTCCGAATGCGGCTGAGAGCATGGTCAGCGCGATGTACAGCGCTGCTATCATGCCGGCGGTTGCTAAGAACTTGACTTTGCTTTTCATAAAAATACACTTTCCCGGTAAAAAAGCCGCACTCTACGAATTTACGCAAATGCAGCCTACCCGTAGTTTTGTTTTAAGTGAGGATGGTCACGAACTCACTTTTTATTTGATTCGATTCATTATATCATAAAAATACTGAGATGTAAAGCACGATTTTAAATATTTTTCAAAATTGGAAAGGTTACATCGACGCGGAATAAATCTCCGTCGCATGACAGCGTCAGTTTGCCATGCATGAGTTCGCACAGGCTCGACGCGATGCTTAGCCCAAGTCCGCTTCCTTCGCTGTGACGGCTTGAATCGCCTTGTACAAACCGCTCCAACAGTTCGTCTGTATCGACGTTCAGCGTATCACGTGAAATATTCTTGAAGGCTATGACCGCGTTTTCGCCGCTTTGGGTGAGACTGATATACACTCTTGTTCCGTTCAGCGAATATTTGACAATATTTGATAAAAGGTTGTCGAATACTCTCCACAGCAACTTGCCGTCAGCAGTGATGAACATATCATCGTCTGTGTAACGAACCATCGGTACAAGACGCGCCGCAGACAACCGCTCTTCGTATTCGCCGACCACCTGCCGCAGCATTTGATTCAGTTCAATTTGTTCAAACTCCACCGTAATGTTGCCGGACGACGCCTTTGATGCTTCGAGCAGGTCTTCTGTCAGCTTTTTGAGCCGCTCAGACTGCCTGAAAATCACCTCCGCGTATTCGCCGATTTTTCCCTCCGGCTTCTCGCTAATCAGCAAATCGGAGTAATTGATGATGGAAGTCAGCGGAGTCTTGATATCGTGCGATACATTTGTGATGAGCTCGGTCTTGAATCGCTCGCTTTTCATCTGCGCTTGAACCGCCGCCTCAAGACCTTCTCCGAGGGAGTTGAGATATCTCGCCTGATTTTGGAAGAAAAAGTGCAGTTTCGACATGTCGGTTTTATAGGTGATGTTGCCGCCCGCCATCTCTCGCATAGAATTTTCCAATATTTTTGTGGCCCATGCGGAGTAAATCAGGAAGCAAAGCACACAAATCATCAAACTGACCCACCAGAAAAGGAACAACCCTCCCATATGTGTGTCTATGCACAGAAACGCTATGGCACTATACAGTATGACCGCAAGAGTAACAAGGACCGTGCGCCATACGAGTGGAATCATCATGAGCAGGGAATAGAGGCCGCGGAAGACCTTTTTTGCGCCACGCCATATGATTTTACATACATACCATATCTTTGCGAAGATAATCTTTGCCGCTTTCCAGATGAGGCACAGCACCATATAAATTATCGTGTTTTCCCAGAAACGTCTGCGCTTGACTCGCACCGCAAACGTGTGAGAAATCACATAGAAAATCACGAAGAAAAGAATACCTGCCGTCCATAAAAGGACGCTGTCACAGATTAAGTCACCCAGCAGGTTATAAAGTATTTTGTAAATGTAGTGAAGAAATCCAATATCATGCAGCAAAATAAACAGGGAAATCGGCAATATTCCGAATATGGCAAGCACAAGATCGAACGGAACTTTGTCAAACCATGAGAGGGTTACTTCGACGGAACCGCCATGATGACCTGCCGCGCGCATTAGCTTGCAAAACAGGATAACAACGCAGATGAAAAATAAAACCATCAGAACCGGTGCGATGTATCTCATTGTATATGTTACATTTATCACAAGTTCCGCAAGATTATAGGATTCCAAAAGCGAAGTTGACGATTTTTCTGCCAGCTTGTATCCCCGTACTGTGAAGCTGATGTTATAGAAGTTATGGGTTGCTTCATACGAAACTTCATACTCGTATTGTTCTTTGTAATTGCCGAAGGTTTCACCGCTGTTATGATTGATGATGATGTACCTGAAATTAGTCTTGCCCTTATAATCCGACGAGCAGTTGTATTCGCTCACGTTATAGTATTTCACATTAATGTAATCATCCAATACGTTCCGCGCTTTGGTGCAGGTGATATTTTCATATGCATTTGCGAGAATTACCGACCTATAGTTTTCATAGAACCTTCCGGAGATTGCGACTGTCGAAAGGATGCCGCTGAGAAGCGTCAGTATCACCATTAAAAATAATCCTACCGTCATCAAAACGTGTCCGGCTGTGTTTGGATATTTCTTTCGTGCCTTCTCCATGAGAACCTCCTTCAACATTATTTTCCCAGTTTGTACCCTTGTCCCCAGACCACCTTGATGTACCGTGGCTCGGAAGGGTTAATTTCGATCTTTTCTCTGAGATGCCTGATATGTACCGGCACGGAGCTTTCACTTCCTATCGGCGTGTCGTTCCATACCTGTTTGTAAATCTCACCGATGGAAAAGACCTTGCCAGGGGATAACATCAGCAGCCGCAGAATACTGTACTCAAGTGGCGTCAGCGCAACTTCATCGCCGTCAAGCATGACCGTTTTGCTGGTATCGTCAAGCTCGATTCCGCCGCAGACCAGCACATCGGGCTTTTTTTCGAGCCCGCCGAGCATCGCATACCGTCTGATCTGAGACTTTACCCGTGCAATCACCTCGAGCGGGGAAAATGGCTTTGTTATGTAATCATCCCCACCGATGGTCAGACCGAGGATTTTGTCATTCATTTCCCCCTTGGCGGTCAGAAAAATTACCGGAACATTATACTTCTCGCGGATTTTCACCGTCGCGGATATCCCGTCCATCACCGGCATCATAATATCCATCAGAATCAGGTGAATCTCGTTTGCAGCGAGAACTTGCAGCGCCTCCTCGCCGGTATATGCTTTATATATGCAATATCCTTCCGCTGATAAGTAAATATCAAGCGCGGAAACGATATCACGTTCATCATCACAAACTAAAATATTGTACATTTTCAAACTCCCAATTATCGGCTGCTTGGTAATAACCATGTTGTCTATATTGTATCAGAAAAAGTCTTAAAAATAAATACGCAAAAACCTTAAGATTTGCTTAAGGTTGGGAAATAGTACAACAATGATATTGAACCTTTGATATTGCTTCGCAACAGGATACATGACCTGCTTACCGCATTTTGAAGGAGAAATGCGGTTGACAAAATAGCGTTCCGCTGCTATAATGATAATATAAATAAATGTCAGTTTCTTGGAAAAATTTTCAAGAATTCCTGTAAGGAGGTTTTATTGTCATATGAAAAAAGTAATGGTGGTTTTTGGAACACGTCCGGAAGCCATAAAAATGTGCCCGCTTGTTCTTGAATTGAAAAAGCGTCCCGAACTTGACGTCACTCTTTGCGTTACAGGACAACACCGGCAAATGCTCGACCAGGTGCTTCGCGCGTTCAGCGTTACGCCGGATTATGACCTCTCAATCATGAAAGATAAGCAAACCCTGTTCGACGTAACCGTCAATATTCTCGAAAGAATCCGCGAGGTCCTCGCCGCCGTGTCTCCTGACGTCGTTCTCGTCCACGGCGACACCTCCACAACCTTTGCAGCTGCTCTTGCATGCTACTACCTCCAGATTCCAGTGGGGCACGTCGAAGCCGGACTGCGTACTTATAATATTTACTCTCCTTATCCGGAAGAGTTTAACCGTCAGGCAGTCAGCATCCTTGCTAAATACAATTTTGCCCCTACCGAAATGTCTAAGAATAACCTCCTCAAAGAGGGAAGAGCACCCGAATCCGTCTATGTGACCGGAAATACCGCAATCGACGCACTCAAGACCACCGTCCGAGCGGACTATACCCATCCCGAACTCGACTGGGCAAGGGGTTCTCGCCTCATTCTCATTACAGCGCACCGCCGCGAAAATCTCGGCGAGCCGATGCACCACATGTTTCGCGTTATCCGCCGCATCATCGACGAACACCCCGATGTGTGCGCTATCTATCCCATCCATATGAATCCTGTCGTCCGCGCCGCAGCAAACGAAGAACTTGCCAGCTGCGACCGTATCCATATAATCGAACCGTTAGACGTTCTCGACTTTCACAACTTCATGGCGCGCAGCTATATGATTCTCACAGACAGCGGCGGAATACAGGAAGAAGCACCCTCCCTCGGCAAGCCCGTCCTCGTCATGCGCGATACCACCGAACGCCCCGAAGGAATCGCTGCAGGGACCCTGCGCCTTGTCGGAACAGACGAAGAAATCATCTACAATAACTTCAAACAGCTTCTCGACGAACCGGCAGAATATCACAAAATGAGCCACGCCTCCAACCCCTACGGCGACGGCTTGGCCTGCCAACGAATTGCTGATATTTTGTGCGCGGAGACATAAAATAGAAGCCTATTTCAAAAGGTTTGGAGGGGTTCTTAGGGGTACTTTCCTTAAAAGGTACCCCTAAGTCACTTTCTCTGCTATCACAAAAAGCGAAGGGTATGCAAAATTTGCATACCCCATATGCCAATTTATCAAAATATACAGAAAAATCTTTCATTTTTATGATAAAAATGTCGTGCGAGGAAGGAAAAAAACTCTCGTCCGGCATTGCAATTAGGGTTCAGTTTCGGTATAATTATGGTATAATTATAATGTAAAAAAATACGCCGTTTTATCATATTGCGGCATTATATGTAAAAGAAAAGGGAGTTAGCTTTATGACAAAAGTAACCATTATCGGTGCCGGAAGCGTCGGCTCAACAATTGCCTATACTCTTGCTATAGGCGGAATAGCATCCGAAATCGTCATTATTGATATCAACGATGAGAAGGCTCTCGGTGAAGCTCTCGATATCCGCCAGGGAACTCCGTTCTGTCCTCCGGTATCAATTTATGCCGGAACATATCGTGACGCGTGTGACTCGGATATCGTAATCCTGACCTCCGGCGTGGCAAGAAAGCCTGGACAATCCAGACTTGACCTCGCGCAGACCAACGTCAATATTGTAAAAACTATCATCCCGCAGATTACCACATACGCGCCGGATGCCACCTACATTCTCGTAAGCAACCCGGTCGATGTTCTCACCTACGTATGGACAAAGAAATCCGATATTCCCGAAAACAAAATCATCGGTTCCGGAACTATCCTCGATACCTCCCGTCTCCGCGCAAGAATTTCCGAATACTATAATATCAACCAGCAGAACGTTCACGCGTATGTATTCGGCGAACATGGAGACTCTTCCTTTGTTCCGTGGTCCCTCGCAAACATTTCCAACGTTCCGGTGGATGACTATCACAGTGTTATCACCAGCCAGAATAACATTTATCCTCCGATAAATCATGAGGAAATCGAAACTTATATCCGTAAGTCCGGTGCGCGCGTTATCCAGCGTAAGGGCGCGACCTTCTATGCAGTTTCCCTTTCCGTTTGCCACATTTGCAAGTGCCTGATAAACGGTATGGATACCACAATGACCGTTTCCTCCATGCTTCACGGTGAATACGGAATTGATGACGTATGTCTTAGTACTCTTAATATCGTCGGACGCGATGGACTCCGCGGCAAAATTCTGCCTACCCTTACACCAAATGAAGAGGAACTTCTCCATAAGAGCGCTGAAAGCCTGCGGTCTGTTATCGACAGCCTTGATATATAATATAAAAAATAGAAGAATAGAAGGAGCATGTAAATGGAATATCGCATAGAGCATGACTCGATGGGCGAGGTCAAGGTACCCGCCGATAAATATTGGGCGGCGCAGACCGAGCGCAGCCATGAAAATTTCAAAATCGGCGTAGGAATCGAAACCATGCCGCGCGAAATTACAAAGGCATTCGGCATTCTCAAAAAAGCTGCTGCCATCGCCAACCATGAACTCAAGCCGCAGAAAATGACCGACGAAAAGCTCGGATACATAAGTCAGGCATGTGACGAAGTCATGTTCGGCGCACTCAACGAACATTTTCCGCTTGTGGTATGGCAGACAGGAAGCGGCACACAGTCGAATATGAACGCAAACGAGGTCATTGCTAACCGTGCAAACGAGCTTGCGGGACAAAAGCTTTGCCACCCGAACGACGATATCAATATGAGCCAGTCCTCGAACGATACGTTCCCGACCGCGATGCACATCGCCGCCGTGTGCGCTCTCGAAGACAAGCTTCTCCCTGCTGTATGCAGACTCATTACCACCTTCCGGAAGCTTGAAGTACTTCACGAAGGTATCACAAAGAGCGGACGTACTCACTTACAGGACGCAACACCAATCAAATTTTCCCAAGAAATTTCCGGTTGGCGTTCCTCTCTTGAAAAAGACGTCGAACTTATCGAACGCTCCCTCCCGGCACTTAAATCCCTTGCCCTTGGCGGAACCGCAGTCGGAACGGGTTTGAACGCGCCTGCCGGATTTGATACAAGAGTGGCAGCAGCCGTATCAGAAATCACCGGTAAGCACTTTGAAACTGCGGAAAACAAGTTCCACGCCCTAACAAGCAAGGATGAAATTGTATTCGCACATGGCGCGGTCAAAGCTCTCGCGTGCGACATGATGAAAATCGCCAACGACGTCAGATGGCTTGCATCTGGTCCCCGTCTTGGACTCGGCGAAATCACCATTCCGGAAAACGAACCTGGTTCCTCTATCATGCCTGGCAAGGTCAACCCGACCCAGTGCGAAGCGGTCACTATGGTAGCGGTACAGGTTATGGGTAACGACGTGGCAGTATCGATGGCAGCGTCTCAGGGTAACTTTGAACTGAATGTATTCATGCCGGTTTGCATTTACAACTTCCTCCAGTCGGTACGCCTTCTCGCGGAAGCAATCGTTTCCTTTAACGACAACTGCGCAGTCGGAATTCGCGCGAAAGAGCAGAAGATGCATGACAACCTCTATAATTCGCTCATGCTCGTAACCGCTCTCAACCCATATATCGGCTACGAAAATGCCGCGAAGACCGCGAAAAAGGCATACAAAGAAAATATCACCCTCAAAGAAGCGTGCGTTTCCCTCGGCTTCCTCACAGCAGAAAAATTTGACGAGGCATTCAAGCCGGAGGATATGGCATAACCTTCCATGACTTGTATGCACTTTATTCTATAGTACATGGAGTTTATCATATATGAAAATTGCGTATTATCCAGGATGTACATTGAAAAATAAGGCGAAGGACCTCGACCGGTACGCTGTGGAATCAGCTGCCGCGCTTGGGTATGAATTCGCCGAAATCGAAAACTGGCAGTGCTGCGGCGGCGCTTATACATCCGCGAAGGACGAAATCGCCACCAAGCTGTCATCTGTCAGAGCGCTGGCCGCATCCCGCACCTGCGGCGGACGCGTCGTGACCGTCTGCTCTGCCTGCTATAACGTGCTGAAGCAGACCAATCACGAATTTTCAGTCAACCCCGATTTCGATATGCGCGTCAACAATTACCTCGCGCCCGACATCGAATACCACGGCGAAGCGGACGTGATTCATTATCTCGAACTGCTTCGGGACGAAATCGGTTTTGATGAAATTGCGAAAAAAGTCGTAAAGCCCTTTACCGGAAAGAAAATCGCCGCTTATTACGGCTGCCTGCTCCTCCGCCCGTCGACTGTATTGAGGTTCGACTCGCCGGAGAACCCCGAAATTATGGAAAACTTCATCCGCGCGCTTGGCGGCGAACCGGTTATTTATTCCCTGCGGAACGAATGCTGCGGCGGATATATCGCGCTGGAAGACAAGAATGCGGCAAAAAAGAGAAGCACAGCGGTCGTAGAATCGGCGCACGATATGGGTGCGGACTTTATGATTACCGCATGTCCTCTTTGTCTCTATAACCTCACAAAGAACGCGAACGACCCCATTCCGGTAAAGTATTTCACCGAAGTGCTGGCCGATGCGCTCGGTCTTATTCAATAATATTAAGGGAGAGTTTGAAATGGACAACAACAAAAAAGAACAGATTCTCCGTATCAGCGGCGCAGCCGTACAGAAATGTATGCGCTGCGGGAAATGCTCGGCAACCTGCCCGTCCTATGACGAGATGGAATACCATCCTCACGAGTTTGTCTATATGGTTGAACGCGGCGATGTCGAGAAACTCATGAAATCGGAATCTATTTACAAGTGCCTGACTTGCTTTGCCTGCGTGGAAAGATGCCCGCGCGGCGTCGAACCCGCAAAGGTTGTTGAAGCGGTTCGTCTTGAGGCCATTAGACAGCAGGGAATGAATCACCTGAAGCCCGATGATATTCCCGGACTTCTGGATGAAGACCTGCCCGGACAAGCGCTCGTCACAGCAATGAGAAAATACGCGAAGTAAGGAGGAGTAAGCGAATGCAGAGAATCGGTGTATTTGTATGCCACTGCGGCACCAACATTGCCGGAACAGTGGACGTAAAAACAGTTGCGGAGACGCTCGGTAAGGAACCGTCAGTCGTTTATTCCGTAGATTATACCTATATGTGCTCCGAATCGGGTCAGAACTTGATTAAGAATGCAATCAAAGATTATAAACTCACCGGAGTAGTGGTTTGCTCCTGCACTCCGAGAATGCACGAAGCGACCTTCCGAAAAGCAGCAGCGTTGGCTGGTCTAAACCCCTACATGGTCGAAATTGCCAATATTCGTGAGCAGTGTTCGTGGATTCATAAGGATAAAGAAGATGCTACCGCAAAGGCTATCATTCTTGGTCGCACCGCCATTGCGAAGGTGCAACTCAATGCGCCCCTTATCGCAGGCGAATCCCCCGTCGTGAAGCGTGCGCTTGTCATCGGCGGCGGTATTGCCGGAATCCAGACCGCGCTTGATATCGCGGACGCCGGATATGAAGTCGATATCGTCGAAAAGCAGCCGACTATCGGCGGTAAAATGACCCAGCTCGATAAAACGTTCCCGACCCTCGACTGTGCTGCCTGCATCCTTACCCCCAAAATGGTGGATTGCGCGCAGAACGAACTTATCAACATCTATTCTTACAGCGAAGTGGAATCGGTGTCTGGCTTTGTGGGAAACTTTACTGTAAAAATCAAGAAAAAGGCGCGCTTCGTAGACGAGACAAAATGTACCGGATGTGGTCTGTGTACCGAAAAATGTCCGGTGAAAAAGGTTCCGAACGAATTCAACCTCGGAATGGACAACCGCCACGCTGTCTACATCCCATTTGCACAGGCTATCCCGAAGGTTGCTACCATTGACGCGGACTACTGCAACATGCTGAAAAACGGTAAGTGCGGCGTATGCTCCAAGGTATGTACGGCAGGTGCCATCAACTATAAGCAGACCGACGAAATCGTAGAACAGAAGTACGGTGCCATTGTCGTAGCAACCGGATACAATCCCATTTCTGTCGATAAATACGACGAGTTCGCATATTCCCAGTCGAAGGACGTCATCACCTCTCTCGAATTCGAGCGTCTTACCAACGCCGCAGGTCC
>CAZUPI010000035.1:0-25576 GCA_964621755.1 uncultured Ruminococcus sp. | reverse complement strand
GGAGACTGGAGAATGCCCAGCGACGCGTGCGGATGGGAAATGCAACTTGACTGAAACGAGGATACCTGAATCATGAAACTCGGAATCATCGCGGCCATGCGAATGGAAGCGGAACATATAAAAGCAGCCATGACCGACGTCACACGCGAAACGTGCGGCGGCATCGAATACTGCCTCGGCAAACTCGGCGGTACGGATGCGGTCCTTTCCGTGTGTGGAATCGGAAAAGTCTTTGCGGCAATGTGCGCACAGACTATGATTGTAAAATATGCCCCGGATGCGATCATCAATACCGGCGTCGGCGGTACCCTGACCAAACAGCTGTCGGTCGGCGACGTCGCAGTGGCATCGGAAATGGTCCAGCACGACATGGATACCTCCGCACTCGGCGACCCAGTTGGGCTCATTTCGGGAATCAACATCGTCAAAATCCCGGCGGATAAGGCTCTTTCCGCTAAAATATGCGAAATCGTGCGCGGCATGGGAATCAACACCCTCCTCGGCGCCATCGCGACGGGAGATAAATTCATCGCCGCCCAAGAGGACAAGGACAGAATCGTTCAAAACTTCGGCGCGATAGCGTGTGAAATGGAGGGAGCGGCTATCGGACAAGTTTGTTATGTAAACAAAGTTCCGTTTACCGTTATCCGTGCCATTTCCGACGACGCGGACTCGGGCGCATGTGAGGATTATCCTGCCTTTGCCAGAGCGGCCGCGGAAAACTCCGCCAAGGCTGTCATCCGGCTCGCGCACGCGGAATAATACAGCATGTCATTTTCCGCAAGATTTTCAAGTTCTCAGGAAAGGAATGTATTTTATGCAGAAATATAGATTTTTTCATTCTTCTGAGCTGAAGCCGACCGGGTGGTTGAAGCGGCAGCTCGAAATCCAAGCGGACGGTCTGTCCGGCAACCTAGATAAAATCTGGCCCGATATCCGCGACAGCCGCTGGATTGGCGGGACCTGCGAGGGATGGGAACGGGTCCCCTACTGGCTCGACGGCTTCCTTCCGCTCGCATATCTGCTCGGGGATGAAGACAAAATCGCGCGCGCAAAACGGTACATAAACGCGATTCTCGACGGTCAGAAAGAGGACGGCTGGCTTTGTCCCTGCAGCGATGAGGAGCGCGCCGGCTATGACATGTGGGCGCTTTACCTTATTGACAAGGTGCTCATGCTCTACTACGACTGCTCAGGGGACGAGCGAATTCCGGACGCGGTCTATCGCTCCTTAAAAAATCTGAAATCCCACATCGAGGCGCATCCGATTTTCGGCTGGGCACACTCCCGCTGGTTTGAGTGCCTGATTCCGATTTACCGCCTGTACGAAATCTACCCGGAGGAATGGCTTCTCGACCTCGCAAAGCTGCTGCGCAAACAGGGTATGAACTACGAAGAACTCTACTCCGATTGGCCGTACAAGGAGCCGCTGAACGAATGGAAGCAGGAATCCCACGTGGTCAACCAGGCTATGGCAATCAAAGAAGGAGGGTTGGTCTCTCTTCTTGACGGCGAAGTCGACGATAGCTTCTCCGAATACATGCTCGACCAGCTCTTCACCTATCACGGCACCGCTATAGGGCATTTCACCGGCGACGAATGCCTGTCCGGCAACAGTCCGATTCAAGGCGCGGAGCTGTGCAGCGTTGTGGAAGCCATGTACTCCTACGAGGTCCTCTACTCGCTCACCGGAAATCCGATTTGGGCTGACCGTCTCGAAAAGCTCGCATACAACGCGCTCCCCGCCACGGTAACGCCTGACATGTGGGCGCACCAGTACGACCAAATGGTGAACCAAGTCGCGTGCGTCAAGCTCGACCCTGGTCACGTCATTTTCAGGACCAACGGTCCGGAATCGCACCTGTTCGGTCTGGAGCCAAACTTTGGCTGCTGTACTGCAAACTTCAACCAAGGATTCCCGAAATTCGCCATGTCCACCTTCATGAAGGCTGAAGACGGCATCGCATCCGCAGCTATCGCTCCGGCGAAAGTCGACACGACAATCGACGGACACAAAGTTTCGGTCGAATCGGACACCCTCTACCCCTTCGGCGGAAGGGTAAACTACATCGTCACCGTAGATGGTGCGTGCGATTTCACCTTAACCCTGCGCGTTCCGTCATGCGCCGTATCCGCAAAAATCGACGGCAGCGAGGTCGAGCCCGGTGCCGTAATCTCCCTGAAGCGCATCTGGTCCGGCACCTCCGTCGTCACTCTCGAAATGACATTCGACGTCAAATACATATCCCGCCCGCGCGGTATGTACGCAATTGAGCGCGGCCCCCTTGTATATTCTCTCGCAATCGGCGAGGAATGGACGAAGCGCGAATACACGACTGGTAGCGTCGTGCGCCAATACCCGTACTGCGACTGGGAAATCCGCCCGACCACAGACTGGCAGTACGCCTTCGCCAAAGGAGAAATCGCGGTCCACGAATCCGGTGAAATTTCCGATATCCCCTTCTCCACGGAAAATCCGCCCATCACCCTCTCCGTTCCCATGCAACACATCAAGTGGGGCTACGAGAAGGACTACAACATGGTGGCCCGCCTCACCCCCGAATCCCTCGTCCCGGAGAGCGAAGCTGTCTCCATGAAATTCATCCCCTATGGCTCCACGACCCTCCGTTTGACGGAAATCCCGTTTGCGGAGTAAAGGATGCCTCACTCAAGATTTTTAAAACTAGATAAAGCTGGAGGTCCACTATGATAAATAAAAACAACGCAGCAATGAGTCCCCCGATGGGGTGGAATTCATGGGACTGCTACGGCGCGTCTGTGAATGAAAAGCAGTTGTTGGAGAATGCGGCGTACATGGCGGCGCATCTGAAGGAGCACGGCTACCAGTATGTGGTCTGCGATATTCAGTGGTACGAGCCACTGGCACGCGACTGCCGGTATAACAATTTCTATCCGCTCGCTATGGATGCGTTTTCACGACTCATTCCGGCAGAAAATCGGTTTCCGTCTGCTGCCGGCGGGCGTGGATTTGCACCGATTGCGGAAAAAATCCATGCGATGGGACTGAAATTCGGCATCCACATCATGCGCGGAATCCCTCGTCAGGCGGTACATGCGGCCTCCCCTATCAAGGGAACCGACGCTACCGCGCGCGATATCGCACATCCCTTTTCGCTTTGCTCATGGAATACCGATATGTATGGTGTGAATCCCGCCGCAAAGGGAGCTGGTGAGTACTATGATTCTCTGTTTGAACTGTACGCCTCGTGGGGCGTGGACTTTGTGAAGGTAGACGACATCTGCGTCACGGAGTTCAAGCCGTATGATCCCTACTCCGCACGGCGCGAGATCGAGCTCATTCGTGCCGCTATTGACAAGTGCGGCCGCAAAATAGTGCTCAGTCTTTCCCCTGGCCCCGCTTCGCTTGACGCGGCGTATCACCTTTCCCAAAACGCCAATATGTGGCGCATGACCGGGGATTTCTGGGACAACTGGCGTCAGCTCTACGCTATGTTCGAACGCTGCGAGCGCTGGCAGCCGTATGTCAAGCCGGGCTGCTATCCCGACTGCGATATGCTCCCGCTGGGCACAATCGAGGTCTTCAATCGAGGGGACGGCAAAAAAGGCAGGCATACCAACTTCTCAAATGACGAAGTCCGCACCATGTTGACCCTGTGGTCCATCTTCCGATCCCCGCTCATTCTCGGATGCGAAATGACCCTTCTCGACGACGAGACCCTCTCCATGATAACAAACGACGAAATCATCGCCATGAATCAATCCGCGCACGACAGCGTGCAGCTCTGCCGCACCGATAAATTCGCCGCCTGGATGAGCAAATCGGACGACGGCGCGTACTATGCAGCCATGTTTAACCTAGCGGACGGGGATCAGGTCCGCACCATAACGCTTCCCATCGACGCCGCAAACACCTATACTGTCCGCGACCTGTGGACAAAATCCGAACAAGTCACAAACACACCGGTTCTGACTCAAACAATTCCTCCACATGCGCCGTGCTGTGTAAAGCTCACCCCAAAGCAGTAATTTTCACGTGAGTTCGACGGGAAGATTTTGGGAATATAATTTCTTCCCGAACTCCTCCTCAAAAATATTTGGACAGCGGAGGATGAAGTCGGGCTCGAACTCACGTTACCATAATTTTTGTAAAATTTATAAGGAGGTTTCCATGCCACATTGTTGTAACTGCGGATGCGATATTCCCGATACTGATAAAACCAAGCTGTGCGATAACTGCAAGCAAATCATTCTGCCTTTTGTAAAATTTATGGACGCATCCACGTCGTCTGCCGTGCGCCGTCTCGTTTCAAATGAAAAAAACCTCAGAAACGCCGGAGTGACCGATGGCGGAATGGAGTACCTCCTACGCATATGCGAACTTCACGATCGTAAAAAAATGCGCGAGCGGGAGGAACGTGAAGCAGCGCAGACTGCTTCTCAAACAATACCCGCTAAATCCGCAGTCCCGGAAAACGAGACTGCGCAGAACAGCTACACCGAAATGGAACTGCCGCTTGACGAACCGCTCAACCTGTGCCGCGACCCATACGGAAAATTTCTGCCCCTTGCCACATATGCTTTGCCCGTTCTCGGCGCGGCTGCGATAATTTATGAAATTGTGTTCGGCTCGCTCAGTATTCCGGTGATTCTCTGCGGCGCAGGGATGCTCTTGTCCTCTTACGTCTCCTTCGTCTGCCGCAAAATTCTACACGACCTTGAGGAAATCAAAAAACGGTTCCGTTAAGGCGGAATTTCACATTTTTTGGCAGACTTCACAGGACGCTTGTAACATTCTACAAGCAATACCCATTTAATATAGGAAAAAATCCACGAATTTACTCTTGCACCTTCCTTTGCCATTATGATAAACTAAGTTAAGGTAAGTTCGACGGAGAAGTATGCAGCTTGGGGGAACACGACTTGAGAAAATCTTTTTCAAAAAATTTTTCTCAACAGGTTTCCCCATCCGCATGCGTCCATGCTCCACTCAATCAATCAACTTTATTTTTGTAAATACACTCTGGAAAGGGATTGTGAAAAAACGAAAGGTCATAAAGTCTTCCCATTTTTTCACAAAAAGGAATCTGTCATGGATTTTTCAACTCATAAGGCGGTTACGATTCTCACGGGAGAGAACTGTATCGCCGAAAATGCCGCCCTGTTCGGAAAGCTCGGCCGACGTGCCCTTGTTGTATCCGGCCGCCGCTCCGCGGACCTGTGCGGCGCTATGGCTGACGTAGCCGCAGCACTGGAAGCTGTTGGGGCTACCTACGTCCGCTATAACGTCATTCCCGAAAACCCGCCTGCGCCGCTCTGCCACGAGGGAGGCGCCCTTGCCCGTCGTGAAGGATGCGATTTTGTCGTCGCCATCGGCGGAGGCTCTGCCCTCGACGCCGCAAAGGCAATCGCCGCATACGCTGCCAATCCTGACTGCGACGTGTTGGACATCTTTGACGACGAAAAACGTACCGCAGATGGACTTCCTCTGGTCGTAGTTCCCACAACTGCCGGAACGGGAAGCGAAGCGTGCCGCTATTCCGTCCTCACCATCGACGGCGGCAAAAAGAAAAAAACCTTCAAAGCGCCGTCCGCTTATGCAAAATACGCGTTCGTATCTCCTAAATATACTGCATCGCTGGACGAAAACTACACCGTCTCGACCGCACTGGACGCGCTCTCTCACGCAATTGAATCGTATCTCTCTCCGAAATCCACGGAAAAATCCAAAGAAGCTGCTCTCTATGCTGCTCGCGAAATCTGGAATGTTCTCTTTATGAACGCCTATTCCGACGGGGAACGGGACGCCGGCGGTTACACCAAAGAACAGCGGGCAAGACTCCAATATGCCGCCTGCGCCGCCGGAATCGCCATCGACTATACCGGCACCGGATTCCCGCACCCTCTTGGCTACAGCATTACCCTGACCCGCGGTATTCCTCACGGAAGAGCGTGCGCAGTCTTCGAAGGCGCATACCTCCGCTATAATATGCTGGTCCCGGAAGGACGTGACAAAATCGAATCGCTCGCATCCCATCTCGGTACGACGCCGGTCGAAATGATTTGCCGGATCCCAGAAATGAGCGGCGTTACGCTCCATATCGACGCGGACGAGCGTGAGGAATTGATCGACCGTGTAGCAGATGCGGGGAACTATACAAACAGCCCGTACGTCATCACCCGAGGTGAAATGTCCGATATTTACGCCAGAACGTTTGGCTGATTTTGGGCTGATATGTAATAAACAATAAAAACACACTTTTCCCAACAAGAAAATTTCTAAATGTTCACTATTGACCAACCGGAATTCATGTGATATAATAATATAAATTATAGAGATAAATTTTTAAATGGGTACAGAGAGACCCACAAGGTTTGTCAGGAAATCGGGATATCTGCGTGTGTTTATATCCGTTCTTTTATCGCGGATTGAGCCGGTATGCAAGGGCAAGCCATGTGTACCGGTTTTTTTGTACTACGATACAGGAGTACTGATATGACGCTTCTTACCGGAGGAAAATTGTATAAAAGCGGAACGTTGTCCGACATATTTGTTCTTATTTCAGGCGACCAGGCCCACGTTCTTTCCGTTTCCGATACGTTTTCCGATTTTTCTGAAAAAATCGACATTACCGGTTCCGTTATTTTTCCCGGCTTCGCTGATGTGCACGTTCATTTCAGAGAGCCGGGATTTTCTTATAAAGAGACGATCCACACCGGCTCCCTGGCGGCAGCGCACGGCGGATACACCGACGTCTGCACGATGCCGAATCTGAATCCCGTTCCCGACTCCCCGGAAACCTTACAGGCGCAGCTTGACCTTATTCAGCGGGACGCTGTAATCCGCGTCCACCCGTATGGCGCCATCACAGTCGGTGAGCTCGGACGGGAGCTTGCCGATATGCGCGGCATAGCGGACAAAGTCTGCGCGTTCTCCGACGACGGACGGGGCGTGCAGGACGATGAGATGATGCGGTCTGCGATGCACACGGCACGCGAGCTGAACAAGCTCATCGCCGCGCACTGTGAGGACAACTCCCTCCTGTTCGGCGGGTACATTCACGACGGGGCATATGCCAAAGCCCACGGACATCGCGGCATCTCCTCCGAAAGCGAATGGAGACAGATTGCACGCGACTTAAAGCTGGCGGCGGAAACCGGCGTGAAGTATCACGTGTGCCATATTTCGACGAAGGAATCGGTCGAGCTCATCCGTGAGGCAAAAGCAAACGGCGTCGACGTGACGTGCGAAACCGCGCCGCACTACCTCACTTTAACCGATGAGGATTTGATTGAGGACGGACGGTTCAAGATGAATCCGCCTCTTCGCTCGTCCGCTGACCGCTGCGCGCTCATCCAAGGGGTGCTCGACGGAACCATCGACATGATAGCCACCGACCACGCACCACACGCCGATGAGGAAAAATCTCGTGGGCTTGAAAAAAGTCCGATGGGCGTCGTCGGGCTGGAATGCGCGTTTCCGGTCCTCTACACCAGACTGGTGAGACCCGGAATCATACCGCTCAAGCGGCTCATCGAAATGCTGACTGACGCGCCGCGCAGACGGTTCGGGCTGTCTGCGGGTCAGGACGGTCCCGCAGAGGACTTTACAATCTTTAATTTATGTGAAGAATACACAATTGATCCGGCGAAATTTGCATCCATGGGACATGCAACCCCATTTGCCGGAGAACAAGTATACGGAAAATGCAAAATGACAGTATGCGGAGGGAAAATTGTATGGATGGAAAAATAAACTGCAACAGAAAACTGGTTCTTGAGGACGGTTCGGAATACTTCGGATACGGCTTCGGTGCGAAAATCGAACGCGTGGCCGAAATCGTATTCAACACCTCTGTGGTGGGCTATCAGGAAATCGTATCGGACCCCTCCTATACCGACCAAATGACCGTGATGACCTATCCGCTCATCGGAAACTACGGCGTCACAGACGAGGATTTTGAGACCAAACTCCCCACCATCGGCGGTCTTATCGTCAGCGAATACAACGACCAGCCCTCAAACTTCCGTTACACCAAAACGCTGGCGGAAATGCTTGAGGAATATGGAATTCCCGGAATCGAGGGCATTGACACCAGACGCCTCACACGCAGCATCCGCGACTACGGGTCACGCCGCGCAATTATCACCGATATCGACACGTCAACCGACGACGCACTCGAAAAAATCGCCTGCACGCCCATTCCGCACGACCAGGTATCCCGTGTAAGCTGCCGCAAAAAGTGGTATTCCCGCACGGCAAACCACAAGTTCAACGTTGTGGCGGTGGACTGCGGCATCAAGCTGAACATCATCCGCTCTCTCAATGCGCGCGGGTGCAATGTCACGGTCGTGCCGTGGAATACGACTGCTCACGAAATCCTGAAAATGAAGCCGGACGGCGTATTTCTCTCAAACGGTCCCGGCGACCCTGAGGACGCAAAGCCCGTCATTGAAACCGTCCGTGCTCTCCGCGGAAAAGTTCCGATTTTTGGCATCTGCCTTGGGCATCAGATCATCTCGCTCGCCTATGGGGCAAAGACCTACAAGCTGAAATTCGGTCACCGCGGCGGAAATCACCCGGTGAGAAACCTCGACACGGGAAAGCTGGAAATTACCTCGCAGAACCACAGCTACGCGGTCGACGGAAATACAGTAGAGGCTGCTGGACTGCGCGTCACCCACATGAATCTGCTCGACAACACAGTGGAAGGAGTGGAGTGCGCCGCCGATAAAATTTTCTCGGTGCAGTACCATCCGGAAAGCGCACCCGGCCCGCAGGATAGCGCCTATTTATTCGATAAGTTCACAGAAATCATGAAAGGAGAATAAAAGACATGCCGAAGAGGGAAAATATAAAAAAAGTAATGGTGATAGGCTCCGGTCCTATCGTAATCGGTCAGGCGGCGGAATTTGACTACGCCGGCACGCAGGCATGTCTTGCACTCCGAGAAGAGGGATGCGAAGTCATCCTCGTCAACTCCAACCCCGCGACTATCATGACCGACCCCGCAGTCGCTGACAAAATCTACATGGAACCGCTGACCCTTGAGTATGTGGCAAAAATTGTCCGGTACGAACGTCCCGATGCCATTCTCCCCGGTATCGGCGGTCAGACGGGATTGAACCTCGCCATGCAGCTTGCGAAAAAGGGCGTCCTTCACGAATGCCAAACCGAGCTGCTCGGCACACCGCCCGAAAGCATCGAAAAGGCAGAGGACAGAGAGTTATTCAAAGAGCTGTGCTGTGAAATCGGCGAGCCGGTCCTTCCCTCTCTCACTGCGAACACATTGGAGGAAGGGGTCGCGGCGGCTCACCAGATTGGGTATCCGGTGGTACTTCGCCCCGCGTTCACCCTCGGCGGAACGGGCGGCGGATTTGCCTCCGATGACGCGGAGCTTTATCCCCTTCTCAAAAACGCATTGAAGCTCTCCCCTGTGCATCAGGTCCTTGTGGAAAAGAGCATCCGCGGCTTCAAGGAAATTGAGTACGAGGTCATGCGCGACGCAAACGATACGGCTATCACCATCTGCAACATGGAAAACATCGACCCGGTCGGCATTCACACGGGAGATTCCATCGTCGTATGCCCGAGCCAGACGCTCACGAACAAGGAATACCATCTTCTCCGCGATTCGGCACTGAAAATTATCCGCAAACTCGGCATTGAGGGAGGCTGCAACGTTCAGTTTGCCCTCGACCCGCAGTCGTTCAACTACTATGTCATCGAAATCAACCCGCGCGTTTCCCGCTCGTCCGCGCTGGCAAGCAAAGCGTCGGGATACCCTATCGCGCGCGTATCCGCTAAAATCGCGATTGGTCTGACCCTTGACGAAATCCAAATCGCCAATACGCCCGCTTCGTTTGAGCCGGCTCTCGACTATGTGGTCACCAAAATGCCGCGTTTTCCGTTTGACAAATTCTCCGACGCGAACAACAGTCTGTCCACGCAGATGAAAGCGACCGGTGAGGTCATGTCCATCGGGCGCAGCATCGAGGAAAGTCTGCTGAAGGCCATCCGCTCTCTGGAAATCGGCGCGTACCACATTCATCTGAAAAAATTTGACGACACGCCGACCGATGACCTGCTCTCCTATATCGGTATCGGCACGGATGACCGCATTTACGCCATCGCTGAGCTTCTCCGCCGTAAAATCGACGCCGGGCTCATCTGCGACGAAACCCAGATTGACATGCTGTTCATTGAAAAAATCCGCCACATCGTGGAGCTGGAAAAATACCTCGCCGAGAATCCAATGTCTCCCGCAGCCATGGCTATCGTGAAGAAATTCGGCTTCTCCGACCGATATATCGCCGAGGTTTGGAATACCACGGAAGAGGCGGTATGGCAAATGAGACGCGCGCAGAACCTCCGTCCGGTTTACAAGATGATTGACACCTGTGCGTCCGAATTTGAATCGTATATCCCATATTTTTACTCCACTTATGCGGACGAAAATGAGTCCATCGTGTCAGACCGCAAAAAGATTGTGGTACTCGGCTCCGGTCCTATCCGCATCGGGCAGGGCGTGGAATTCGACTACAGCACCGTTCACGCGGTCATGACCATAAAGAAAAACGGCTGCGAATCCATCATCATCAACAACAACCCCGAAACCGTATCCACCGACTACACCTGTTCGGACAAGCTCTACTTCGAGCCGCTGACGATTGAAGACGTGATGAACATCATCGAGCTGGAAAAGCCGTACGGCGTTATCGCCTCTCTCGGCGGTCAGACCGCGATAAACCTCGCGGAAGGGCTGAAAAAACGCGGCGTCAACATCATCGGTACGGACGTGGAAGCCATCGACCGGGCGGAAAACCGCGACTCGTTCGAAAAGCTCTTGGTAGAGCAGCAGATTCCGCAGCCGAAGGGCAAGGCTGTGACAAACATCGAGGACGGCATCAAAGCGGCAGAGGAAATCGGCTATCCCGTGCTGGTTCGCCCGTCGTTCGTGCTCGGCGGACGCGCGATGCAAATCGTCGCAAGTGAAGCCATGCTCCGCCACTATCTGGAAAATGCAGTCGCACTTGACAGCGAACGCCCCGTTCTTGTGGACAAGTACATCGTCGGGCGGGAAGTTGAAGTTGACGCGGTATGCGACGGACACGACGTATTCGTACCGGGCATCATGGAGCTGGTCGAGAGGACCGGCATTCACTCCGGCGACTCCATATCCGTCTACCCCACGTTCTCCATCTCCCAAGCGGCGAAGGAGACCATTCTCGACTACACCAAACGGCTCGGGCTTGCTATCGGCATCATAGGACTTTACAACATCCAGTTCATCGTCGACGCCAACGACTTTGTTTACGTCATTGAGGTCAACCCGCGCTCCTCAAGAACCGTGCCGTTCCTGTCCAAGTCGACCGGGTACAGTCTCGCAGACATTGGAACCCTCGCAATTCTCGGCACTTCCCTCCGCGAGCAGGGCTTCGACACCATTTATCCGGCTGAAAAAGAACGTTGGTACGTCAAGGCGCCGGCATTCAGCTTCTCCAAGCTCCGCGGTCTTGACGCTTATCTCTCCCCCGAAATGAAGTCGACCGGCGAAGCCATCGGCTACGACAAGAAAATGACCCGCGCGCTGTACAAAGCGCTGCAGGCGTCCGGTATGCAGGTGATGAATTACGGCACTCTTCTTGTGACCGTGGCTGACCGCGACAAAGAGGAAGCGCTCCCGCTGATACGGCGGTTCTACAACATGGGCTTCAACATTGAAGCAACGCACGGTACAGCGATGTTCCTCAAAGAGCACGGAATCCGCACGAGAATCAAGAAGAAAATCAGCGAGGGCAGCGAGGAAATCCTCGACTCCATCCGCCAAGGATACGTGACCTACGTCATCAACACGCGCGACTACGACTCCACGGGCGTCATGTCTGACGGTCACGAGATACGGCAGTGCGCAGTCGAAAACGGTGTAACGATATTTACCGCGCTGGACACGGTAAAGGTTCTCCTCGACGTGCTTGAAGAAGTCACAATGGGTATCTCCACCATAAACGAATGAGGATTCATGAATGAAACAAAGTATATATGAAATAAAATCGAACGAAAAAATCGCCCGCGATACCTACAAAATGGTTCTCGCAGGCGACACCGGGGACATTGCACGTCCCGGACAGTTCGTGAACATCAAGCTCGACGGAAAGTTCCTGCGCCGGCCCATATCGGTGTGCGACCTGGACGACGGAAATCTGGTCTTGATTTACAAAGTCGTCGGCGAGGGGACGGAACTGATGTCGGGATACCGGTGCGGCAAAACGCTGGACCTTTTGACCGGACTTGGCAACGGATATGACGTTTCCCTCTCAGGCAATACGCCCCTTTTAGTAGGAGGCGGCGTCGGCGTTCCCCCGCTTTATCTGCTGGCGAAGGTTCTCGTCGGCATGGGCAAGCGGGTGTCGGTAGTCTGCGGTTTCCGGACCGCTGATGATGCGATTCTGTACGAAGATTTTGCCAAAATCGGCGCAACCGTCACGGTTGCTACGGAGGACGGGTCTCTCGGGCTGCGCGGATTTGTGACGGATGCTATGAAAAATGAGGAATACACGCACGTCTACACCTGCGGTCCGGAGCCAATGCTGAAGGCGGTATACCGCGTAATGCCGGAGGGCGTGGACGGTCAGTTCTCGTTTGAGGAACGGATGGGCTGCGGCTTTGGCGCTTGCATGGGATGCTCATGCAAGACGGTGACCGGGTATAAACGGATTTGCCGGGACGGTCCGGTACTCATGAAAAACGAAATCCTGTGGGAGGGAAAGTGAGATGGCAAACACAAAAGTAACCTTATCCGGTATTGTGCTCGACAATCCGGTGATTCCCGCATCCGGCACGTTTGGATACGGAAAGGAATTCGCGGAGCTGTATGACCTAAACATCCTCGGCAGTTTTTCGTTCAAAGGAACGACGCGGGAGCCTCGATTTGGGAATCCCACGCCGCGCATTGCGGAGTGTCCGTCGGGGATGATAAACTCGGTTGGGCTGCAGAACCCCGGCATTGAGCATGTGGTATCGGTAGAGATACCGCAGATTGCAACTTATTTTCACAAGCCGGTCATTGCGAACATCGGCGGCTTCTCCCTTGACGAATACGTTTACTGTGTGGAGAGGCTGAACGACTGTGCGCAGGTCGGGCTCATTGAGCTGAACATCAGCTGTCCGAACGTACACGGCGGCATGGGGTTCGGCACATGTCCCGAAACGGCGGCAGAAGTGACGCGCGCGGCGAAAGCAGTCACGAACAAGCCGTTATACGTGAAGCTGACGCCGAACGTCACGGATATTGCGGCGATTGCGGTCGCGTGTGAGGAAGCAGGTGCGGACGGAATTTCGATGATAAACACCTCCTTCGGCATGCGAATCAATCTGAAGACAAAGAAGCCGGTCATCGCAAACAAGATGGGCGGATACTCCGGCGACGCAATATTCCCGATAGCGCTGCGGATGGTATACCAAGTTTACGAGGCGGTCAAAATCCCGATTATTGGAATCGGCGGCGTATCCTCCGCAGAAGCGGTGATCGAAATGATGTTGGCGGGCGCGACCGCGGTAGAAGTTGGTGCGGCGAACCTTGTGAATCCGTACGTCTGCCGCGACATCATAAACGACCTGCCCCAAGTAATGGAAAAATATGGAATTGGCAATTTATTGGACATAATCGGAGGTGCGCATTAATGGAAAGAAGCAACAAGGACGTCATCATTGCGTGCGACTTTGCCTCAGCGGAGGCAGTATACACGTTTCTAGACAAATTCAGCGACATCGACCGCAAACCGTTCTGCAAGATCGGCATGGAGCTATACTATGCGGAGGGACCGGCAATTGTACGGGAAATCAAGCGGCGGGGGCACAAGATATTCCTCGACCTGAAGCTGCACGACATTCCGAACACAGTAAAGAAAACGATGGCGGTGCTCTCGCGTCTGGACGTTGACATGACCAATCTCCACGCAGCGGGCGGTCGTGCCATGATGGAGGCCGCACTGGAGGGGCTCACCAGACCAGACGGCACCAGACCCGCTCTCATCGCGGTAACACAGCTCACCAGCACAAGCGAAGAAGTAATGAAGAGTGAATTATTGATTGACCGTCCGCTCCCCGAAGTGGTGATGAGTTACGCGTCAAACGCGAAGGCAAGCGGGCTCGACGGCGTTGTCTGCTCTCCCCTTGAGGCGGCGAAGGTACACGAAGTCTGCGGTGACAGCTTTATGACAGTCACTCCGGGTATCCGCTTTGCCGGAGGGGACGCCGGTGACCAGAAGCGCATCACCACCCCCGCTGAAGCTGCCGCAATCGGCTCCAACTACATCGTGGTAGGCCGCCCCATCACCGCATCCCCAGACCCCGTATCGTCTTATCTGCGCGCAGTTGCAGAGTTTTACGGAGAGCGACATAAAAAATAAAAGTTTTAGGGGGGTTAGGGGATTTTTTCAAAGATCCTTCCTAACGTCCCTTCACCATAAAGAAAGGACATGAAAGAATGGAAACGAATAAATTAATTGCTAAGGATTTGCTTTCGATTGGTGCGGTATTTTTTAGACCGGATGAGCCGTTTACATGGGCCAGCGGTATCAAAAGTCCCGTTTACTGCGACAACAGACTGACGCTTACAGATGTGAAGGTACGTTGTGATGTGGAAAATGCGCTTGCGGAGGTGATTCGTGAGCGGTATCCGGAAGCGGAGGTGCTGATGGGTACCTCGACTGCCGGAATTGCTCATGCAGCGATCACGGGACATTTGCTCGGTTTGCCGATGGGGTATGTCCGTTCGGGTGCGAAGGACCATGGACGCGGCAATCAAATCGAAGGAAAGCTTGAGGCCGGACAGAAGGTTGTTGTCGTGGAAGACCTGATTTCCACCGGTGGAAGTGTGATTGAAGTGGTGGAGGTTCTCCGTGCGGCGGGCGCTGATGTTCTCGGCATCGCGAGCATCTTTACGTATGGGATGCAGAAGGGGCTTGACCGGCTTGCAGCTGCGAACGTCGTCAATTACAGCTTGACTAACTTTGATGTAATTGCAGAAGTTGCTGTCGAAGAAGGATACATCAAACCCGAAGAAATTAAGCGGCTGACAGCGTTCCGTAACAACCCGTCTGACGAAAGCTGGATTCATGCAAATCAGAATAAGTGAGGAGGGTACATAAGAATAATGAGAAGTCTGATTGATATCGCGGAGTTATCCACCACCGAGCTTGACTCCCTCATTGCTGTAGCGAACGATATCATGGCAAATCCCGCGAAGTATGCGGAAGTTGCGCATGGGAAAAAACTGGCGACGCTGTTTTTTGAGCCTTCCACCAGAACGAGGTTATCCTTTGAAGCTGCGATGTACGAGCTGGGCGGCCATGTCATCGGATTTTCGGAAGCGCAGTCGTCATCGGCGTCAAAGGGGGAAAGTGTAGCTGACACGGCGCGTGTGGTATCCTGCTATGCTGACATTATTGCCATGCGTCATCCGAAGGAGGGTGCGCCTCTTGTTGCCGCCATGAATGCCACGGTTCCGGTGATCAATGCCGGGGACGGTGGACACAACCATCCGACGCAAACGCTTGCCGACCTGTTGACGATCTCACGTGAAAAGGGACGGCTCAACAACTTTACCATCGGCTTCTGCGGCGACCTGATGTTCGGGCGCACAGTCCACTCCCTCATCACCGCGCTGTCCCGCTATACAGGAATCAAAATGGTCCTGATATCCCCGGACGAGCTGAAGCTGCCGAGCTATGTGAAAAAGGACATTCTCACAGCGAACGGGATTCCGTACGTACAGACCACTGAACTGACAGAGGTCATCGATTCGCTCGACATTTTATACATGACCCGTGTACAGCACGAGCGTTTCTTCAGCGAGGAAGAATATCTCCGGCTGCGCGACAGCTATATTCTGACGCCGGAAAAACTGAAATACGCGAAGCCGGACCTGTGCATCATGCACCCGCTGCCGCGCGTCAACGAAATCTCCACTGCAATCGACAGCGATCCGCGCGCGTGCTACTTCAAGCAGGTTCTCAACGGAAAATACATGCGCATGGCACTTATCATGATGCTGCTTGGTCTTGAAGCGTAAGAATGGGAGGTAGGTTATGTATATAGATTCAATCAAAAATGGGATTGTGCTTGACCACATCAGGGCTGGCAAGGCGATGGAAATATACAATGCCCTCAGTCTCGACAAGCTCGAATGCTCCGTCGCAGTATTAAAAAACGTCCCAAGCAGAAAAATGGGACGCAAGGATATGATAAAAATCGCCGATGACTTCGAAGTCAATCTCGACATTCTTGGCTACATTGACCCCGGCATCACCATCGACGTCATTCGCGACGGCCAGCTCATCGAAAAACGCCACGTAGACCTTCCTCAAAAAATCGTCGGCTATCTGAAATGCAACAATCCCCGCTGCATCACAACCACCGAGCAGGAGCTTCCTCAAGTTTTCAAGCTCTCAGACCGTGAAACCGGGACATACCGCTGCATTTACTGTGAAGCAAAATACAAATGACAGAACGCACAAGGGGGACTTTTGGAAAAGTCCCCCTTTTCCCCTCCAGATTTTTCCGGCGGGGTGAGATAGATTTATTACATTTGGGTTCAAAGTTTTGGCGGGATTTTAACGCATCCCCTCAATTTTTATACGTTACGTCGGCGTAATCGACTATCACTTCTCTTGCCATGTCGCAGAGAAGAATTTTGCAGATGGTCTCGCGGCTGTATACCGCTTCGAAGGCATCAAGGGAGTCAAGAGCATAGTAATCGAGCGCGTATTCGGTGGCGCGCTTTTTGTATTCCTCTTCGTCGAGAGTAATGTTCTCAGCACGCGCGATGGCGTAGCATATCATTTCCTCTTTGATGCGTGCCTCGGCTTCCGACTGGGCATATTCGTAGAACTCGTCCTCTGTCATCTGGAAGTTGACGCTTAAGTAGTCTGCAAAATTGATGCCCTGCGCCTGTGCATACAGCTGGTTTGAGGTCACCATTTCGTCGTACATATCCTTCAGCTCTACCTCAGGGTACTTCTTTACGGTCGTACCGTCAAAGACAACGTCCCATATCTGCGCGATGATGTACTGGTAGTACATGGACTTATATCTGTCCGCAATGAGTTCACGCAGGGACTCCTCAAAGTCCGCAATAGAGTCATACCCGAGATAACCGCGCACGAAATCCTCCGTATAGTCGGGAAGCTCCTGCTCACACACTTCGTGTACGTGAATATCAAAGTGTACATCCTTGCCGGAGAAGTCCGGTGACACCGGATACGGGTCGGGGAACGTGAGGTCTACCGAAAGGTCCGTTTCGGGGTATGCGCCGACGATGGCCTCTTCGAAGCCTTCGAGGAACGTTCCGGTTCCGAGTGTCAGCTCGTAGTCGGATTCCGTACCGCCGTCGAATTCCTCACCGTCAATCGTGCCGACATAATCGATATACACGGTGTCGCCCATTTCAGCGCCGCGGTCCGTCACGTCGGTCAGGCGGGAGTAATACGAGCGTGTCGCCAGAATCTGCTGCTGCAGAAGCTCATCTGTGACCTCGTAATGGTACCCCTCTGCTGGTATGCCCTTGTAGTCCGCAAGGTCGATATATTCGGACAAGTCGTAATTGTATTTCGCCGTGAGGACGTCGGCATACTCGTCCTTTGACTGACCGCACGACGACGCCGCACCTGCGACAAACAGTAGACATAAAATAAGTGAAACTATTTTTTTCATAGAATCTTTTAAATCCTTTTTCTGATTTCGTTCTTAGTTATCTTACCATAGTCCCGCCGCATTTTCAATAGCGAATTCGGATTTTTCAGTCTTCTTTCACATAAAACAACTCTTATCTGCGCTTTTTGAGGAATTCTGTGTACCACTCTCCCATAATAACCGACAGGCCGCCGTAAATCACGATGACCTTCAGGAAGGACCCGACAATCGACGCCATTTCGGTAGAAGTAACGTCGGTATATGCCAGCAGGAAATCAATGAGATACCACACCTCCAGCGCGATTCGCGAGAGCATGACGAGAAGGAGAGAATACATACACGCGCGATTTGCCGTATATTTTCCAGCCTGCCTTGCAGTTGCGGCAACTCGATACTTGCGCAGCACCGCAGTCGCAATGACATACGACAACACGACAAATATCATTTCATACAAGAACTGCATCAGGAGCCAGCTTATCGCAAGAAGCTCCGCGCCCACTATGGCAGAGCTTGCAAGGTCTATCAAAAAACGTGCGACATAGTCGACAAGGGCAATACAGGCAGCGGCACACACGAATTTTACGGCGCTTCGTTTTTCGCAGAAGTAAACGGCATGGACAATGCCGGCCATTGCAAAAACTGTTCTCGCGCAGGCAAGTATTTCCGCAAGATACGACAAAACGGGAGAAACCCATGCGGCATAGCTAATATCAGTCGACGCAAGGGTATAAAAATACGATACCGCGCGCCCCAAGACCACCAAAACGAGCATCAACACGACCGTCATGATAAGCGCGGTATTTTTTTTCTTTTCCACATCCTTCAAGCCAAAGTCCTCCGATTTTTTATTTTAATGTGAATCCTCGGGGGAAACTTTTTTGAAAAAAGTTTCCCCCGAACCCCTTTCAAAAAACTTTCATCAGGACAAAACCTGTTTAAATGTTTTTGCGGAGGGGCAGAGTTTATGATATGAACTCGGGATAAGTGCTTTTTGGGGAAAGCATCTCCCCGTTGAACTCACCGTCTTATTACAAAAATATAATACCACCCTCCCGTCTTCATTTCCATATAGTTTTGTAAACAATGCCGGAATACCCAAAGGATTTTTTCATATAATCTAACATGGGTACAAGGGAACGCGCAGAGGGCGGCATCCCATATACGCTATTTTGATTTTACAAAAATATTAATTTAATTTAGGAGAACGAAAATGGCAGATAAGATGATGCAGGCAAAGGAACGGACGGCAGTTGCTGGAAAGAAAATAAATCATCGGCGGGCGACGGATTACCGGACGCTGGCAGAGTATATGGGAGAGCTTGCCGTACAGTATCCGGAGGTTGAATTGGGATATATTGGGACGTCGATTCTGGAGCGTCCGATTCCGGTCATGACGATTGGGGAAAACAAGACCAACCGCGGCGTTTTGTATCTCGGTGGAATCCACGGGACGGACAATCTGACGCCGGCGGTACTGCTTCGGTTTGTCAACGACTACGTTGATTTTTTAAAAAGCGGAAAGCGCATGTACAGCGTGAATCTGCCCTATCTTTTTGCGCACCGCACCATTCATGTGATTCCGATGCTGAATCCGGACGGATACGAAATCAAAAGGCACGGCGCTGTCAACGAGGTCGTGCGCGAGCGGCTCCTTCGGCAGAACGGCAGCGAAAATTTTTTGCACTGGCGCGGCAATGCGCGCGGCGTTGACTTATGGCGGAACTTCACGGAATGCGAAGAGCTTCCATCGGACGACGAGGAGGTTTGTCCTGCGGGGACGCCGGGTCTGTCGCCGGGAAGCGAGCCGGAAGTCTCCGCACTGGCAAACTACCTCCGGATTTTCGATGAAATCTCCATGGTGCTGTCTATCCACACGTGCGGCGACGGCATACGGTATTTTACATCCGGCAAGTATGCGGCGCGGTCGCGGACAATCGGCCGGCTGCTCTCCCGCATGACCGGGTGTATGCTCAGCGACATGCCCGCAAATCCGGAGAGCGGCGGCAGTCTCACGGATTGGTTCATCCGCGAACAGAACAAGCCTGCGTTCGAGTGCGGATGTCTCATGAATGGCGAAGTAAATGGAAACGATTCCGAGGAATACATAAAGGTCTACACGGCTTTTCGCGAGGCGCTGTTTTCCGCACCTTTGCTGATTTAAGCAGCTTGGGTTTGGGACATAACCGGACGGGGAGATGCTTTCCAAAAGGCACCTCCCCGCGTTAATTTTTTCCAATTCATATTGCCAAAAACGAAAATAAGATGTATAATACTAATGTAATATCATTTTGATATCATTTTGTAAAAGGAAGTGTGAACATGAACAACACGGTAAAAGAAAAAATTTTGAAGCCCGCAAACGGATGGGGCGTACTGATTCTCTCAATCCTCGCATACATCGTTGCAATAGTCGGCATAATTTTTGCGGCTGTTAAAATGACCGACAGTGTCGGATACGTCCCCGTTTTTGTGATTTTGCTCATTTACGCCTGCGTGGGCTGGTTCTGGTGGCTCGGTCTGAAGGTCATTCGCCCGAATGAAGCAATCGTTCTGACCCTCTTCGGTAAATACGTCGGCACCATAAAATCGGAAGGCTTCTTCTACGTGAACCCGTTCTGCGTATCGGTCAATCCGGCGGCAAAAACAAAGCTGAATCAGAGTGGAGACGTTTCCGATGGTTCCGGTCACCTCACCCCGTACTCCACACAAATAAACGTGAATTCCTCCTCCGCTGCCTTCTACAGCAACAAAATCTCCCTCAAAGTCATGACCCTCAACAACAACCGCCAGAAAATTAACGACTGCCTCGGAAATCCCGTGGAAATCGGTATTGCCGTGATGTGGCGGGTAATTGATACCGCAAAAGCTGTATTCAATGTGGATAACTACAAGGAATACCTGTCCCTCCAATGCGACAGCGCCCTGCGTGAAATCGTGCGCATTTATCCGTACGACGTAGCTCCGAACATTGATACAACCGGTGACGGCGTTGCCGATGAAGGAAGCCTCCGTGGATCGAGCGAAATTGTGGCATCCAGAATCCGCGAGAAGATCGACGAAAAAGTGTCGTTTGCCGGACTTGAAATCGTGGAAGCACGTATCACCTATCTCGCATACGCACCGGAAATTGCAGCCGTAATGCTCCAGAGACAGCAGGCTTCCGCCGTCATCGACGCACGCAAAATGATCGTCGACGGCGCAGTTGGCATGGTACAGATGGCACTTGATAAAATCAACGATGAAGGAATATGCAACCTCGACGATGAAAGCAAAGCGCAGATGGTATCTAACCTTCTCGTCGTACTCTGTGGCAACAAGGACCCACAGCCAATCGTAAACACCGGTTCCATATATTGAGCGGAAACCGGAACACCATATGACTGAAAAAGAAAATCCAAAAAAGCAGGTCCTTCTCCGGCTGTCCAAGAAACTGTACGACGAGCTTGCGGCATGGGCTGAGGACGATTTTCGCTCTCTTAACGGTCAAATCGAATACCTGCTTACTGAATGTGTGAAAAAACGCAGAAAAAAGACGGAGAGAAAAGCGAAGGACCCCCAGTCTGAACATTTCTGCGAAATTATAGGGGCGCTTTTTCAAAAAGCGCCCCTAACGCATCCCCTATTATTTTGTTCTCCTCCACAGAGACGGTGAGAACAGGAGGAGCATGGGAAAGACTTCAAGTCGGCCGAAAAGCATATCGGCACAAAGGACGAGCTTGCCAAAGTCGGTGAAAGCACTGTAGTTACCAATCGCGCCCACCATATCGAAGCCGGGCCCGATATTGTTGAAGCAGGCCGCGACTGCGGTGAAGGTGGTCTCAAAGCTGAAATTGTCAAGGGATAAGAGGAGAGTGGAAATGGTAAATATGCCTATATAGGCGGCCAGGTAGCTGCTTACGCTGTGAACCACATCCGTACTGATCACCTTTCCGTCTACCCGCACAACCTTTACGCTGCTCGGGTGAATGAGCTTCTTGATTTCTGTCATGATGGACTTGACTAAGATGAGAATCCGCGACACTTTCATGCCGCCTCCTGTTGAACCTGCGGACGCACCAATGAACATGAGTGTCAAAAGAATCGTGCGTGAGAACGCCGGCCACAGGTTGTAGTCCGTTGTCGCAAAGCCGGTGGTCGAAATGACCGACGCCACCTGAAACGCGCTGTGGTGAAGCGCGGAAAGGAACGTATCGCACAGAGCCGCTTGCGTCTGGTAAATATTGATTGCAATCGCGAGAATGGAAAATACCACGATACCCAGAAAGGCGCGCAGTTCCGTGTTCTTGTATGCGGCACGAAATTCTTTTGTCAAAATGAGATAATAAATATTGAAATTGATAGCAAACAGTATCATAAATACCGTGATAACGCCCTGCAGGTAGTAGCTGTCATAGGCAGCGATGCTGTTGTTCGTTATCGCGAACCCGCCCGTTCCCGCTGTACCGAATGAAATCGTCAGCGCGTCGAACAGAGGCATCCCGCCGCAAATCAGAAAGATCATCTCCAACAAGGTCATAACGATATAGATGGCATACAGAATACGTGCGGTACTGCGCATTTTCGGTACCAGCTTACCCACAACCGGACCGGGACTCTCCGCACGAAGGATGTGCATCGATACGTTGCTTCCGGCGGAACGCGGAATGATGGCAAGAATGAACACAAGCACGCCCATTCCACCAAGCCAGTGCGTAAAGCTGCGCCAGTAAAGGATCGACCGGGGCAGGCTTTCAATCTCGGACAAAATACTTGCACCAGTCGTCGTGAAGCCCGAAACCGTTTCGAAAAACGCATCGACGAAATGCGGGATTGCGCCGCTTATCACAAACGGAAACGCGCCGAACACAGAGAGAACAATCCACGACAGTGCGACAATGAAAAAGCCGTCCTTGGCGTACAGCGCGGGATTTTTTTCTTTTATCAGCATAAGCGGAATCCCGATGACCCATACTGCGGCAATACTTACGGTAAATCCCCAGCTCGACGAGTTTTCCCCGCAGAAAAGCGCTATAAGAAGGGCCGGAAGCATAAACGCGCCCTCTATCCCAAGCAAATACCCAATATATTTTAACGTAATTTTTTTATTCATATGTCTTAATTGTTTTCTTCAAAGATATCGTTCAGTTCATAAATCGTCTCATCCGCCGTCGTCACCACAATCACCGTGTCGCCGGCTGAAATCACGTCGGAACCGCATGGGATGACGATTTTTCCCATGTGGTTGATGCACGCGATGAGGATATTTTTCTTGAGACGCAGGTCATTGAGCGGGATACCAAGTCCGACGGTCATCGTATCGGCAATAAACTCAAGCGCTTCCGCCTTTCCGTCGACGAGGCGGTGCAGAGTCAGCATGGACCCGTTGGCGGTACACATGGAACGGATATAGCGAATGATATCCGAAGCAATCACGTCCTTTGTGCAGACCGTGCTTCCGATTTCCTTATCGGAGAACAGCTCGCCATACTCGCTGCGGTTCATTTTTGTGACCGTTTTGGGGACGCCGATATGTTCCGCATACATCGATATGACAAGATTCTGTTCATCCATGCCGGTCATCGTGAGGACCGCGTCGGTTTCGCGGATTCCCTCCGCCAGCAGAACGTCATGGTTTGAGCCGTCATCGTTTATGATGAGCGCCTTCGGCAGCTTTACGGCGAGCTCCGTACTCCTTACAGGGTCAATCTCGATAATCTTTACGTCGATGCCGGACTTTATCAGCTCATCCGCCAAGTATTCAGTAATGCGTCCGCCGCCGATTATCATAACGTTTCGGATTTTCTGCGTACCGATGTTGAGCTTTTTAATCATCTTCGCGAGGACGGAGCGCGGTGCGGTTACGTTGATTTTATCTCCCGCACGGAGGACAAAATCGCCGTTCGGGATGAAGATATTGTTATCACGCTCCACCACGCAGACGAGGACCTTGAGATGCAGCTCTGTCGACAGTTTATCGAGGCTTTTCCCAATCAAGATACTGTTATCCGGAATTTTCAGCTCGACCAGTTCTACCCTTCCCTTTGCGAAGGAGTCGATTTTCAGAAAGGACGGGAACTGCAAAAAGCGGTAAACCGTCCGCGCGGTTGCAAATTCCGGATTGACGGTCATGGAAATTCCGAAATCGTCGCGCATGAAGTGAATCTGGTTGACGTAATCGGTGTTTCTGACGCGCGAAATCGTGTGCTTACATCCAAGCCGCTTGGCGACGATGCAGCACAGCAGATTCACCTCGTCGGAAGGTGTGGTGGCGATAAGCAGGTCAGCGGACGCCACATCCGCCTCCCGCTGGATATCGAGAGACGCGCCGTTGCCGGAGACCGCCATAATGTCCAGCATCTCCTGCGCTTTTTCGATGACCTTTACGCTGTTATCAATGAGGGTGATGTCGTGATTCTCCATCGAAAGCTGTTTGGCAAGGGCAAAGCCCACCTTTCCGCAGCCTACAATTACTATTTTCATTTGAGTTTTTCGCGGAGAGTGGTTCTGGGAGCCCCCCGCGCCCCTTCATAATCTTCTTAAAATAAATGAATATGGTAAATCACAATATACCACACTTTTGTAAAAAATACAAGTAAAAATTTTTTAATGTGGGCTTGACAGATGAAGAATTTTTTGAAATCTCAAAACTTTTGGACAAATAGGTCTAAAGTTTTTGAAGGGGTGGGGGCTCCCCTTACCGAAAAATCATGACATACAGCACAAACAAAATCAATGCGGCGTTGGCCCGAACCCTCAGTTCGACCCACAGGACCGCTGCCCATAGAAGAACCGTCACCGCATAGGACGCCACGCGACATACGCGGTACGCGCGGTCCGGCAAAAAAAATGCTGCCATGATACAATACAACGCGCCGCCGCCGTCGAAGCCTTCCAGCGGGAGTAGATTGATAACAGCAAGCACCACCGAAATTCCCGCAAAATATACCGCCGCTTCCCCGAAAGCAAGCAGTGCCGCTGCTGCCGAAATCATCCCCACTGCCGGTCCCGCCAGATGCACGCACAGCTCGCCAAAATAAGAAGCGCCCGAAAAATCAAACGTCATGACCGCCCCGCAGGGGCGCAGAGTAAATCCGGAAAAAGGAATTTTAAACAATACCGCGCACAAAACGTGACCCAGCTCATGAATCACCGCCGCGATAAGCATCAAAATGAGCTCCCGCACGAATCACCTGCCCGACAGCAATCCGGCAAACAGCTCCCCGATATAGTCGTAAAAGCTCCATTCCTCATCCACATCTGTATTGGACGGTGCGACAAGCTCTTCCCGCTCCGTGGTCACCGCTCCACTCATCACCATCACTGCAACGTCCTCTTTTTCGGATACCTTTTCCGCCGCATGACTCCTTATCAGCGGAAGCGCGAGCATAATACAGACTGCCACCGCTCCCACCACAAATACGGAATCTGCAGCAGCATTCCGGTCGTCCGGCAATTTTGATTTTTTCCGCGTTCTCCCGACTGTTATTTTCATCATATATTCCCTCCACAAAACAAATCCGGGGAGATTTAGCCCCTTAAAATTATCTAAATTTGATTTTTTCCGCGTTTTTTTGATTCTTCCGTTGACATGCAATACGGTTATATAATATAATGTATATACGTTCAAAAAACGAAAAAGGGTGGAGAGAGCCGCAAAGTCTCGGTCCCCCCTCAAACTCGCACTAAAATAATATTACGAAATCGGAGTGAAAATGCTCGCTAATAATATAACACCGCATAAATCGAATGTAGCGGCGTGGAAAAGAAGAAAAATCACCGGCTCTCTTCCGGCGGTCTTCTGGATGAGCGGCCTGTCGGGGTCCGGGAAATCCACCATCGCCGCGCTGTTTGAAAAGCGTATGGTCGAAGAAGGGTACGCCGCCTTTATGCTTGACGGCGACACCGTACGGACTGGGCTTTGTG
>CAZUPI010000034.1:0-25739 GCA_964621755.1 uncultured Ruminococcus sp. | reverse complement strand
CGTAGTAGGGTCGGTCAAAACAGTGATGTACAGGAGTCCGCGGTCGGAATGTCGTCTCACGGCGCCGGACACCTTTGCCATCTGCATGAGGGACAGCACGCCCTCCTGCATTCTCGCGCCGCCTGACGCAGTAAAACCGATTACCGGAAGCTCGTTTTCTGTCGCATATTCGAACAGCCGCGTGATTTTTTCGCCGACTGCCTGTCCCATGCTTCCCATCATGAAGTTAGTATCCATAACAAAGTAGGCGCATTGCTGAGAGTGGAGGGTACCTTTTCCGCACACGACGGCTTCGGGCTCTCCGGACGCTTCAGCAGCGACCGCGAGCTTTTCTTTATAACCAGGGAACTCGAGCGTATCGGATGGGAGAACATCCCGGAACAGCTCCTCGGTTCCCTCGTCAAAGACCATGGAAATCCTGTCCCGCGCGGGAAGTCTGAAATGATAACCGCAAGGACACACCATCAGGGCTTTATTCAGCATCTTTTTGGAGCTTGCGCGCTTGCAGGAAGGACAAGTGACCTTTTCCTCACGCTCCAGTGTAAAGCCGCCCTTTTCAAGCGTGTTCATTGACTTGCGGAAAAGTTGTGCAAGATTATTCACTGAAAGTCTCCATGTTTGTTAGATATGTCGTATTGTATTCGCCTGCCGTAAAGCCTTCGCTGCGTACGAGGTTCAGTTGATCCGCAATATTCGTTTTGATTCCCTCAATTGCGATTTCGCAGAGCGCGGTCTCCATTTTGCGGACCGCTTCCTCCCGTGAGCCGGCGAAAACAATGAGTTTTCCAATCATTGGGTCATAGTAGGGCATAATTCGTTCACCGGTGATGAGAGCGGAGTCAAACCGCACGCCTCTGCCGCCCGGCACATGGAAAAACGTGACGGTACCGGTTGTTTTGGCAGTGATGCGGCACTCGAGCGAACAGCCGTTGATAAGCAAGTCATATTGGTGGAACGACAGCGGGATTCCCGCAGCGGTGCGTATCTGCCATTTTACGATATCAATACCGCTGGTTTCCTCCGTCACAGGGTGCTCTACCTGAAGTCTTGTGTTCATCTCCATGAAATAGATGTTTTTGTCCGGCGTCAAAAGGAATTCGATTGTGCCAACGTTGGTATAATGCGTTTCCTTTGCGATTTTAACGGCATACGCCATCATCTGACGCCGCAGGTCCTCATCGAGAACGGGACACGGTGCTTCTTCCAGCACTTTTTGTTTATTCTTTTGGAGAGAGCAGTCGCGTTCTCCGAGACAGACGACATTTCCGTGGATGTCGGCAATAATTTGCATTTCCACGTGCCGCACGTTGGTGAGGTACTTTTCAAGAAAGACTGTACCGTCTCCAAAAGCGCTTTTCGCCTCCGCAGACGCGGCTGAGATAGCCGGAAGGAGTTCGTCTTCCGTTTCGACGACACGGATTCCCTTTCCGCCGCCGCCCGCCGATGCTTTCACCAGCAAGGGATAGCCGATTTTTTCGGCAAGCTGAGCGGGATTGTCGTCTTTTGTCAGGATATCGGTTCCCGGTACGACTGGAACCCCGATTTTCTGCATCATTCTCCGCGCGTTATCCTTATTTCCCATCATCAGGAGGATGTCAGAGGACGGTCCGATGAAGATGATGCCGGACTTTTCGCATTCTTTCGCGAACTCCGCGCTCTCGGAAAGAAAGCCATAGCCCGGATGTATCGCTTCCGCGCCCGTAATTTCAGCTGCGGCAATGATGTTTTGGGTATTTAAATAGCTTTCCGCAGCAGGCGCCGCTCCAATGCAAACCCGTTCGTCGGCAAGAGCAACCGGCAGCGAATTCGCATCCGCTTCCGAATAAACGGAGACTGTTTTTATCCCCATTTCGCGGCAGGCACGAATGATTCTTAGGGCAATTTCGCCACGGTTCGCTATAAGTATCTTTGAGAACATCTTACTCTCCATTCAGCCGACCCGATGTCAATACACGAGCTTGTCGGCGAAAAATATTAAAAAGTCCTCGGGGAAAACTTTTTGAGGAAAAGTTTTCCCCGAACCCCTTCAAAACCTTTTTACAAAAAGAAAAAGGGAAGAAAATTTTTTACTTAATGGCAAAGGAAAATTCTGCGCTTACGCACAGCTTGCCGTTTACTCTGCCCTCTCCCTTTGCGAAATAAAAGTATTCTTTATGTCGTGTAATTTCGCATGTGAGTTCAAGGGTATCTCCCGGGAGGACCGGGTTTCTGAATTTAACGTTATTCAGTCCGGTGAGGTACGGTGTAAAGTGGCCGCTTACAGTATCGGCGAGGAGGACGCAGGAGGACTGCGCCATGATTTCACACAGTATCACGCCCGGGACAACGGGATTATCTGGAAAGTGACCGCGAAGAAACCATTCGTCGCCGTGAATCGTTTTTTTGGCGTGAGCGACGCCGTCAATTACTTCCGCTTCGTCGATGAGAAGCATGGCGTCGCGGTGAGGAAGAATCTTTTCGATTTCGTCTTTTTTCATCATCTTATTCCTTTATGATAAACAATACCTGACCGTAGTCCACGCTCTCGCCATTGGTGACACAGATTTCCGCTATCGTACCGGTGCAGGTTGCGGAAATGTCGTTATACATCTTCATGGATTCGACAAGGCACAGAGTGTCGCCTTTTGTCACCTTGCTACCGACTGACACATACGGTGCGGCGTCCGCGTTCGGCTTGAGGTAAACGGTGCCGACCAAAGGACTTTTGACTGCATTTCCCGCAGCTTTCGGTGAGGCTGTCACAGAGGTCTGAGAAGCCGCTTCCGTCACAGTCGTTTGAACAGAAGTAACATTTGTGGAGGAAGCACGGTCCGCGCCTGCCACAAGGCAGATATGGGTGCCGTTTTCTGAAATTTCGATACGGCTCAGGCCGTTTTCACGGAGAATTGCCGCAAGCTCGCGGATTGTTTTTATATCCATAGCGTTTATTCCTTATTTATCCTCGACGCGTCTGAAGGCAATGCTCGCGTTGTGGCCGCCAAAACCGAAGGAAGCCGAAACGGCTGCCTCAAGCGGCGCTTCCACAGCGGTTCCAGGGGTGTAATTCAAGTCGCATGATTCGTCGGGGGTCGTTAAATTGATAGTCGGGGGAACAATTCCTTCGCACAACGCGTATACCGACGCGATGGCTTCCACAGCGCCTGCTGCGCCGAGCATATGACCGGTCATGGATTTTGTCGAGCTAATGTGAAGCTTGTATGCGCCGTCACCGAACGCCCTTTTCAGCGCGAGTGTTTCCGACGCGTCGTTCAGCTTGGTTCCGGTTCCGTGTGCGTTGTAATAAATCCGGTCAGCCGGAATGTCGCGCAGGCTTTCGAGCGAATTGCAAATTGCACGTGAGCTCTCGACTGCTGCGGGGTCTGGTGCTGTTACATGATGTGCATCGCAGGTTGAACCGTAGCCGACCACTTCGGCATAAATTTTTGAGCCGCGGGATACTGCATAATTGTAGTCCTCGAGCACAAGTGCACCCGCTCCCTCGCCCATAATGAAGCCGCTGCGTTTCGCGTCAAACGGAAGGCTTGCCGCATCCGGGTCACTGGCAGGGGAAAGCGCCTGACATGCACCGAATCCCGCAACGCCGAGAGGCGTAATCGCAGCCTCACTTCCGCCGCATATCACAGCGGACGCATAACCATTTGCAATGGCACGGTATGCTTCTCCGATTGCAGTAGTTCCCGTTGCGCATGCGGTAGCGACCGAGATAGCCGGTCCTTTTGCGTTGTATTTGATGGCAATATTGCCGGCCGCGATATTAGATATCATTTTCTGAATAAACAGCGGCGACACGCGGCGTGCGCCCTTTTCAAGCAGGACATTGTGCTCGGCGCACATGGTTTCGAATCCGCCAATACCGGTTCCGAAATATACGCCCAATCTCTCCGGCTCGATTTTTCCGAAGATTCCGCTCATCTCGACTGCCTGTGCGCATGCCCACATGGCGTACTGCACATAACGGTCAGTACGATTTGCAAAAGATTTCTCCATGCAGCATAACGGGTCGAAATTCTTTATCTCGGCTGCAAGCGTATACTTTGTTCCGGAGACATCAAAGTACGTTATCGGCCCAATGCCGTTTTTGCCGGCTTTGAGCGCGCTCCAGAACTCGGAAACCGTATTTCCAATCGGCGTAACCGCCCCCATGCCTGTTACCACAACTCTATTCATCTGCTATACCTTTCTGATTATTATTGAAAATCTTGGAACCTTTTCAGGCATTTTCTGCACACCCGTCTCACATCGCCAGTCCGCCGTCGACGCGGATAACCTCGCCGGTAATGTAATCGGACAGAGACGACGCTAAGAAGAGTGCGAGGTTTGCTACATCCTCAGGGGCTCCGGTGCGCGCCATTGGAATACTTTTCTTTATCGGGTTTTCGGACTGGTCAGCTGTCATATCGGTTTCGATAAAGCCCGGTGCAATTGCGTTGCAGCAGACGCTGCGTGAAGCAAGCTCCTTCGCGATAGATTTTGTAAGTCCGATAAGTCCCGCTTTTGACGCGGCATAATTCGCCTGACCCGCATTTCCGCAGAGCGCGATAATAGACGAAACATTGATGATTTTTCCGGCGCGTTTTTTCATGAACACCGGATATACCTGCTTTATGGTGTTGAAGGCGCCCTTCAGGTTTGTATCGAGCACGCGGTCGAAAGCGTCCTCCTTCATCATGGGAAGAAGCCGATCTGCGGTGATTCCGGCGTTGTTGACAAGAATATCGACGGTTTTGAAATCGGCTAAAATCGCTTTGAAAGTTTCGCTTACAGCTGTAAAGTCAGATACATCGCAGCGATAGATTTCCACTTTGACGCCGAATTGTCTGCATTTCTGCGCGGTTTCCTCCGCTTTTTCGGTATTTCCGGCATAGAGAATAGCAACGTCGGCCCCGTTCATGGCAAATTTTTCTGATATTGCGGCGCCGATTCCGCGGCTTCCGCCTGTAACTACGGCTATTTTTCCTTTAAGCATGAGTGAGTTCTCCTGATACCTTCCGCGCTTCCTCCGCGTTCGTAACGGAGTAAACTTTGGCTTCCGGCAGAATCCGGCGGATGAAGCCTGTAAGTGTGGTTCCCACTCCGGTTTCGATAAAAGTATCGTACCCGTCTCCTGCCATATTGGTGATGAGCTTGGACCACAGAACCGGACTTACCATCTGTCTGGGAAGCTCTATTTTCGGATTTTCCGCATATACCGAGGCAGTTCTGTCCGCATAGACAGTCAGCTCCGGCATGTGAATCGGCATGGATTCCAGTGCTGCAGCAAAATTTCCAGCAGCGTTCTCCATTAGAGGAGAGTGGAAGCCGCCACTGGTTTTTAGGGGCATAACACGCGCGCCTGCCTCTTTGAGTTTCGCAGTGACTTCGTTCAGCTTTTCCGCACGGCAGGAGACAACCACCTGTCCGGGCGAATTAAAGTTGACCGCCCATGCGCCATCAATATCCGCAACGGCGCGGATAACCGCTTCATCGTCAAGCTTAATCGCGGCTACCATAGCGGCAGGATCTGCTTTTCCCATTTCCGCACCGCGCACGCAGGCAATTTTGAAGCCTTCGAGATAGGAAAACGCTCCCGCATAGGCGAGAGCGGGTATTTCCCCAAGGGAGAATCCCGCGACCGCTTCAGGCTTTACACCGCATTCCGTCAGGGCGAGTGCGGCAGCAAGGTCGGCGAGGTAGAGGCAAGGCTGTGTATTTTCGGTTTGCTTGAGCTCTTCATCTGTCCCTTGGAAGCTCTGGTTCAGCGTTCCCGGGCGATAAGCTTCAGCCTCGTCGAATAGTGTGTGCACCGTGGGGAACTCGTCATAAAACGACTTTCCCATTCCGGCACACTGTGCCCCCTGCCCCGATAAAACAAACGCTATTTTACCCATTTTGCAGCCCCTCTCAAGATTTCTTCCGCATCGTGCATGATTTCCTCTACGATTTCCGCCGCAGGCTGGATTTTCTTCACCATTCCGGCGATTTGTCCGCAGAGGAAACTGCCCTCCTTGACATTTCCGTCAATTGCGGCTTTTCTCAGTGCGCCGATTCCGAACTTATCGAGGGTTTCGGCGGTTGTGTCGGGTGCGTATTCGAGTTTTAAGTATTCACGTGAAAAAGCGTTTTTCAAACAGCGGCATGCCGTTCCGTTAAATCTGCGGCCGGTCATAACTGTAGAAACGTCGGTTGCGTTCAAAACCATGTCTTTATAATTCTGATGTACGGAGCATTCTTCCGCGCACAGGAAGCGAGTACCCATCTGTACGCCGACTGCGCCGAGCATCAGGCTCGCGGCAAATCCGCGTCCGTCTGCAATACCGCCTGCGGCGATGACCGGAACACTGACGTTATCGCAAATCTGCGGAACGAGCGCCATAGTTGAAGTTTCGCCGATATGTCCGCCAGATTCCGAGCCTTCTGCAATAACGGCGTCCGCGCCGGCTCTGACCACCATTTTGGCATACGCGACCGACGCTACAACCGGGATAACGATAATGCCGGCAGCTTTCCACTTCGGCATGTATTTGTTCGGAAGTCCCGCACCTGTTGTCACAACAGGGACCCGTTCTTCGACCACAACATCGGCTACTTCGTCCGCATGAGGGCTCATCAGCATGATGTTTACGCCGAACGGTTTATCGGTCAGCTCTCTAGCAAGTGCAATCTGACCACGAAGATAGGCTGCGTCGGCATTCATGGCAGAAATAATACCAAGTCCGCCGGCATTGGAAACGGCTGCGGCAAGCTTGCCGTCCGCAATCCACGCCATTCCACCTTGAAATATCGGGTACCGGATGCCGACAAGATCACAAATAATTGAGTTCATTTTTCCTCACCTTAGTTATTTGTGTCGTCAATCAATTTTACAAGTCCGGCGATATCTTCGATTTTGTTGTCGCCGATTTCAATTTCGTGGCCGAATTCGTCTTCAAACTGCATCAGAAGCTCCATAACGTCAAGAGAGTCAATGCCAAGCTCTTCGAATTTTGTTTCGGGCTTAATTTCCGACGCGTCCTTGCCGATTCTTTCTGCGATAATATTAGCTACCTTTTCGAATGTCATTTTTGAAGTCTCCTTTGTTATATAAAATTTTTTATTGTTACCATTTGATTAAACAAGCCGCGTTGGCAAGTCCGCCGCCAAACGCGCAGAGGAGGAGCAAGTCTCCCCGTTTGATGAGTCCGGCTGCCTTCATTTCGGCCAAGGCAATCGGAATGCTTGCCGACGAGGTGTTTCCGTAACGCTCGATATTGTGATAGAAGCGTTCCGTCGGGAGGTTCATTCGCTTTGCAGCGAAGTCGATAATGCGGGTGTTTGCTTGATGCGGAACAATATACGCGATGTCGCCCATCTGTACGCCGGTTTTGTCAAGAAGCTCTTGAATATCGGAACAAATTGCGTTGACCGCATATCGGAAGGTTTCCTGTCCCTTCATGGTGATGTAAGGTTTTGTGGTTTCTGCTGTAAAGAAAGGCGAATTTCCGCGCGGGGTTCCAATTTTGATAACGTCGTCTCCACCTTTCACTGTAAAGGTGGAAGCGAGGTAGTTATCGCCCGGTTCCAGAACGGCGGCGCCGGCTCCATCTGCAAATATCACGCATGTAGAGCGGTCGGTCCAGTCGACAATACGACTCAGGCGTTCTGCCCCGATGACGAGGATGCGTTTGTATCCCCGTACGATAAATCCATCCGCGATATCAAGCAGGAAAAGAAAGGCAGAGCACGCGGCGTTGATATCGAACGCCATACAGCTTGCGCCAAGCATAGCTTGAACAGAACAGGAAATCGAAGGAGCAATAGTTTCTCCGCTTACAGTTGCGCCGATGATTAAATCGATATCCGAGGCGGTGCAGCCGGCATTTTCCAGTGCGGCAAGAGCAGCTTTGTAGCCAAGGTCCGCAGCGGTTTCCTCTACACACACGCGGCGTTCATGAATGCCGACACGTTGTCTAATCCATTCGTCTGACGTATCCACGTACTGCGCTAATTCGTCGTTTGTGACCGTACGCGGCGGGACATACATGCCCACGCCGGTTATTTTAAAGCTCATGATAATGTCCTGCAGTGGGGTAATCATGCGACAGATTTCCCCGCTTCCTTTTCTATATTTTTTAGTACCTTAAATTTGAAAAAGGTTACACAAATATTTAAAAAAATAAATGTACAAGGGGATTTTTGAAAAAACACCCCCTCGAGACTTCCTTATTCGCCCTTGTTATGCTTCAGAAGGCACCACGCCAAAGTGCCGGCGGCCACACAAGAGTAAAGCACAAGGCTTATGTTGATGGTATTGCGGCGGCGGTGGAATTTTTTCAGGAGTTTGGTGTAGATTTGTTCCTGACTGGACGAGATAGTGTCGCGGAAGGTGGATTTGCGGTTGGTGATGATACGGTATTGTTTATAAAATTTACGGCAGTCCGGGCACTCCTTGAGGTGCTCGTTCACGGCCTTTCTACTTGCCTCGCTGGCGGAACCATCGTTGTAAAGGCTGACAAGGTCCATCACGATATCACAGTTTAAGCTCATTTTTTAACTCCTCAGTAAGTATTTTTTTGGCGCGGCAATAGATAACCTTCGCCGAATTTTCGCTTATTTTGAGCGTGGCCGCGATTTGGGCAAAGCTCATTTCGGCGTACGTACGCAGCATGACAACATCCTGATACTTTTCAGGCAGTTCCTTTACCAAGCGCCGCAGCGTCCTCTCCACGAACTCTTTTTCAATCTTCTCATCAGGCTGTTCGTCGTACGATACAAGTGTCTCCATAACCGATTCGAAAGTCATTTTCTGAAGCGCCTTTTTATTTTTGCGAAGATACTTAGTATAGACGTGTTTGGCTATCGCGACAAGCCATGTATATATTTCACTTTCACCGTCAAATCTATGCAGAGATAGAAAAACTTGGTAAAACGTTTCCTGTGTCAGTTCTTCCGCAATCGACGAATTCGCACACATCCGATAGAGAAAAGTATAAATTCGCTGAAAGTATTCTTTATATATTTCTTCGAAGTATACTTCCATGGCTTGCTTCAAGTTCGCACACTGCTCCTTTTAACGTTTTATGATTCATTATACAATACTGTCAGGGTAAAGTCAAGGCAAAAAATATGTATTGGTCCAAAAAAGGTATCCGCAAACATAGAAAATCGTCCGCGTGCTCACACAACTTTGTCATATGAGCTTGCGAACGATTTTTTTCAGGACCTAAATTGCCAACCCGCTCCTGCACAAAAGGTTATACGGAGATTTTAGGGGAATTTTATTCCATCCCCCTAACGCCTTTCTTTTTTTCACACAAGTTCCTTCAGGATATCCGGGAATGGCTCGAGAGAACGCTTCAGAATCCCGTGGATTTGGGCAATGGCAATGCCGTAGTTGGTGATTGGAACACCGCAGTCGGATGCGTGACGGAGTCGGGATTTCATTTCCCGTTCGTTCAGCATACAGCCGCCGCAGTGGACGACAAGAGCATATTGGGACAGGTCTTCCGGGAACTCGCCTCCTGAAGTGAAGGAAAAAACAAGGTCCTTGCCGGTATAGGTGCGTATCCACTTGGGAAGTTTGACCGTTCCGATATCATCGCACTGACGATGGTGCGTACAGCCCTCCGAAATCAGAACCGTATCGCCATCTTTTAGCTTATCAAGATACGCTGCACCGCGGACTACTTCTTTTAAGTCCCCTTTATAGCGAGCAAATAAAATTGAGAAAGAGGTCAGCATAACGTCTTCCGGAGTATCGCGGTTCACTTGCCCGAATGCCTGAGAATCGGTGATAACCAGCTTGGGCTTTTTGCTGAGAGAGGCAAGCGTTTGCGGAAGCTCTTTTTCGCGCGTTACCACCGAAATCGCACCCGATTCGAGGACATCACGGATGGTCTGCTGCTGCGGGAGAATCAAACGTCCCTTCGGAGCGGCGGAGTCAATCGGCACCACGAGCACGACGACATCGTTCGGCTCAAGCAAATCTGCGACAATGCGTTTGCTGTTTTCCTCCGCTTTTGCAAGCTGTCCTATTTTTTCCTTTAATTCATAGATATTTGTTCCGTTGGATGCGCTTACGTAAATAGAATTTTCGTCAGCATCCGGTATTTTGTCAAGCAAATCCGATTTATTATAAACCGTAATATACGGAATCTTCTTTGTTTTAAACAGGGAAATCAGTTCGTAATCCGCGGCGGACAATCCTCTTTCGGCGTCAACCACAAGGATGGCAACATCAGTTTTGTTCAGAATACGCAGCGCGCGCTTTACACGCATCTCTCCAAGCGTGCCTTCGTCGTCGATACCGGGCGTATCAATAATAACTACCGGTCCAATCGGCAGAAGCTCCATCGCCTTTTGCACTGGGTCAGTCGTTGTTCCCTTCACCTCCGATACGAGGGAGAGACTTTGTCCGGTCACGGCATTGACGACGCTTGATTTTCCGGCGTTTCTTATTCCAAAAAAGCCGATATGCACTCTTTCAGCAGAAACTTGCTCGTTAAGTCCCATACAATCCTCCTCAGAAGCGGAAGTCACGGCGGTTTGACGCCTTGATATCCTCAATATTTTGCTTAGCGATAGCTCTGACCTTCTCTTTCGGAATGGTCTCGAGTTCCTTTGCGATGAGGTCAAATCCAATTTTCTTGGTATCCTCGCTTGCGTAATCGACGAGGTATTCAGTCAGTGTCATCAGTGCGTTCGGGTGGCAGCAGTTGAGAATCTGTCCATTTTTACAGAGAGACATAAAGCGGTCGCCGGTTCTGCCCTCGCGGTAACATGCTGTACAGAACGACGGAATATAGCCGAGCTGCATCAGCCAGTTCACGACTTCGTCGAGCGTGCGCTGGTCGGATACATCAAATTGTTCGGAGTCATGCGGACGTTCCTCCTCCGTATAGCCGCCGACCGAGGTACGGGATGCGCCGCTGATTTGGGAAATGCCGAGTCCAAGAACCTTTTCCCGCACTACCTGACTTTCACGGGTGGAGATAATCATACCGGTGTACGGCACGGCAATACGGATACAGGCGATAATTTTTTCAAACATTTCGTCGCTGAGGCTATTATCGAACACAGTGGGGTCAATGTCGTCTGCGTGCTTAACACGCGGAACGCTGATGGTATGAGGGCCGACGCCATGCACAGCCTCAAGATGTTCCGCGTGCATGAGAAGTCCGGCAAACTCGTACTTATACAGCTCCAGTCCGAAGAGCACGCCGAGCCCTACGTCGTCGATTCCGCCCTCCATAGCGCGGTCCATCGCTTCGGTATGGTAGTCGTAGTCGTGCTTGGGACCGGTCGGATGGAGCTCGAGATAGCTCTTTTTATGGTAGGTTTCCTGAAAGAGGATGTAGGTGCCGATTCCGGCTTCCTTGAGCTTGCGGTAATTCTCAACTGTGGTAGCGGCGATATTGACGTTGACGCGGCGGATAGCGCCGTTTTTATGCTGTACGGAGTAAATGGTGTGGATGCACTCAAGGATATACTCAATGGGGTTATTGACGGGGTCCTCCCCTGCTTCGATAGCGAGTCTCTTATGACCCATATCCTGGAGCGCGATGACTTCGCGGCGTATCTCATCCTGTGTCAGTTTTTTCCTTGCGATGTGCTTATTTTTGAGGTGGTAGGGACAGTAAACGCAGCCGTTGACACAATAGTTAGACAAATACAAAGGCGCGAACATCACGATGCGGTTGCCATAAAAGGCAAGTTTGATTTCTTCGGCGAGCTTATACATTTCCTCGATCTTTTCGGGAATATCGCACGCAAGAAGTACAGATGCCTCGCGGTGATTCAATCCTGCGCAGTGTGTCCCGTCAGCGGTTTTCTTCGGACGGGCCTTCTCGAGAATCTCATCAATCAGTGCAACGTTGTGCTTGTTTTCCTCCGCATACTGGATGGTTTCAAGGATTTCACCATCGTGGATGAACTCCTCCGCTTTCATGGATTTCGGATTATAATTTGCCATTTTTTCATTCCTTTCTTGTGGTCAGACGAATCTTTCCAATCAGATAAATTTGATTAATTTATATTTTGTCGGGGGAATACAGGGTCTGCTGGAACACACAAGCGTGCGCCCTGTAAATCCACCCAGCCTTTTAAAAAGGTTTCTTCAGTTTATGCGCCTTATGCGCCGATATTTTGCATGGCGCAAAGGAAGATATGCGTGCTTTTCCCACCGGGAATTTCACTCATTCTTCCCTGCTTTCGATATTGGAGTAAGCGGTCTTGACACTGATGCCATCAAGATTGCCGATTTTACCGGACAGGGCTGAGATGACATTCTGCGGTGCATCCATAGCGATAGAAATAATATTGATTCCGCGCACACGGTACGGAATGCCCATTCTGCCGATGATGTATTCACCGTATTCGTGGAGAAGCGCGTTCAAGCGCTCCACAGAGTCCTTCCGTTCGACGATAATCCCCATGACCGCGACTCTCGTTGCCATATTCCCGCCTCCTTAAATAAAGATGGCTGTACCCTTCTCTGATAAAAGGATACAGCCGTTTTCTTGCGTCACGAAAAAAACGAAAAGCTGTTCCTTTCACGCAGAACAAAAAAACTTAGTGTCAGGATGCTCTGTTTTGATTGCATATTTAGTATACCATAGATCGCGAAATATTGCAAGCCCTCATGATGAGTTTTCTAGGGGCAGCGGCATTTACTTTTTTCTCGGAACCGCCTCGGTTTGTGGTTATGATTTTTAATACTATTGCTATGGGAAGTTTTTATAAAATCGCGCATAAGTTTATAAAATCTTGTTTTATTCGATTGGGTTGGGCAGTATAATTTTACTTAGATAAAAAATTGAGTCTTTACCATGGAGGAAAATATTATGTGTACAAGCATTGCACTGAAAACTGAGAATTTCTATTTTGGCAGAAACCTTGATTTAGACTATGAATTCGGTCAGCGTGTTGTTGTGACGCCGCGAAATTATCCCTTCCACTTCCGGGAAGCAGGCAGTCTTACCGAGCATTACGCACTTATCGGTATGGCTGCGGTAGCGGATGGGTACCTGCTGTATGCCGAAGCTGCGAACGAAAAAGGGCTTTGTATGGCGGGGCTGAATTTCCCGGACAACGCGTATTATCCGGAAGAAGCTTCAGAGGGAAAAGACAACGTTTCTCCGTTTGAATTTATCCCGTGGATACTTGGAGGCTGCGCGACTGTCTCAGATGCCGAAACGCTTCTTGCAAACATTCACCTGATTGCAATTCCGTTCCATCCGCAAATGCCGCTGACTCCCCTGCACTGGCATATCGCGGACAGGGAGCGTTCGATTACAGTTGAAGCGATGAAGGATGGAATTCACATCCATGACAATCCCGTTGGTGTGCTCACCAACAACCCGCCGTTTGACTTTCATATGACCAATCTGAGGCAATATCTGAAACTGACGGCGGACTATCCCGAAAGCAGCTTTGGGGGAGAAGTCAAACTTTCCCCCTTTGGCTATGGATTCGGCGGAATCGGCCTGCCCGGCGATACGTCTCCGGTATCCAGATTTGTCAGGGCGGTCTTCAACAAGGCAAACTCGGTTTGGGGCAGGGATGAGGAAAGCAGTGTGACGCAATTCTTCCACTTACTGGATTCTGTAGCAATGGTGAACGGAAGTGTTATCACCTCTTCGGGCAAGCCTGAAAGGACGCTCTATTCCTGCTGCATCAATGCGGATAAGGGAATCTTTTACTACAAGACGTATCAGAACAACCAGCTCACGGCCATTGACATACACCATGAGGACTTGGACGCACACGCGGTTGTGGAATTCCCTCTCGTGACAAAACAGCAGGTTGCATGGGAAAACTGAACTACCCCAAAATAAATACGCCTAGGATAAAACATCTGTAATATTAAATCCCCAATGACCTGAGGCGATCAATGGGGATTTGTGTGTTATAAGACTGGTCATCTTCAAGCCGAGGCCGGTGTATGATATTTCTCAGCCTGCAGCCGAAACATCTCGGCATATTTTCCGCCGCGAGCGATCAGTTCGTCATGGCTGCCCGATTCAATCAGCTGTCCATCTGCGAACATAAGAATTCTGTCTGCCATGCGGGTGGTTGACAGCCTGTGTGAAATAAACACCACCGCCTTATCCTGCGCGTATTCGAGGATGGTATGATTCAGCTCATATTCAGCGATCGGATCAAGAGCAGATGACGGTTCATCCATGATAACAAGATCATACGGCTTAGCGAAGATCCGTGCGATGGCGACCTTTTGGGCTTCACCGCCGGAGAGATTCACGCCGTCATCATAAAATTCTTTGGTCAGCTCGGTATTCATGCCTTTTTCAAGGGAATCGAGCTTTTCGCGGAACGTGGCTTTTGTCAGCGCATCTGTGACGGTATCGCGGTCGCGGTCCGTACATTCGCTGCCAAGGACATTTTCTGCGATGGTTGAGGCGAAAATTTTATAGTCTTGAAAAACAGTTCCGATTCTCGAACGGAGAGACGGAATATCGTATTCCCGCAGATTCTTCCCGTTGTACAGGATTTCTCCCTCCGTCGGATCGTATAAACGCATCAGCAGCTTTGTCAGTGTCGTTTTACCCGCACCGTTATAGCCGACAATAGCGATTTTTTCACCCCTGCGGATTGTCAGGTTGATACCGTCCAGAGATTTCTTCGGCGTTTCTTCCTTATTATCTGCCCCATCCTTCTTCTCGTTGTTTTCCGAGGACTGGTATGCAAAGGCAACATTTTTCAGCTCAATACTTTCCAGAGGTTCCGCAGTTCGGTCTCCGCTGACAATCTTCGGCTCATACGAAAGGAATTTCAGATACTTTCCGATGTACTGTGCGTTGTCGGGCATACGGATGATGTTCTTGGCAAGATCATACATGCTCCAGTTCAGATTCCAGATGATGTCGATGGAAGCCACGAATCCGCCGAGCTGCGCTGTTCCGTCATATAGCTTGAACAGCAGGATCACGACAGGAAGGAACCGTGAAACAACAGAGATCGTATCCCCAAGCAGGGAAAGCAGATATTGTTTCTTCCCGTTTTTCACTTCCTCATCTATAATGCCCGTCACACTTTCGGCGTAGATTTTCTGCAGATTATCACCCGCCTGACTGATTCTGAGTTCCTTTGCGTAATCGGAAAGATGGTAAACCCGGTTGATATAGGAATTCTTCCGGTGAAGCGGCTTGACACGTTCATTCTTTTTGAAAGCAATCTTGTTGCCAAGCTCCCACATCAGGGCATTAAGAATACAGCCGAGAAGCAAAATCAGACCTACGATAACATCCACCTGCATCATCAGCGTGATCAGCGTGGACAGCGTAATCACATAGTTGATGATTCGAGCGGTGTCATCGAGAACCTGCACGGCGCGTCCCTTGGATTCGTCCATCGCCCAGACATAGTCGTTATAAAATTTCGGGTCGTCATAACAGGCGAGATCCATTTTCAGTGCGTGACCGAACAGCTCAGCGTGCATTTTATGCTGCAGCTTCTTGTCAGTGACCGTCTGGTAATACTGGTAATACCATGCGTAAAAGAGATTGATCCCCACGTTCACGCCAAGGATTAGCAGGATATATCCCGCGATTTTACTGAAGGTTACATCAGGTGTATCCAAGATGTTGAACAGGCGGTATGTAAAGATTGTCTCGATGGAGTTTGAGATACCGCCTGCAATGCCCACAATGAACATAAATACAATGTACTGCGGCGTCATCTGTGCGATTTTTTTCAGCATCAGAAAATTGTATCGAATCACCTGCTCGGCGGGCATTTTTTCTTTTTTATCCTTTTTGTTTTTCTTCTCCTTTTCAGCCATTTGCACACACCTCACTTTCCGTTTCAGCATAGTTTTCTGCCTGCATACGGAACATATCTGCGTATTTGCCGTTTTGCTTCATCAGCTCGTCATGACTGCCTGATTCGATAATCTCTCCGCCATCCATGAGGAAGATCCGGTCAGCAAGGACCGCAGATGAGAGACGGTGGGAGATAAAAATCAGCGTGCGCCCGCGGCAGGCGTCCAGCATATTCTTAAACATATTGTATTCGGCAATGGGATCGAGCGCGGAAGAAGGTTCATCAAGAACGACAAACGGCGAGTTGTTGGTGAAGGCACGGGCAAGGGAGACTTTCTGTGCTTCGCCCACAGACAGCACGGCACCTTCATCATCGAATTCTCTTGTCAGAGTGGTGTGAATGCCGTTTTTCAATGTCGTTACTTTGTCGTATGCACCGCTCTTTTTCAGAGCCTCAGTCACAAGCTCGTCGTCCTTTTCACGGAGAGGACGGAGCAGAACATTTTCGGCAACGGACAGGGAGAAAATCTTGAAATCCTGGAACACTACCGTGAATGCATCCCGGTAAGAATCACTTTCGTATTCATTGATATCATGTCCGTCAAGGGTGATTGTTCCGCTGCTGGGATTATACAGATGGAGCATCAGCTTCACAAGCGTAGTTTTGCCGGATCCGTTGTGTCCCACCAGTGCAATCTTTTCACCGGGTTTCACAGTCAGGCTGATGTTTTTCAGCGTATCCGTCTCCGCACCGATATACCGGAAGGATACATTGGTCAGAGTAAGTTCGCCATCGCCTGCTTTGCGGCCGTCGGTGAGGCGCCTGATCTTCGGCTCATATTCGAGAAAGAACCGGTAATCCTCGATGTACATGGCATGGTCGCGGAACTCGGTGAACACGCCTGCCACACGGGAGAGCTGCCATGCTACGTTTTCTACGGAATTGAATACGATCAGACAGTCGCTAAGAAGCATCGTTTTGCTTACCAGTGTCCGAAATCCGGCATACATCATGGCCGCACAGGATGTGATCTGCGCCCCGGAAGTAGCAAGCAGCTGCAGCATAATCATCTTGAAACCGTATTTTCTCCAGAGTGCGATGTATTCCTTCAGTGCATCGCCGTATTTCTGGAACATCAATCCGGGCATACCGCCCAGCCGCATTTCTTTGGCATATTCGTTGAGGTAGAAAATGCGCTGTACATACCCTTCTCTGCGGTCGAGCTTGCGGCGTTCGTCGTCCCGTTCTTTGGCAGTTTTATTCCGTTTATTGTGGATCGGTCTAAACAGAAGTGGAATCAGCCCGAATACGATCAGAAGCGGGTCAATCAGGAACAGCATAACACTCGTCGAGCTGAGTGACACAATCGACCAGATCAATCTGTCGATGGAATACACCACATCCATACATCGACCGTAGGCGTTGTCCATCGCTTTGACGTATTTGTCATAAAATTCAGGATTTTCGTAACATTCCAGTTCAACGGCAGCCGCTTTTTCAAATAGTTCTTTCTGAATCCGCGCCACAATTTTCTGTCCGTAACGCGGGTATACAATCTGCGGCAGAGTAGCTACGATAAGCAACCACACAAGCTGTGCAGCAATGAGGGCAAGCAGCATTCCAATGACTTCTGATACAGGTCGTCCTAGTTCATAACGGTTGACAATTTCGCGTAAGAGCCATATGTTCATGAGAAAATCGAGAATTGCATTTCCGACCGTCCAAAGAAAATATGTGGGCAGGTATGACGGTGCGACTTTATGAATGATTTTCAGAACAAATAAATTGTTGGATATCACACGCCGGAATTTTAAGGCGTTCAGATCCTTCTTCTTTCTTTTGTCTTTCTTTTCTTTGATGGTTTTTGTCTTTTTACTCAATAGGATCGCCTCCTTTTGATTCACAGTATACGGAATCCGGTTTGGAATGTCAAAAAAGCGGTTGCTGAGCCATTCTCAACAGATAAGTTGATTCCGTACATGGATAACATGGGCGTTCATTTGATCCCGGACAGCAGTGTTCAAAGAACCGGTCGAGATCAATACTGTCTTCATTGAAAGCACGGATGAGTGCGTCCGTGTGGCGGATTCCGGCAATCAGCAGACAAGAGCTGTTTTCTGCATGGCGAAGGAACAATTCCGGTTGGAGAATCGAGATTGACACAGTGATCTCGTTATAGGATACCGGATCGAAGCCTGCCGATGCATAAAGCCTGTCGTATCTGCCGGAACGGATTTCAGAAAAGACAGCGTTGTACTCAGATTCATCTGATATTGCGGATATATTACCACAGAATGGTGAATAAGTCAAGTGAAAGGAAGATTTTGTAATACAAATGAAATATTTGTGCATATAAGAGAGAAATTTAGCAAATTGAAAAATGGATTATCCATGCAGTCTGATTGGAAAACAGCGGAACGGTATGTCCTGCTGGGTGTGCCGGTTTTCACAACTCCCGTATCCTTTTCCATAGGTTCGGCACAGTCCACATCCAACATATGGAAATCATGGTGCAGGTTGCTGGCGGGTCAGGCGAATACACTATAGCAAGCCAAAAAGTTGTTGCAAATGCAAAAAACCTTCAAAGATTTCTCTTTGAAGGCTTCATGGCGCGCCCTAAAGGATTCGAACCTTCGACCTACCGGTTCGTAGCCGGGCACTCTATCCGCTGAGCTAAGGGCGCATTTCTAATTTGCAACTCTTTTCGAGCGCTCCATTATCATACCATACTTATTTAGTTTTGTCAAGCGTTTTTTAAAATTTTCCCAAAAAGTTTTTTACAGGATTCCGTCGGGCGTCAAAGCGCCATACAAAATTCCTGCATATTTATTCAGAATCTGCGTCCTCTCTATCTGGTTTTACACGCACGCGGCATGCGAGCCATACGACCACAGTTGCCGGGAAGCCTATGCACATGAGCAGCCATATATGATACCTTCCGGCAGCATAGCAAATAAGGAATAGGATACTCCATACAAGCAGACTCACACACCAGAATTGCAACTTTCCTTTTCCCCACAGCGCGTTAAAGATAATCAACAGCACCGCAGTGATGGGACACGCTATCACAAAACCAAGCATAAACGAAACGCCGCACAGCTTCAAGATGATGTACACCGCAAACGCAAGCAGCCATACTCCCGCAACCGAAAGAAGGCTCACTGTGGCATAACTCACTTTATAAGGCTCGCGCGTTTTTACAATTGTTTTCTCCTGTGCATCCGTTTCTGCGTCCGCATGCTCAGCGTTCAGCATGTAATCAACCGTCACATCAAACACGTCCGCAATTTTCTTCAGACATATCACATCCGGTATTCCCTCTGCGCGTTCCCACTTTGATACGCTCTTGTCAGAGTACCCGATTTTCTCCGCCAGCCCCGCCTGTGTCATTCCGGCACTTCGTCTCAGTGAGGCTATATTTTTTGCAATAATCTGTGGAAGGTCGTTTGGTACTGGCATATCTTCACGTCCCATCTGAAAAGCCGCTCCTTTCCTTTCATTGATTTCCCCCAAAATCCTCTCTACCAATAATAGAAATGCTGTATTTTACTCTATTATAAGTAGATTCTATACCAAATAGACTCTATTATGCGGCACACACAACAAGGAGAGCGGATTATACTCTTTAGGGGTGGAAGAAAGGCGTCTGTATGGGTATAATAATATCACAAAGTAAAACGAAACATAAAGGTGAAGAAAATGAAGCGAATATTAATTTTTGGTGACTCAATTTTGCGCGGCGTATACTACTCGGAGGGAGACGGACGGCATAAGCTGTATGGAGACAGGCTGCGCGCGCTGAGCGACATGGGGTATGAGGTAAAAAACTGCTCCATCATGGGCGCGACTGTGGAAACCGGACTGGAACTCATCAAAAAAAGACTGACAACACCTGCATCCGATACAACGGTGCTGTTCGAATACGGCGGAAACGACTGCGACTACCACTGGGCGGATATCTCGCACAATCCTTCCGGAAACTACTCGCCAAACACCCCCCATGACCGCTTCGTTTCCCTATACGGTGAAGGAATCCGGTATGCACAAGAGATGGGCGCCAAGGTCCAGATATGCAACCTCGTCCCACTCAATGCCGACCGTTATATCAAATGGATATCGCGCAACCTCTCCTACGAAAACATTCTGGGCTGGCTCGGCGACACAAGCATGCTCTATCGCTGGCACGAGTACTACAATCGCACCGCCGAGAAAATAGCATCTGCCTTCGGCTGTCCTCTCATCGACATTCGTTCCCCCTTTCTTCTGTCGCATAATTATGCAAATCTTCTCTCTTCAGACGGCATCCATCCCACAATTGAAGGACACCGCGTCATTGACAAACTCATCTGTGAAGCCATAGCATAAAGGCATAAAAAATCACATGCAGCCCTTCTCTTCTTGAGAAAGGACTGCATGTTTTTTCGCCCACATTATATTATAGTATATTTTATCTGCCCGTCTTCAAGCTCTGCGCGGACCTTGTCGCCGGCTTTGACTTCACCTTTGAGCATGGATTCGGAGAAGCTGTCCTCAATGCGTCTGACGATTGCACGTCTAAGCGGTCTTGCTCCATATGTCGGGTCAAACCCTTCCTTTGCAAGGGACGCGATGACGTCGTGGCTGAACTCGATTTCAATGCCGAGAGCGTTGATGCGCTTAGTTACTTCTGAAAGCATGATGCCCGTGATTTTTTCGATATCTTCGTCTGTCAGACGATTGAACACGATGGTCTCGTCCACACGGTTCAGGAACTCCGGCTTGAAGGTATGCTTCAGTGCGTCAAGCAGAGCGGTTTTCGTTCTTTCGCGCTCGTCACGTTCTGCTTCTGCCTTCGCGTCGTCGGTGAATCCAAGCTTTCTCGGCGCGTTGCTGAGTTCCGATACGCCTGCGTTTGAGGTCATAATGATGACAGTATTCTTAAAGTCCACCTTTCTGCCCTGCGCGTCGGTGAGAATACCATCCTCCAGAATTTGCAGCAAGATGTTGAACACATCCGGATGTGCCTTTTCAATTTCATCGAATAGGACGACCGAATATGGTCTGCGGCGGATTTTCTCAGTGAGCTGTCCACCCTCGTCATACCCGACATAACCCGGAGGAGAACCAATCATCTTAGATACGCTGTGCTTTTCCATGTACTCCGACATATCAACACGAATCATTGCGTTTTCATCGCCGAACATCGTATCCGCCAGTACCTTGGAAAGCTCCGTCTTGCCTACGCCGGTCGGTCCGAGAAAGATGAATGAGCCAATCGGACGCTTCGGATCCTTGAGACCCATTCTGCCGCGGCGTATCGCACGTGCCACCGCATCCACTGCTTCGTCCTGACCAATGACACGTTCCTTCAGAATCTGGTCGAGCTTCATCAGCCGCTCTCCTTCTTCTTCCGCCAGCTTCTTCACCGGAATGCCTGTCCACGAGGTTACAATATCAGCAATGTCCGACGCGTCAACTACAAGAGAATCGGAGTTGTTGGGAGTTGACGCCGATTTTTTCGATTCAAGCTCCTCTGTCAAACGCTTTTCCTCATCGCGGAGACGTGCCGCGCCCTCGTAATCCTCACCGAGTATTGCTTCCTCCTTCTCGGCGGTGACTTTTTTGAGCTGTGCTTCCACTTCGCGCACATCCGGCGTTGGGGTAAACGAGGAAATGCGCTTCTTGCTTGCGGCCTCATCAATGAGGTCTATCGCCTTATCCGGAAGATACCGGTCGCTGATATAGCGTACAGACAGCTTCACAGCGGCGGAAATCGCCTCATCGGATATCTTCAGCTTATGATGGGCTTCATACTTGTCGCGAAGACCAAACAGGATTTGTTCCGCCTCCTCCGGTGTGGGTTCGCCGACCATGACCGACTGGAAACGTCTTTCAAGCGCGGCATCTTTTTCGATATGCTTGCGATACTCGTCAATTGTTGTCGCACCGATTACCTGCATCTCGCCGCGCGCAAGAGCGGGTTTGATGATATTGGCCGCATCGACCGCGCCCTCTGCCCCCCCGGCACCGATGATAGTATGAATTTCATCGATAAAGAGAATGATATTGGAATTGCGGCGGACCTCCTCCATGACGTTTTTCATACGTTCCTCGAACTCGCCACGATACTTTGCGCCTGCAATCATGGCAGAAATATCGAGAGTCACGATGATTTTGCCGCGCAGCGTATCCGGAACGCTTCCGTCGACAATACGCTGTGCAAGACCTTCTACAACGGCTGTTTTGCCTACACCGGGTTCGCCTATCAGGCAGGGATTGTTTTTCGTGCGGCGGGAGAGGATTTGAATCACCCGTCCGGTTTCGTTGTCACGCCCGATAATAGGGTCGATTTTACCCTCCTTCGCCATCTTACAGAGGTTGCGCCCATATTGAGTCAAGGTTTGGGCATCTTTGAGGCCCTCGTCAGACTTTTTCTGCCCCGTATAGCCTGCGGAAGATTTATCACTCGATTCGGTCGTGCCGAAGTAAGACATCACATCCTTCTTGATGTCTCCAGCAGACGCACCCTGTTCGGAAATCAGACGTACAGCAAAGCACTCGGATTCGTCGCACATTGCGAGGAGCAAGTGTTCGGTCCCGATGTAGCCGTGACCCATATTGACGGCAATGCTTGCGGAGGACTCGATAATTTTCTTCGTCCGCGGGGTAATATCAGCAGCGGACAGTTTGGTAGGCTGTCCCACTCCCACGTTGTCTGCGATAAGCTGGCGGGTACGGTCATATGTCACACCACGCTCACCAAGCACACGCTCGGCAATCCCGTCCTTTTCGGACAGCAGACCGAGCAGCAAATGTTCACTTCCGACACAGGTATGCCCCATCTCGGATGCCGTATATAAAGCACGGTTCAGCGCGTTCTGCGCTTTTCCGGTAAATCCAATGTTCATAAACTCACTCCTTTCAAAGTAAGAGGGGAATTCTCATGGGAAAACTTTTTGAAAAATTGAAAATTGCCAATTCGTTCTCTGTTTTCCCAGCCCCTAAAAACTTCATACTAATAAACCAAGGACATTTCGCGTTTCTTTATTATATTCCCATGCGTGTGGGGGTATTCGCAGGTCATCTGTATTTCCCGATAATCTCTTTGACGACGGTGGCTCTGGTCTTGTCCCGCTCTGCCGGGGCGGAGACGCCCTCATGTTCGGCACAAATGGTATTCGGCATACAGCGCATCAGCATTTCATCAAGCTTCTCAAGAGGCAGGTCGACGAGATTCATGGCAGCGCCAAGACGCACGTCGGAATAGAGTGCAATCAGCTCAGCTGTGGTGATGCGGTTAGCGTACATCATGACGCCCATATCTCTCATAACACCGTCTGACAAAGCGTCAAGCGATTCCCGGCTGATTTTGCTGCGCAGCTCACGTTCCTTTGCGATAATCTGACCGATAACATCATCGAGCTTGGAGATGGTTTCCTCCTCTGTGATACCGAGGGTAATCTGGTTCGATATCTGGTACAGCCCGCCGGACGCCGCACTCCCTTCTCCCGTCATGCCGCGTATCGTCAGTCCGATTTTGCCGAGCTGGTTCTGTAAGCTCCTGACGCCGGCCGCCTGCGGTCTTACGCCGGTGTAGGCAGGAAGATGAAGCATTACCGATGCCCGCATACCGGTGCCGAGGTTGGTCGGGCAGTGGGTGATGTAGCCCAGTTTTTCAGAGTACGCGATTTCGAGCGCGTCGTCGAGCATTTTTTCAGCTTCCAGCACTGCGTCAGCCGCTGTATGCAAATCGAAACCAGGGACAATGGCCTGCATTCTGAGGTGGTCTTCCTCAAGGATCATGATATATACGGACTTCTCTTCATTTTCTATGAGAGCGCACGGCCCACTCTTTTCGGCAAATTCCGGACTTACAATATGCCGCTCGGCATACGAAGCGCGCTCCACCGGGGACAGGGATGCAAAATCTATGAATTTCCAGCCCTCCTTGCCGTCAAAGACTGCCCAGACCTTATCGATGATTTCCTTTGCCTTATCATCGGAAAGCCTTCCGTCAAATGGGTATCCGTTCAAGTTCCGTGCGAGTCTGACTCTTGAGCTTACTGCAACGTCATTGTCTTTACCTTTATTCATATACCACATAAAATTCACCTCAATCCTCTTTCTCTCGAGTCACGCGTTTTCACTGCCGCGCAGGTTTTTCAATTCATCACGTATTTCTGCCGCGCGTTCGTAGTTTTCGTTTTTGATGGCTTCCTTCTGTTCCGCTTCCAGTGCGTGAATCTTGTGTTTCAGCTCAGTTTTCTCGCGGAACTTGACCGGAGAACGGCCGGTATGAGAGGTTCTGCCATGGATTCTGCCGATGGTGGGCTCCAGTTCGCTGTCAAATGTTTCATAACACATCGGGCATCCGGCTTTCCCCTCTTTTGCAAAATCGGAAAGGGTCATGCCGCAGAGCGGACACTTTTTTGTATCGGTATTCGCGGCAAGCTGTCTGGTCTTTGCAGGAGCAAACAGGCTGCCGAACAGGTTGTCAATATGTTCAAAAGCATCGCCGAACGGGTCGTGAGCGAACAGAGATTCAAAACCGTTAGAGGCAAATCCGGAGCCGAAAGTACCGAACTTTTTGAATTCGCCTTTTTTCTCAAGCTCATCCGCACATTCACGGCACAGGGAGTATTCCTTCACTTCACCGTTTACATTTTCATGATAATAGAAAGTCGCTTCATTCTTCTTACATTTTTCGCAAAGCATAATATATTCCTCCAAAAATTTATTTTTATTTTTTAATAATTTAAGCTGCCAATCTGCTTTACTGCATCATAAGCAACATGACGATGTGCCGCATGATGTCCGCTCTGACCTGTGCCCGTTTGTCCGCGAGACACTTGTCAAGGGCTGACTGCGACATGGACTGCGCCGCGATTTTAGCTTCGCGCTCAGTCATGATGCTGTGCTCGATGAGGTTTTTCAAATACGCTTTCGCTTCATTCTCATCAAGCGTATCTCCAATTGCCTGGAAGAAGTGCATCAAGTACTCGTTTTTTGTCATCTGGATGCGCACGATTCGGATATATCCGCCGCCGCCTCGTCTCGATTCGGTCACATAACCGCGCTCCGGCGTGAAACGTGAGGTGATAACGTAATTTATCTGACTCGGTACACACCCGATTTTCGCGGCAAGGTCGTTACGTCTTACTTCGGCGCTTCCCCCGCCCTCCTCGAGCATTTTCTCAATCAATCTCGCAATATGGTCTGACAATATCATCTTTTTCTCTCTCCGTTATCCCACCCATTCAAGGTCACTCCTAATCCTCAGGTCTTTTGTTTTTTTGATTTTGACTATCTTTGACCTTTTCTTTGTGCCTATATTATACGGCAAAAATCAGGAATAGTCAAAGTCAAACAAGGTCAAATTTAAGTAATGAAATTCGTTTATTTTAAATTACCTATATAAGTTCTCATTTTATCTCACTCAATCTCATTTTATCAAAGTTTTTTATGATAGCGGAAACTATCTAAAAAAACAGCAGTACGATGTCTCTATCGTACTGCTGTAGTAATGTTTGCACTGGCTTTTTACTCTACCCAATATAAAGTTTTTGGAAAGATTAGAGAAAATCCCTCCAAAATTACTCTTCCGCCCATGTGAAGTCAGAAGACATAAGACGCACACAGTCGTGAGAAACCATCAACATACCGCCGGAGCAGGATGCGCGGCGTATGGTCTGACCGTCCTCGCCTATATAAACGCGGCATTCCCCCGCTTTCAGAGCAGTCACAAACGGGATGTGTCCGGCAAGCACCGCCAATTCTCCTTCGATTCCACGAACCGATAACTGTACGGCTTCGCCATCATACCGCATTCCGTCGGGCGCCGCGATTTGCAGTTTGAAGGTTTTCATCTCGCTACCTCAATCCGTCACGCGCCGGTCTTCGCCTTTTCAAAGGCCTCGTCGATGGTGCCAATGAAGAGGAACGCACTCTCGGGGAGGGCGTCGCAGTGACCATTGATGATTTCACGGAAACCGCGGATGGTCTCCTTCAAGGGAACGTACTTACCC
>CAZUPI010000033.1:0-25899 GCA_964621755.1 uncultured Ruminococcus sp. | reverse complement strand
GCTATAACAGGAAAATCGGGTTCGGGTAAATCAACATTGCTTAGTCTTATAGCAGGATTTATATTTCCTACCAAAGGTTCTATATATGTGAATAATAAAGATATTGCAAAAATGAATGACAAAGAAATATCCGAATTCAGAAGTCGTGAGATGGGGTTTATTTTTCAGTCTTACTGTCTTTTCCCTGTACTTACTGCTAAAGAAAATATATTGTTCCCTTTTAAAAATTCTGATAATTTTTCGAATTCCTATTTTTCTGAGTTATGTGATAAACTAGACATAACAAATAGACTAGATCACCTTCCCTCTGAATTATCAGGTGGTCAGCAGCAAAGAATAGCAATAGCAAGAGCGTTAATTAATCGCCCTAAAATATTACTTGCTGATGAACCGACTGGAAATTTGGATAAAGCTTCTGCAGAAACTTTAGTTGAATACTTGGAGAGAATTCATCGTGATTATAATACAACAATTGTTATTGTCACTCACGATTCCGACGTAGCCTCCAAAGCAGAAACAGTCTATGAAGTGGATAACGGTTATGACGGTTTTGTCAGGCGAGATGACCGATGCAAAGCGACAGTATCTCATTGATGAGCGAAACATGATTGACTCTGCGATTGTCAAAAAAGATGAGATGCAGCTGTTATATGTAAATGATGAAATTACTTTTGATGAATATCGCCAATACCTTTCGGAATATAATTATGCTTACAGTAGAAACGAATGTTTTGAAATTATAGAAAATCATGCTGTTTACATTGACGAAATGCATTATAAAGGAATGCAATCGTGGTTTGTATACGACACTGGATGGAAAAGGTTGTTTTTCATCGATACAGATTGGACATTATATTTGGTTTTAATATTATTGTTTACAAGTGTTTTTTCGAAAGAATATAACGAAAAACAATTATCCGGCAGTTTTGCGCAGATAATGCGTATGTCAAAAAAGGCAGAAATAAAACATTATTCAATAAATATCTCTCTTCCCGCGTTATTTGTGCTATCCTTAGCGTGATATGGTATATGATAGATATCATATCTGTATACAATTCGTATGAAATGCCGCTTATGATGGCGCCGATACAATCCATTGAATTAATGAGCGATTTTGCATTGAATATTACTATTGGACAGTATATTGGAATGTTTATGGCTGTAAAAATACTGGCGTGCATACTGTTTACGGTGGTTCTTTGCTCTCTTTCTGCGTTACTGTGCAAGCCTGTATTGACTATAATGACGGCATCTATATCAGCGTTCCTTCCTATGTTGTTATCATGGTTTGGAATGGAGATATTAAGCAGGATTGATTTCACATCGTTTGCGCGTGCTACCCCACTGCTTCTCCAGAATCAAGCGGCACTCGTGTATGTTTCGTTATATTTGATAATATGTGCTGTCTTGCTTTTGGGAGTAAGGAAGAAATGGAATTAAATCTGAAGTTAGGACGGAATTTTAATGAAACGTGTTTTTTTTATCAAAATGAGAGGAAGTGATTTGGTGAAACTCAATTTAAATGGTATAACAAAAAACTACGGTACAAATCTTGCACTTGATCACTTCAATTTGACACTCGAACCAGGCATCTATGCTCTTCTCGGTCCGAATGGAAGCGGCAAATCAACGCTAATGAATATTATAGCACTCGACTGTCCGATCAAGTGCCTTTTGTTTATTCATTCGTCTATGATGCTCAGAATCCAATTTATCCAACCAATAATCGTAGACGACCGCCTAATATATGTGCTGTCCGCCTGTACTTTGTAGAGGTCGGCACCTTTCATGATTTGAACAATAGTCTGAGTGTCGGGCATTTCGCCATATTGTAAATGCAGTTTCAATGTTTCACGAAATGCCTTATGTGATAATATCTGCGTGACGATGGCAAGCTGGCGTTCTTTATACTCCAACCCCATAATGTGCCGTCCTCTCGCTGAAAGTTGGAACAATATGTTGTTGTCATCGTCATGACATTTATCAATAAGACCTAAATATCTTCCCGCATCAGTATAATAGTTCGTTTGTCGTTCATCAAAAGCATATTCTGATGTAATATCCTGCTTCGTCATTGTTTTCTCATATAACAACTCAATAAGGTTAATTATGCGAGACATACTGTTAGCTTGTGGGAAAGAAATTTCTGGCTCTCGGACTTCAGGGACAGTTCTTAAAAGATGCTCAATATCCGACAAGCATATTTCGGTAGCAATAACATAATTCTTTTGTTTTACTAGTCGAAGCGAATTATAGTTTTGCGGATCATCAAATTGATATTGATACAAATTGAATACACCGTTCGAGAAAATAAGAAATATGGGCTTGACGGGCTTTGTTACCCGACTGCTCCAAACTCGAAACGGATAGTAGAGCTGACGCACAAGAAAGTCGTCTGACAAATCTCTTTTAGCTTCAAAGAGAGAAAGATAATTGACGCCCTCATAAGCTGCATCTATCTCAATTTGCGAATTGTTGACAACAACATATTTTGTGCCAAACGCCGTATCAATATTGAATCCAAAGCCGCCCGAACTCATACGCCCACTAACAGTCGAAACAATTTCATCATCTTCCAAAAAGTCATTCAGTATACCACAAGCATTAGCGCAATTTATGGCGATTGCTTCGCTCACAAGGAACTGAGGCATAAGACTTTGAATATGAGGCGGAATCGAAATTCTTTGAACTTCTGTGGCAGGTGCTTCAAAGGCTTTATATGCAGAAAAAGATGATATTATATAATCGCCACGAGTAATTGGAAGAATCGACAGGTTGTTTTCTGCAAAAATGGCTGGCAAATTTATTTTATGGTCGAACTTCGTCATTAGTCTCGGCTCACGAAATTCTTTTATCTGGTTTGCTGAAATAATAAATTCTCCTTGATTTTGAACGGCGTCAAGGATACCATACTTATCAAAGAGGTTTTGCCAAGCAGTATCATTCAATCCCATAATTTGTGATAAGCACCTCCTCGATCTCCCCACGCTTGCTGGCATCGGAATTTATTGCTCGTTTTGCTTTTACAATGGCTATGTTGTAATCTTTGTATAAGTTTTTAATAAAATCTGTGGCAGAATTAGACAGCATAAATTTTACTCCACGCTGTGTCAGTACATCACAGCATTGTTTCAATCGAGTTTGTTCGTTTCGATCGAAGCCGCCCTTATTATATCCCGTGAAGCTTGCGGTGTCAGAAACCGGATCATAGGGTGGATCGAGATAAACAAATCCGCCCTTGCCAACACGATTTAAAGTATCCGCAAAATCTTCATTGCAAAATATGATGTTGCTTGCGTTAAAGTATTTGCTTACAGCTCGTAATACGGGCTCATTTACAATATTCGGATTTTTATAGTGCCCAAAAGGAGAATTAAATTCACCAGACGAATTAACCCTAAACAATCCATTAAAGCAAGTCTTGTTTAGAAAGATTAGCCGAGATGCTTTTTCAATTTTAGTCATCGCTCGATATGCGTCTTTGTCTCGATCCATATCTCGAACAGCATAGAAATACTCTGCTGTATTCTCGTGTTTTTTGAGAGACTCAATCAATGCTTCGACATCGTCACGAATTACTTCGTAAACTGTTATCAAATCTCCGTTTAAGTCATTCACGATTGCTTTGGTAGGCTGAATTGAGAAAAGCACTGCGCCACCGCCCAAAAAAGGTTCGCAATATGATGTTATCCGCTTTGGAAGTAATGGTGTGATTTCGTCCAAAAGTTGCCGCTTACCGCCAACCCATTTTACTACGGGAGCAACTAATTTATTTTTTGCCAAAGCATATACCTCCTTTGCAGATCAATTCATTTTATTATAGCATAAAAACCCGCTTTTTTTAATTACTTCGGCAAAATTTGTGTCTTGATTTTTTTAACTTTTTTGTGAACGATCATAAATGCCGCATCTCGGTATATTGGGGATTCAAATATGCGCACTAAATTTTCGTATTAATAAGAAAACCGCTCGCGGACCTATACCGCGAATGCTCAATCTGGCAGATGTTTTTCAGAAAATCATTAACCGACTCAATGACCGCCCGCTTGCGAAGAAGCAGTTTGTCGGTGTAGTCCATGAGCTTGTTCTTCACATTCTTTTTCAGCTTCGTAACAAGCTGGATTCCGCGTTCCTCCCACAGCTTCTTCGCGGAAAGATAACCGCGGTCAGCAAACAGCTTACCGTACATCAAATAGTCAAAATTCATAAAACAACGCAAATCGCATCATGCAAAACGTCAAATTTTGATTTTTTCTGCAAACAATATTGACAATTTTAATATAAAAGATTATAATACATGTGTAACAATTACCATTTTTTGTTACAAATTTGTTCTTTTGAATGAACGATAAAACAACTATAAACTACAGAGGGGAATCTTTAAACTTACCAGAGATATCGTCCGCGATTTATCGCTTAAATTTTGTACGACCCGTTGGGCGGAGAAGTTTGTATATGGGATAAGCTATTCATATGAAGATGGAAAGTTCACTATGTATTTAGACCAGTATTCTTCCCGTTCGCGCAGGCGGTAGCTGCCACGGAATACATCCCCGCGTTTGCTTCCCCTCCTTCCACCAACGCCGAAAACAGCCAGAAAATATGGGATACGATCTATACAGGTGTATCGTATTTGCGTAAAAGGAGACAGCACTGGCATGAGTGACAGCGCTGTTTTGCGTCAAGATGGTTTGCGGAGCAGCTATCTTTCTGAGATATTTCAAGAAGTGAAAGAGGTTTTACCGAACACATACAGACTTGATTGAGATCGCTTCTGATTTGCTATCATATCAGAAGCGTTCTCGATCAATGTACCCGGAGGCCTGTTTTTCAAACATTTCAAAATATCTTCCGTGGAGGGCGATGAGTTCATCGTGTGTCCCCCCCTCTGCAATTTCGCCATTTGCAAGCAAAATAATACGATCCGCGTCACGGACAGAGGAAAGTCTGTGGGAGATGAGGATGGTTGTTGTAGTCTTTGCTTTATCTAAAATCAGTCGATTCAGCTCATATTCAGCAAGGGGATCGAGAGAGGCTGTGGGTTCATCCAGAATCAGCAACCCGAACTCTCCCGCAAATACTCTTGCAAGACCTAACTTTTGCTGTTCTCCTTCTGACATCTGAATTCCGCTTCCGTCAAATTCTCTTCCCACCTGAGAATGGTAGTTGGCATTGTTTTTTGCGAGAACCTTATCAAGACCCAAGAGCTTCGACACCCTATCCAAATCCTCGTCGCTCATATCGTGGTACAGGGAGAGACACAGCAGTCTGTTCCGACCTGTTGAAACGCAATGTCATGATTTGCTTGAAGATGAATTACAGTAGAACGTTCCATAGTTTCCAACTCCTTTCCATTTATTCATTTTCAATCAACTCTTGATGATGTATGCCTCACAGGTTGGATAATTTTCGAAATTATATTTCTGGAGGTAAGTGGTTCCAAAAGAATGGCCTTTCAGAAGGTGCATCAGCTTCAGACTACGATAGTCTTTTGCTTCTCGGCAACACCACCGGCGGAAATCTTCCGCTTCATTTGTATTTCTGGAAAGAGGACATCCACCTTTACAATATTCATAAAGAGAGCATCCTACACATTCCGCACGGTTGATGGCTGTTTGCTCAGCATAGATATCCTCTGTCTCAAAGATTTTAAGAACGCCGTTCATTGCTGTTCCGATTACGACCGCTTTATCTCCAGCATCTTGGCAGGTTACAATGTTTCCGTTTGGAATTAGCCATGGATGATTGCCATACAATGCGCCGCAGAAGTTTTCGATATAACGCTCATGAAACAATCCACAGGACACCTTCAATGGATAACCTAATGACTTCTGCATTTCATAGTAAGCAGAGGCAAAGCGGTAATTATAGAGGTTTGCATTAATTTCATTTTTTATCGCTCTTCCCGTAGACATTGTCGGGCGGATACTTAGATTTCTAACATTGGGATAGTGTTCGAAAACGAAAGATACAATCTCACGTAGAGAGGTGTAATCCTCCGGACAAACCACGGATAGGATTGAGTACTCACTCCATGCCTCGTCCAATTGCCTTAAAGTTTGATCTACACGTTCGAAAGTTGGAGACCCGTCTGCAAAATGACGATTCTTGTTCTGCAATCTAGGAAGACCGTCAAAAGATATTGTGATATTCTAAAAATTCTCTATAATGTAGCGTGTTTGTTCAGTTGTATGGCAACCGTTGGTTGTTATTTCAAGACGATAGTTGATTTTATTTCCTGTACACTGTTCTTTAATATAGTCGACGGTTTTTGCAAATAAATCCCATCGTAGTGTCGGCTCACCACCTCCTGCGATAATAACGTTCAGCGTAGATTTATTTCCGGTGACAAGATGTTCCAGAACAATGTTTTTTATAAGATAATCCACAAAAGTTTTGATAGATGGAAAATCTAGCGTCTTTCCGCCACATCCGGAATCAAAAGAGCAATATTCACATCTATACTGACAATCCTCCGTCAAGCTGATTCCTGCAGATATAAAGCGAACTGTGGAAAACGGAAACGGCTTTCCGCTGTATTCGTCATGGAAGTTTTGACATCCGGCAGAGGTATTGCATTGGAGGGGAATTTCTCATATAATGATGTGATAAAACCTGCTTCGATTTCTTTGTTATCCGGTATGCTGAAGCAAACTCTTCTTTCAGGCATATAATAGGTATTTGTTTTTGGCAACGGAAGGGTTTCTCTTCGAATAGGATAAAAACGAACAAGAATACCTTTTCTCTGAAGCTTTATTAAAATATTCCACACATAACACAAATACTCATATTCGGCATGATCGCTGTCGCGAGGGAGAAAATCCGGCATACGGTGTTTCTCCAAAGCTTTACGAATTAAATTGCGTGCCGCTGATGTACGAAGCAAAAAATCAATTTCCTTTGTTACAACTCCATTGTTTTGCTTGAGCAGAGATTGGTATAGGTATAGGACGGAAGTCTGTCTGTCTTTGGTTGGACTTTCAGTGCAAAACAGATTGCTTTCAGCTTTCATTCTGGCAATTTCATCCTTCAAATCCTCAGACGTGTAAAAATTTTCCGCAACTAAGATTCCGAACGTAAGCTCAGCTTCCGTCATTTCGATATCTGTATTTTTGTAGGAAAACAAGAAACGAATCAACGAGCGATCTGTTTGGGATACGTCATGGTATCTATTGTTTGTGGGAAAACGAGTTCACCTTGCGTTCCGATGGAAATCCCGACGTTCACGACGCAGAAAAAGTCTTCATCATTAAAAGCAGGAAGCGTTCGATTTATTGTAATCATAAAACACTCCGTTTTAGAGCATATTTGAAAAGTCCATGATACATAAACTCAGACTCATTTTTTGGTCGAAATCAAGGATTATTTCAAAAAAGCACGTCTGCTTATATGCTCATGACCTCGTGTGCAAATTCAGATCCTTTGCGCCTATCTGGATAAGGTCTAAAACCCCCGAATCAATGGGATATAATCGCAATATAAATTCCTAGATTTTAATAAAAATTAATGGTGGTTTCTGACTTTTCAGATGCGCCTTAGTTCTATATAATGTATTAGTCTTAGTTCGGAATCAGACGTTTGCTTTTTTGCATTCAAACTGAGAACCGGTGCTTTGACATTCAGATTCTTCACTGGTCTGACAGAGCGAGTTTTCATGCACATCTCCGCTTCCACAGTTGGAAGACCTTGAGACGCAAATTGCTTGATTGCTATTACCGTCGTTACAATTTGATTGGTTTCCGTTAGAACACCCATGGGTGGGAGCATAGGATTTGCATATAGAGTATGTTCCACGGGCAAGACGAAGATTTTTAGCAGAAAAAAACTCAAGAATTGGTGTAATGTAATCTAGCATAAGATTTTCTTTCTAAAAAATATTAAATATTTTAAATTTATTATTTGTTGTCGCATAATTGAAGGAGTGTGCTATACATGGTCGGATTATCAAAGAGCATCTTTAATAATTTGACATGGGTTTCGGAAAGATCACATTCCGTGTAGGGGTATTTTCGGAATTCTGCGGAATATTCGTGAATGATATCAAAATAACCGCAGTTCTGATTTTGCCTGAACGCCTCAGTCGTACAGTTTAAAAACATAACCATCAGCGCATTCAGCGCAGATAGAATCAAGCGTTTGTTGTTACCGTGAAAGGAACAGAAATACAGATACCGTTTGTGGTAGGCTTCAACGATATCAAACTGCCGGCGGTTAAAGGTTTCATTAGAAATGCTGGAAGGTCGGTATGTATAGTGATATGCGGTAATATCCGAAACAGTGTATGTTTTGATTCTATCAAAGACCTTATACATACACGCGGCATCCTCATAGATTCTATTTACTTGAAAATCGAGATTTTGCAGCAACGAGGCTTTGAAGAGCTTGTTGCAAAAAGAATTTTGCGCATGCTCAGTCATCTCTATGAGCGCGTCTTCATCTTCATAAACCAAAATGTGATTTTGGGATTGTAAATTGCAACTATTACACTAATTAGGTTTTCCATCGTTGAAGAATTTTGTTTTGTTAAATTATTCATATCGTATCATTTTTAAGTATCTGTATGTTTCTTCTGTAGCAATATCAATTGATGAAAGTCCCGATGTTAAGGTATTGTCGCATTAAAAAATTTGAAATGCGACAATACTTTTACCTAAAATTTTATCAGTTAGTTATAGTTCATGGACTTATTCGTAAACGTATTGCAACTGGTACTTCTCGAGAAACGCTGACTACTTAAATACATGAAGTGCCTGCGGGTTTCTAAGAAAAAGACCAATATTATCCTACGATAAAATCATATCATGTTTTGTTTTTTGTCAAGTACATTACGAAATATTTATGTTTTTTTGTGCAAATTAGCTTTTTAATACATTTTAATTTCGTCGAAAAACTTTTAATTTCTGTTTATCATTTTCTTTTCCTTGTTACAACAATTTGGTTTCTTAGTTATTATCTCCCAAGCCAAAGTGTTTTTCCAAAATCGACAGCATTTCTTCTCGTGTGTCGGTATCAAAATCAGAGCGAGTATAGGAGAAAAATCCAGTATGTTCCCAGTCGATCTCGACCGGAGGATGGTACAATGCCCATGAATTGAAATTTTTCAGTGTAGCTTCGGGATCGGGGCACTTTTTGATCTGATCCATCATAAATTTTTTGTCGGGGTCGTCTCGGTCAAAGAATCGGGTGGCACTTATATCCGGTGGATCACAGAGGAGGATAGCAACACGATTATAGGACGAGATCTCACGCAATACATCGGGAGGAATATTGGTGTCAACAACAACTTTCTTTCCGGATGCCGCCAGTTTTATCAACTCCAAAATCTCAATTTCTACACATTCATCGGAGACTTGATTATACCAGTTCCAATGTTCTTCCGGGGTCATATTTAACCATTCCTGCCAACCACTCATGGTATCAAAATAGCATAGTCCCGGTTGCTTCCAACGGGAAAGTTTATTTCGAGGAAATACATCATGGTAGTTTTCTCCGCAATGAATCATATCATATCGTTCAGCTAACATCTTGACCATTGTGGATTTACCCGCATAACTATGCCCGTTTATAAAGTAAACATTTTGCAAGTAATGTTTTATTAGATTGTCGCTTAATTGTATTTTCATCTTTTCTCCAATCTGAAAGACAGTTCATCATTTTATTTTGGCTTCACGTTTGTCAGCCTGTGATTCACCGGTCTTAATCATTTCAATGATTTCTTCCCCGGCCTGGCATTTGTCGTAGTCGCCAACAAGCTGACCTTCATAGTGATAAACAACGCCTATTTCCTTATTTCTAAGGAGGCATTTTTCAAGCTCGTCCACACCGTACCTTCTCGCAAACTCTGCAAAAGCACGAATATGGGGGGTTATCAAGCATACATCCGATGCAAGGAAAATCCGAACATTCCCAACAGCCGTTCAACCCTTTTCCTTACAACAGTTATAGTTTTTGCACCAGCCGTGGCTTTCACAGCCTCCGTCTTGGCAACCTACACAGCCTTTGTTCTCGGAGCAAACACAACACGCAAGTCCGCAAAATGCGATAGCTTTCATTATTGTGCCGCCTCCCATTCTTCTGTGAACTGTCTGATTGATTGCTGTCTCCCAGTTCGTTCAGCACTTGTCGCTTTTGCGACAACATCAAAGAGATTACCATTAAGCTGCCATTTTTCTCGTGTGCGGTTATACTCACCAAAGAGCGCAAATGCTGTAGCACCGAGGGTATAAACATTTGTAACTTCGTCAATAGCGGCTCCGAGCTGATATTCCTCCGGAGATTGGAAGCGAGAGCTGCCCCACATACGTCCCATGTCATTGATGCAAGGCTGTTTACGGAAAAGGTCAATATCGCAGATCGTTGTCTTTCTGTTCGCAAAGTCATACATAATACTGCCGTCGTAAAAATCTATGGCAACGTAGTTTTGAGAGATAACACATTCAAAGAAGCTCAGTATATCGCTGAATACGGCGAGTCTGTCGCCCACGGGAAGCTGCATAAAGCGACGATGTGCCGCGGGATACATTCTTCCCATGCAATCTCCGTCAGCCCATTTGAATACCATAACGAAACCGCCGCCGATTTCTTTAGCTTCAATAAGCTCAATCAGATTCTTGTGCTTCAGATCGCTGTAAATGGGGAGCGTAGCTTTCAATCTGGTGATAGCATCTGCAACATCGCCGCCAAACTGCTCGGTAGGGGCGCCGGCAAACTTGACGAAATAACGCTGACCATCTTTTTCAGTTTCAGTACCAAAGCAGATGTTTCCGGAATCCTGGTCATCGTAAACCTTGAATACCGTTCCATACTCTTTCATAAAGCTGAAATCAAAAGCACTTTTCAGCTTGAACGGAATCCCGTCAACGTACTGCAGATAATATCCTTTGAAATACCATGTCGGTATGGGGTTGCGCATATTATCGTACCAAGACAAAACCTCCTTGGCTTGGTTCAGCATGGTGTTTACTTCATCCTGCCCGAACGGAATTGCCCAGTACACGGAAGATAGCGTGTTGCTCGCAATATAAAGGGCAAGCAGTTTCCAAAACTCTGAAGGGACATCGCCGTTAAAGTATCCGTTTACCATACCGGATGCAAAGAGCGGAGACTTCTGGGCGCACCACACGATACGGTTAAATTCCTCCCACGGGTCGCCAAAATCATAACGGTCAAAATCGATGATCTGCAATTTCCCGTCCCGGTCTATCATCATGTTGCCAATGTGATAATCGCCGTGCTGGAAAACCTGTGGCCGACCTTTCAGCAAATGACGGTTCTCATTTATGTAGTCGATAAATGCCTGTCCGTTCTCATATTTGATGGGACACTCACCGTACTTTTTAATTTTATAGTCCATCTTCCAATTGAAACGGCTTTCCCAATCCTCCTGCGTTACAGGAGCAGGAATAGAGTGGATCTTGCGAAGAATACGTCCCGCTTCCAAACCATATACATACTGCTCCGTATGCGACAGGCCAGGAATCACACTTTCCGCATCATCTCCATCGATCCATGTTTGAACGGTATATACCCCTTCTTCGCAGACACCAAACTCAACGGGCTTACACATTGGCACATCAAGAGCCGCAACCTCCTGCTGCATACGGAACATGTTCGCCCGGCTCGCACTTTTCTCTTCGGGCGTGATTCGCAAAAGATATTTTGTACCGTCAGCGGTTGCGGCACAGTATTTTCGATCACATGACCAACCTTTATTGATTGGTTCCTTGTTTACAAATTTCATTTGAATCATAAAGCTCTCCTGTACTAAGAGGGTACGGTTATACCATCTTGAAATACTCTAGCGCCTCCCTTATCGCCACCTCTTTCTCCGGCGGACATTAGGGCTGTCTTGCTTCCTCGGCTTTAAGTTTGTTGCAATTCTCTCGCTCGATGATGCCGCATTTCTGTTTCACCTGTGCGATATACAAGCTGCCGACTTTCAAGCCGCTATGTTCCAGCACATAGTCCTTTCAAAACAATGTAATCAGCGGACACACACATTGTAAAGATACTCTGCATCCTCAACCATTTTTTCCCAAATACCCCGTACTCTCTCTACGTTACATCCCGGAAGATAGTTGTGCCAGTGGATAAACGAAGTATTAAGATTAGCCAAACTCATCTGCATTGAAATCTCATCATATGTTATGTCAGCAGTCGAGAAGCGACAGTACATTTGAATCGCTTTTTCTTTGCTGATTTCAAATCCATCAGCAGATAATCTGCTTAGAAAAAAAGATATATCACCTGATACATGGCCACTATTAACGTTTTGCCAGTCACAGATAATTATATTTCCTTCGCCATCTGCTAATAAGTTATCAAAATGAAAATCCCCATGGCAGCACATTTTCTTTGGAGTATATGCCCGCTTATTGATCGCATTTATGTTTTCTCCTATTTTGATGAGATCATTCTCTGAAAAAACATCTCCATGCTCTCTAATCACATCACACCAACCACTAAAATATTGATTGATTTCATCCTCTTCAAGCCGTAATGCGCCTGCATCCGTTTTAGGTAAGAACGTTGGAATCGGCATATCATGAATCTTAGCCAACACATCAAAAACTTTTTCCAGCATAGCGTCATCCAGATTATATCTGTTGATCGGACAGTATTTCTCCATGATGAGTTGAATTTCGTCATCCGTCTGGCGGCAATGATATACTCTCGGCAAAAAAGGGAAACTTTCTGATGTGTAAGACGCATAAAACTGCGATTCACGCCGATACGAATCCCAATCAGCATCAGATTGCATCAAATTACGCCGGATATGCTTTGCTATATGTATATGATCCAGTTCATATACACTCGCCCCACTCTTTCCGATTGTAATTTTTCCGGTCATATGCTCGTCAATGTATTTTCCAAAATTGTTAAAGCACACTATCTTCGCCCTCCTCAATGAATTGTTCCTTAACATTTTCAAATTCTCCGCTTATTACAATGGTTATTTCCTTCGTGATTGAGATACCGATGCTCTTACGCCTTTTCATCCGGCAAGACGATCTCAGCGATGTCGCCAATATCACAATTAAGCGCCAGACAGATTCTTACCAATACTTCGGTATTGACATCATCATTATGCCCCATTTTGGTAATTGAAGATTGGCTGACGCCGGCAAGTGCCATAAGGTCTTTCTTTTTCATATCACGGTCAATGAGAAGCTTCCAAAGTTTTTTATAACTGATAGCCATTGTGTTCACCTCCGCTATTTCAGTATTACAAATGATTTCATCTCATTATACCATAAAACCATCGTGTTCACAATGGTTCTGGCGTGATTGTTATAATAAGTTTACAGATTCATCGTCTTTTGCAAGGAAAGTGAGTTCAATTCCCCTAACTGCAGCAGAACGATAGCCTATCTCCTGTTACACAAGAAAGCTCTGATATCGACACGATAAATAAGAACATTCGTGGTTATATTTACCGCGGCTTAATAGTGACATGTAACTATTTTGTCGCAGAAAAACGGTGCGACCTTCGGGTCGCACCGTTTTTCTGTGTTAAAAGGGTTCGCCCTGATAAAAACGCACGGTGGGTACCGCCGTGCACCGGTCGCTTTCGGCTTTTCAGAAACAACACGGAATCCGAATTTCTCGTACAAATGCCTTGCACGATCATTACCTTATTTGGGCTTAGTAATTATTCCTCGTAAACTAATACTACCGGAGGGCAACAATAATCGACGTCCTTCAAATGTAACCCCTTACGGTATGCCTCACGAACGATCGCCATAACAAAATATTTTGTTGCATCGTAATATCTGTATAGTTCGGGGACAGTTGTCAGATGCTTGGGAATCCTTGTTTTCATGGAGGCAATGAAAACGGTGAATTCTTTGCCAATTGCAGATTTTATCTCATTCGTAGCAGTTTGAATCATACTGCATAATTCTTGATACGCATCCTTTTCCATTACAGGAATCTTAACACACGGTTTACCATTAGAATAACCGATTAAACCGAGCGTTTCAAGCGTTGGCATATATGAAATAAATTCGTTTGGAATATCCGAAGTTTCCAGCGAAATATCATCGTATATGTGCCAAAGCAACGGGATAATATACTTGAAATACAGTTCGTATGCGCCACCGTAACGGTGGGGACTATCCCACAAAGTAGTATCAAATTCATAAAAGCGGATTCGCTTTGTTCGTCCTACCGATAGAGCTTCTGATGTGCGATGCCCACCGTGTATTGCATACTCTTGCGCCTCTTGGTACTCTTTTGTATTATATCCGGCATCAAACGCTACTGCTTGTGCAAGCCACCATCCTCCGTCTTTGCGTTTTGGGAAATTGGGCATTGGAACTTCACAGTTTGGAGCTTCACAGCAATGCTGAAAATCCTGTAATGTTTTCAAAATTGCATATCGCCCAAGCTTTGTTTTTTCTTCTTTGCCCATAGCCTGTACGTAAGTAAGGTCTGATATTGCATCTGACATTCTGCGAAGAATGCTCCAGATTGAATCAAAATGCTTATGAGCAAAGTCCAGTTGAGGCTTATAATTTTTAAGTGCATTCTGGGGCTTTGTGATAATCAAATCCGAATAAACTTTGCCCCCGTCAGTTTGTGCCATCAACTCGCCATCCACAAGTTTTTTAATAACGGGTTCAATATATGCGGCGGGAATACCGATTGCTTTGGAAAGATCGCTTATGGTTAACGGTTTTTCATATGCAAGAATCAAAAGGTTCTGCGCAATTAAATCTCCCTCCACAAGCGACATTGGTTCCCCTTTTATTCCCTCTGCGCCACCTATAGACAGATACAGTTGTCCCGGCAAATAGTTTTCTCTTGTTTCCATAGTTTCAAGTCCTTTCTTCATCTGACTGCGACCGGCGGACAAACGGCTTTTCACCGTCCCCTCGGGAATCCCCAATCCTTTTGCAATGTCCGAAACGCTTTGATTACCATAGTAAAATCGAATCAGTACATCGCGTGTAATGCACGCAAGATGATTGAGTTCCTTTCGCACTTTTGATGCTTCTTCCGAGGCAAGATAATCGTCATTATCTTCCTCCGAAATATCGAATCCTTCATTTAAACATACTGTAATAGGAGAACGGTATTTCTTGCGAAGATTATCATTGAGCTTATGGTAAAGTGTATTGGCAAGCCACGTTTTTGGGTGCTCGATGCTTCCGCCTTTATGCATATAGGCAAAAGCCGCAAGCATTGTGTCTCCTACAAGGTCTTCCGCATCGGCCTGTGAAGCGCATTTTGATGACGCAAGTCGCATCAGATAATCATAATATTGAATTATTTCTTCGTATGTCATATTTTGCCCTGCTTTCCGGAATGCTTTTGAACGTTCACCCGTATAGTCGTTACAATATTATTTTGGTTCGGACTTGACTGGAAAATTTTTAAAATGCCGCCCCTTATAGCCAGTGAAGAGCCATTTCGGCGTCTTTTCCACTTATAAGTTTTTCCCGACGGATGGAAATACTGAAGAGCTTATCCAATAAACATCTGAGTCCAGTACATGCCGTCTGCAACATAACCGACGCCAATCTGTGTAAAGGCAGCATTCAGAATATTTTCCCGGTGCCCGCTTGAGTTCATCCAGCCATTGACCACGGCTTCGGGCGTCGTATATCCTTTTGCAATGTTCTCTCCCGCGGTTCGATAGGAAATGCCAAAATTTTTGATCATAGTAAACGGGGAGCCGTAAACCGGACTGGTATGTGAAAAATATCGGTTATCACACATGTCCTGTGATTTATACCGTGCCACACGGCTGAGTTCCCAATCAAACTTTAGTTCCTTTAAGCCATTCTGTACCCGAATTTTATTGACAAGATTCACTACCTGCTGTTCATAAGACAGGACCGTTGAGTCGACAGTAGGAACGGTAATACTCTGACCGGGATAAATCAGGTTGGGATTGACAAGCTGCGGATTGGCATCAATGATCTCGCTGACCCCTACCTGATATTGGACTGCAATTTTCCAGAGCGTATCCCCGCTGACGACCGTATGCGCGGTCTGTGCAGCAGATACCCCGAAAGTCAAACTTCCTACAACAAGCAAAGAAGCAAGTAATTTCATAAACAGCTTTTTCATATAATATCTCCTTTTTCTCTATTTGCCTGTATCGGCTGTATATATTCTAACAAATTCGACATACTTTGTCAAACTGTAATATATGGCAGAGAAATTTAAGGCTGTTTTTATTACTTTTTACCTTTTAAAATATTGATTTGTAAGCTATATCGTCTGAAAAAGCTGCTTTGATGCGGCTGAAATTTTCCATAAAACATAAAATGGGGAGACGGCAGGATACTTTTCAAAAGTGTCCTGCCGTCTCCCCATCAAGTTCGCGTTGTATCACTTTCGGAACAGAGAGAAGCCCTTCTTTTCATAAGGCTCGGTGTGTATGCCGGTAACCGTATATCCGGTTGCCTGAATCGCCGTTTTCAGTTCTTCCTCGTCAATCGGCTCCTTCGCAATGATTTCTGTCTTCCCTTTACTGTGAGATGACGTAACCTTTTTCACAGCAAACGCCTGTCTGACGGCATCGTTAATGTGTGCCTCACACATTCCACACGCCATTCCATCTACATCCAACGTAATCTTTACCATAACCGAATCCCTCCATTTTCCACAATTAGCGCATGCTAACTGTCATTTTATATTTTATCACGTGCGATGGGTTTTGTCAATAGAATGTGCGGTTTTTTGGAGAATGCGGCAGGGGCACATTCTTTAAAAATAAATCACCACATTGTACCGCGTTTTCCGAAAGAGGCGTTTTGTTTTTGAGCCTTATGCTGCGAATTAGTTTCTTCACAATAGAAATCCTATTCACTATTCCAAAGCAAGCTCTTGTCGGCTATGCTTTCTTTGTTCATTTTACCACTTGCGTTATATTTGTAATTATGATAAAATGTAGCATGCTACATAAAAAGCGGGGTATAACCATGGGAGTTCACGAAAACGATATTGTGAAAAAAGTAAAGCGCATCCACATCGCGCTCGACCAGAGGCGCAGACAAAATATCTCAGAAGTTGACCTGACCTCGTCGCAGGCGTACATCCTTGCTTATATTAGCAGTACAGACAAAGCGGTATATCCCAGCGACATCGGCAAATATTTTGGTCTGAAGCATCCGACCGTATCCGGAATCCTCAGCCGTCTTGAAGCGAAAGGGTTCATTCAATATGAAACGGACGACGACCACAGGCGCAAGCGCATTGTGCTGACCAACCGCGCAAAAATGTGCCGTGAAAAAATGGAGCAGAAAATCGACCAAAACGAACGCGCACTCACCGACGGCATGAACGCGGAAGAAGTAAAAATACTGTGTTCCCTGCTGGACAGAGTTCTTTTCAATGTGGAAAAACTGAATCATTCCTCGGAGGTAAATCTATGATAAAACGATTGATAAGTTGTATCAGAGAATACAAAAAAGCGACACTGCTCACGCCGATTTGTATGGTCGGCGAGGTCAGTCTCGAATGCGTAATTCCCATGATAACCGCCCGCCTGATTAACGCAATTCAGGGCGGGTGTGATATGAACCTTATTTTCAGGTACGGAATTATTTTGTTTTTTATGGCGCTTGGTTCCATGTGCTGCGGCGTACTGTCCGGATGGTTCTGCGCCACAGCCTCAAGCGGATTTGCCAAAAACCTGCGTCATGATTTGTACGCACGGGTCAAGGATTTCTCATTCGCCAACATCGACGCCTTTTCAACCTCCGGTCTGGTCACGCGTCTGACCACTGACGTCACAAACGTTCAGAACGCATTCATGATGATTATCCGGACCGCGGTGCGCGCCCCTCTCATGTTCTTCTTCGCGATAGTGATGTCCATCTACGTTGGAAAATCCCTTACGCTTGTTTTCGTAATCGTGCTTCCGATTCTGGCGTTTGGTCTGTTCAAAATCGCAAAAAGCACGATGCCGCTCTTCCGGGCAGTCTTCAAGAAGTACGATAACCTCAACAATTCCATCCAGGAAAACGTCAAGGGAATGCGCGTTGTAAAATCGTTCGTGCGCGAGAGCTTTGAAAAAGAAAAATTCGCGGGCGCCGCGGACGACGTATGCAACGACTTCACCCGAGCCGAGAAAATCCTCGCATTCAACAACCCGCTCATGGTGTTCTCCATGTACGTATGTATGCTCGTAATTCCCTATTTTGCCGCAAAACTCATCGTCACCACAACCGGTACGGCAATGCTCGTCGGAAACCTCTCGAGTCTCATGACGTACACCATGCAGATTCTCATGTCTCTCATGATGTTATCGATGATTTTCGTCATGGTCACGATGGCAACGGAATCGGGCCGTCGTATTGTAGAGGTGCTTGAAACCGAAAGCTCCCTCAAAAATCCCGAAAATCCGGTAATGCAGGTTGCCGACGGCAGCGTTGATTTTGATGATGTAAGCTTTAAATACTCCCAAACCGCTGAAAAATACGCGTTATCCAACATCAACCTTCACATAAAATCCGGTCAAACGGTAGGCATCATCGGCGGAACGGGAAGCAGTAAGACCACGCTCATTCAGTTGATTTCCCGCCTGTACGATACCACGGACGGAGCGATCCGTGTCGGCGGCGTGGATGTGCGCGACTACGACATGGAAGTACTGCGGAATCAGGTTTCCGTAGTACTTCAGAAGAACGTGCTGTTCTCCGGCACGATAAAGGAAAACCTCCGCTGGGGGGACCCGGACGCAACCGATGAAGAAATGGTACGCATCTGCAAGGCGGCTCAGGCCGACGAATTCATCCAGAGCTTTCCTGACAAGTACGACACGTACATTGAGCAGGGAGGCGCAAACGTATCGGGCGGTCAGAAGCAGAGGCTCTGCATTGCAAGAGCGCTTCTCAAAAAACCCAAAGTTCTCATTCTTGACGACTCCACCAGCGCGGTCGATACCAAAACCGACGCGCTCATCCGGAAGGCGTTCCGTGAGGAAATCCCGGGAACGACCAAAATCATCATCGCGCAGCGCATTTCATCGGTACAGGACGCCGACCTCATCGTGGTCATGGACAACGGCACCATTTCCGCGACGGGTACACACGACGAACTGATGAAGACGAGCGATATTTACAGAGAAGTATATCTGTCTCAGAACAAGGGAGGTGAAAAGGATGCCTAAATCCCAGAACAACGGAAGCGGCAAGAGACCGCGCGCCAAAAAGGGCACATTTGCGCGCCTTATCAAACTACTGATGCAGGATTACAAGGTGCCGATTTTGATTATCATGCTGTGCCTCCTTTTCAACTCGGTATCCAATGTACTCCCGTCCATTTTTCTAAAAAACATCACCGACTACATTGAAATCGGACTCACCTACGGTGCGGACGGCTGGAATGCGGTAAAATCGGACATCATCCGTCTAATCGCCGTAATGGGGTCGATTCTGTTCCTCGGACTATGTTCCGCCTTTACCCATACACGGATAATGGCGGTCGTCACACAGGGGTTCCTCAACAAGATGAGAAAGCGTATGTTCGGCCGGATGCAGACCTTGCCGATAAAATATTTCGACTCGAACAGCCACGGCGACATCATGAGCTACTACACCAACGATATTGACACACTGCGTCAGCTGATATCACAGTGTCTGCCGCAGCTGTTCCAATCGGCGCTGATTCTTGTCTGTCTCATCGGCGTCATGCTTTACTACAGCCTGAACCTGATGTTTGTGATGATTCTCGGCGTAGTCCTGATGTTCATCGCCATCAAGCTGGTTGGCGGACGGAGCGCAAGATTCTTCGTAAAACAGCAGAAATCGCTTGGTAAAGTGGAAGGTTATGTAGAGGAGCTGATGAACGGTCAGAAGGTCGTGAAAGTATTCTGCCACGAGGAAGCCAGCCAGCGGGACTTCGACAAGCTGAACGGTGAATTATTCTGCGACGCGCAGAGCGCGACCCGCTTCGGCAACATTCTGGGCCCGATAATGGGTAATATCGGTAACCTGATGTACGTGCTGATTGCCATTGCGGGCGGTCTTATGATTTCAAACAGCATCCCGAACTACTCGATAAGCAGCATGATTACTGGAACGCTTGGCGCGGCGCTGCAGATTTCGGTTGTGGTATCGTTCCTGAACATCGGGCGGCAGTTCACGAACAACGTGAATCAGGTCGCGCAGCAGTTTAACTCCATTGTCATGGCGCTCGCAGGTGCGGAGAGAATCTTCTCCCTCATGGACAGCGAACCGGAAGCAGACGAAGGTTATGTCACCTTAGTAAACGCGAAGTACGGCGAAAACGGTGAGCTTACTGAATGTGCGGAACGCACAGGAAAGTGGGCATGGAGACATCCGCACAGTGACGGAAGCATCACGTACACCGAACTGAAAGGGGACGTTCGTCTGTATGATGTAGACTTTGCCTATGAAGAAGGAAAACCGGTTCTTCACGAGATCTCGCTGTGGGCGGAGCCTGGTCAGAAAATCGCGTTTGTGGGCGCAACGGGTGCAGGCAAGACGACCATCACGAACCTTATCAACCGGTTCTACGACATTGAGGATGGAAAAATCCGCTACGACGGCATCAACATCAACAAGATAAAGAAACCGGACCTGCGCCGCTCGCTCGGCATAGTCCTGCAGGATGTAAACCTGTTCACCGGAACAGTCATGGACAACATCCGCTATGGTAAACTGGACGCGACAGACGACGAGTGCATCGCGGCGGCGAAGCTGGCAAACGCGCACGACTTCATCACCCGCCTTCCGGACGGCTACAATACGCTGCTGACCTCGAACGGCGCAAACTTGTCACAAGGACAGCGGCAACTCATCTCCATAGCGCGCGCAGCAGTCGCGGACCCGCCGGTCATGATACTGGACGAAGCAACCTCCTCAATTGACACACGTACAGAAGCGCTCGTACAGCGCGGCATGGACGCCCTCATGGAAGGACGCACCGTCTTCGTCATCGCGCACCGCCTCTCGACAGTCCAGAACTCCGACGCCATCATGGTTCTCGACCACGGCCGCATTATCGAACGCGGCAGCCACGACGACCTTATTGCTCAGAAGGGTACGTATTATAGGCTGTACACTGGCGCGTTTGAGCTTGAGTGATTTATGTTTGGAAAATACAAAAGGGGACTTTTGAAAAAGTCCCCTTTTGCGCTTCCCCCAACGCAATTCACTCACTCATCGCACAGACAACATTAATTCTTGTAAGTTCTTCTTCTGTAAAGGAAGTATTTTTAATAGCGCCAACGTTGTCGATAATCTGTTCAGGCTTTGAAGCGCCGACGAGGACGCTTGTGACGATGCCGTCGCGCAGAATCCAAGCAAGCGCCATTTCCGCGAGGGTTTGGCCGCGTTCCTCTGCGATTTTATTGAGGGCGCGGATTTTTCCCAGTTTTCCTTCCGTAATGGAGGACTCGCTGAGAAATCTGCCGTCAGTGCGGACGCGGCTGTCACTCGGGATACCGTTGAGGTAGCGATTAGTCAGCATACCCTGTTCCAGGGGGCTGAACGAAATGATGCCTCGGCCGAGCTTATGGGAAGTCTCCTTGAGGCCGTTGCGCTCGATGATGCGGTCGAAGATGGAGTAGCGGTTCTGATTGATAAGGAATGGAACGTGGTAGGATTCAAGGATGGCGCATGCTCTTTCGAGGGTTGCGCCGTCGTAGTTGGAAAGACCGACGTACAGGGCTTTACCGGACGTCACGATTTGAGCGAGCGCACCCATGGTCTCTTCGAGAGGTGTGTTTTTGTCCATTCTGTGGTGATAGAAAATATCGACGTAATCAAGTCCCATGCGGCAAAGGCTCTGGTCAAGGCTGGCAATGAGGTATTTGCGGCTGCCGCCATCGCCGTAGGGGCCATCCCACATTCCGTATCCGGCTTTGGTGCTGATAATCAATTCATCGCGGTAGGGCATGAGGTCGTCGCGCAGGATTTTGCCGAAATTCGACTCTGCGCTGCCCGGTTCGGGACCGTAGTTATTGGCTAAGTCGAAGTGAGTTATACCGAGGTCGAAAGCGGTACGGCACATTGCGCGCATATTGGCGTAAACGCCGGTATCACCGAAGTTATGCCAAAGACCGAGCGATACAGCGGGGAGCATGATCCCGCTCTTTCCGCAGCGGTTGTATTTCATCTCGGAATATCGGTTGCTTTTTGCGTTGTACATGTTTTCCTCCTTGGATATGTCGGGATAATATGTATATTTTTATTTTATCATAAAACTGTAAAAATTCAACATGTTTTCCGAAAAAAATGAGAAAGTTTTGCTCTCAGCGGAACTTTCTCATCTGTGAACACGTCTATAATATTATATATATGGTAATAATCCGCATGTGTATGATAATTTTACAATATTATAATAAAATGGCGAAAAATAACTCTTGATAATTTATCCGCATGTGGTATAATTATTGTGTATTGTCTGTTCCCTCTCAAACAAATATCCAAAATCATATGGAGGCTACCATGAAACTTTCAAAACGTATTTTGTCCGTGTTTCTTGCCATCGTAATGGTGCTGGCAGTAGCATCATTCGTGGGAGCCGTCAACATCGCCTTTACTGACGTCTCCGGTCACTGGGCTTGGACAGGCGGCCAAATTCCTTATCTCGTTGATAAAGAAGTCCTTAACGGATACAAACAATCAAACGGTACATACACCTTCATGCCTGATGGTGAAGTCACCCGCGCCGAGTTCATCAAAATGCTCGACGAAACCTTCGGCTTAACTGCGACCACTGCCATTAATTACAGTGACGTCAGCGCGTCCGAATGGTTCTATCCCTACTTTGCAAAAGCCGCCGCGCAGGGCTATCTGCTCAATTACGGAACTTCCGTATCCCCTAACGGCAAAATTACCCGCGAAGAAGCATTTTCTCTTCTCGTACGCTATCTCGATTTGCCTGCAAATGAAAAGGCTTCCTCCAGCGAGTTCGCAGACTACTCCTCTATCTCGGATAACTACCGCGACTACATACTTCGCGCGACTTACGCAGGTCTGACAAATGGATACGCGGAATCTGACGGCGCCGTTACCTTCCGCCCGCAGAGAACGCTCACCCGCGCCGAAGCGCTTACCATCCTCTACAGAGCAGCGGGCTGCATTTTTAATACCAATGCTTACTCCCGTGACTCCGGCGCATACTCTACAAACAACGTCATTACCAGAGGCGGCGTTATCTTAAACGGTATCACCCTTACCGGTCGCGTAATCATCAGTGAAGGCGCGTCCTCCGGTACAGTCAGCCTTTCCGGCTGCACGATTGCCGACACGCTTTATATCAGAGGAACCGCAGATGTAAACCTTGACAACTGCAAGGTTGAAAACATTGTCATCACAAACGGCTGTAAGCTCTCTCTCCTCAACGGCACAGAGGTAAAGAATATCACCGTTTACGGAAAGTCCACTCTCGGTATCTACTCCGGCATCACAGTCGACGTTTTGAATGTCGAATACGGTGCAGCCAATACCAGCGTGACCGGTGACGGCGCTATTCTCATGGCGTACATCAACGCATCCGGATTCTCCTCTTCGATGGTTCCTGCGGAATTCCAGATTGGCAGCAATCTGACCGCATCCTTCGCTTCCTCCCAGTATCAGGGTTCAAGCAGCGCGCAGGATTCCTTCTCTATGACTCCTTTCGTCACCTCCGATGATTCCAACTACTACCTCAACCTCTTCCCGACCGTTGACGGTAAGGTTTATTACTACTTCACAAACGGCGCAACCGCTCCCAACACTTCAAGCTTTGATTCCTATTATGCTTCTTCCTCCTTCACAGGTGTTATCAATGTATCAAAGAATGTCGTGACTACGGAGAAGACTTTCGCCGCAAGCTCGGTCAAGAACTTCGAATATGTGGTTCTCCAACTTCAGGACGATGGCAGAAAATATGCGCCCGTTATCATCCCGAACACCAATACCACGGGTACCGGTTTCTCTACCGCTCCCTACCTTGCTGACGAAACCACGATTAAGTTTACCGCAAGCGTGGCCGGCACACTCTACTGGTACTACGCTGAATCCGGCGAAAAAATCACGCAGGCAGAATTCGTTACAAGATATGCAAGTAAGGAAAGTGCGCTCTGCGGCGCGGAGACCGTTATTTCCGGCAGAACCCTCAGCCTTGGTCTGAATACCAAATATCTTGCAAACTATGACTACATTGTGATGATGCTCAAGACCGCTACCGGCTCTTATTATACTCCTGTGGTCGTTTCCGCAGGCGATAACGGATTCGCAAAGGTTCCCGAGCTCACCACGGTAGGTACTGTCTCTTTCAAGTCAAACGTGACGGGCACACTTTACTACTATTATTCCAAGACCTCCGACCTGCCCGCAGCCGCTGACTTCAAGGCAGAATATAACCGTGCAACGTATGCTGATAGCTTAAGCGTAACAAAGAGCAAATCAAGCACATTTGATTATAAGACCAAATACAGCGAAGAATACCCCTATCTCATCATCGCACTCAAGGATAGCGACGGCAACTACATGCAGCCCGTAGCGCTCTGCATCGACTACAGAACCGGATTTGTATCCGAACCTGAAGTTATAGATGAAACCACCATCCGCTTCAAGACCGAAGACGACGGTGAGGTCATGTACTACTATACCAAGACGGAAAAGGCGCCCACAATCGAAGACTTCAAGTCTGCATACGCCGGCGCTGCAACCAAATACAAGGATACAGTCTCTGTGACAGATTCCTATAAGAGAATCACTTACAGCCAGTCCTACGCAGTCAACTATCCTTACATGGCATTCATGTACGTCGACGACCAAGATGTGGCATACACCCCTGTCGTTCTCGCACTTGATGCTTCCGCTGACACAGGATTCACCATCGCTCCTTATGTCAATAACGATACCGTATTCTTCAAGACCGAAGACGACGGCGAAGTGTGGTATTACTTCTCGAAGGACGGTTCCGCAGTAGCAAGCTCTGAATTTGAAGACTACTATAACGACGTATCAAGCAGCTATCTGTATGGTTGGGTCAGCGTGTCCAGCGGCAAGATTAACTACTTCGAAATTGATGATGACGTCAATACCAGCAAATATCCTTATCTCGTTATCGCATTCCTCGCAGAGGATGACGACAACGGAAACAGCGGCAGAAAGTTCCACTTCCCGGTTGTGCTCGACCTTGAAAGCGCAAGCACCAGCGGCGCGGGACTGAAAGTCAGCTACGTAGGAAAAGATGAAGTAGTGGTTCTGACAAGCATCGAAGGTACTGTTCGTTGGTACTTTACCGACGCCTACTCCAACCCCGGCACAAAGTTTGAAACCAAATACAATAGTGCCGGCATCCTCAACAAAGATTATGAATACTGCAAAACCGGCAACGAAATCAGCATTGATGTCGGGGATACCACCTACCGGTATGTCGTCATCTGCATTGCAACCGAAGGCCCCTCCGGTACTGACATATATCTCACGCCTATTGTAGTTGACCTTCAGAACCGCACATCGGACAGCGAGGACACGAATGACGGAGCTACCACCAGCAAAACCGGTCTGACAGTGAATCTCACCGACCCGCATAACCATATCATGGAATTCACTCCTGATTACAGCGGTGAAGTCACGATTTCACTCGACGCCGGCAGCTACAAGGGCTCCATCAGCAGCTACTCCGTATCTGCAGGTCAAACGTACGAATTCGATTATGATATGCTTGTCGATAACAATCTCATCGATATCATGTCTGGCGGCTCCACGGTTTACCTCTGCCTCCAGCTCGTAACAAATAATGAAACTTATTCGATAGTAAGAGTTTCGATAGTTGAGTAATTCAAACAATCAGCGATTCATACGGCGGTCCCGCGGGGCCGCCGTATTTTTCCACTGGAAAAACTTTAAAAAAATCGGGAAAAGGTATTGACAAGTGAGGTTGTCCGTGGTATAATATCATCCGTCGACCGGAGAAGAT
>CAZUPI010000032.1:0-26277 GCA_964621755.1 uncultured Ruminococcus sp. | reverse complement strand
CATCGAATTCGATGATACATGTGCGCAGCCCTTTTTCATCCACTGTACCAAGTTCCTTGATTATGCCGCGGCTGTAAGGCTTGCGTTTGTGGTCGATGGTCATACCGCGGATTTCGATATTGGAACAGTTGATGACCGAAATAGGTTCCATAAATCCGTCAACCAAGATGGTAACGCCGTCTGCAAGGATGCGGCTTCCCTGCTGCCCATCAAGCGAAATGCCACGGGTGTATAAATATTTCGGATTGAACATGACTCCCTGCGGATTAGCACCCCATTTTCCGGTCATAACTGCGTGCTGCGCGTTTCTGGCAAGCTCACTTGTGATTTTGTATGTACCGGGAGGTACAATGAGAGTGGTTCCAGGTTTTTCGCGCAGGTAGTTCATAGCATGAGCGAAGGTTTCTGTATCATTTTCCGATTGAAAGTCTGGTAAATAGATGATTTTTTCTGACATTTTATTTTCCCTCTATAAATAATATTTCGTTTTTTACATAGGCGTATCTGCCATGCTCATACAAAGTTACATTTTCACCGATTCGCTGCGTAATTGCGGCTGTGGAAATGAATTTATCAATAAGACCGATCGACGCGAAGCGGTTAAGATAGGGGATAATGAGGAACAAACGGAAGTCGTCGATATTTTCAAGGGAAAATTCGACAGATTCATCATAGGAAACAATGTGATATTCTCCTGTGAAATGTTCATAGATAACAAAAGTGTCACCTTCAAGGCCCGGTACATCTGACGGTTTTACTGAACCGGTTATTTTATGCTGTTCTTTCGTAATATTGAACGCCGCAACGATGCCGGAATCATTTCTGACATTCTGAATTTTTAGCGGCTTATCGGAGGTTTCAGGATTGACAGTAAGACAGTCAGCGGTCGGCATACCGCTGCGGTCACACCGGAGAATTCGACCATCCTCGAATACGAGTGGTTTCAAAATTTCCGCCCTGCTTCTTCCGATTTCATCACTGATGTAAATCGGACCGCCAGATATGGCGCGAAGAACACTGTTTTTGACCGCCTGTGTATCATCGGTCCACCACATATCGTAATCGTTCCAGTAAAACTGTCCCTGGAGGATGGAATTGTACGTACACTGTAAAATATGTTTCGTAAACCACGGGCGGTCTTCCGGTTGGAAATCGTCGCTGCAACGAGAGATGCTGCTGTATGGACGATTCCACATATCTTCAGAAGCCATACCCATGCAATTGATCATGGTATTATCAAAATTCAGCCCTACGGAAGCTTCCAAACCGCGGTGCCATGTACGGGTGACTTTGCCGACAGAATCACATCCTTTGTAGAAACGGCGGGTCATGCTTTGGTTGTCAACTTTCAAAAAATCCGCGCTGCACTGTTTTAAAAAGGCATGAATGGTATTAAAATAGCCGAACGCGTTCATTTCGTGCCAGTCGCCAATGATTTTGCCGTCAGCGGTGATGTAGGTATAGGGCCTCAGCTTTTTATACGCCTCTCCTTTTGGGTCAAGTCCGCACCAATATCCGGTTGTGGGGTGCCACATTCCCACCTTTATCTCATATGAGTGAATGCGGTCGATTGCATGTGCCAGCCCATGTGGAAATCTTGTATAGGATGCCTCGAAGCCGTACATAGAGGAAGAGTGCATGAGTGCGAACATTTCGCTGCGTGTTGCGTAGGACGCGTCGTTAAAGTTTGCAATTTCCGCCCACATATCATCGATAATCACCCACTTTATGGGAATCTTTTTGGATTTGAATTCGTCACATTTGTCGGCAAGTCCCTCCTCAGAGACGCGGATTTGAAGCGCATCCCAGCTACACCAGCCAAGATATTCAAAAATTTCAGGATATCTGCGGTTCTCACGCGTAGTACAACCATTATTTAAAATTTCAAGTGCATATTTGACACACGTTTTGGTGAGGATAAATGGATTCTCTCCCTCTGCCATAACAAATGCAAGTCCTGTACAAGAGGTGAGCTCACCATACCACGAGTACATCACAGCGGTCAGTCCATCGGGCGTTCCTTTTAAGATGCACTTATAATCCTCAGATACAACGGGAATAATAACGCCCCATGTGCCGCTATCGGCCTTGCGGTAGATAAAATGCTGTGTTTCTATTGGGGTGTCTCGAGGGTCTTTGCCAAATGCAGGCGAGCACCAGAATTCCGAATGCCTATGGTCCGCCATATAGGAATCAAGAGCGGGAAGCGGGATAACAATATCAGCACCATGCTCAGAGCAAATTTTACGGTCAGAACCAGTATAATCGGCATATACTGCGATTGCACCATCGTTTTCGGTCGTTTTGCACATTGATTCTGAAAAGGTATTATCGTCAAAATGAATCTTCAGGGTAAACTCCATTTTTATGCTCCTTCATAAGATAGCTATAAAGCTTAAGTCCATTATACTGATTTTTTACAAAATAGTCAATCTTTTATTATGTTTTCTTATTCCCATCTGGTGGATATCTTGTGAATAGTGTTGATTTTTGATAGATTCTATGATAAAATATAGACGCAAGGCAAATTTACCATTTATCTTATATGGGAGAATAGTATGAATAACGAAAGCGTTAAGATTTTCAGAACCGCAATCGGCGGATTCAACCGCGACGATGTTACCAACTACATAAAAGAATCCGACATCAAACACATAGACGCACTCGCTAAGATGACGGCTGAACTTGAGGAAGCGAATAAAAAGTACGCTGCGCTTTCTGAGCAAATGACAGAATTAGAGTCAGAAAAAAAAGCTGCTGTCGCGGAAAAGGAAAAGCTGCAGGAGACTTACAGCGGGTATGAAGAAAAAAATGCCGCGGCCAAGTCAGAGCTTGAGGAGAAAAATAAAGTTTTATGCAATGTACAGGAAAAACTGGAAGAGGCGTTAAAGAAAACAAGTGAGCTGCAAGAAGAACAAGAACGTCTGAAAAATGAAAACAGTACGCTTTCGGAAAAACTCAGCCTGAAGGAATCGCTGCTTGATGCGGCTGAAACGACTAAGGAACTGCTTGCACGTGAGCTTGCGGAAGCCAATGAAAAAATTACAATATTGTCCGGCAAATGCAGCGAGCTGCAAAATTTGATTGAATCTAACAAAGAAGAGAAAAACGATAATGCATCCGACCCGAATGACCGCAGCAGCCCTGCATACAAACTCGAGATGTATGACAAAATCAGCGCGCAGCTGGGCGACATCATCATCAACGCTAACCATAATGCGGATGAAATTATGAGTGCAGCCCGTGAAGAAGCGGATAAGCTGCGGATAGATACAGAAACCGAATGCGAGCAGAAGCGTGCTAAGTGCAATAGCGAGATAGCACAAATCCGACGTGAAACAGAAGAAGAAGCGTCATATATCAGAGAGCGGTTATCTTCAGCTGCCAACGCGCTGTTATCAGATGTCAGCGCTGACCTTCACGGGAATATTGAAAATTGTATTCGTGAGATGAATTCCTGTATCACGGATATGCAGTATGAAATTCGTGCACTGTTTACAAAAATTTCAAACCGCTCCAATGAGATGAACGATCGTATCAGCTATTACCAGAGTTGTGTATCAGACGGAATTGAAGAAAAGCTGTCTGAAATGGATGAAAAGTACGGAATTCAGAAAAAAACGACAGGCGGCACGAAGGGGTCATGACAAATCCAGATAAGAAGCTGGGAGAGAGAATACGGGAGCTGCGGACTCGTCTCGGAATCACACAAAAGGAGCTTGCCGGCGATAAAATTACACGGAATATGCTCAGTCTTATCGAAAGTGGAAATGCATCTCCGTCAGTTTCTACCCTGTTATACATATCCGAGCGACTCGGAACCTCTGCGGGATATTTTTTCACCTCAACCGCCAAGGACGAGGGGCGGTACTTCAAAATATCTATCATCGACGATTTAAAGACAAAATTTAAGGAAAAAAAGTACCGGGAATGTGAGGAAATCTGTGAATCAATACCGCAATCTGCCATTGACGATGAATTGTCGTACATTGCGGCGGTATCATATCTGAACAGTGCGCTTGAATTTGCGGAAACATTTGCGATAGGTAAGGCGGTATCGATGTTGGCACGTGCGAAGCAATATGCCGAAAAATCGATATATGCAGATAATAGCTTTCATTGTGCATTGGAATTTCACGGTGAGTTGTTTCGAACTGTATGCGAAGAGCCAATATCAGCAGTGCTTTGTGACTATAAGATGTGCGGACCATATGTTTCTGTATCAATTATACAGTATTTCGCCGAACTGGCAGCTGTGAGGTCCGGCGGCAATACTGGAAAACCATGCGACGTGCTATGTTTTGCGAAGCATATCCGTGCGGCATCACTACTTTCGTCAGGAAAAGCGAACGAGGCAATAAAAGTGCTTCGTGAGTTGTCGCTTGACCCCTCTCTGCCCTATTTCATGAAGTATCGTGTGTTATGCGGTCTTGAGGAAGCGGCCAATAATATCGGAGATTTCCGACTCGCATACAGCTCATCCCGCCGCAAACTTGAGATGATTGAAAAATGCAAATCGATTTCTGACTAAATTTTATAGACCAGAAAGGAATTGAAAATGACAAAAAGATATTTGGTATTACCCATCAATGACAGTGCGGAAAAAAAGCATTATCGTTTGCTTGACGGAGAACGTCTGGTGTACGATTTTGATGCTGCACTTGATTTTGTGCATGGCGCATTTGACTCCTATGCTGACATTACGCGATTTGGTGACGCGAAGCTGACTCTTGTCGATGATGCCGGAACCCTTATTCCATACAGAGAAAGTGATAGATTTCCGAAAATTGATGAAATTGAGAATGGCAAATATCTTCGTCCGGCAGTTCACTATACGACCACGCTTGGTTGGACGAACGATCCAAACGGACTCATTCTGGTAAACAACAAATATCACATGTTTTATCAGCACAATCCACATGGTGTCTATTGGGGCAATATGACGTGGGGCCACGCGGTATCTGACGACCTTGTTCACTGGACCGAGCTTGGCGATGCGCTCTTCCCTGACGAAACTGGCACAATGTATTCCGGAAGTGCGTATTGCGACCATAAAAATGTAGCGGGATTTGGCAAGGATGCGGTTCTGTTGTTCTATACAGCTGCCGGAAACAATAGTGAACTGTCAAAAGACAAACCCTTTACACAGTGTCTGGCTTATTCGACAGACGGTGGATATACATTCACGAAGTATGAGAAAAACCCCATTATTCCCCATATTGTCGGTGGAAATCGAGACCCCAAGGTGGAGTGGTCTCAGGAAATTGGAAAGTATACACTTTCCCTGTACCTTGATGGAAACGATTACGCGATTTATCAGTCGGATGACCTGCTGCATTGGGTTAAGATTGCTGATGTGAACATGCCGGAGAACAACGAGTGCCCCGATTTCTATCCACTGACAATTGGAGAAGAAGGGGTGGTAAAGTGGGTCTTTTCAGGTGCGCATGACACTTATCTTGTGGGAAGCATGGAGAGTGGCACATTTATTCCGGAGCAGAAGGAATTGCGATACCATCATGGTCCAGGAGAAAGCTACGCGGCGCAGACCTTCTCAGGTTGTGGCACCAGGAGAATCAAGATTGCGTGGGGGACGAACAAAGCTCTAGGGGCTTTGTTTAACTCTCAAATGGGACTACCGTGTGAGATGTATCTGAAGCGTATCGGCGATATTATCCGGCTTGGATCGTATCCGGTCCATGAGGTAGAACGGTTAGTGAAGAAAAAGACCGTGGTAAATACCTTAAATGGACAGGGAGAAGTTATCTTTGCAAAGCCTGACTTTCTTGGTGCGTGTGCGGCGGATGTATATGTTGAAATTGGCGAAGGGACGGCACCATTCGTACTGTCGTGTTTTGGAATGGAAATCACAGTTGACCCATTGAACGGTACCTATACCCATGGCAGTTGCACAGTTCCGTTGTCCTATAGTGGTGAGAAAAACCTACGTGTGATTTTTGATACTCTTGGCGCAGAGGTTTTCGCTGACAGGGGGCTTATCTACTCGACCTTTGGCAAGATAGCCGACCGCAGATACGGCGTTAAGATATCCGCGAAAGAGGACATTTCGGTAAAGATAGCGGTTTCAGCGCTGTCGATGGAATTAAACTGAATAAGATAACCGCAGATGACTGAGATATGCTCAGGTGTCTGCGGTTTGTTGTTTTAAGTTTGACGTAGGATTAACCTCTCAGTTTTTCAAGTGCGGTAACACGGTCGTGGCATCGCTGACATTTTCGACCCTTTCGGGTTTTACTACATCATTGATTTTTCTACTTTTGACATTTGCCCTAAAAGAAGAATTTATAGTAAAACCGTACTCCCTTATTATGGCGGCAATCATTGCGGTGTTGTGCTGTACATACACCTTTATCGGATTCAAGATTATGGCATTCGGAAGTTTATCGGTCTTTATGATGTTCCCGATGCTTGGAGGCATGCTTCTCCCCCTACCTGTTCGGCGTGTTTTATCTTGATGAGGAAATCTCGATATTCCGCATAATCGGGGTAATTCTATTGGCAATCTCAATGGCGTTTCCGGTCATGTCAAAGGATAGGCGCGGCGGCTTGATTTTTATTTTTCTTATAGATCGGGGTGCTGTTCAGCGGCGCTTATGCGTCGGCAGCACCCCAAGCTTTAGTTCATGTGGGAATGAGGGTGAAAAACTGTTTCGGGAATCCCCCCATTTACTTTCAATTCATACAAGTATCTGGTTCCGGTATATCGAGCTCAACATTTGGGTCTGAGATATCACAGATAAATGCATCAAAAGACTTTTTGGCTCGCTCCCCTATCGCCTCTCCCTGCGGGATAGTCCATGCAAAGGTGGTGGCGCCGAGAAGACGATTCAAACGAAAGGAAATTTTTTTGCAATCGGTATACTTATATGCCACAAAATCTGGCTTAGCGATAAAATTCATAAGTAGGTTTTCAAGAATAACTGCCAATGCTTTTTGCCTCAGCTTTACCTTACCAAATTTGAATGAAAGAATCCCGCGCGCTACATCACAGTCAAGCTTACGGTATTTTCCGACGTAAATCGGATTGAAGGATTCGATGGAGTAAAGTCCGTCATAATTCTTCATTTCGTTGTAAACCCGAAGCGGCATTTCCATCATCAATCGTCTTTCGTTTTTCATCTCAATGATAAGGGGCACACGCCCGTTGACAAGATTGAGAACTTCGCGTAAGGTTGGAATTTTCTCTCCACCGACCAAAAGAGGCATTTTACACAACTCATCATAGGTCACATCAAGAAGTGTACGGTCAACGCCGCAAAGACGCTTCAAGTCTGCATCATGGAATACGACCAGTTTCTTGTCTTTCGTAAACTGCACATCAAGCTCAATCCCATATCCGGCTTCAACCGCTTTGCGAAAGGCTGTCATGGAGTTTTCAGCAACGGTAACGTTATCATGAATCCCACGGTGCGCAGTCGGATGTTCACAGAACGGCTTCATGTCGCACCGGTGCCTAATTCTGGGGCATATCAGATAAACATACAACCCTACAATTGAAAAAAATAATATTATCACAGTTTGGCTTCCTTATTTTATTAAAGATACACGCTAAAAATCTGGCAAGATAAGATAAAATCGTCGATAGAATCAGTCAAGACCGATGGAACGAAGGTAATCGTAGCTCTTTTTGAGGCAGTCAAATGGGTCTTCCCCATTACAATTATCCTGTTCAATATAGGCGTATTTGGTACCCGAATCAATGAAAGCAGAAGCAATTTTTTCAAAATCGAGAGTATTGCCGCCGCCGACCCACGCCATTTTACGCTCACCAGAATCGGTGATATACATATCCTTGAAGTGGACAACCGGAAGTCTGCCGGAAAGACGTTTGATTTCGGAAAGTACGTCATATCCGCCGTATTTCACCCAGTATGTATCGAGAGTAAAGCACATTTCTTCCGGTGTGAAAAGATCAGACAGTGCTTCCATGACACATCTGCCATCCTCAACCTTACTTTCATATTCCCAGTTGTGGTTGTGATACATAAACTGTAGTCCCGCTTCGTGGATTTTCTGCGCAGCAGGCTTTGCTTCATTCGCAAACTTAGGAAGCCCAGCTACACCACCAAAGAAGCCGCCGATTCCAATGTAGTTGCAGCCGAAGGTTTTGTGTTCTGCAATTACCTTTTCGGTCTCGTGAATGATACGATCGTAATTATAGTGTGTAATACCGCACGTAAGTCCTGCGGCTTTGAGCTGCTCTGCAAGCCAATCAGCTTCATATGCGCAAGTTCCAGAAATTTGCACAGTTGTATATCCTATGTCGGCTACCTTTTTCAGAGATTCCGAAAAATCGTCAAGAGTTTTACAAAAATCGCGGATGGTGTAGAACTGAGCACCTATTTTCATTGTCTAATCCTCCATATTGAATGAAAATATTTTATCACTTATATTATCCGACATTTTTACCGGATTGTCAATAGCTATTCAATAAATTTTCGATAAAATTGATATTTACCACTTGACATATGAGCAAAATATGTTGCATAATATAAAAAATGGTTTGTATTGGATAAAGATGAAAAACTATCTAAAGAATTTAATCAATCTGCTCTGTCCTCCGGCGTGCGCCTATTGCGGAAAAACAGTTGACGGTCATTTTGGACTATGTGTGGACTGTTTGGCAAAATATGCAAGTGAGTGTGGAACAGAGTGTCCAAAGTGCGGGCAAACAGCCGAATTTTGCATGTGCGACTGCGAATTTTCTAAATTTACGAAAACAAGAATTAACGGAAAAAGTCATGTTACCCTTACGTTCTACACCGGAGCACAACTTGGTCGTGAGAGTGGGCGAATTACGGAAAAAATGATTTTGGCACTCAAAAATAAGGGACAGTTTGCGTCATTTTTTGCGGACGAGTTAGCGGACAGAATCGAGCGTACCTTTGTATCCGCGGAAATTTCGCTTGACGAGTGGATGATTACATATCCGCCACGGTCTGTTTCCAACTTTATGAAATATGGAATTGACCAAGGCGAGGAAATTTCGAAGCGTCTTGCGCGAAGATTGAAAATTCCTCAGAAAAAGACGTTTGTACGTGAGGAAGGCAGTGAGCAGAAGTCACTGAATGCTGTAGGACGAATGGAAAACGCTGTCAACACCTTAATTCCGCAAAGAGGTGCAATTGTGCCTGGCGGAAAATACCTTCTCTTTGATGATATTATTACAAGCGGAGCTACCATAATAACAGCGACCCGTCATTTATATTTCTGCGGTGCTGCAGCTGTCTTTCCGATTTCAATTGCGCGGGATTTACCGCGTAAAGGTTTGAAGTAATACAATGAAAATTCAAGCAAATTCTATTACAATAAGGAGAAACAGGTGTGAAAAAGAAAGTTGGATTTAATTTTTTGTGGATGTTTGCGAAGTATGGCGACCGCGGTCCCCAGAAGCCAAATCTTCATGAGCTTGATTTTGTAGCAAACGAGGGATTTAACTTTGTGCGTATTCCCTGTGATTACAGGTTTTGGACGCATAACTTCGATTATATGCATCCCGATGAAGAGATTATTGAGTATATTGATACGTACATTGAGGAATGCAACAGACGCGGTCTTCATGCGTGCCTGAACATCCATCGTGCACCTGGCTACTGTATCAATTGGCCGGAGCGCGAAAAACATAATCTTTGGCGCGATGCGGAGGCATTTGACGGATTTATCTACCTGTGGGAAATGTTTACCAAGCGATATGCGGGAATTTCGTCAGAAAAATTGAGTTTTGACTTGGTAAATGAGCCGAGCAATCAACCACCTACACACCCCTGTTCTCGCGACGATCATGAACGGGTCATTCGTGCAACAATTGACGCGATACATAAGATTGACCCATGCAGACAGATTGTCATTGATGGGTTTGACGGGGGAGGCACTGCCCTGCCCGAGCTTGCGGACGTTGATGCGATTCACAGTGGGCGCGGATATTTTCCGATGCAGGTAAGCCACTATAAAGCGGATTGGGTCAAAGCGGAGTTTGAAAAGCCGCAGTATCCAGGCGAAGTAATGCCGGGGTGGAAGGTTGATATCCAAAGCCTGCGGGATTATTACAAGCCATGGAAGGAAGTTGAAGCAGCGGGCGCACAGGTACATATTGGAGAATTCGGATGCTACAACAAGATTGAAAACGATATCGCCCTGCGTTGGCTGACCGATTTAATCACTGTATTCAATGAAAACAACTGGGGCTATTCTCTCTGGAATTTTGAAGGCTCGTTTGGAATTGTCAATCATGGCAGACCTGGTACCGTTTACGAAGATTACCGCGGTATGAAGGTTGACATGGCGCTTCTTGAATTATTGAAGAGTGGATTAAAATAACATTTTATAAAAAGGGGTTTGAGACTCACACAGTAATTCTCAAACCCCTTTCTTTTTTATCTATGTAGTGTAGACTGTGTTTAGTATAAACTTGAAACCTTGGAGAGCTAATGAATTGCAAAAAGTTATGAAAATCATGCTTCACCCAGTTCGTGGATATTTCTTTCAAGCACGGTCTGACGCAAAGCTGGAGTAAGGTTGACAAAGTATTCGGAATAGCCCCCTACTCTTACAATGAGATCGCGGTGCTTTTCGGGGTTTTCCATGGCATCCTTGAGTTCCTCAATTGAAGTACATGTCACTTGCACTTGGATACCGCCCATTGCAAAATAGGCCTCAACAGCGCACGGAGGGATTTCCCAATAAAGGACTTGGAAATGGTGAGGTTAAGAACGGAGATACCGTCAGCGAGATTCTGCGGGAGTTTTGCGGCACTTTTTAGGTTGGCGTGCATATATTGTTCAAAAATGAGAGCGAGGGGAATATTGTCATCTGTACCGCCCGCGCGTAAGTCCTTGAAGATTGGTTTCGGTGCACCCGCATCCGCAGAATAAGGCCAGTTCGGAATCCGGAATTTCCTTGAAACGGGATTTCAGCATATCGTGAATGCCGCGGTCGTTATAGAAAGAAGGATTGGTTGCACCACAGCGGATATTATCAATGGCAATTTCCCACAGTCTGTCGGGCATATTGGGTGTCACACGCAGTTCAAGCATCGAACGGCGGCGGTTTTTAATTGCCAGGAGTGCCTGCTCAGTGACCGCGTTGCAGTCCGGACCTATTGTGCATGACCATGTGCCAACTGCGTCAATGTTGCCGAACAGTTCGGCAATCATTTCGGTATAATCTTCCCCATTATACAAATATCCAAGCCCATCGTCCAGGCAACCAAGGTTATCGGCACCATCAAAATAGAAAATCATAGAGACGAGTCCTTCATGATATGTTTCGGCCGGCTGGAACGGTACGCGAGTAAGTGCAGCAATGAGTTCCACGAGCGCGTTGACCGATTTGAGGTATTCGATACTGCTATAATTTTTATGTAGGCTCGATATCATTTGCGTGGAAAACTCTTTTGAAAAACAAGACTTGTGCTGCAAGACATAGTTTTCCTCCGCATTCTTTCAAAAAGCGCTACATTTGCACTTTCTGTCCGCTTTATGTTATCAATATTTTATCCATATTCTCTCGAAAAGTCAACTGCTAACTTATCATTTTAATACACCGCAGCATTATTTTTCAAAATATCTGCGCAGTCCGAGGCGGTCAGCAAAATCAAAAAAGTGTTCAAATATATGAGTACACCTGCTAATCAGCCATCCGTTTACCACCGCGCACAAAATGGTCCCAATCTTAATGCCTTCAAAATGTCCCCACCCAAAGAGACAGAAAGATAATAACACACTTACAGTGCAGCTGGTACAGTCGTAACAAGTTTTGAATTTATGGATATCTGCGTGAAAGTGAGCAGATACTTCTTTTACGAACAGCTCATATGCCTCCGGTGAGAGATATGTGTGGAACAAAAGGGATACGCCCATCGCGCTGAAAATAAAGCCTACAATATATATAACGATACGGACAGGGGATGTGTCACATGGAAGGACAGAGACAAGTTTCATATTAACATCAAGCAAAATGCCATAGAGGACTGCTGTAACAAAAGAAAACAAGGAAGCTAGCTTAAATTTGCGGATAATCAGACTTGTCGCTACTACAAGCACAGCCTGTAAGGTATATTCCGCCATACCGAATGTGAAAAAGGAGAGATATTGCGAAAGCTTGAGATATATCAGATAGGCGGGAGCAACGACCATTGATACACCGTAATCTGCAAGTTCCATGAGAGCGGTGCCGAGGGTCAGAATAAAAATTCCGACAAGGTAAGCAAGCTCTGTGTAAAAGATGTGTTTTTTCATTCTTCCTCCCAAAGCAAAACAGCCTTGACATTGGATATATAAATGCCGAAAGCTGTTTGAGTCTATGTTTTATCATGATTCGCCAAAGACTACAGGATGTACAATCTTTCATTCAGCGTCAGATTATTTTAACACTATCCCTGTTTATTTACAATGTCGTTTTTTAAAGAATTTATTCGTTCGAATGGTGGTGAGATATAGTCATAATGCCGTCTTTTTCTTTTTTGCACCATGGGGTACGGATAAAATTGATAAGCAGATATGTAAAAAACATATGATTATATGATAAAATTGATATTGCAAAAAAGGTAAAATAGTGATAAAATATAGAACAGTTTGGAACATTTATCATATTTTCTTGGAGGAATTTTTATGGCGGAATTTTTAGAAGCAGTCATGCTCATTTGCTTCGGTTGCTCATGGCCTATCTCTCTTATCAAAAACATCAAAGCCCGCACCGCAAAATCCATGAGTCTGCAATTTATATTGCTTATCGTATTTGGATACATAGCGGGGATTTCTGCAAAGCTCATCAGCCGCAAAATTAACTATGTTCTGATAGTTTATCTTTTCAATCTTATCGTTGTTTCGATGAACATTATCGTTTATTTTATTAATAAAAAACACGACCGCGAAAACGAAGCGCAATCACAAGAAAAAAACAAATAATAAAACAATAGGGCTTGCAAGTTTGCAAACCCTATTGTTTTTAGCTGTTTTAATTTTTCCAAAGAGTCAACAAGAATATTTCTCAGCTCTCATTATTCAATAATATTTTCAATGATTTTGGTAAGTTGCTTTTCTGAAGATTTCTTTGTTTTGTTGTAATACGAAGCAAGGTCTGCATCGTTTAGAGAAGCTTTCTGGTAAACATCTGATGCGATGGAAGCAAGGTCGAAGACTACGCATACGTCATAAAGTCTGTTTGAGAAAATAAGGTCGAGCATGCGCGCAGATTCTTCATCACGTGAATATTTTGTTTTCAGCGACACGTCATAGTAGGCTTCCAGAACCGTTGCGGTCGAAGCGGAGTTGAGTGCCTCCATAATAATTGTACCGCGGTCGAGGGCTTCACCAAGGAGCGTAACCGGAATACACTGGCCATAGAAGTTGCCGTTTACATAGTTATAATATCTTCCCTGTTCCTCTGTATACATGGGAACTGTGATAATGACGAAATCCGTTTCCATTTCGCGGAGCGCTTTTGCCCAGCTTACACACTCAACCCAGAACAGAACCTGGTTATTTGGGAACATGATTTCCTGAACTCTGTGATTGTTCGAAAGACCCATTGTGTTGGTTCTGATGTCAGCGTCATATGTAAAATTGTCGCCTTCGCTGTGACAGACGCGCAAAATGTTCTCATATGCGGCAATAAAACGCTCATTATAGTATGAGGAGTATGGAATGTCTTCCTCATCCTTTTTCATAAAGGATTCACCGGATCCGTAAATCAAAAACGGATAAAGCACGCCGCGCCATGACATGAGCGCATAGGAGTCCATATCGTTGCGAACGCCGTTTCCGTCTAAGTCAAGGCAGGCTACTGTGCCCATCTCACCCATTTTGTCATAGTTCCACTTCATATTGTCGATAAGCTCATATGGATTCTCAAGTCCGAAATTCTCAATAAGACCTTTATTTGAAAAACATCACGATGGTTTCATCGATATGAGTTGTCATAAAATCTCCGACAGCCTCATAATACTTTCCTGCAATTGTGAGTTGCGTCTTCGCGTTCTGGTCCCAATATGGTTTATCAAAATCAAGATAATTAACAGTGTTCAGGTCATGCAGGTACTTTTGCTGGATAAAAGTGATAGTATCACTTCCGTCAAGCAGAACCATATCGCATCCGCCATCTCCGGACTGAATACTCTTCTTCACAGCGTCCGCTGTTTGATAGGATTCAGCGATGCTGACATTAAAGCGATCCTCAACTATAATATTGCGGTTAAAAATAGCTGACGGTATCGGCTCTCCGGAGTCTTCTTCGAAGGTAACGAACGTTGTGGTGAACCAGTCATTCGATTCTGGGTTTATGTTATAAATCATATACTCGAAACCGTCATAGTTCATCTCAGGCAAGTCGTCTATAACAGTTTCTTCTGTTTCATCATGGGACGAAACCTCAGCTGATGAAACAGTCGTGGACGTATCTTGGTCGTTTTCACCAGTGGAATTATCGGAGCACGCCATAAGCTGAGGGGAAAGCATTAGCGTAGCGAGAAGTAAACAAAGTAGTTTTTTTCATAAATTTCCCTTTCCATGAAATTCTAGGAACTTTTTTTTATTATACCTACTCCCTACATTTTTGTCAAGTATAAATGAAATAAAAATGCTTTTCTTGTTTGCATATGCAAGGTTTTTGCGCTTGCTGCGAATCTGCGTTATATGTGCTCACACACCGGCTCACAGTTATAGCGGATAACCATAGGGTCGACGACACCGTTGTAGTAAATGGGGTCTTTATATAAGGGAGATGGTATCATGAAATGTTGCTCCTTTTGAGAATCTGCGTGTTTATAATGTGTGAGTTATACGACAAATTGTTCAGCCTTCCATAGTTTACCTGTGACGTTTGGCAGTTCTTCAAGCTGTTCCGGCCCGCTGACACTCATGACGGGAATGGTGTCCGGCTGCGCCAACATATATGCAAGGGAAAGCATCCCTACAGAAATACCGGTTTCCGCTGACAGTGAGCACAACCGGTTATAGGTTCGTCCATTTGCCGGAGTAAGCCAAGCGCGGTTCCCTGCGAAAGCATCAATATTTTGCCACCTTTCCTTGTCATACGCCGCTCCGCACTTTTTCAGCTTGGTGAAGAATCCATGCGCGACTGATGAATAGGGGAACAGCGGAAAATCATATATACTTTGCAGCTGCCGCAGCAATATGTCCGTAGCGACCATGCCGCTCCCTGGAACATAGTTTTCCGCGCCCTCCATAGCGAGACTCCATTCGTTAGACACCCCCACAAAATAGTCGGTCCAGTTCTTTCCCATATATTCAAGGGCTGCTTTTACTCGCTCTGCTCTGAAATTCGAAAATCCAAAGCGAAGTACCTTGCCCTCTTCTACGAGAAGAGTACAGAAATCCACAATTGTACGGATATCCTCCTGTTCATTATCACGATGGAGAAGACAGATATGCAAAGTGTCCAATCCCAGAGCTGCCCGGCTTTCCTCCACATCCTGCCAGATCACTTCAGCGTTTACACGGCTGATATTGGGTAAGTCAAGGTTATAATGACATGCCTTGGTAGTTATGGTCATGTCTGTGATCTGTCTTTCACGAAGCCAGCTGCCAATAACTTGCTCTGACGCGTTGGTATGATTTACACCCCAACGGCCGTATACATTGGCGGTATCGAGAAATCGCCCTCCTAAGTGATAATAGGCGTCCAGAATAGCAAAAGCACGCTTTAAAGGTTCACCGTCCAAGCCATTTTCGCCCATAGATGCGGTACCCAAGCAGACTTTCGATAATGGAAACGGGTATGTACGTGTAGTAATTGTATCCATATGCCCTCCGTTTTATTTTTTTTGCAGCACATTTTTATAGAATAAGGTAATTTCGATAAGTTCTCGGGGAAAACTTTTTTGAAAAAAGTTTTCCCCGAACCTTTTTTATAAAACTTTTACTAAATAAAATTATAAAGTTTATGCTGATTTGGAAATATTCTCAGACTTTGTATCCTTCCATTCACCACTCCGGTAAAAGATGAGTGACATAATCGTGGATAAAAACCAGCCTATTGGCCATGCAGACCAAATGCCAATCGTTCCAAATGAAATTGATAGTATCTCTGCCAGCACAACACGAAGAAACAAGTCAGTGAAGGTAGTAATCATAAACTTTTTCATCATTCTGGCACCGCGTAGGATTCCGTCCGATACCATCTTTGCTGATATCACAAAGTAGAACGGAGAAATCATTCTCAAGAACTGGACACCAACCTCCATTGCTGTACCCGTTGGACTGTCGAGGAAAATATATACAAGGTATTTTCCACCGAAGAAATACAGCAGTACAAGCGGAATACATAACAACCAAACGAGTTTAATTCCCGCACGAAATCCGTCGCGAATTCTCGACATTTTTCCGGCGCCGGCATTTTGTGCCGTATAATTTGAAATGCCGTTGGCTAATGTAGTAAATGAGGTGGTAACAAGGTTGTTCAGCTTGACTGATGCGGAATAGCCTGCCATTACACTTGAACCAAAAGTGTTGATGATGCCCTGAATAATGATGTTCCCTACCGAAATAAAGTTTTGCTGTAGAATACTTGGAATGGCGACAATAGCAATTTCTTGAGAAGTGACCATGAAAAAACCGGTACTGTTCCCTCTGTTATGATTTGTTTGAATCTTCTAAATACGAAAAATACAGCCAATATGCAGCTGACGCCTTGGCACAGGAAGGTTGCCCACGCCACACCGGCAACACCCATCCGAAACGCCGTAACAAACAGAATATCCATACCGATATTGGAAAGTGACGAAGCGGCAAGAAAGATAAATGGCGTTTTAGAAACTCCAAGTGCGGAAAAGATGCCAGTTGCTACATTGTAATAGAAGACAAAGGGCAAGCCCCATATGTAGATGTCCAGATACAGCTTCGAATCTGCCAAAACATTATCAGGCGTATGGATTAAGTGCAAAAGGTTGGTACATAAAAGGGTTTCGGCTATCATCAGAAAAATGCACAGGAGACCGCTGACGATTAACGTAGTATAAACCGCTGTTTTCAATTCCTTGTATTGTTTTGCCCCAAATAAATTGGATACAACAACGGAACAGCCAATGTTGCAGCCAAATGCAAATGCGATGAAAATCAAAGTGATTTCATAGCTATTTCCGACAGCCGCCAAGGCGTCCTCACCGACAAATTTGCCTGCGACAAAACTGTCGGCAATGTTATATAACTGCTGAAAAATAATACTGCCAAACAATGGCAGACAAAACTTCCACAATACTGTTGATGGTTTTCCTACGGTTAAATCTTTATTCATGTCCTCACCCTGATCATAAACACGAATCTTTCACGTTAGTTCTTGCTAACTTTCCGCTAAAACTAAATTTTAGCGTTTTTTTAATTATAGCACATCTGCCATGCTTTGTCAATGTTCTGAATCAGAATTTGCCAACCACAGGAATCGTTTTATTAGCAAATTTACTCTATTGAAAAGAGGGCTAAAATAAATTGAGCAAAAAAGAAGCAGTCCTGCACTCTTAGTATAGGGCTGCTTGATAACATTAACGTAAAATGTAATATTACAAATCTGGTGACAATTTTTCATTTCAACTCAACTTACCATGACGTCTTCAACGCTTACTCATCAAAATGCAGCATCTCAAAGGCAAACCTGACAAAGTCTTTCAGAATAGGATTTCCGGACAGAGTTTTGTAATACAGGCCGAAAGATAACGGCTCCAATCCGTTTATGGGGATCCGGAGCAGAGGAGTTGCCTGCGGAATCAGCATCCCCGGCAGAAAAGCGATGCCATAGCCAGCTTGTGCCAACGTAATCGCCGCTTCCTCTGAGTCGCAGAAAAAGAAGTCTGAAGTATTTTCCATGAGCTGCATCTGCAGCTTAGCAATGCTGTCCGGCGTTTTCCTAGGGTCGTGCAGAATCAACTTTTCCTGATTCAAGTCGGATATGGTCAGATCGGAATGTTTCGCAAGTGGATGGTCCGGACTGCAATACCCGGCGATTTGAATCTTACCTAATTCTTTATAGATAAACGGCATTTTTTTCATTCCATTTTCCTGAAACGCAATAACGACATCCACATTGTCTTCCAAAAGAAGCCGGTACAGATGCTTGAACGGGACGACCTGTATTTGCGGGTGAAGGTTGGGATAGTTGACCGCCATGCGGCGCAAAACATCAGACATTAGAAACAAATGTCCATGAATATGACAGCCTATGGAAATCGTCTGTAACTCCTGATTTGACGGATTCTCAAAGCGTTTGATCGCCTGCTCGGAAATTGTCACAATATTTCGCGCGTCGTTGAGAAAAATCTGTCCCTCACGGGTAAGCTTGACGTACCGGGTGGTACGGTTAAAAAGCTTCACATTCAACTCCGCCTCCAGTGTTTGGATCTGGTGTGTGATGGCTGGCTGCGTGATTCTCCGCAATTCGGCCGCCTGCGCGAAATTCAGGGTTTCCGCAACAGCGAGAAAACAAGTCAATTGAAAAACATTCATTTGTCAATGCTCCTTATCAATATTAATAAACTATTTTTATTAATAATAGCATTTTTTGAATTCACATGCAAGAAGAAAACGGCTATAATAGTGTATATTTGAAAGGAGCGTTGAGCTATGGTTAAAATATTATTAAAGCAGCTTGGCGAAAATAAACGGGATACGCTGCTGACGCCGGTTTTTGTGGCGTTGGATGTGTTAATGGAGTTGATGATCCCCTTTACTATCGCTTCCCTCATTGACAAGGGCATCGAAGCCGGCAACATGGGAAAGATATACTACTATGGGGCACAAATGCTGGTTCTGGCCTGCCTGAGCCTGATATTTGGCTGTCTTGCCGGTAAATGCATCGCAGCCGCATCCACAGGCTTTGCCTGTAATCTTCGTGAGGCGATGTATGAGAATATTCAGAAATTTTCCTTTGCCAATATCGATAAGTACAGTACGGCGGGACTGGTCACCCGAATGACCACAGATGTGACCAATGTGCAGAATGCGTTTCAAATGGCGCTGCGCATTGTGGTCAGATCCCCGCTGGTACTGATTTTCAGTCTTGCTATGTGCTATATCATCAATAAAAAAATAAGCATTATTTTTTTGGTTGCGATTGTTGTGTTGGCAGCGATTCTGCTTCTGATCGTCCGCAGCGCCGTAAAAACTTTCTATCAAGTGTTTCAAAAATATGATGATTTAAACGCCAGTGTACAGGAAAACGTTTCCGCCATTCGCGTAGTGAAAGCATTTGTCCGGGAAGATTACGAAAATGTGAAGTTTACAAAGGCAGCGGATAACCTGTACCGTCTCTTTGTGAAGGCAGAGAGCCTGATTGCCCTGAATAACCCAGTGATGATGCTGGTGGTTTATGGGTGCGTGGTTGCACTGTCTTGGTTTGGTGCGAATTTCATCGTAGTTGGTAATCTGACCACTGGAAATCTGACCTCTCTGTTCACTTACGTGATGAGCGTATTGATGTCACTTATGATGCTTTCCATGATCATTGTCATACTGTCTATGAGCGCGGCCAGCGGGCGATGGATTGTCGAAGTGCTCTGTGAAAAGGCAAGCCTCGAAAATCCTGAAAATCCGATTATGGAGGTCGCGGACGGCAGCATCGACTTTGAACATGTCAGCTTTTCTTATCAGCAAGGCAGTGGAGAAAATACCTTCACGGATATCAGCCTGCATATTAAATCGGGAGAAACGATCGGCATTATCGGCGGCACCGGCAGCGGAAAATCCAGTCTGGTGAACTTGATCAGCCGCCTGTATGACGTGAACGGTGGCTCCGTGTACGTGGGTGGCCAAGATGTGCGGGCATATGATATGGAAGTACTCCGCAATCAGGTTGCGGTGGTGCTTCAGAAAAATGTTCTCTTTTCCGGCACGATTCTGGATAACCTGCGTTGGGGCAAGGAGGATGCAACAGAGGAGGAGTGCATGGAGGTCTGCCGACAGGCCTGCGCGGACGAGTTTATTGAACGCTTTCCGGAGCGGTATAACACTTGGGTGGAACAGGGAGGTGCGAATTTATCCGGCGGTCAGAAGCAGCGTCTGTGTATTGCCAGAGCGCTGTTGAAAAAACCGAAAGTACTGATTCTGGACGATTCCACTAGCGCGGTCGATACCGCTACCGACAGCAGAATCCGAAAGGCATTTGACGCTCGGATTCCGGGGACAACAAAAATCATTATCGCGCAACGACTTTCCAGCGTACAGATCGCGGATCGTATCCTCGTGCTGGATAACGGAAGAATCAGCGGTTTTGACACCCATGAACATTTGCTGGAAAGCAACACCATTTATCAGGAAATTTATGAGACACAGACCAAAGGCGGAGGCGACTTCGACCAACCGGTTGCGGAAAGCGGAAAGGATGGTGAGTTAGAATGATGGAACAAAAGGAATCGACCCTGCAGAATCCGTTTTCCCTATTGAAGCGGCTGCTGGGCTATATGCTCAGAGGATATAAATTCTCTTTCTTTGTAGTCATTGTATGTATTATCGGCTCCTCTTTGGCGACCCTTCGTGGCACCCTGTTCATGAAGACCCTGATCGACGATTACATTATACCACTGACCCAAAGCGATGCACCGGATTTTGCTCCATTGGTTAAGGCGCTGATGATATTGGTTACGATCTATGTCATTGGTATTCTCTGCGCGTACGCGTATAACCGGATCATGGTCAATATTACACAGGGCGTGATGAAAAAGCTGCGCAATGACCTGTTTGTACATATGGAATCTCTGCCGATCAAGTATTTTGACAGTCATGCTCACGGAGATATCATGTCCGTATACACCAACGATGTGGACACGCTGCGCCAGCTCATGAGCCAGAGTATGCCGCAACTGGTCAACTCCGCGGTGACCATTGTCACTACATTTATCAGCATGGTATTTTTAGACATTCCCTTGACAGTGATCTCCGTTGTCCTTGTCGTGATAATGGTTTTGTGCCTCTCCAAGCTCAGCCAAAAGTCCGCGCAGTACTTTGTGAAGCAGCAGAAAAACCTTGGAAATGTTAACGGTTACATTGAGGAAATGATGGCGGGACAGAAGGTCATTAAAGTGTTCTGCCATGAAGAAAAGAGCTTGGAAGAATTTAAAAAATGCAACCAAGAACTGCGAGAAAGCGCTTACAGAGCCAATTTGATCGCCAACATGATGATGCCGGTCAATATGAGTTTAGGCAACGTCAGCTATGTGCTATGCGCTATTGTGGGCTCCATTTTGGCTCTGAAGGGGACTTGGGGACTGACCCTTGGAACACTGGTATCGTTTTTGACATTGAATAAGAATTTTACACAGCCTGTCACGCAGATCAGCCAACAGATGAACAGTGTCATCATGGCTATGGCCGGCGCGGGGCGCGTATTCCAGCTTCTGGAGGAAAAACCAGAGGAGGATGACGGTTATGTGGACCTTGTCAACGCAGTGGAAAATTCAGACGGTACACTGACAGAGACGGAGGAGCGAACTGGCGTATGGGCTTGGAGACATCCCCATAAGGCAAATGGGACCGTCACCTACACAAAGCTGGAGGGCAGCGTAGTATTAGACGATGTGGATTTCGGTTATGACGATGAAAAAATGGTACTGCATGATATTAAGCTCTACGCGAAACCCGGTCAGAAAATCGCTTTCGTTGGCAGCACAGGGGCGGGAAAGACGACCATTACCAATCTGATCAACCGCTTTTACGATATTCAAGATGGCAAGATCCGTTATGATGGCATCAACATCACAAAAATCAAAAAAACTGAGCTCCGCCGGTCACTGGGGATGGTACTTCAGGATACCCACCTCTTTACCGGGACAGTCATGGACAATATCCGCTATGGGCGGCTGGACGCTACCGACGAAGAATGTATCGCGGCAGCAAAGCTGGCTAATGCCGACGGCTTTATCCGTCGTTTGCCCAACAGTTACGCCACCATGCTGACCGGAGACGGAGGAAATCTCTCCCAAGAACAGCGGCAGCTGCTGGCCATTGCTCGGGCGGCAGTGGCGGACCCACCAGTTCTGATTCTAGATGAAGCGACTTCCTCCATTGATACCCGTACGGAGACATTGGTGCAGAACGGTATGGAAGCGCTGATGAAGGGGAGGACAACATTTGTCATTGCCCACAGGCTGTCCACCGTGCGCAACGCCGATTGTATTATGGTGTTAGAACAAGGACGAATCATTGAGCGAGGAACCCATGACCAGTTGCTGGAACAAAAAGGTCGGTATTATCAACTATACACAGGATTATCGCAATAACTTAACGTGAGTTCGACAGATCCCACAGCATCTTAAACAGCTTCGCGGAAAGATACCCTCAGCAAAGAGCTTGCCATACATCTCCTCGTCAGACAATCAAGAACCGCCCAGTTCGGTCATCCACATTACCGAAGGTCAGACAGCATGCCAGAATTTTTCCGCTTGCCGAAAACTTTTGGAGAAACGTAACACAGAATATACCCGAAACCCTTTGCAATGAACTGCGCAAAAACGAAAAATACGCAGAGTGCTATGTATAATCTCAGTTTCGCCTCGTAGTCAATGCCCCTCAATGATGATCGAAGCTATATACCGCACCTCTACCTTATGCCCGACTGTCGTCCTATCGGCGCGCATATAACTCGTTGATCGCTCTATGCTCACAGTTCGTACGGTTGTCATCTTCTTAACCATCTGACCACCGATAGAGCCAGCCTGACGAGAGGTCAGGTCGCCATTGTAACCCTTGTTGAGGTTTACGCCAACTTCGTTAGCAGCTTCCATCTTGAACTGTTCCATTGCAGCCTTTGCTTCCGGTACTACGATTCTGTTGTTCTTCTGTGCCATTGTTAATAACTCCGTTTCTTTACTTTTCTTTGTGTTGTGGGTTTCTCGAGGAGATGTCTTTTCATCTCCACACATATTATGAATCATATATTGCGGAATTATTAATGTAAATTTGTGGTATTCAATTTCAAGCCTTTTCGAGAATAATACTGATATTTTATATTAAATCAAAATGACATATCACCGGTTCGGTCTAGTGATATGCCATTTTTGAATTTATTATTCAATTGTTTTACGAGCTTGTTCTACTATGCCTCAGGCAACAGATTGGTCATGCTGCGTAGGCTGATTCCAAGAGTTGAGATATTGTGCAGCAGAGCAGAAGTTGTAGGCTGTATCACACCGGCTACGCCGCAAATAATCAACATGAGGTTAAACGCAACAATAAAGCGGTAATTGCGGTGGATTCGCTCCATCAGCGCCTCACTGAGTTTTCTCAAAGTAACCAGCTCGAACAAATCCTCTGAGGAAATGGTAATATCGGCAATTTCTTTTGCTATCGCTGCGCCAGTGTTTATGGCAATTCCGGCGTCTGCTTCAGAAAGAGCCGGGGAGTCGTTTACACCGTCTCCAATCATAATGACGCAACGCCCCGCTTCTCGCTCTTTCCGGATAAAATTAGCCTTGTCCTCCGGAAGTACACCAGCATAGTATTCGTCCACCCCCACTGCCTTTGCCACCGCAGCTGCGGTTCTTTCGTTGTCGCCGGTCATCATGACAACCTTGTCGATTCCACAATCATGCAACGCACGAATGGCATCTTTTGCCTCCGCCCTCAACGGGTCGGATATACAGATAACAGCTGCGAGAACGCCCGATACGGCAAGATAAAGATGGGAATATTCGCCGGACAATGATGTAAACTTATCTTCCTCTCCCTCGGGAATGTGGCAACCCTCATCCTCGAATACAAAGTGCGAGCTTCCAATCAGTACTGTTTTGTCCTCTACTCTGCTGAAAATTCCATGTGCCACCACATACTCTACCATGGAATGATATTCCTCATGATGCAGTCCGCGCGCTTTTGCCTCTTCCACTACAGCATTCGCCAAAGAGTGAGGATAGTGCTCCTCCAGACAAGCTGCGAGCCGCAGCATCTCGTTTTCCGAATGTCCTCCGAAAGTAACAACTTCAGCTACCTTCGGTGCAGCATAGGTCAGTGTGCCGGTTTTATCGAATACGACCGTATCGGCTTGTGCGACAGCTTCCAAGAAACGTCCGCCCTTCACCGAAATGTTGTACTGATTGCTTTCCCGGATAGCCGAAAGAACGGAAATCGGCATGGAAAGCTTCAATGCACAGGAAAAGTCCACCATCAGCACGGCAAGCATCTTTGTAACGTTGCGTGTCAGAAGATAGGTCAACAGCGTACCGCCCAGTGTATATGGTACCAGACGGTCGGCAAGCTTCGACGCACGGTCCTCCGCTATGGATTTGAGCTTTTCTGATTCTTCAATCATGTGGACAATCCGGTCATAACGTCCGCCGCCGGAAACTCTGTCTACACAAATAATGCACTCTCCTTCTTCTACAACGGTTCCGGCGTACACGTAGCTTCCCAACGCTTTTCTGACTGGCAGGGACTCTCCGGTAATGGACGCCTGGTTGACTGTTGCTTCCCCATCCGCAACTTTTCCATCCAACGGAATCATGTTGCCAGTGCGCACAATAATCTTATCTCCTTCCCGAATGTCGCCAATCGGAACAAGGATTTCCTGCTTGTCAGTTTTCAGCCAGACTTTGTCTACGTTTAATGACATGGCCCCCGCAAGGTCGGCAACCGACTTTTTGTGCGTCCACTCTTCAAGAATTTCGCCCAAGTGGAGCATGAACATCACAGAGGACGCTGTATCAATATCACCTCGCAGAAGAGAGACTGTCACCGCCGTCGCATCCAGAACAGAAACGGAAAGCTTTCTGTCAGCAAGCGCCATCAATCCTTTGCGGATATAGCTGAGTGAGCGGCAAACGGTGATAACGGTACGAAGTGGCAATGGGAAAAACAGCTTCGACACACATCTCTTTAGGAGAGTAAAAACCAACCTCTCCTCGAAATCGCGGTTCAATTCTCGAGATGTATGCTCCGGTACCAGTCCCTGTTCCCTTGCGGACAAAAACGAAAATTTGGACAACGCCTGAAGAACAGTATGGCGCTGTGACTGGTACAAAACAACTGCATCACATGTACGCTCATATACACGAACATCCGTCACTCCATCCACCGCACGCAGATAATATTCCAATATGTCCGCTTCTTCCAGTGTCATGCGGCGTACACATAAATGAACCCGCAGCCGCCCGCGGGATTTATGCAAAATTTTACACTTCATAAACAGCCTCCAAGGAAAAGAGAGCCGTGTAAAAAGCGGCTCTCGTTGTAGAATTATTTCTGCTCCAAATCCGATTCGGATGTTTCCTCTGCTGTGCATTCTTCGCAAGCACAGTCTTCAACCACTTCATCCTCAGCGACAACACGCTTTTCATTGATTTCTTTTGCGTCAGCCAGAATATCATCTGCATTTTCCTTAATAGACGTTACCGCTGTCATAACGCTTTCCTTTGCACGCAACGCAGCGGCAGTTGTGTGTGTATATACCTTTTTGGCATCCTTACTGCTGAGAAGTTTAATGCCAGCTGTTCCAAACAGGACCCCTCCTGCAAAAATACCTAACTTTCCCCATACAGATTTCATAATAAAAACTCCTTTTGTCGTTATTTTCTCTTATATCCGCTTACAATAGTCAATATAAAAAAAATTATCGTAAGCCATGCAAACTTCTTATGTGATTTCATAGCCTTGCCATCCTTTTCTATATGATATGATATTATATCATAACTTTTTGAACTTTTCTATATTTTTCATGTATATTTTTATGAAAGCTTGCATTCCAAAATTCATGCACTAATAAGCATATTGCGGAATCTCCTGCCAGGTTGAAAATCAATTCGAATACATCTTACCTTTCGTCTTTGAAAAACAGAAAAAGCTCCGTCTGTGAAATTGCTTTGCCGTTAGATATCGGTTGAAAACATGAAAAAAGTCTGCAAGTTAAGTCGGGGAAAGCTTAACTTGCAGACTTTTTTCAACCATGGCAAAATCGCCGGAAAAAACAATTTATGATTTATTGCTTATGAAATTTTATATTTCTCCATCCAGTCGTTGACCTGAAGCATATACGCTATCATTTGCGGACCTGCCATGAGCTGCCCAAAACATGGATTTCCGTAATCCTTTGGAGATGAAAGAAAATGTTCTGTTTTTTCTTTATCAATGAATCTATGGATTGGCAACGACTTGTTTTCCAGAATTCTTCTGATTCGCCGGGAAAGTATTTCCTCATATGCAGGATTGTATGTTTTAGGATACGGACTCTTCTTCCTTTTTACTATCTGTTCGGGCAATATATCCCTCATTGCATATCTTAGCAGTCCCTTTTCCCTATCCTTATAATTTTTGAATTCCCATATAA
>CAZUPI010000031.1:0-26961 GCA_964621755.1 uncultured Ruminococcus sp. | reverse complement strand
ATACAGGTCCTTCATGCAAGCTCTGCCGCAGAGAAGGCAAGAAGCTGTTCCTCAAGGGTGAACGCTGCCTCACCGATAAGTGTGCAGTGGCTCGCCGCGCAACAGTTCCGGGTCAGCACGGCGCAGGTCGTAAGGCTGTCAAGGAATATGGAATGCAGCTCAGAGAAAAGCAGACCGCTCGTCGCTACTACGGCGTTCAGGAAAGGCAGTTCGAAACATACTATGTTCAGGCGGACAAGAAGGAAGGTATCGCTGGTGAAAACCTGCTCACAATCCTCGAATGCCGTCTCGACAACATCGTTTACAGAATGGGTCTCGCATCCAGCCGTAAGGAAGCGCGTCAGTTTGTACGTCACGCTCATTTCACATTAAACGGCAAGAAGGTTGACATCCCGTCTATTATCTGTAAGGTTGGCGACGTTATCGCCCTGAGGGATAAGAGCAAGGGTTCCGAAAAATTTAAGGCTCTGGCAGAACAGATGCCCACGGCAGTTGTTCCAAAGTGGCTTGCAACAGATACAGAAAACCTTTCAGCAAAGGTGATTGCTCTTCCGCAGCGTGAAGACATCGACTTCCCGTTCGAAGAACAGCTCATCATTGAACTTTATTCCAAGTAATAACCTGTTATTGGAGTGTCATGCCGCACGGGCAATTTGGCGGAAATCTCCGAATAAGTGGGCAGTTACTGTGGTTCCGCAGGGCGTGTATGCGCTCCAAGTTATGTATTTTGCAGAAATCAACGATATTCTCCATTGGAAAATAATAATAAGTGGATTTGGCAAAGATTTTAGACGGAGGGTTATTATTTAATGATAGAAATTGAAAAGCCGAATATTGCGACAATAAATTTAAGCGAAGACGGAAGAAACGGTAAGTTTATTATCGAGCCGCTCGAGAGAGGTTACGGAATTACCCTCGGAAACTCGCTGCGGAGAGTCCTGTTAAGCTCTCTGTCGGGAGTTGCCGTAACGAACATCAAGATTGACGGCGTTCTTCATGAAATGACAACCATTCAGGGAGTCAAAGAGGATGTACCCGAAATCGTTCTTAACGTAAAGGGTATCACCGCGAAGCTGCATACGGACGGACCAAAGACTGTCATAATCGACACGACGGGTGCGTGCGACATCACGGCCGGCGACATCAAGCAGGACGCGGACATCGAGATTCTCAACCCTGATTTCCACATTGCAACCGTAGAAAACAATGTACGCTTCTACATGGAGCTGACCTTTGACCACGGACGCGGATATGTATCTCAGGAAAAAAACAAGCAGCTTTATCAGCAGAACAGCCAGGGGATGTCGGCTCCCGTAGGAACAATATTCACGGATTCGATTTACACTCCGGTTTACAATGTGAACTACAGCGTCGAAAACACGCGCGTAGGAAGCAACACTGATTACGATAAGCTGACAATCGAAGTGCTGACAAACGGTGTTATTTTAGCCAAAGAAGCGATTTCGCTCGGAGCCAAGATACTCAATGAACATCTCAATTTGTTCATCGACTTGTCCGATGAAGCAAAGAATGCGGAAATCATGGTTGAACGCGAGGAGACTATCAAAGAAAAAGTCCTTGAGATGACCATTGAGGAGCTTGACATGTCCGTTCGTAGCTTCAACTGCCTGAAGCGCGCGGGCATCGATACAGTAGAAGACCTTATCAACCGTACCGAGGAAGAAATGATGAAGGTTCGAAACCTCGGTAAGAAGTCGCTTGAAGAAGTAATTCAGAAACTTCACTCGCTTGGACTCGACCTGAAGAAGGAAGAGGAGTAATCCAGAGCGGCAGCAATCCCAAAAACTACTAAATTAATGATATAGGATTGCCGCGTATAGGACGCGCTGGCGGAAACGCGGTAAACGATATACACGCGCAATCGACACTTTTGCAAAAGGAGGACATGTAAAATGCCCGGTACCAGAAAGCTCGGCAGAACTACAGCGCACAGAAACGCAATGCTTCGCGGTATGGTGACATATCTCATTGAGAATGGTTCCATTGAGACAACCCTCACCCGCGCGAAGGAAGTACGCTCTATTGCCGAAAAGATGATAACCCTTGGCAAAAAGAACACGCTCGCAAGCCGCAGACAGGCTCTTGCATATATAACCAAGGAAGATGTTGTAAAGAAGCTCTTCGAGGAGGTAGCTCCCTCTTACGCAGACTGTAACGGCGGTTACACGCAGATCTACAAGCTGGGTCCGCGCCGCGGTGACGCAGCTGAGATGGCACTCATCAAGCTTGTTGACAAAGAATAACAAGTTACAAATGAAAAATCGCAGTGGTTATACTGCGATTTTTTATGTAATATGTGATAATAAATAGCATTGTTAATCCGTAGACCTTGAAATTTTAACATTTGGATGATATAATATTGTATTGATGGTGAGGCTGCAGGATTCCTCCCATTGAAATTTTATTATGATATGAGGTTGTTATGCACATTCAGGAATCCGGTGAAATGTATCTTGAGACTATCCTAATCCTTACTGAAAAGTCGAGTTCAGTGCGCTCCATCGATGTTTGCGAATATATGGGGTTCTCTAAGCCCAGCGTCAGCCGTGCGGTCGGGTTGCTCAAAAATGGCGGATATATTACTGTTGATGAGGATGGGTATCTCAATCTGACCGAAGCGGGACGCGAAATCGCTGAGAAAATATACGCGCGTCACACGATGCTGACGGAGTTCTTGACTAAGCTCGGTGTCAGCGCTGAGACCGCATCGGAAGATGCCTGCAAAATCGAACATCACGTCAGTGATGAGTCTTATGAGGCTATCAAAAAGCTGAACGAACAGTTATAGGCGGGTGAAAAGGCTCCGTACGCTTATTTTGAAAGGTGTACGGAGCTTTTTTCTTTTGCGTATTCTCGTACTCTGAGGCGCACTGCGAGGTTGCGCAGAATGGAAAGGCTATAGGAGGAATTTTGGCCTTTCTTCAGCTATAGCAGGATTTGCGGCAGAGCACGGCGCGTTTTCTCAGGGTCGGCATACTTTTCGCAGCCAGAAGAGTCGTTGTGATTTGTTTTTCTGCGAACTATGTAAAGAAGTCAAGGAAAATGTTGTTTTTTATTTTTTGGAAACCCTTGACATAAAGCAGCGGATATGGTAAAATAAAACCACGAACGAAGTTGCGTATTTTACGTAAAAACGAGAGCGTTTACTTCAATTAAAATAACGTGAATTCGGCAAAGAAAATTTTGTCAACAGCTTATTGAGCTCACGTAAAAATAAAGAATATTTAAGCGTTTAGGAGGAAACAACAATGAAAATTACGAGAATTTATACACAGCGCTTTCCCGAACGGATATTTATCGGGAAGAAATTTGGAGATGAGGACCGTGTGAACGGTAATTTTGGCAGTGAATGGGGAAATTTTTTCGAGCGTGGTGATTTTGATACGCTCGAAGGTGCGGCAAAATCCTCGCTTAACGAAGGTTTCGAAGATGGGGGAGCGTACATTGGATTGATGCGCTATCGCGAAGGTGAGCCGTTTGAATATTGGATTGGAATGTTCATGCCGCCGGATACGCCTGTGCCGGATGGATTTGACTCACACGTGTTTCCGGAAGGGGAGATTGGAGTAGGCTGGCTGTATGGAAGTGAAGCGGGAGGTGAGCTTTATGGCCACGAATCGGATGTAGCAATGAAGCTCAGCGAAGAGGGCATTCCAATCAAGAACGATGAGCACGGTGCGTGCTGGTTTTTTGAGCGGTATGCATGTCCGCGATACACGACACCCGATGAGGCGGGAAACGTGACGCTTGATATAGGATTTTTTGTTGAATAGAAAGTACATAAATCGGGGTACAGACGAAAAATAAAGCTAAAAATCGTTTGTGCAAATCACGATTTTCAGCTTTTAATTGGGTGGGGTTTTACGATGTACCGCTTTTTACCATTCGTACTCGAAATCAATCTTTGCGGCTACGGAGTTGTCCACGACGCAGATAAAGGTTTTTCCGCTGTTGAGGATGAGCTCGTCACCGTTGCGATATTCGAGGTGCAGGGTTGAGGTTTTGGTCTCACGGGACCAGTTTACAACCTTGCGCTTGCCATTGGTTATGTAGTAGCCCTGTCCGCTGCCGACCGTACCGACGGATAGACGTCCAGCGGTGTCGCCGGGAATCAGCGAGATGTCGGTAAACAGGATGATGACGTTTTTGACCGACAACTGTTCACCCGTTGTGCCGTCCACATGAGCTATGCCATTGTATTGATAACGCAGGTATTCGCCCGTTTCCTCATTGTATACAAAGTCCACTGTTTGGATGCTTGTCGACTGCATATGGATATGTGACGCAGGACTTCCGATGATTTTGTTGTCTGTCTCTTCATCGTAGAAATTGAACAGCGGGACTTGGTTTGGGTCGAGTTCCGTGCGATAGCCTTTGTATTCAATACCGGACACGATTCCTTCACCGGACGTCATCATGCTGTGCTCATAACCCATATTGGTCATGCGCCAACTGTCACGCCAGAACGTGGACGGTGTGTACATGTTTACCCCATCAAGATTGGAAATACCGCGCCACGCTATTTTGGCGTATGCAAGGTCGCTGCCGCCTGCGTGGACGTAAATCGCATCGTGGTTGGCGAGGAAGTCGACGAAGTAGTCTCGGGACGAACGGATGGAACCCACGGTACCGAGGTTTTCATAGTCAGAAACCAGCATCATAATGCGCGTGATCCCGCCTTCAGCTGCACACTCATAGTAGATGTCTCCGCTGCACAATCCCTCCTGCGGGAGGCTTTGCTTTAGGTTGTTCAGCATGATTGCCACCGGTCTGCGGTCACGTTCCTCCACCGTTGTTGTCGTACCGTTGAGGTAGTTGAAGATACGCGCTGGTTCTTCAGATTCAGTTTCTTCCACAGTTACTTCTTCTTGTGACTGCGGAACTTCATCTTCCGGTGTGTCCGGGTCGTCAGAGTAGGCAGAAATGTTGGAGTCAGGGTCGGTCAGGAACTCTGCGGAATCCGGAAGGGTGATGTCCGTTTCCGCTTCCGTTTCGGGAGGCTCTGTCTCAGAAGGTTCGGTTTCCGCAGGCTCGGTTTCAGGTTCTGGGTCGATTTGGGTTTCCTGCTCGGATGTTTCAGCAGGGGAGGATGCAGAAGTATCTTCCGGTTCGGCCGTGCTGTCGCATCCGGCGAGGGTCAGCATTGCAATAGACAGCGCAACTGCGGCTGCCCTTTTGGAAAGGGATAAAAATGTATTCATATATGATTTCCCGTTGCCGTTCGTAATTTTTTTTATCTGCTTTCAAATTATGTTTTGCGCAATATCCATCAGCGATTGAACTTTTGAATATCGCCAAAAACCTCTACAAGGGTGTCTAGATTTGATTCTTCAAAAACGGTGTCTTTCGGTGTGTGAATTTTGTCCATGTACAGCCCGACCTTGGATTTGTTCATCGCTGCGACCGCTATGTACTTCTTGAAATTCATTTGGTCAGACGGATAAAGTGTGTTTCTCGAGGCTGCAATCACCGGATCTTTGCCATTTCTGCGGATGACTTCGCAGGCATGTGCGCAAAATGCGCCGTACCATTCCATCTGTCGCATTGGCTTTGACGAAATCAGCATCAGAAACTTTCCATCCGACACACAGTCAAAGTTGATAATCGCGGTATTGTTTCGCACATCGCGGTGCCGCTTTGCAAATTCTGAGGAGCCGAGCAAACCCGACTCCTCATGGTCAAATAATACAAAGGCGGCATCTATGCCCATGTCAGCCAGTGCCAAAACGGTCACAACGCCGGACGTGTTGTCGTTGGCGGTGTGCGGATTCGCAGGACCGGCAAGCATAAGCCACATGATGGCGATAAACGATGCAAAAAGCGCAAGCTCTGTCGTCAGAAACGACACCATGTCCGGTAAGGGTTTTGTGAGCACAGCTGCGGCACCTGCTATCGCAAAGCAGGGAAGAATGATAGCAAGTGCGAGGATGATTTGATACAGGATGAAAATAGGAATATTTTTCGGTGTGATGAAGTTCGGAAAGGGAAGCTTGGCGCAAGTGTCGTAGTGCGCGGTAAAGATAACGCGCGCGGTATCGGGATTTCCAATCACAAGATTCCGACTTTTCGGAAAGCTGCGTCCCTCTTCCACCGACATGCGGTCCCCGAAATGCGCGGTCAGATAATGGATAAACGCTGTTTTTTGCTTTCGCGTTTTGCGAACCTCGAATTCCGGGAATATAGCCTCTCGCCATTCATGAACGGTCATGTACGTCTCCTTATGCATAAATATTCTTTTCCTGCATCATTCTGCATCTTTGTAGGATTCGTTGATTTTTTCAATATTGAGGGAAACCGCTTTCTGCAGCGCTGCAAACCTCGATGCTGCCGTGTTCTCAAGAGAAGAACGCATGCTGGATACAACACTTGAAAGTCCTGCGAGGTCAGTGTGGTAGCCAATATCATACACAATGCCGTCGAAGATGATATGCAGCATGTCTGCCGTTCTCTCGTCGCGCGCATATTTGGATTCAAGAGCTTTTTCAATATAGGCGGGAATAACTGTCTGGCTGGATTCATATGCCAGTGCCTCAAGCATGAAGCCGGCAAAGTCCTTATCCGGTGTGGTCTTCGGGATGCAGACCATTGTGGTGAGCGTAGCGCAGGTTGTGTAGTAGGCATCCTGAGTTTCGTCGTACTTCATAGGAGGAAGAATACCAAAGTCAAATTCCATTGATCGGAAATCGCTTAGCTTCTGGGCGACTTCAAGATAGAACAGCGCGCGATTTTCTGTAAATACCGGCTGCGCGATATCCCATGAGTTTGCATAAATGATATTGTTTTGCAGCATGTTTATCATACGGTCAATGATATCGACAGCGTGCTCAGAATTTGCCGTAAAGGTGAGTTCCCCATCAATAACCATCGTGTACGGGTTGTCCCAGTAGTGCATTACATTCGAGACGTAGTCTTGGTTAGCAGAGAGGCCCCATGTGTCCTTTTCATCCAGAACGCCGTCACCGTTTGAATCATTGGTGATGTTATTCGCGTAGTTAAGGAATGCGTCGTATGTCCACTTGCCTTCGTCAACCAGTGCGTAAAGCTCCTCTGAAGTGATGTTATAAGAGGAGGCAACGTCTTTGTTGAAGAAAAGTCCTGCTGCGGTATATTTATCCATGTAGCTGATATCGCCGGACATAAAGAAGGTTGCACCGTTTATGGTCAGGGATTTTCTAGCTGACTGGCTCCACCAGTTTTTAGTCAGGTCGATGTTGTTGACGTTGTTGAGGTTGTACGCAATACCGTCACCGGATATCGAGACCATCTCAGAGATACGCGGGAAAGCGATGTCGTAGCTGTTTGTTCCGGCAACGTAGTCGTTAGAGATGACGGATGCAAGATAGGGTTCACCTGCAATAAAGTTCAAATCTACATTGTAAGTCGACTCGATTTTGGTGTTACGTCCGACAATAGCATCGTTCATGGCCTCGCCGTTCAGTTCGGTTGCGTTGAGTTCCGGGCTGCTCCACGGCGAGCTGATTCCAGAATACCACTGTGTACCGAGGATGTTTACTGTCTTGCCCTCAAAATTGGTTGCGGGCAGGTCAAAGACAGATGCAGGGTCTTCGGTTTCGGGCTCCGTTTCTACTGTGTACTGTGGGTTCGTTTTCGACGGATTCCTGACCGGATGTGGGCCCGTCAGAAAATTCATCAGGCGTTCCACATGCCGTAGTAAGCAGCATAGCAGAGAGAAGCACAACGCTAAGAAGTTGTTTTTTCATGGGAAAATTCTCCTTATATAAATAAATTAAGGTTGCTCGAAACAGTTAAAAGGTATTTTACAATTGTTAATATTTAATTATTAATCGAAAACGCAATCACAACAGTCAGTGTGATGATGATTGCGGATATTGCTCCAATTGCGATGCACAGCATAAATTTTTTTCGGTCGCCGCTTTTGTGGAATCGTACGCTGCCGCCGATACACCACGGAAGCGCGAATGCCGCGATGAGGGCTAAATATTGTAATACGTACAGCATCAGAGTTCGCAGTTACCGACTGTGCGTGGGAACGGCAGAACGTCGCGGATGTTCGAGACGCCTGTGAGGTACATTACGCAACGCTCGAAGCCAAGGCCGAATCCAGCATGGCGCGCGGAGCCGTATTTACGCAGGTCGAGATAGAATTCGTAAGAGGAACGGTCAAGTCCCAGCTCATTCATGCGATTCAGCAAGATGTCGTAGTTGTCTTCACGCTGGCTGCCGCCGATGATTTCACCGATGCCCGGGACTAAGCAGTCCATAGCTGCCACTGTCTTTCCGTCAGGGTTCAGCTTCATGTAGAATGCTTTGATTTCCTTCGGATAGTCGGTTACGAATACCGGACGTTTGAAAATCTCCTCTGTGAGGTATCTCTCATGTTCGGTCTGGAGGTCGCATCCCCAGTATACCTTGTAGTCAAATTTATCGTTGTTCTTTTCCAGAAGCTCAACCGCTTCGGTATACGTCACGTGGCCGAAGTCGCTCGATACGACATGGTTCAGTCTCTCGATAAGTCCTTTATCCACGAACTGGTTGAAGAACGCCATTTCCTCCGGCGCTTCTTCCATAACGTAGGTGATAATGTATTTGAGCATATCTTCAGCGAGCTTCATGTCGTCTGTGAGGTCGGCAAACGCAATTTCCGGCTCAATCATCCAGAATTCAGCTGCATGACGGGTGGTGTTGGAGTTTTCGGCGCGGAATGTCGGGCCAAACGTATAGATATTCTTGAACGCCATCGCATAGGTTTCCCCATTGAGCTGTCCGGATACGGTGAGGTTTGCGCTCTTCCCAAAGAAATCCTGCGAAAAATCAACCTCTCCGTCCTTTGTTTTGGGGACGTTGTTCAAATCGAGTGTTGTTACACGGAACATTTCACCCGCGCCTTCGCAGTCGCTTCCCGTGATGAGCGGTGTGTGAACATACACGAATCCTCTCTCTTGGAAAAACTTATGAATGGCAAACGCCGCGAGAGAGCGCACACGGAATACGGCCTGAAAGAGGTTTGTGCGGGGTCTGAGGTGAGAGATGGTGCGGAGGTATTCAATGGAGTGACGTTTTTTCTGAAGCGGGTAGTCGGAGGTTGACGCTCCCTCGAGGGTGACAGCGTCTGCATGAATTTCAAACGGCTGCTTGGCGTCGGGAGTTTCGACAATTTTTCCTTCAATAATCAGTGCGCTGCCGACGTTGTATTTGCAGATTTCGGCGAAATTTTCAAGATGATTGTCGTATACGACCTGCACGGGTTCGAAAAATGTTCCGTCGGAAATCATGATAAATCCGAAGGTTTTGGAGTCGCGGATGCTTTTGACCCAGCCGCCGACCTTTACATGGTCGTGGTCAATTGTCTCGCGTTCGCGGTAGAGCTGACGAATGGATATAAGTCCTTCCATTTTGTAAATCCTTCTTTGCTGGTATAGATTTATAATGCATTATTATACCATATATTATGTAAAAAATGCAATGGGGATTGGCGTTTCTCTTGTAAAAAGGAGGTGTTTTTTTAGTCGTTGAGACTTGTTGTGATGGCCCCTCTTGCCCAGAGAATCCACTTTGCCCGGTCCAGAGGATTTACGCCGCGGCGGGGATTTTCGTGAATTTCTCCGTCTGTACACTCGCGGTAGCCGTGGAAGGTTGAAGAGCACACGGCTTTACCGGATGACATGGACGCCAGTTTTGCCGGAAAATCAAGATATTTTGCCGCCGGAACGACTGCTTCTGTGACGGCGACATCGCCGAAGGTCATCGGGGAGTCGTATTCGCCGCCCATGCGCACAATTTCTGTGATAATTTTTCCCAATATGCCGGCGGGAGCCGAAATGCGCAGGTCAAGGAGGGGTTCAAGGAGTGTCGAACCCAGTGACGCAAGTCCATTCATGAACGCCATTGGTGTGCAGACGAAAAAGTCGAGCGGATGGGTGTGAATCGTGTGGTGCTGTCCGCCGACCAATGTGCATTTGAAATCCGTTACTTCCCAGCCGTACAGCCCTTGCTCCAAACATTGGTTGAATGAGGTACGAATATGTGCTTGATATTTGTAGAAACATTGATTAGAGGGAAGTCTGCCGTGATAGGATACTCCATATCCGCGCGGCATTGGCTCAAATTTAAACTGTACTACCGCCCAACAAGGCTTGGGCATTGTATAGTCTGCATACGCAAATCCTGCGCGTGACGGTGTTTCTTTATAAATGACGGTCGGCTGTGAAAAATCGGCGTCCAAATTGTACCGCTCGCGCAGCAGACTGTCGATAACTTCAAGTTGGATTTTTCCGGTTGTATTTATCGTGATTTCCCGCTGACCGTTTTCCCACTTTGCATCAATATACGGCTCCTCGTCGGACAGCTCATGCAGCGCTTCGGCGAGTACGGGAATTTTTCCGATATCTCCCGATTTTGGTGTCACACGAACACGAAGAAAAGGGGTAGCTAGCTTATAGCAGTCTCCCAGTGCAAGAGACCCTACGAATTGTCCTGTCTTTGCCGACGTAAGACCGCACAGTGCCGCAATATCTCCGCCAGACACTTCACCCGCGTCAACGGATTTTGCACCAGCAAATCGCCGTATTTGCGAAATTTTTTCTGCCTCCGGCGCCTTTTCTTCAAGGGGGACTGCGTCGTCTTCCTCCTCTGAAACGAATTCTGTTTTCTTTTGCGAGTCCGTTGTCGGGGTGGCGAGCGTCACAGCGTCACGATTCTTGATTTGCCCACCGAACATGCGTATGTATGAAATTTTGCCCATTGTTTTGTCGTGCTCGATTTTAAAAATCACACCGGAGAGTTCATCCACGGCAAGCCGTTCGGAGGAAGGCATGAATTTCGCCATAAAATCCGCAAGCTCACGGATTCCAAGCGCCAGCTTTGCGCTGCCATACAAAACCGGTGTGATGGTGCAGTCCGCAATTTTTTCCCGAAGCAGAGAAGCCGCACGTTCGTAGGGAAGGGCGGAATCTTCTAAAAACGCTTCAGCCGCTTCTTCTGACACATCGCAGAGAGCCTCTGTGACGGCCTGTGCGAAGGAATCATTGTCCAGCCGTGCGATTTGAACGTTGTCCAGACCTTCTGAATTCACCTCCATGAGGGGGAGATAAATATGGTTGCCGGGAAGCCTTCTAAGCTCCGCGAGAACATGCGCCGCATCGGAGCCGGCGCGGTCGATTTTATTGATGAAAACAAGCCTCGGAAGCGTGCGTGAATCCAGTGATTTCAAAATATTTTCCGTGTGAGCGCGAACTCCCTCCACGGACGGGACAACCACGACGGCATAATCGAGCGCGGCGATAGCGCGTTCCACCTCGCCTGCAAAGTCGACATGTCCGGGGGTATCGATGATGTTGATATTGATGTCGCGCCATACTGTAGCCGCTGCAGCGGTGCGGACGGAGATGCCGCGTGCCCTTTCGATTTGGAGAGAGTCGGTAGCGGCGGTACCCTCATCCACGGATCCTGCGGAGCGAAGCGCTCCCGTAAGACAAAGAAGCTGTTCGGTAAGGGTAGTTTTTCCGGCATCTACGTGCGCGAGGATTCCTATATTATGGTATATTTTTGACATAAAGAAAAGCCTGTATAATTTTTTTATTATTTATTAATACAAAAAATATTTATTAATACAGTAATTATACAATGCTCAAACGGATGTGTCAAGAAAAACTTGCCTTTTGGGTAAGAATTTTTGAGAATATACAGAGATTTTTACGAGGAATAGGGACATGCAGCGCGTTGTTTCCCCTCTGCAAATGAAACGTACAATTTTACGTCGTAAAATATCGAAAACATATTGACATTTTCTTCAAAACAGAGTATAATTAATAATGCACAATTTTTGCATCTGTGCTGACGTTTCCGGATGGCGCAAAGGTCTCCGGATTTTCAAAAACATCAAAAACGCGAAATAAAATATACCCCGGGACGGTCAGTGACCCGCGGTAAAGCATAAAGCGCGTGTATAGGCGGATATGTCCGCAAACAATTGAATATTTGATGTTCACACCCGGCAGTTTTTAACAAAAACCGGGGTTTGGTTCATCTCAAACCTGAGAAATCATAGCTGCAAGTCGGTATGCCCCACGGCGGGGCTGTAAATCCGCTTTGTAACACACTCTTTGCGGGGGCTGTGATTAGTCGGTGTGTGGGTTCGCGCAGAGCTGTAATACGGCTATACGTGGTCTTTTGCCGCAAAGGGGGATGCAAAAAAATGGAGAAAAAGAATATTGTGGAGTTAAAAAACATCACGGTGAAATTCGACGGGGAAACTGTCCTTGATAACATGAGTCTTTCAATCGGAGATGGAGAGTTTGTTACGCTGCTGGGCGCTTCCGGCTGCGGAAAAACTACTACCCTCAGACTCATTGCCGGATTTCTCGAACCCGATGCGGGAGAAGTGTTTTTTGACTCGAAAAACATGAATGGTGTTCCCGCATACAAGCGCGAGGTAAACACCATTTTTCAGCGTTACGCCCTTTTTCCAAACTATAATGTGTTCGAAAATATCGCGTACGGACTTCGGGTGCGCCATGTTCCCGAAGCTGAAATCAAACAGCGTGTTTCGGAAATGCTCACTCTCGTCAATCTCGAGGGATTCGAAAAACGAAATATCCAGAAGTTGTCCGGCGGTCAGCAGCAGCGCGTCGCCATTGCCCGCGCCCTGATTCTCAGGCCGAAGGTCCTGCTTCTCGACGAGCCGCTCGCCGCGCTTGATCTGAAGCTCCGTAAGGACATGCAGAACGAACTGAAAAATATCCAGAAGGCGCTCGGAATTACGTTCGTGTTCGTCACACACGACCAGGAGGAGGCGCTGTCTATGTCCGATACCGTGGTTGTCATGAACGAGGGCAAAGTGCAGCAGATTGGCTCTCCTATCGACATCTATAATGAACCGCAGAACGCCTTTGTTGCGGACTTTATCGGGGAATCCAATATCGTCGACGGCATTATGAAGGGCGATTATAATGCCTGCTTCGCCGGAAAATGCTTCAAATGTCTCGATGCGGGATTCGAACCCAATGAGCCGGTCGATATTGTTGTCCGTCCGGAGGATGTGGATATCGTGAAGCCGGAGGACGGTATGCTGCGGGGCATCGTCACTTCCGTGACCTTCCTTGGCGTGCATTTTGAAATCATCGTCGATATTAACGGCTTCAAGTGGATGATACAGACGACGGACGAGCACCACGAGGGAGACGTCGTGGGCTTATATATCGAGCCTGACGCAATACACGTCATGAAAAAATCGAAGTACAGCGGTCAGTTTGGCGACTATAGCTCCTATTCGGACGAAATCGACACACTGAACGTCATCGATGACGACGAAGAATAAGACGGTTGCAAGGAGGAGCTTGAAATTGAAAAAACGTTCCCTGATGCAGCGGATTCTCGGTACACCGTATATTTTGTGGTCAGCCATCTTTATTATAGTTCCGCTGTTAATTGTTGTTTATTACGCCTTTACCGACGCGAACGGCGACTTCACGATGAACAATATCGTGGGGCTGCGCGAGTACGGTGAGGTTTTCTGGATTTCCATCGAGTATTCGTTTATCGCGACGGTCATTACACTTGTGATATCGTATCCGTTTGCATACCTCATGAGCCGCAAGCGCGCGAGTGCGCAGCGCATTATGATGATGCTCGTTATGCTCCCCATGTGGATGAACCTTCTTATCCGCACCTATTCATGGATGAACATTCTCGAGAAAAACGGCATTATCAACAATTTCCTCGGGACGTTTGGCATCGAGCCGCTTAAAATGATAGGAACGCCCGGGGCGGTCATTTTTGGGATGATTTACAATTACATACCGTACATGATTCTTCCCATCTATACGGTCATGTCCAAAATTGACGTCAGCGTTCTTGAGGCAGCGGAGGATTTGGGTTCCAACAGCCTTTCAAAGCTCCGCAGAATTATTCTGCCGATGTCCATGCCCGGCGTGGTTTCGGGATTCACAATGGTGTTCGTGCCGTCTGTCAGCACGTTTTACATCTCGCAGAAGCTTGGCGGAAAAATCATGCTAATTGGCGATGCCATTGAGAAGCAAATCCAGTCCCTCTACAATTACAACCTCGGCGCCGCTTTGTCTCTTGTCCTGATGGTTCTTATCCTCATCAGCATGGCCCTTATGAAGAAGTTTGCCGGCGACTCAAGCGACGGACTCATCGTATGACGAAATGAAAAAATCACAAAAATCATAAGGTATAAAACGACAATGAAAAAAACAGTTGGAAATATCTTTATCGCGCTCATGTATATCATTCTGTACGCGCCCCTTCTGGTGATGGTATTCTTCTCATTCAATGAAGCGAAAAGTACCACTGTGTTTACCGGATTTTCACTGAAATGGTATCGTGAGCTGTTCGCATCGAGCAATACTATGACTGCGCTGGAGAATACGCTGATTTTAGCGGTTACTTCAGCGGTCATTGCAACAATAATCGGAACCGCCGCAGCAGTATACATGTACTACCTCCGAAACCGTGCGTGGAAGACAACCCTCGATATCGTGACCAATATCCCGATGATGAACCCCGATATCGTGACCGGCGTGTCGTTGATGCTTTTGTTCGTGTTTATCGGACGCCTGCTCGGATCCGTAAATTCCCTGAATTTTGTCACTTTGCTTATCGCTCACGTGACGTTCAACCTGCCGTATGTGATTTTAAACGTCCTGCCGAAACTAAATCAGACCGACCCACATCTTGTCTGGGCAGCGGAGGACCTCGGAAGCACCCCGTTGCACGCTTTTTTCAAGATAGTGATACCCGCCATTATGCCCGGTATCGTTTCAGGACTTATCATGTCATTCACGCTTTCTCTTGACGACTTCGTTATCAGCTACTACACCACCGGTTCGAGTTTCCAGACCCTGCCGCTCATGATATTCGCTATGACAAAGAAAACCGTCAAGCCGGACATGTACGCTTTGTCCAGCGTGATTTTCATAACGGTTCTTGTTCTTCTTCTGATTGTCAACATCGTTCAAGCCAGACAAGAGCACAAAAACGACCAAAAGCACTGACCTTCCCTTCTAAAATCAAACAACAAAATTACAAAGGAGTACACATGATGAAAAAAACATTTTGCGCTTTCTTAGTCCTTTGCATGGCTCTGTCCGCACTGACCTCGTGCGGCGAGAAAAATACGACTCTTGAAAATCCCACTGGAACTTATTCTACGGAGTACGCCGGAACAACGCTCAACGTCTTTAACTGGGGCGAATATATATCCGATGGCAGCGAGGGCAGCTTCGATACCAACGCCGCGTTTGAAGAGCTCACCGGAGTCAAGGTGAACTACATGAACTTTGAATCGAATGAAGCCATGTACGCCAAGCTCAAATCCGGCGCGGTGTCATATGACATCATCATTCCTTCCGACTATATGGTTGAACGACTCATCAACGAGGACATGCTCCAAAAGCTCGACTTCACGAAAATAGACAATTACCATTATATTGCTGACGAGTACAAAGACCTCTACTTTGACCCGAACAACGAGTACAGCGTTCCCTACAATGTAGGCATGGTCGGACTCATCTACAACACCACCATGGTCGAGGGTACCCCTGATTCGTGGAGCATTATGTGGGATGAAGCGTACGCCGACAACATTCTCACGTTCAACAATCCTCGCGACGCTTTTGCAATTGCACAGTTCCTCCTCGGTATTGACATTAACACTACCGACAAAGCGGATTGGGACCGCGCAGCCGAGAAGCTGAAGGAGCAAAACGCTATCCTCCAGGCACGCGTCATGGATGAAGTTTTCAACAAGATGGAAGGAGGCAACGCGGCGATAGCTCCGTACTACGCAGGCGACTATCTTACCATGGCGGAAAACAATCCTGACCTCGCATTCGTGTACCCCAAAGAAGGCACCAATATTTTTGTTGACTCCATTTGTATCCCGAAAAATGCGCAGAACTATGAAGCAGCTCTCATGTATATAAACTTCCTTCTCGAACCGGAAGTCGCACTTGCAAACGGCGAATACATCTGCTATGCTTCCCCTAATACTGCTGTAATCAACAACCCTGATTACGAGCTGTACGGCAATGAATACCTTTATCCCTCAGAAGAAAATAAGCCTATAGCCGAGTATTTCCACGATATTGATGCGGAAACTCGTTCCTATTACGAAAAACTTTGGGAAGATATTCTGCTTGCAGATTGAGGAATGAAAAGGGACAAACCCCCATCATAAATTTTTAATCCATGACAGGGGGCACAGAAAAATATCACCAATGTGAAAAAGTGAAGTATACCCTATATTTTATGGGAATACTTCACTTTTCTTTATTGGTGGTGAGTTCAATTTGAAAAGGTTTGAAGGTGGCCTCCAAATCTCCTATCGTCTATCTCACATGCCCCACGCGTTTTTTCATACGCTGCGATGACTGCCTCTGTGGCTGCACTTCTGAAGCCGGCCAATTCGAGGGCGCGTACGCCGGCGATTGTAGTTCCGGCAGGACTGGTGACTTCATCTTTGAGTTGACCTGGATGCTTGCCTGATTCGCGCAGCAGTTCCGCGGTGCCGAGGAGAACTTGGATTGCGTATTCCATTGCCGATTTGCGCGGGACGCCGCATGCTACGGCGCCGTCTGCGAGGGCTTCTGCGAACATGCAAACGTACGCCGGTGCACATCCTGACAACGCCATGCCAGCGTCAATCAGCTTCTCCGGGATGAGGTCCATTTTCCCGGATTCCGACATAAAATCAAGAAACGCAGCAAGCTCGTCGTCGGTTACATTGTCTGTACGCGTGCAGAGCGTCATGGATTCTCCTACTGCTGCCGCTACGTTCGGCATAATCCGTATTACCTTATACTCGCCGCCGCACAGCTCGCGAACGCGTGACATGAGTACGCCTGCCATAATCGTAACGATAACCGGCGGGCACGCACGGTTTGCAAGTGCGTCGACTATGCCGCCGAGCGCGGACTCTGCCGCCTGCGGCTTGACGCAGATGAAGACGTATCGGCATGATTGCGCTACATCTGCGGATGAACCGGATGCACATCCGTACTTCTCAACCGCTGCGTCAACTTTGTTCTTGTCAAAATCACATACCATCACATCAGAACCCAGCTTCTTCACAACCGCTGTGAGAAGCGCACTGCCCATGTTCCCAATTCCAATAAATCCCGCTGTGTACATTTTTCTCTCCATATTATCGAATATTTCCGTTTCCGTGTACAACATATTTGTACGTGCAAAGTTCCTGCAGACCCATCGGACCGCGTGCGTGCAGTTTTTGCGTCGATATGCCCATCTCACAGCCAAGTCCGAATTCGCCGCCGTCCGTGAATCTCGTGCTTGCATTTACATATACAGCCGCACTGTCTACGAACCGCGTGAACCGTTCTGCCGCCGCATCATTCTTCGTGATAATGGCATCACTGTGGTGTGTGGAATGCTGTCCAATGTGCATAATTGCTTCGTCTACGGAATCTACCGCATGCACCGCCATGATGTAGTCGAGAAACTCTGTGTCAAAGTCCTCCGCACCGGCAGACGTACCGTCAATTATACCTGCACAATACGCGTCAAGGCGCAGTTCAACCGGAACTTTCCCTTCCACTCTGCGTTTTTTCACAAGCACATCATATAACTTCGGCAAAAATTCTCCCGCGATTTTCCGATTGATAAGGCAAACCTCCGCCGCATTGCAGACCGACGGCCGACTGGTTTTCGCGTTTTCGACAATTTGTGCCGCCATATCCAGATCTGCCGACTCATCCACATAAATGTGGCAGATTCCGGTACCCGTTTCAATGCAGGGGACTTTCGCATTCTCGACACAAGCGCGAATCAAGCCCTTTCCTCCGCGCGGAATCAGCAAATCTACATACCCGACGCCATTCATCAAATCCAGCGAACTCTGCCGTGATGTGTCTTCCGCTTGTCCGATAAGCGCTTCCGGATATCCCGCATCCTGACAGCCGAGCCGGAGCGCGGCAACAATTTCCGCAGAAGTACGGTACGCATCACTTCCGGAACGGAGAATTACCGCGTTTCCGCTTTTGATGCAGAGTGCTGCCGCATCTGACGTCACGTTCGGACGGCTCTCGTAAATTATCGCAATCACACCCAGCGGAACATTGATTTTTTCTATTTTCAGTCCATCTTCCCGAATCCGAGAATCCGTGACCTTCCATGCAGGGTCGTGAAGTGCGGCCACTTCACGAATTCCGTCGGCCATTCCGCGAATTCGCGCTTCAGTAAGCCGCAGACGGTCAATCATTACGTCGGAAAGTCTCCTGCGGGCATTTTCCACATCAAGCGCATTGGCGGCCAGTATTTTGTCAGTTGATTCCAGAAGACGGTCCGCCATGGCAAAAAGAATTGCGTTTTTTCCCTCAGCAGGCGCAGTCATTATCACAGATTTAACTGCCGCTGTTTCTTTCATGATTTCAAGCGTACTTCGCATAAATATACACCTCCATAAAAAATTTTATCCCTAACGTCTCCCAACAAACCTCGTTCCGACTGCGCTGCCTTCGATGATATCGTAGAGAACACGGGGATTTTTGCCGTTGGCAATGACCATGTCGCAGCCTGCTTCCATGACAGCTGCCGCTGCGGTCAGCTTTGTCTGCATGCCTCCGGTGCCAATGGCGGAACCGCTGCCGCCCGCCGCTGCGGTCATTTCGGGCGTGATTTCGCTCACGGTTGGAATCAGTACAGCATCGGGATTGGTGCGCGGATTAGCGGTATACAGCCCATCGATGTCGGACAGCAGAATGAGCAAATCCGCACTACAGTGTACCGCCACAATAGCTGCCAATGTGTCGTTGTCTCCAATCACGATTTCATCTGTCGCTACCGTGTCATTTTCGTTGATTATCGGAAGAACGGACAGTGCGAGCAGTCGCTCCATTGTTCCGGTGAAGTTGCGGCGGCGGTTCTCATCGTGCACGTCGCTTCCGGTGAGCAGAATCTGCGCGACCGTGTGATTGTATTCGGCAAAGAGCTTGTCGTAAGTATACATCAGTTCGCACTGTCCGACCGCTGCTGCCGCCTGCTTCTCGGGAAGCGACTTCGGACGTTCACGCAGATGCAGTTTTCCCATGCCCATTCCAATTGCACCGGATGACACGAGGATCACCTCGTCTCCGGCGTTTTTTATGTCAGACAGTACCTTGCAAAGCTCTTCCATGTGCCGGATGTTGAGCTGACCTGTGGGGTGCGCAAGGGTGGACGTCCCTACTTTAACGACAATTCGCATGTTTGTATGTCCTTTATAAAAATGAGTTGTTTGTAAATTATACCGCCCGTAATCGAATAAAGCAATAGCGGAATTGTTAATTCACATAAATTCAACAGAAATCGAGTGCTTTTCTACCAAATAGAAAATCACAAAAACCACTTGATTTTTGCTATATTTTGTATTACAATATTGACCGATGATATATTACGAAAATAAAGGAAGGGCAACCATATGGCACAGAAATTCAGAAAAATCGGCGTTCTGACCTCCGGCGGCGATGCTCCCGGCATGAATGCAGCAGTAAGAGCAGTCACCAGAGCAGCTAACGCGCGCGGTGTTAAGGTTATGGGCATTTACGGCGGTTATCGCGGTATGATTCACGACGAAATGATAGAGCTCACCAATCGCGAAGTTTCAAATAAAATCCAGCTCTCCGGTACCTTCATTTACTCTGACCGTTGCCTTGAGTTCAAGGAAGAAGCTGGTATGCAGAAGGCTATTGCCGTTCTCAAGTCCCACGAAATCGACGGCGTGGTCGCAATCGGCGGTGATGGAACTTTCCGCGGCGCGACTGACCTGTCTGTTCGTGGCATCCCGACAATCGGTATTCCGGGCACAATCGACAACGACATCACCGCATCCGATAATACCATCGGCTTCGATACCGCAATGACTACCGTTATGGAGAACGTTGACCGTCTCCGCGACACATGCGAATCCCACGCACGCTGCAATATAGTCGAGGTAATGGGACGCGGCGCCGGCGATATCACGCTCAATACCGCTATTGCTTCGGGCGCTGTCGCAGCCGTTATTCCGGAAGCTCCGTTTGACGAAGAAGCCTGCATCAATAAGATTATCCGTCTCCGCCGTGAAGGAAAGCGCGGATTCCTTATTATCGTATCGGAAGCGTTCCCCACTCTGGGCGAAGAGCTCGCAAAGAAGATTACTGCCGTTACAAAAGAACTTGCGGAAAAGGAAAACAACGACAGACTGTGGGTGGAATCCAAGTTCTGCCGTCTTGCACACATCGTACGCGGCGGCTCTCCGACTCTCGGTGACAGACTGCTCGCGACCAAGATGGGTGTGCGTGCCGTTGACGAGCTTCTCGCAGGCAACTCCGATATCGTAATCGTAGAGCGTGCGGGCGAAATTACCACCTGCAACATCGGTTGGTCTCAGGTCCTCGACCGCATGTACAAGGGTACGCTCAAACCGGGCATGACTGATAAGTACACTGCTGAACAGCTTGCCGAAATGGAAAAGTTTATTACCGAAAAGAAAGAAACTTTCAAAAAAACATACGCTATGCTCAACGAGCTGGCTAACTAATAGGTTTGGTTATTAAGGGGGGCCTAAAAGACCCCCTTAATGCTTTTTTATACGGATTATACGGAATGAGAAAGAGCGTTTTTTCAGGAATAATTTGTGTTGTTGAATTTGTCTGGTACTTTACTTAAAAAATTCTCAAAAAATACTTGAATAAAGTACAGGTTATGTGCTATTATTATAAGTAATGGTAGAATGCATGATAGTACACTGGTGAACTATTTATGAAGCAGAACAATGGCTTAGGCAGCACGGCTAAGGATATGACGCAGGCACTCGGGCGCATCGGCGGAGTGGCCGGATTCGGTTTGTCCGTTGTGACGCCGCTTGTCGTTTGTATCCTGCTTGCGGTGTGGCTCAAAAATCGGTATGGACTCGAAGACTGGATTATGGTCGTAGCAGTTGTCGTCGGACTTATCAGTTCGGCTTGCGGTGCGTATCGGTCAATTAAAGCGTTCGTTGAGACGGATCGTCGGCGCGACGCCAAAAAGAACGCCGAAAATCCTCCCGTAAAACCGAAACGCGACCCAAATGAAGCATGGCATGTGGGAGAGTCGCATAAAAATCATGATGAAAATAATTTTTCATAAGGGGATTTGTTTATGAAGTTTGACCCGATAGTCAAAAAGGAAACCGGATTTATGGCTTTGGGCTGCCTTGCCTGTACTGCCGTCATCATGGTCGCGTTCCTTGTCCTTGGAAAATTTGACTACACTGTTGCGCTCGGCTGTCTTATCGGATATCTGCTTGCCATTATGAATTTCTTCATCATGTCAGTATCCCTGTCGCGCGCACTCGATACCGGAGACGAAATCACCGCAAAGCTGAAAATGCGGCATTCCTACGTCATGCGTTCCATCTTCATGCTGGTCGTGATGGCAATCTCCGTTGTCGTGACCTTTATCCATTGGGTTCCGGTCGTCGCATCGGTGTTTTATCCGAGAATCGTCATTCTCGTACGCGGGCTTTGGCAGACTTTCAAAAACAGACGCAAGCCAGACGAGGCGGAGGATTCTGAAGCCGCTGTCTCCACGCAGACCCAGTACGACGATGAGAACGAGGAAAGCGATGAATTCGAAAAATTCGTCAGCGGATTTGCAAAAGGACCTGTTCCCGATGCAAAAAAGCCAGACAACGGAGACAAAGAAAATTAACATAGAGAGGCAAATATGGAAAGCATCAGCATTACAGGTGCAAAAATATACTTTGAAATTCCAATCTTCGGCGGCATACCAATAACCGAGACGCAGGTAAACTCATGGATAGTCATGTTGTTTATCACAATCCTGTGCCTTGTTCTGACGCACAATATGAGCGTCAAACCGACTACGAAGCGTCAGATTATCGCCGAATGGATAGTGGAAAAGGTGGAAGGACTCGTAAACGGTAATATGGGCGAGAAGTTCTCCTACTACGCGCCGTTTATCTGCGCCATCCTTGGATTGTCAGCATTTTCATCCCTTTCCTCCCTTATCGGGATGTACCCGCCGACCGCTGACCTCAATACCGTAGCAGGCTGGGCAATCCTTGTATTCTGCATCATCACCTACACAAAAATCAAAACGTCGGGTATTCTTGGATACCTCAAGGGCTACACAGAGCCGTTTGTTCTGTTCACCCCGTTCAACGTCCTGTCCGAACTGGGCACCCCCGTATCCATGTCGTTCCGTCATTTCGGAAACGTCGTATCCGGCGTAGTTATCTCAACCCTCGTATACGCTGCTCTCGCTTCGGCATCAACTCTTATTTTTGGCTGGCTGCCCGGCTTACTCGGTAAAATTCCTTTCCTGCAGGTCGGCATTCCTGCCATCCTCTCTATTTACTTCGACCTCTTCAGCTCCTGTATGCAGGCCTTCATTTTCTCTATGCTCACCATGCTCTACGTGGCCAATGCAGCGGCAGAGGACTGAATGTCAAGTGCACAGCCTAATAAAAAAAGGTTGGGGTGCGTGGACCTTTCCCCAAAAGGTTCTTATGCGGGGTTAGAGCCCTATATTATCATACAGCAAAAAAATAAACCATAAAAAACAAGGAGAAAAACAAAATGGAACTTGCAAATGCGAAAGCGATTATTATGGCGGGATGCGCTGTTGGCGCCGGGCTTTCTCTTATCGCCGGTATCGGACCTGGTATCGGTGAAGGTTATGCCGTTGGTAAAGCGTGCGAAGCTATCGGACGTCAGCCGGAGTGCAAAAGCTCAGTTACTTCTACAATGATTATGGGTTGTGCTATCGCTGAGACTACCGGTATTTACGGCTTCGTAATGGGTCTTCTTCTTATGCTTCTTGCGCCCAACCTCTTTATTAACAAGCTGTAATCAGCCTATAAAATCACCTTCAGGTGAAGCTGGGAGTTGAAAATGGAAGAATACCTTGAGCTTATATCACTGAACGTATGGCACATACTTGCCACGATAGCGAACCTGCTCATCCTCACGCTTATCGTCAAGAAATTTCTCTTTGACCGCGTGAAGAAAGTCCTCGCGGAGCGACAGGCGCAAGTGGACGAGCTGTACCGCGTCGCGGAGGAGTCCAAAAGTGAGGCTCTGCGCGACAAAAACGAGTATCGCGCGAAGCTCGAGCAGGCTAACAGCGAGGCGGAGTCTATCATCAAAAAGGCTTCCGCCAGAGCAGACCGTATCAGCGACGAGATAGTGGAGAATGCGAATAAAAAGGCGGCGGAAAAGTTAAAGAAAGCGGACGCCGATATCGCGCAGGAGAAGAAAAAGGCCATGAATGACCTCAAAAACGAAATTTCCGAAATCTCTGTCCAAATCGCTGAAAATATCGTGAAGCGCGAAATCAACGAAGATGACCACCGCGAGCTGATAGATTCCTTCATCGAGAAGCTGTAAGACGCGCTCGCGGAACAAAATAAGAACATGAAAGATATTGTAAAAGAATACGGCGGCGGGCTGTTCGAGCTTGCGGTCGACGAGGGAATAGAGGAAACTCTACTCGCGGAAACGCGTATGCTCTCCCCACTCCTCACTGGACAGTACCTGCACCTGCTCACAACGCCGGAAATTCCCAAAGCGGAGCGGGTCGGGCTGGTGTCGGAGTCTCTCGAAGGGCGCGTCCATCCCTATGTCGCGGACTTTGTGAAAATTATGGTCGAGCACGGCGCGGCGCATGACATCCCGTCATGCTTCGCGGAGTTCGAACGGCTTTACCTTGCGCGCCACGGCATCATCAAGGCGAAGGTAGAGTCGGCAGTCCCACTGACTGACCGGCAAAAGGAGTCCCTGACCGCCCGCCTTGCAGCACATACCGGCAAAAAAATCGATTTAGACTGTACGGTGGTTCCCGACCTCATCGGCGGTATCCGCCTTTCCTTCGATAACCGCCTCATCGATGACACCGCCAAGAATAAGCTCAAAGAAATAGCAGGCGCCCTGTCCGGAGTGGTGGTTTGATGAGAGCCCAATTCACGTCAAATACAAAAAACGGAGAAGAACAATGGAACTTCGTCCTGAAGAAATAAGCAGTATTATAAAAAATCAAATAAAGAATTATCGGAACAAGACGAACGAAAGCGAAACCGGGACGGTCATCACGGTCGGCGACGGTATTGCAACCGCGTTCGGTCTCGACAATTGTATGGCGAATGAGCTGGTCGAGTTTGAGGGCGGCGAGTTCGGCATGGCGATGAACCTCGAAGAAAATACCGTGTCCATCGTTATGCTGACTGACACGTCCGGCATTCGAGAGGGCTCTTCTGTCCGCAGAACCGGAAGCGTCGTCTCTGTTCCCGTGGGAGACGCTGTAATCGGACGCATTGTGAATGCCATCGGCGAGCCAATCGACGGCAGGGGTCCTATCGACTGCGCAGAGCGGCGACCCATCGAGAATGAAGCCCCCGGTATTATCAAAAGAAAAAGCGTCAGCGTTCCGCTCCAGACCGGAATCAAGGCCATCGACGCCATGATTCCGATTGGTCGCGGCCAGCGTGAGCTTATCATTGGCGACCGCCAGACCGGTAAAACGCAGATTGCCCTTGACACTATCCTCAATCAGCACGACACCGGCGTTATCTGCGTGTACGTCGCGATTGGTCAGAAAAACTCTACTGTCGCCGCTCTCGCCGAGACTCTAAAGCGTGCCGGCGCAGACCGCTATACCGTCGTGGTATCCGCATCCGCATCGGAGGCCGCGCCGCTTCAGTATATTGCACCTTATTCTGGGTGCGCCATCGCCGAATACTTTATGGCGCAGGGGAGAGACGTGCTCATCGTCTACGACGATTTGTCAAAGCACGCCGTGGCGTACCGCGCTTTGTCCCTTCTCATCCGCAGACCGCCGGGACGTGAAGCTTTTCCCGGTGACGTATTCTATCTGCACTCCCGTCTGCTTGAGAGAGCAGCGCGCGTCGCGCCTGAGTACGGCGGAGGTTCTATCACCGCCCTCCCGATTATCGAAACGCAGGCGGGCGACGTGTCAGCCTATATCCCGACCAACGTCATTTCTATCACAGATGGTCAGATTTTCCTTGAAACAGAGCTGTTCCATTCCGGCGTCATTCCGGCGGTAAACCCGGGTATTTCAGTATCCCGAGTTGGCGGTAATGCGCAGATTAAGGCAATGAAGAAAGTCGCGGGACGCCTTAAGCTGCTGTACTCGCAATACAGAGAGCTGCAGTCCTTCGCACAGTTCGGGTCTGACCTCGACGCCGATACAAAAGCGCGTCTGGCGCAGGGCGAGAGAATCGTGGAGATCCTCAAGCAGGACAAAAATTCCCCTGTAGCGGTGGAATTGCAGGTTGCTTTGATTTATGCGGCGATAAACGGATACCTCAAAGATGTGGAAGTGTCCGACGTCAGCGACTACGAAAAAGAGCTGTACGAGTATCTTGCCATGAGTCAGGACGAGCTGATGCGCAGAATCCGCGAGACCGGACAACTCACCGACGAGGATAACAAGCTCCTCGACGACGCGCTGACGGAGTTCACAACAAAATTCTGCGAACGTTATTGAGAGGAAAGCGATGGGGCGACGCCCCGGTGAAAAATAAAAATGGGAGCAAATATAAAAGCTATACGTGCGCGGATGCGGAGTGTCGAGTCGACGATGCACATCACCAAAGCCATGGAGCTTGTGGCGTCGTCGAAGGTGAAGCGTGCCACTGCGAAAATGGAGAAATCGAGGTTTTACCGTTCGGTGATGCTCGACGCGTTCGCAGATTTGTCATCCGCCGATACCGTTTACTCGAAATCGCGTCCCGCAACCCTGCCATCCTTGTATATCGTTATCGCGGGTGACCGTGGTCTTGCGGGCGGATACAACAGCAACATTTTCCGCTCCGCTGCGGCTGTGATGCGTGAGAGCGACGCCGTGCTTCCCATCGGAAAGCGCGCCGTTGAATATTTCGTTCATCACGGATATCACGTCATCACCGAGGAGTTTATGTCCAGCGAGAATATGTCCTCCGACGATTGCTCACGTGCCGCATACCTCCTCCGCGATATGTACGACCGCGGTGAAATTGGAGCTGTTCGCTTGATATCCACCAAATTCGTGTCCATGTTGACGCAGGCGCCGGATATGACATACCTCCTGCCTCTTGAAAAAGGGCGGAACAAGCCTGCGGACTATGTGGCGGAGCCTGTTGAGGCGACGTCTGCCCCGGCAGTTGTCGTCGAATATGAACCGTCTGCTGAGGCGGTTCTTGCGGCGCTGATTCCGGAATACATCGCCGGTGTGCTCTACTCGTCGGTGTGTGAGTCATTCGCGTCCGAGCTTGCCGCACGCCGTTCGGCAATGGATACCGCGACGAAGAACGCGGACGAAATGCTCGATACCCTGAGCCTAAAGTATAATCGTGCCCGTCAAGGCGCCATCACACAGGAAATCACAGAAATCGTCGCCGGCGCGAATACATGAATAGAATAGTATCAATTTCCATGAATCTTGCAGGACGAAAGAGCCTAAACAATTTGGAGAATAAAAATGTCAACAAACAAACAAAATATCGGGCGTGTGACTGAGGTTAAGGGTCCGGTTATTGACGTACGGTTTGAAGAGGGCGAGCTGCCCGAGATTCTGTCCGCGCTTGAAATTTCGTTCGGCGGCAAGAAGCTCACGGCAGAAGTCGCGCAGCATGTGGGCGACAACGTTGTCCGCTGCATTGCGATGAGCTCGACGGACGGTTTGGTCCGCGGTACGCCAGCGGTCGACACAGGACACTCTATCAGCGTTCCCGTCGGACATGAGACGCTCGGGCGCATTTTCAATGTGCTCGGCGAACCGGTCGACGAAAAGCCCGCTCCCGAAACTGCCGAGCGGTGGGAGATTCACCGTCCCGCTCCGGCTTACGACGAGCAAGCAACCTCGACTGAAATTCTGGAAACCGGCATCAAGGTGATCGACCTGATCTGCCCGTATGCAAAGGGTGGTAAAATCGGACTGTTCGGCGGCGCCGGCGTCGGA
>CAZUPI010000030.1:0-26991 GCA_964621755.1 uncultured Ruminococcus sp. | reverse complement strand
AGTTTTCCCCAAACCCCTTTCAAAAAACTTTATGCTGGAGGCGCTTTCGAAAAAGCATTCCCCGTTAAATTACATTAGATTTTCAGATTTATTTGTTCCACTTTGCTTCGGCCATAGCGCGAACCTTTATCGGCAGACCGAAGAGGTTGATGAAGCCATCCGCATCTTTCTGGTTGTATACGTGGTCCTCGTCGAAGGTTGCAATGTCTTCGTTGTAGAGGGAGTACGGGGAGGTTACAGAAGCCGGAGTGATGTTGCCTTTGTAGAGTTTGACCTTGACATCCCCGGTTACGGTTTCCTGCGTTTTATCGACGAAAGCGGAGAGTGCCTCGCGAGCGGGGGTGAACCACTGACCGAAGTATACCAAATCTGCAAACTTGCCAGCGAGCATCTGCTTGAGGTGCATGGTTTCACGGTCGAGCGTGAGGTTTTCGAGCATTTCGTGTGCTGCGTAAAGGATAGTTCCGCCAGGAGTTTCGTATACGCCGCGGCTCTTCATTCCCACGAGACGGTTTTCCACGATGTCGATGATGCCGATGCCGTTTGCGCCGCCGACCTTGTTCAAAAAATCAATCAATGCAACCGGATTCATCTCTTCGCCGTTGATGGCGGTCAGGTTACCCTTTTCAAAGTGCAGAGTGATGTAGGTTGGCTTGTCGGGAGCTTTTTCGGGGGTTACGCCCATTTCAAGAATCTTGTCATACATCGGCTCGTTTGCAGGGTCTTCAAGGTCAAGACCTTCATGTGACAGGTGCCAGAGGTTCTTGTCCTTTGAATAGTTTGTCTCACGGCTGATTTTAAGTGGGATATTGTGCGCTTCTGCATAGTCGATTTCTTCGTCACGAGACTTGATATCCCAGATACGCCACGGTGCGATGATTTCCATATCGGGAGCGAAAGCTTTGATTGTCAGTTCAAAACGAACTTGGTCGTTACCTTTGCCGGTGCAGCCGTGCGCGATTGCGTCAGCGCCTTCTGCTTTTGCGATTTTTACAAGGCGTTTTGCGATAATTGGACGCGCGAACGAGGTACCGAGAAGGTAGGCGTTTTCGTATTTTGCGCCAGCTTTTACGGTTGGGAAGATGTAGTCGGTGATGAACTCTTCACGAAGGTCTTCTACATACAGTTTGGATGCGCCTGTTTTGAGGGCCTTTTCTTCAAGCCCGTCGAGTTCGTCTGCCTGTCCTACGTTTCCGGATACCGCGATGACTTCGCATCCCGGGTAATTTTCCTTAAGCCACGGAATAATGATGGAGGTGTCAAGACCGCCGGAATATGCGAGAACGATTTTTTTGATTTCTTTTTTCATTTATGTTTCCCTCGTTTGAAGTAGTTTGTTTGTTTTATTGTGATAACATTATACCGCGGCGACACAAAAAATACAATAGGCATGATAGACAAATCGGAATAAATATGCAATAAAAATTTATAAAAATGCACAATTTAACCGGATATGTCCATAAGAATTGCAGGTGTTCGAAGGAGTAAAAGGGAAAGTTTTTTGAAACGAGCAGGACTTGTACTGGGAGTTTCAGTTTTCCACACCTGTTTTCAAACCCTTATTATTTTTATATTGATAAAAATAATAAGGGCTATTGGATATTTTTTGTTGGATTTACACTATATGTGTGCGAAAGAAAAAGAACGCGGTGGCGTTCTGATAGAAATTGTATAAAAGCCATAAATTAACGCGGTTATATTGCGAACCGTCGGTTAGAATAAACAACGAACCATGGTATGAAAGGAGAATGATTTTGAAAATGAAAAAAGCAAAGCGTGCATTGCCGCTTTTTTTGACCGCGGTGATACTTTTTACCCCAATCTTATCGCAGCGTACCGAGGCGGAGTCCTATGATGCTCCCGTTGGTATATTTGATAAATTCAAAAGTGAAGAAAATGCGGAGACTGAGCCTATGACGGAGGATTTTACCCCCAAGCGTGGTAAAAACAGTCCGGACGGCAGGAATCAAAAGGAAAACACAACTAAGCCGGAGTGCCCGGATTGCAGCGAGGGTGACTGTCCGAGACATGGGCACGGCGGCAAGCATCATCATAAGAAGCACGATGATGCAGAATCTCCCAAACCGGAATCTGAAACCGAAAAGGAAAGTTTGACAACCGCCTCTACGGCGGTTTCAAACTGGTACTGTAAACACATGGAAGACGGGAAACGTCCCCCTATGCCGGCAGAAATGAATTATATCGATAAACACAACGGATACTTTTTAGGCGAAGACGACAAAGTTATTTATCTTACTTTTGATGCGGGATATGAAAACGGCAATATTGCGAAAATTCTTGACACATTAAAAGCAGAAGAAGTACCTGCAGCCTTTTTCGTTCTTGAAAATCTTGTAACGCGTAACACAGGCCTTGTACAGCGAATGGTGGACGAAGGGCACACCGTTTGCAACCATACCGCGCGTCATGGCGATATGACGCAAAAGAGTGAATCCGAATTTGCCGCGGAGCTGGCGGCAATGGAGCAGATTTATAAAGAAAAGCTTGGCTGCGACCTCGCGAAGTATTACCGTCCGCCGGAAGGAAAATTTACCGAGGCCAACTTAGAGTGGGCGGATAAGCTTGGTTATAAGACGATATTTTGGAGCTTCGCCTACGCCGATTGGGACAACAACAATCAGATGAGCGCGGAGAAAGCGTCGGCAAAGGTGCTGTCCGGCACACATAATGGGGAAGTTCTTCTTCTGCATCCGACTTCCGCGACAAATGCGGAAATTCTTCCGACTCTGATTCGGGAATGGAAAAATATGGGGTATCGATTTGGTACGCTTGACGAGCTGACTTCACAGGCAAAATCTTCTATGTAAAGCTGTGGTGACATGCGTCAGAAAAAAAGAATAAAAAACGTGCTGTGCGCAATACTTATCGCTATCGTTACGCTGAACGGGAAAATGGACGCGGCGGGTGCGGAGGTAGTATTTTCGTGGCACAGCAATAATAAATATATCGCGCTGACATTTGACGACGGTCCGCATCCGGTGCACACACCTGAAATTCTCGATATTCTTGCGGAATACGATGTAAGAGCGACTTTTTTTACCATCGGTCAGAATGTAGCGTGGTATAATGATGTGTTTCAAATGGAGTATGAGGCCGGACATGAAATCGGGAATCATACGTACTCGCACCTAAATCTGAAGAAACTGCCGTATAAGCAGGTATGCAATGAAATTGAACGGGCAGAGCGGGCAATATATGAGACTGTCGAATATCGGACCAGACTCCTGCGTCCTCCGGAAGGGGCTTTTGGAACCGATTTATGCAAAGCGGCGGAAGAGCTTGACTATACAGTTGTTTGCTGGTCTATAGATACTCGTGATTGGGCGCACACCCCTACTGACCAAATTGTACAGAATGTCCTCTCATCGGTTAAAGGCGGAGATATCATTTTGTTTCACGATTATATTTACGGAGACTCCCCAACTCCGGACGCACTTCGCATGATTATTCCGGCTCTTCTTGAGGAAGGCTACACATTTGTCACCGTATCTGAATTAATGAATCTGAAATAAGAAACTGCCAAATCCCTGCGCCAGCAGAGACAAGGCAGTTTTTGATTAAGGACAAAGGGAGTTTTTTTCTTAACTCTCTGGGGAATCGTTGATTTTCTCATAAAACGGGTCAATCATGAATTCTTTGATTTTTGGGTATGCCGCATAGACGCCTATCAAGACGAGGAGCGACGGGAGAATGATGAACGGAACAATGACTGCGAGAGGGAAGTATGCAAACAGAAGGACATATTCAAACAGGGCAAGCACAACTGTACCGAGCAGCGCCATAAAATTTCGCTTTACGCCTAGGACTGTGAAGGATAATGCGTTTTTGAACATCTTGAAGATTGACAGGTCAAATGTAATCAGCATAAGATAAATGTAATGCCGCATAAAGAAATACAGGAGTGCGAGACACAAACTCATGAAAAACATTGTGTCTGTGATGACATTTATGCCATAGTTGAGATTAAAGAATACAATATCATAAATAATCAGACTGATTATCACTACGTCCATAATACCATAGATAATCGCTTGACGGAGGTTGCGCTTTATTGCGTAGAAGAAATCCTGCATCATGAATACAGGTTCGCCGCGGAACATATTTCTGATAAGGTATGTTACACCGACTCTGACGGGACCGTACGTAAGAATCAGCAGGGCAGAGAGCGCAAAGAGAATGTAATCTGCGGTCGTATGAACTGTGACTTCCGCCTGCCGTTGGTAAATAGTCCACACAGCCGAGACTGCGGGTGAGTTGTGGAACAGCATTGCCCCGCGCAGCGGCGCATAGACCGCATAATACGGCGATGTTGTGTGAATTGACAGATACCCGCTCATTGCGAGGAGGAAAAAGAATATCGGAAAGTTGCCGACAATCATAATGATATTCACAGACAGAAGCTGATTTATCTTTCGGACGACGAGCTTGAAAAAGTTTACTAAGTTTGGATTGTCTGCAATTTGTTCCTCATCCTTGTCGACTCCTTTGCCGTCATCGTAGGTATGAGAAAATACATTGAATTTTTTCTTGTTTTTTTGCCTTTTTTCCTCTTCCTCAAGGGATTCAACTTCGTCTAAGGAGAGTTTTTCTTTCTCATTTGAATCGTTATAGGGCATTTGATCACCTTTATTTTAAGTTTTTCTTATGTCAGCAGAACCGTCACACACGCGCAGACGAATATACATCCTGAGAACATCATAAACAACCGCAGATACTCTGCCGCTACGGACGCACATAGTTTGACGTCACCCGACGAGTGAGCGCGGCACAGGCACAGCGAATAAATATAGGAATATGCCGCGAGCAGGATAATCATCACAGAAGAAAGGAAGTACAGCGTCAGCGCAACCGTCCAGTACCGTCCGATGCTGATAACTGTACCGCTTCCCATAAGACTTCCTGCGCATCCGAGACTGGTGCCACGCCATAGGATAACCGCGCCGGATGCTACGTGTGAAAAAATTGTATGGGCGGACAGATAAATCAAAATCAGGGCGACTACAGATGGAATGGCGCATTGGGCAACTGATAAGATGAGATGAACTGTCCCACCGCTTCCCAGCGGGCTAACCGCGATAAAATATCCGCTGTAGCGGAAAATCGACGACAGCGCATAAGAAATTCCGCAGGAGAGGATAAAAAGGATCAGATAGACGATAAATCCAACTGCAAGTCGTTCGGGGAGACTTTCTCGGACCGATAAAATATAGCTTTTTGTGTCGTTCATATTTACCTCGCACATTTGATGTACCCGATTATATGCGAGGACATGCCGGATGATTACTGGATTCCTATTCAGTTTATCATAAGATGGCTTGTAATACAAGGCCGTAAATGTAAATTATATAAAAATTATGGGGAATGGTGGGTGTTCGTAAAGATGATAGAATTTTTCATATTTTTCATATAAAAATATTTTAAATTCCATTGAAAATTTTCCTGAAATCGCTTATAATGGAATAAACCATAAGATTTTCAAATTTCAGTAAAGGCTGATTATGACACATGACGAAATTATACGAATCTTTCGGGACCCGCCAGTGCTTGAGACCAGGCGGTTAATACTGCGTAAGATGCAAAAAAAGGACAGTCACGATATGTACGAATATGCCAGCCTGGGAGAGGTTACAGAATATCTTCTGTGGGAACCTCATGAGAGTGAGTATTATACTTATCGATATCTGTCTTATCTTCAGTCAAGATACCGCGCGGGGGATTTTTACGACTGGGCAGTAGTCCTGCGAGAGAATAATAAAATGATAGGTACGTGCGGCTTCACAAGGTTCAATAATGAAGCAAATTCCGCAGAGGTGGGATATGTTCTGAATCCTCTGTACTGGGGTTACGGAATTGCGCCTGAAGCGGTGCATGCGGTGATGCGCTTTGGCTTTCTCGAGCTTCGGATTAACCGGATTGAAGCACGTTATATGGTCGGAAACGAGAGAAGCCGCCGCGTAATGGAAAAGGTCGGCATGACTTACGAGGGCATCGCACGCGAATCCATGCACGTGAAGGGAAAGTATGTCTCTGTCGGCACCTGTTCCATCCTGCAAAGTGAGTTTCGCCAGCGGTTCGGCGGGATATAAATATTCTAAAGCCACCCTGCCGAAAAGCTTTTGAGAGGGGTATGGGAGGTACTTTCGAAAAAAGCACCTCCCATACGAGACCTTATTTTTTAAAACTCAAACATTAAACCGGAACAGTACGACATCGCCGTCCTGCATGACGTAATCTTTTCCTTCGCTGCGGACAAGTCCGCGCTCTTTGGCGACTGTCATGGAGCCGCATTCCATCAGCTCGTCGAACGATACGATTTCCGCCCGGATGAAGCCGCGCTCAAAATCGCTGTGTATCTTTCCTGCCGCTTGAGGTGCTTTTGTTCCTTTGACGATTGTCCACGCGCGCACCTCCTTCGGACCAGCCGTTAAATAGCTGATGTAGCCGAGCAGAGCATAGCTTGCCTTGATAAGACGGTCAAGCCCGCTTTCCTCTATGCCGATATCTGAAAGAAACATCTCCTTCTCATCCGGCTCAAGCTCCGCTATCTCCGCTTCGATTCCCGCGCATACTGGAATCACTTCTGCACCTTCCGCGTCTGCCGCCCCCTCCAACCGCTTGTACATCAAGTTGTCGTCCGAAACACCCGCCGCTTCGTTTTCGCTCACATTCGCAACATAGATTATTGGCTTCAGTGTCAAGAGATTCAGGTCGGACAGCAGCTCGCGTTCATCGTTGGTGAGGTCACAGCTTCGTGCGGTCTTTCCCTCGTTCATCACGGCGAGGAGCTTGTTGTACAGGTCAAGAGCCTCCTGCAGCGTCTTGTCTCCCTTGAGCATCTTTTGCGTGCGCTCAATACGGCGTTCAAGCTGCTCAATGTCCGAGTAAATCAGTTCAAGATTAATTGTCTCAAGGTCGCGCACCGGGTCAACTGAACCGTCTACATGGATGATGTCGCTGTCTTCAAAGCAGCGGAGCACATGAACGACTGCGTCAACGTCGCGGATGTGCGAGAGAAATTTGTTGCCGAGTCCTTCACCTTTCGACGCACCGCGTACAAGGCCCGCGATGTCTACGAATTCGACCGTTGCCGGTGTGTACAGTTCGGGATTGTACATTTCCGCCAACTTATCCAGACGGACGTCCGGAACCTGAACGACGCCTACGTTCGGGTCAATTGTACAGAAGGGGTAGTTCGCACTCGGCGCACCGGCGCCCGTAAGCGCGTTGAAAAGTGTACTCTTGCCTACGTTCGGCAAACCTATTATGCCAAGCTTCATTTATGAATTCCTGCCTTTTATCGTAAGAATGTGTTTGTGTCTGGAGAAAATCATCTTATTATATACTATTTTATTACGAGATTCAAGAGAATCGGACATTGTTTAAATAAAATTAATTTTTTTCTCAGAAATCAGAATTAATTTATATTCCCATCATTATGTGTTCACACAATTTTCATATTAATAGTTTACAATATATGAGTATTACTAAAAGGAGGATGCTATGGTATCGGAAGCAATTTACAGGCACGAGTACAAATATCCGCTCAATGTTAGTGACTGTGAAATTTTGAGAAGACGACTTAAGAATATCATGAGGCGCGACCCGCATACTGGTCCTGATGGAACATATGTAATTCGCAGTCTGTATTTTGATAATTTCAATGACAAAGCGCTCTTTGAAAAAATTAACGGTGCAAATCCGAGGTCAAAGTTCCGCATCAGAATATACAACGGGAGTGATAAATTCATAACTCTTGAAAAAAAAGTGAAGTGCGGCGAGCTTACCCAGAAGCTTCAAGCGAGAATCACACGTCAAGAGTGCGATAAAATTACTTCCGGAGACATTGACTGGATGCTGCACGACGGCCGCGGTGTTGTGGCAGAATTGTACGCTCAGATGAAGGGCTGCGCATTAAGGCCGAAAACACTTGTCGAATATACAAGGGAACCGTATATCTACGATCCGGGAAACGTTCGTGTGACGCTTGACCGGGATATCCGAAGCGGACTTTTTTCGACAAATCTCTTTGAACAATTGCCCCTCGTTTTCACAGGAGAAATGGATGTTCTCGAAATCAAATATGATAAGTACTTGCCGGATATTATCAAAATGATAGTATATCCCGTGAGCCGTGACCGCGAGTCGATGTCAAAATATGAGATTTGCCGCAAGTTTGGCTAAGAAGCGGTAGAAACCCCGCGTTCCTTTTGCACATTGATCTGTTTGGGTCGGAAAAATGAATTTGCGCATTATCCCTCGTCACAATAAAAAATATAGAAACAGAAAAGGAAATACAGATATGTCATTCAATGATATTTTTAAAAACAGCTTTCTGGAAAGAACCATAGAGTTCTCCCTTGTTGATACCCTTATCTCGCTCGTCCTTGCATATGCTCTCGGTATGTTTATTTATTTCGTTTATAAGAAAACCTATCAGGGCGTGATGTTCTCCCAGTCTTTTGGCGTTTCCCTTATCGCGCTTACGATGATTTCCACCTTCATTATCCTCGCTGTAACCTCCAACGTAGTTCTGTCTCTCGGTATGGTCGGTGCGCTCTCGATTGTAAGATTCCGTGCCGCCATTAAGGACCCGCTTGATATCGTTTATCTGTTCTGGGCTGTAGGTGTAGGTATCGTTCTCGGCGCTTGTATGTATCCTCTTGCTGTGATTGGGTCTGCCATTGTCGGTGTCATTCTGATTATCTTTGTACGTGCAAAGACTCCCGACTGCGAATACATACTTGTTGTAGAATGTGATAGTGACGCATCTGAAAAGAAGGCTGCCACAATCATTTCTGAGGGCGCTAAGAAGTTTGCTGTGAAGTCTAAGACAGTTGCACAGGGTCTTGTAGAGGTTACGTATGAGGTAAAGCTCAACGGCGACAGCACGGAATTTGTAAATAAACTTACTGCAACTGACGGGATTGCAAAGGCCGTTCTTGTAAGCTACAACGGCGACTATATGGCGTAAAATCAGCATAAAGCCGCGTAGAATTGGCAAAAATCAGTTTTACTGATACTTTGAGTGAACCGCTTTTGTACCGACGGAAAGTTTTCATAATAGTTAAGAAGGGAAAGTTAATTATGGCAACAAAATTATTAGTTATTGATGATGACGCGAATATTTGTGATTTGCTGAGAATTTATTTTGAAAATGAAGGTTACGAAGTAAAAACTGCCGGGGACGGTATTGAAGGTATCAGCTATTTTAAAATGTATGAACCAGACCTTGTTTTGTTGGACATTATGCTGCCGAAAAACAAAGACGGCTGGCAGGTATGCCGCGAAATCAGGGAAATATCCTCGAAACCAATTATTATGATTACCGCAAAGGGTGAAGTAGTTGACAGAATACTCGGTCTTGAACTTGGCGCGGACGACTTTGTAATAAAGCCGTTCGACATGAAGGAGCTTGCATCGAGAATCAAGGCAGTTCTCCGCCGCTACTCTGCGCACGATATTCAGAACGACGATGAGACCATCAAGTTTGACAATATCGAAATCAGCCGCAGCAAGTATGAGCTGAAGCTCCGCGGCAAGACGGTTGACATCCCGCCAAAGGAACTCGACCTCCTCTACTTCCTCGCATCGAATTTTAACCGCGTCTTCACACGTGACCAGCTTCTCGACAAAGTATGGGGCTTTGATTATCTTGGAGACTCCAGAACGGTCGACGTTCATGTAAAACGTCTGCGCGAAAAGCTCGAGGGTGTATCTGACAAGTGGACGCTCAAAACCGTTTGGGGCGTAGGATACAAATTCGAACTCATCCAGTAAATCAAAAATCGGGGTTGATGATGATTTCGTCAACCCCAACTTCATTATATGGCTATAGTCGTTGATGACATCCCGTTGTCTGTATTGGCGATGCGCATCCGGCAAATGGCAATTGTATCATCAGGAGAGCCAATTGTATCATCAGGAGAGCGCATATGTTCAAAAGTGTATTTGTAAAATATATTTCTGCCTTTATGCTTATCAACATATTAAGCATTTTTTTGTCTACCTCGGTTATTACAACGCTTGTCAACACCTATGACGAAAACAACAAGAGCCGCACTCTCGCCAATATCGCCTATTCGGTGACTACGTTCATCATAGACGACTATACCAAAAGCGGCGACGTGAGCTTTAACGAATACCTGAACAATTCGGTCTATCCGATTAAGCCCATGCTCGATGCCTTGGAAGGAAATGTTGAGAATCTCGTAATATTTGTGTCTGACGGCGAAGGAAATGTCAAACTGGTAGGCGGCTCTCTCCACGCCGACACTTTTGCGGGTGAGGACGGCATTGTTTCCGAAGAGGAGGAGTTGACCTACCCTCAGTCCATTACAAACGCTTTGCAGAATACAAGCGGAATTTCACGCAATGATACGCTTGACGGATTTTTTGCCGAAAAGCATTATTCTTATATTCAGCCGATTACAACAAAAAGCGGAAATATTGTCGGATCGGTTATGGCATGTACTATGAATTCCGATATGGATGAGCTGCTTGAGGCGATGATAAAAACCATTATTATGTCGACTCTTTGGCTGATGCTCGCCGCGCTGATTGCCGTCTATTTTATTACAGAACGACTTGTCTCGCCGCTTCGCGCTATGAGCCGCGCAGCGCGCGAGTTTGCATCTGGACGATTTGATGTGCGCGTGGATGTCAGCGGAAACGATGAGGTTTCGGAGCTTGCAGAAGCGTTCAACAATATGGCGAATTCACTTCAGCACAGTGAGGAGACCCGTCGGCTGTTCCTTGCAAACGTATCACACGACCTCAGAACTCCGATGACCACGATATCCGGTTTTATAGAAAGCATTTTAAACGGCGCAATCCCACAGGATAAGGTGCCATATTACTTAAACGTTATTGCAACCGAAGTCAGACGTTTATCCAGGCTTGTTGCAAATCTGCTTGACATTACCAAAATTCAGGCGGGTGAGCGAAAATTCAATATTGCACCGTTTGACATATGCGAAATGGCACGTGATATTATTATCTCTTCTGAACAGCGTCTGGAGGACAAAAAACTGGACGTCGTATTTGACGCAGATCGCGACAACATGTTTGTAAACGCGGACCGCGATGCAATTCACCAAATTCTGTACAACATCTGCGACAATGCGATAAAATTCTCCAAGGAGGGCGGAAGGTACGAGGTCTCCGTCAAGGATGCGGGCGCGAAAACGGTTGTAAGCGTGTATAACGAGGGAATCGGAATTTCGCCCGAGGATTTACCGTACGTTTTTGACCGATTCTACAAGAGCGACAAGAGCCGCGGCCTTGACAAAACCGGTGTTGGACTTGGATTATACATCGCACGAACGATAATTGAAGCGCATAAAGAAAAAATCAAGGTCGAGAGCGAATACGGCAAGTGGTGCCGTTTCACCTTCACCCTGCCGAAGGGCAATCAGCCAAAGTCCATGGAGGATAAGAGAGGCTGAAAGAGATAGAAGATCATTTGGAACGGGCTGACATGCTTCGTTTGACTTTAATTTTGGAAAGGGATGCGGAAAAAAGATTTCACGCTTTGAGCAATATGATTTTACGATATACTGCAACCTGTCTGTTTGGGCTTGAAGGGTTGCTGGGAGAAGAAATTGAGTCGCTCGGCTATCGGCGTGTTGATACGATAGATGGGAGAATTACGTTTGAAGGGGACGAGAACGCCTGCGCCGTATGCAACATCAATTTGCGTTATGCGGAACGGCTGTATTTGAATCTCGGTACGTTTGAGGCGCTTACGTTTACGGAGCTGTTCGATGGGACAAAGACGCTGCCATGGGAGGAGTATATTTCACGGAATGACGAATTTCCGGTGAGCGGACACGCGATAAAGAGCAAGCTGTTCTCGGTCCCGGACTGTCAGAAAATCATCAAAAAGGCGATATCTACGCGACTCGGTGAGAAATACGGGTTGAAAATCCTGCCGGAAACCGGAACGCGATATAAAATCGAGTTTTTCCTGTTCAAGGATAAGGCCGCACTGATGATAGACCTGTCTGGCGTACCGCTTCATAAACGCGGATACCGTCCGGAGACCCATGCTGCGCCGATACGCGAGACGCTCGCTGCCGCCATGGTGAAGCTGGCGCGCCCGCGTGAGGATGTACTGCTGTGGGACCCCTTCTGCGGTTCTGGAACCATTGCAATTGAAGCGGCGATGATGATGAAGCATATCGCACCGGGAATAAATCGCACATTTGTGTCGCAAGCCTATCCCGCATTTCCAAAAAGCTCATGGGACGACGCATTCGAGCGCGCGAAATCGGAGCTGCGTGACACCCAGTTTGAAGCTTATGCGACCGATATAGACCCCGCGTGCATTGAGCTTGCATCCGCTGCTGCGAAAAGAGCGGGAGTAGCTGACCGATTGAACATATTTGTCATGGATGCACTCGACATTGACACACTCGGACGGCGTGGCACTATCGTAACCAATCCGCCGTACGGTGAGCGCCTGATGACACCGGAAGAAGCGGAAGCTTTATACCGTGCGATAGGACAGGCTTTTGCCAGACTCGGCAAGTGGCAGATTTACGTTATCACACAGCACGAAAAATTTCCCCGGCTATACGGCAGGCGCGCGGATAAGATACGAAAGCTCTACAACGGCATGATACCATGCTATTATTACCAGTTCTTCAAGAACGAAAAAGAAAAGATTATAGAAGGGAAGAACTCCTAAAAAGTATTCCTGCTTCCACAATCCTGATTTTCGATTTAAAAAGTTTTTTCTATGAAATTTGCATTTGCATAAATCCCCCTGCCTCCGTCAATACTTATCTGTAGAATGAAGATTGACGGAGATTTTTATGGAGATTTTTAACGGGACGCTTTCCGGAAACTTTGAACAAGATGTTGCTATGATGGATGAAATTCTGCGGACCGACGCCAATTTCGATATGATTCGCAAGCCTATGGAGATTGCCGGCGCGCAGATTGTCATGTATTACATTGATGGGTTTGTCAAGGCAGAGACGCTCCAGAAGCTGCTGACGTATGTTGTGAGCGTGAAGGATTTTGGAAGCAACAGAGAAGGGGACGCACAGAAATTTGCGGAACGCTATATCACTGCTGCCGAAGTTGACGTGAGCAATTCCATTGACAACCTCGTGCTGATGGTGATGAGTGGCTGCACTATCTTTCTGTGTGATAAATTTGACAACAACGCCCTTGTCATTGACCTGCGCACCTATCCAGCGAGAGAAGCGGAGGAGCCGGAGAACGATAAGGTTATGCGCGGAAGCCGCGACGGTTTTGTGGAAACCTTAATTTTCAACACCGCCATGATTCGCCGCAGAATCCGGAGTACTGACTTGACTATCCGCTATCTGAACGCCGGACAAAGCACCCGTACTGATATAGCGCTATGCTATATGGACACCCGCGCGGACATGGACTACGTTGAAAAACTGTGTAAGAAAATCGAAAACCTTGACACAGACTCTCTCGTGCTCGGCCACCAGAGCCTTGCAGAAGCGATGCTGAAAACGAAGTGGTATAACCCATTTCCCAAAATACGTTCGACGGAGCGGCCAGACGCAGCTGCCGCAACCATTCTCGAAGGAGGTATCGTTCTCATCTGCGACAACAGCCCGGAGGCAATGATTTTTCCAACCTCGCTGTTCGATTTTCTGCAGGAGACGGACGATTTTTACTTTCCTCCGTTTACGGGAACCTACCTGCGAGTGCTTCGCCACATCATATTTTGGCTGACAATGATTGTCACGCCGTTTTGGTATTTGCTTCTTATGCACAGCGAAGTGCTGCCGGAATCATGGAAATTTCTCATCCCCGCCGACCCGGGAGCGCTGCCAATCATAGTGCAGCTTTTCCTTACAGAATTTGCCCTCGACGGTTTGAAGCTCGCATCCCTCAACACGCCCAACGTGCTGTCGAATTCGCTGTCCGTCGTTGGAGGTCTGCTGCTCGGCGACTTTGCAGTGACGGTCGGGTGGCTGTCACCGGATGTAATTCTATATATGTCATTTGTTGCAATTGCTAACTTTACCCAATCAAGCTATGAACTCGGGTATGCCTTTAAATACCTGCGGATGCTGACCCTGCTGTTGACGGCCCTATTGGACGTCTGGGGCTTTGCAGCCGGAATTCTTATTGCCATCGTCCTTGTCGCTACCAACAAAACCATCGATGGCAGTCACAAATACCTCTATCCGCTCATCCCTTGGAACGGCAATGCTTTTGCCCGACTTGTGTTTAGGTTGAAGAAGAGAGGGTAATATATTTAGGGGGAACTTTTAAAAAAGTTCCCCCATCGTTATTCCTATTTTCATCAGGTCTGAATTCCTGCGAACTGGTTCTGATACAAACCATAGTAGACGCCTTTTTGAGCGAGAAGTTCGTCGTGGTTACCAGCTTCCATGACGGTGCCGTCCTTCATTACGATGATGATGTCTGCGTCGCGAATGGTAGACAAGCGGTGTGCGATAATCAGGCTTGTGCGGTTTTTCATCAATGCGACCATAGCCTGCTGGATGTGCATTTCCGTGCGGGTGTCAACTGAGGACGTTGCTTCGTCGAGGATTAGAATTTTCGGGTCGGCGAGAACAGCGCGCGCTATGGATAAAAGCTGACGCTGACCTTGGCTGAGGTTGCTGCCGCCTTCCGTGAGTATCGTTTCGTATGTCTCCGGTAGTCTCTCAATGAATTCGTCCGATTCGGAAGTGGCCGCTGCTTTTTTGACTTCTTCGTCCGTCGCGCCGAGTTTGCCGTAGCGGATGTTGTTTCCGATGGTGTCATGGAACAGTACAGTATCCTGCAAGACTATCGCGATTGCGTTGCGCAGGGTCTTTTTCGGGATATCATTGATGTTTACCCCGTCAATCTTGATTTCGCCGGATTCGACGTCGTAGAATCTCGTGAGCAGGTTTACGACCGTCGTTTTACCCGAGCCGGTCGCACCTACAAGAGCGATTTTCTGTCCGCGCTTTACCTTGAGGTTGAAGTTGTGAAGTACCTGTTTGTCGGGGATGTAGGAGAAGTTGATGTTGTTGAATTCGATATCTCCTTTTATGTCATCGACCTTCATGTCATTCTTGCCTTCGTCAACTTCGTCGGGGGTGTCGAGAATCGTAAATACGCGCTCAGCACTGGCAATTGCGGTGAGAATGTTTGCATATTGGTTAGCGATCTGGTTGATAGGCTGTGAGAGCTGACGGGAATACTGAAGAATTGCTTGAATATCACCGACTGATATCGCGCCTATTACGGTGAAATATGCACCGCTTGCCGCTACAATGAGATAGTTGAGGTTGTTGATGATGTTCATTGCAGGTCCCATCACACCGCCCCAGACGTTCGCACGGATGCTGCATTTTCTGAATGCTTCGCTAATCGTGGCAAAGTCACGACAGGCATCGTTTTCTTTTCCATATGCGATGACGGTTTTATAACCGGTTACCATTTCCTCAACCTGCGAGTTGAGCTGACCAAGAAGTACTTGTTTTTCCACGAAGTACTTGCGCATGAACTTTGACAGATTCATCGACACAAGGATGGTGAGCGGGATTGTGATAAGCGCAATCAGGGCCATGCGCCAGTCGTAATATACCAGCATTGCAAATGCGCCAACGAGGGTGAGGACTGCCGAAATTAATGAGGATATGGACGATGAAATGGTTTGCGAGATGTTATCGACGTCGTTTGTCATGCGGCTCATGATGTCGCCGTGCGCGTGCGTGTCTGTGTAGCGTATCGGAAGATAGGATATCTTCTGGAACAGGTCAGCACGCATGGTATGGACTGTGGTCTGTGAAATCTTCGCGGACGCGACACCTTGCAGAAGCTGGACTCCCGCGCTCGCCAAATAGACAATGAGCATCAGAATGAGCGTTTTGATAAGTGAATCGAAGTTTACGGTCGCTTTGCCCTGGGTGATGGTGATGGCGTCAATCGCCTTACCTTGCAGACTCGGAACGACTAGGTTGAAGATAGTTGACAGAACCGTCGTAAACATTATCATGTAGACGAGGTATTTGTTCTTTCCGATATACTTGATGAGCTTGATGACGGTACCTTTTGCATCCTTTGGTTTTTCGCGAATCATGCTGCCGCCCGGACCAGGACCACCGCGTGGACCGCCGTTGCCGCCGTTTTCCTTTACCATCGCGCGGAGTTCGTCGGCGGTAAGTTCTTTATGTGCGTTCTTGTCCTGTTTATTGTCGTTGTTGGGCATTGGAGGCATTTCTTCTTTTTTCTTGTCGAGTTTAGGTTTATTATTCATTCTTGTCACCTCCGTCGTTCTTCATCTGAGAGTTGTAGATATCGCGGTATGCCGCACTGGTTTTCATAAGGTTTTCATGATTGTCGAACGCGGTAATCTTGCCATTTTCGATGACGGCAATCCGGTCGGCGTGCATGACGCTTGCAATGCGTTGCGCAATCATGATAATGGTCGTACCTGCAAATTCTGTATTGAGCGCATTTCTGAGCTTCGCTTCTGTGCCGAGGTCAAGCGCGGACGTACTGTCGTCGAAAATCATGATTTCTGGATGGCGCAGAACCGCACGGGATATTGCAATACGCTGTTTCTGACCGCCTGACAGGGAGGCGCCCTTTTCCGCAACGTATGAGGAATAGCCGTTCTCCATTGTGGAGACAAATTCGTCTGCCTGCGCAATTTTTGCTGCAGAGACGATTTCTTCGTCTGAGGCGTCGGTCTTGCCCCAGAGGATGTTATCGTTTACGGTACCGGAAAACAGCTCGCTCTTTTGAAGAACAAAACCGATTTTTGAGCGTAGGGTGTGTAAATCCCACTGCTTCACATCAACGCCGTCGACATAAACCGTACCTTCGATAGCATCGTAGAAACGCGGGATGAGGTTTACCAGGGAGGATTTGCCAGAACCGGTCGCACCGATAATCGCTACGGTTTCCCCTTTTTTTACGTCAAAGGAGATATTTTCCAGAACGTTGTGCCCGACAGCGCCCGGATATTTGAACGAAACGTTTTCGAAACGAACTGTACCAACTTCAGTGGAATCGGTGTTTTTCCCGCTTATGAGAACCGGGTCTGATTCAAGCACTTCACGCACACGGTCCGCGCACGCCTTGCCACGTGCAATCTGGTTGAACATCATAGATACCATCATGATGGACATAAGTACCTGCGAGATATATTGAACTGCCGCCATGACGTCGCCGACGTTGATGCGCGCTGCTTGAACCTGTAAACCGCCTATGTAGATAATCGCGAGTATGGAGAGGTTCATGATAATCGACATAATCGGGGAAACGCACGCCATGAGAATATTGACGGAGAGGTTTGTCTTTTGATAGTCGTCGTTTGCTACGCCGAAGCGTTCGATTTCATGGGGCTCACGCGTATATGCCTTTACAACGCGTGCACCGGTTACGCTTTCCTGTACGACAGAGTTCACGCGGTCGAGCTTTTTCTGTACGATGGTGAATTTCGGAAATGCCTTGAGCACCATGAACAGCACTACGGCGAGCTGAATTGGGAAGGAAATTGCCACAACATAACCGAAGGAAATGTCAAGGCTGAGACACATGAACAGTCCGCCAAACATACTGATTGGGGCGCGGACGAACATGCGGAGAATCATTTGAACAAGGTCCTGAAGGGAAGTGATATCGTTGGTCAGTCTGGTGACGAGAGAACCGGTGGTAAATTTATCGGTTTGTTCAAGTGACATGGACATGACCTTGTTGAAGGCGTCTACACGAATATCGTTGCCGAAGCCTTGTGATGCAATACTTGCGGTGTAGCAGCACATGAGGCCCATGAAGCCGCCGACTACAACGAGACCGAGCATTTGCAAGCTTGTTGTAATAATCGCGCTCATAATTGTGGAAAGCTCTCCGCTTCCTACAACAGTATTCACGATTTTTGACATCAATTTTGGCTGCATGAGGTCGACTAAGACTTCACCAACCATGAAGAGAGGAGAAATAATGGCAAAAAACCAGTATTTCTTGAGATAGCCTCTGATTTTTACCTTTTTCAATATATGTCACCGTCCTTATTTATTTCTTCAATGAGGTTGCTTTTGATTTTTGTAAGTAAACGCAGAAGCGTGTCTTTTTCGGATTCTGTAAGGTTCTTCATAGCGAGATATTCTTCCTCGCGGATACGCTTTTTCATTTTATTGTCAAGCTCACGCCCTTTTTCAGTGAGAAAGACCCTCGTTGCACGCAAGTCGTATTCATCGGGACGGCGTGAAACATATCCATCTTTTTCAAGTTTTTGAAGCGCCACGCTTATCGTGGGAGCTTTGAGATGGGTTGCATGCACTAAGTCGAGCTGTGTTCTTCCGCCGCGCCTTGCAAGCTCCATCAGCAAAAGCCTGCATGACCTTTGCCCAATTGGATTTTCATCTCCGTTTTTTCGAATCCTGTCTCCCATGAGATGCATGATTTCATTGATGAGCGCCATAGGCGTTTTCTTATAGTCTGTAAAACTATCGTCATCCTCTGGCGCTCTTCCGTTTACTTTGAGATTCATCACGATACTCCTTCCTTTTATTTTTTGTGATCTATTATTAAGTTTAAAGATAGTTTATTTACAAACTAATTATAGCACTGGAAAAGTTGAAAAGCAACGGGTTTTTATATGATAAATCATATTGGTAAAATATCTATATTTTGAAAGGGAAAAAATAATAACAATATAGATAATACGACAAAAAGCACATGTGCTTTGGTGAACTAAAACATATTACTGGAAATTATCCGAATTTTTGTAGTATATGACATCCGTATCGGTGAAGTATGCAGCAAGGATTTCTTCCGCAGTGTATCCGAGCTCTGCCATGTCGCGCGCACCGTACTGGCTCATACCAACGCCGTGTCCCCAGCCTTTTCCGACAAAGATGAAATTGTTTTCGTCGTCTGCATACGCTACTTTATAAATAACTTCATCTGTGGACTTGTCCTCTATTACGGACGTTTTATGTGTGTCCTGTGTGTCCTGTATTTCCTCAAGTGCATATTTTACATATTCTTCTCCGAGGAACGCAGCAGCATTCTGTCTGGTCATGACGAAAATGTCAACTTTATTATGTTCGATATTGCCGTTTCCGGTGAGGATACTGATTGAACCAGAGGAGTCGTTGCGCTCAAGGGAATCGGCGGTTATGATGTAGGAATCCTCAACGTTAATGTAGCCGTAGTCGCGGTCGTACTCGTTCATGATGTCATCGTTGATGTATTCGTCGTAAACGTTGTACTCGTCTTCGTTGAGTACAACATCTTCTGTGTACTCGACACTTCCTTGCCCGACCACAAAGTTTGCACTTTTTACATATGGCGTCAGGGATGTGCGGACGTTATCTGTATTTTCAATGTAGATGCTTGTCCCGTAAATGTCTGTCACTTTCAGAACCTTGACATAGGTGGAGTTTTGGGCAAGCTCAACGATTTCCACATCTTCAACTTCATCGCGAAGTTCGTCATAGCCTGCAATATGCAACCGCTCGAGAAGGTCGGTGGGGGAGATTTCATATATCCAGAACGCATTGTTATGTACCATGTATCTTTCCCATGGGGTCGCAACCGCTTGCAGATATGGGATATCTTCCTCGCCTCCCCAAGCGTCCTGCGCGCTTACCGTCACCCCGCCCATACTTGACGAATAGTACGCTATGGCAATTTTGTTGTCATAGGTCATGACAAGCCCGGCGGTTTCCAGCACTGCTTGCATAATGCGTCTGTTGACTTTGCCGGCACCTTTGTAAACTTGACAGTTTGTTGTATTGCACAGGTCAAAACCGTAGACGTTCATATGCTTGTTCAGGTTTGTGAGGGTATACGAACGGACGGTAATAGCAAATGCTTTCAGCGTTTCGAGCGGCCATGTGTTGGAGGTCTCATATGGCAGAACGCCGGCGATGTACGCCTCCAGCGGCAGGAAATTGATCAGCTCAACTCCTTCCACATCGCCGTTATCGTATCTCTTGAAGCAGAATACGCCATCATAAATATTGCCTGCGGGGGTTTTTATGTAAGTATTTCCGTTTATGTCCTCGTGAGCGGCAAGCCCCAGCTCAGTTTCTGTAGCACAGTCGTACTCAAACAGAATTCGGTCGGTATCGGGATTCACAATCGATACCGCAGTGTCACTGGGCGCTGCGATTGAAACCTTTTTATTCCAGAAGATATACTCGACGTCTTCTATGTAACCTTCCAGATCACTATAGGAGGAGAAATCGCCGACTCTGATTGCGTACTCTGAATCAATGTACGACGGAATCATATATAGTCCAAGGTCGAGAATGGCGTAGTACGCGTCTTCTATTATTTCCTCTACTTCTTCACGATTATATCCGCCGCAGTCAACTTGAATGTGGTATCCGCCTATTACGGTATCCCGCCAATTGTCCGCAACAAGATATGTCATCCCGGTTTTCGAGAGATTATCGTCGACTGTGCAGGAAATTTTGGTGTTGTCGATGTCCCAAAGAGGTATGAATTCACGGTCTCCGGTCAACATCTGGCTTCCTATTGTATAACCGTCTGTTGTGGTCGTTTCAAATCCTTTTGTCAGGTTTGAACCGAACATCAGTCCGACACTAACCACAACATCCCCGCTTGTTTTCAGCGAGGATGTGTCAATAGCTTCGGATGTCTCTGTATTTGCCGTATCAGCTGCGCTGACGGCAGATGTAAGTATGTATATCGTGTAGTACGCCATGCCGCCAACCATAAGGAGAGCGAGCAGTAGAGATATAATGCGTACGACGAGTTTTTTTCTTTCTTCACGGGAGTGAGTCTTTTTTGTGTTATCTTTCGACAATTGTATATTCACCTCTTACCATGATATAAACCGATTCGGAATCGGCATAAATGCCACGACCGTCGCCACGGGGGATTAGGCACATATGATTTTTCGTCAGGTATTCATAATTGTAAATCTCGGTACCGGATGTGTAGTCTGCAATACCCTGTGATGCGTCGGGCGCGATACAATAAGCGCTGCCGGAGCGGAGCATAATGTCGCAGGCAGATGCGGCATAGAGAGCGTCGCCATACTTTAGCTCGATAACCTCATAGGTTGTGGAAACAGGGGAGGAGGTTTGAACAGGTTGTTCGTCATAGATGGGCTGATTTTGTGTCAGGTCGATATTTCCGATTTTGTCATCAATTCTGCTGTCGACCGCTTCGAGTATTTCCGGTTTGAAAATATTGGTGAGATAACTGAGGGAAATAATAGGGTCCTCGGAACTGTCATATGCCGCCGCAACCGTAATGGCGAGGGCTGAGAGAGCTGCTAGAGTAATGGCTATGATTCTTATTTTTTTGGATTTCAAGTTAAATTCCGCCTTTCGGAAAATATGACTGCGTTTATTATACATCATGTTTGAAAAAATTGCAAGTGTCTGAGAAGGTTAAATATAGGAAATGAGCGAAAAATCGGAGGTATCCTGAGGGAGAAAAGAGGATAGGGAAACTTTTGAAAAAGTTCCCCGGCTCTTTTCCAAAACTTGTCAGACTGTAGTATCGGGAATCGTATTAATTGTAATGCCGGTTGCGGGGATTTTGTTTTTACGGCATTTCGCCGCTTTTTCCATATCAATTTCTGCGCCATGTTTGACAGAAAGGATGGTGATACCGTTTTTCATGTTGAACAGGGTAGAGCCGGATGAGGTGCGTGTGGTCTTTTGGGGAATCAGTGAAGAATGAATCAGAATCGCTTTTCCCATGCTGTTCTCAATCAGGATATCCATTGGTTCGTGCTCGTAGAGGATGGCGGCGACCGGAGATGCATCGGAGAATGCGCCAATCAAACGGCGGCGGTTTGTTTTAGTCTCGTATGCAGACACTGGGATTTTTACACCCTTGCCATTTTCAAAGATGAAGATGAAGTTGTCGTTGGCGTTGTATTCGGTAATGGCTTTCATCATGACCGGACGTTCATCTTCGTCAAAACCGAGCTTTGCCGCGATGAAGTCACCGAGTGAGGAGGCCTTGACCGGTTCGAAATCTGCTGCTTTACACTTATAAACCTGCGCATGATTGGTAAAAAACATCAGTTCAGCGAGGTTTTCGCATTCCTCGGAGTTCGCGATTTCATCGCCATCCTTCATTTTTTGCTCATCTGCGCGCATCAGGGACTGGCGGGTGATTTTTTTAAAGTAGCCCTCTTTTGTGAGAACGACAAATATCGCGTAGTTTTCGACTTCTTCCTCACCGGAATCCTCTTCGATGTCGTCTGTAGTAATAAGCTGTGTTCTGCGCGGTTTGCCGTACTTCTTTTTTATCGCCGCAAGCTGCTTTGCAATGATTTCTTTCACTTTTATGTCATCCGCGATGATGTTCTCAAGCTCTGCGATTTCACGCTGCAAGTCTTCAATCTCGCGGATTCTCTCGAGGATATATTCTCGGTTCAGGTGGCGCAGTTTGATTTCTGCGATGTATTCAGCCTGAATTTCATCAATAGAGAAGCCCTCCATCAAGCGTGGTACAACCTGTTCCTCATGTTCGGTTTCCCGTACGATTTTAATCGCTTTGTCGATATCGATGAGAATTTTGCCGAGACCGCGGAGAAGGTGGAGCTTATCTTTTTTCTTCGCAAGCTCGAAGATCAGCTCACGTCTTACACACCCGATTCTGAACTTTATCCACTCACAGAGAATATCGCGAATTCCAAGCTGACGCGGCACGCTGTCAATCAGCACGGTGAAGTTGCAAGTGAAGCTGTCCTCAAGGGTGGTCTGGCGGAACAACTTTGCCATCAGAGCATCCACGTCGGTTCCTCGCTTGACATCAATGGTGAGTTTGAAGCCGGACAGGTCGATTTCATCTCGTATATCCGAGATTTCTTTAAACTTTCCCTCTTTAATTAAGTCGGTGATCCGCTTCATGATAATCTCAATTGACGTGGAATAGGGGATTTGCACGATTTCAATCATGCCTTTTGCCTTGTCATAGTGATACCGTGCGCGCATCTTAAAGCTGCCGGAGCCGGTTTCGTAGATTTGCTTCATCTGAGCACGGTCATAGATAAGGTTGGCGCCTCCTGCAAAATCGGGAGCTTTGATGATATCGAGCAGCTTGTCAACGGTCGTATTGGGATTTTTGAGGAGTGCCGTTGTACCATCGCAGATTTCGGAAAGGTTAAACGAGCATATTGTCGAGGAAAGTCCCACTGCGATGCCCATATTCGGCGAAACGAGAATGTTGGGGAAGGAGGTGGGCAGCAGGGTCGGCTCGGTCATGGTATTGTCGTAGTTCGGAACCATTTCGACTGCATCCTTATCGATACCGCCAAACAGCTCCGCGCATATGGGTTCAAGCTTGACCTCGGTATAACGCGGTGCGGCGTACGCCATGTCGCGGCTGTACTGCTTGCCGAAGCTGCCTTTTGAGTCGACAAACGGATGCAGGAGCGCTTCGTTATCGCGGGTCAGGCGAACCATCGTCTCATAAATTGCCATGTCTCCATGGGGATTGAGACGCATGGTCTGTCCGACAACGTTCGCGCTTTTGGTACGCTGACCGGTCATTAGTCCCATTTTATACATAGTGTAGAGGAGCTTGCGGTGGGCGGGCTTGAATCCGTCGATTTCGGGAATTGCGCGCGACACAATGACGCTCATTGCGTACGGCATATAGTTTTTTTCAATGGTGTCGGTAATATGCTGGTCTGTAATATCTGCAACTTGGGAAATTTCAGGTTTAATATCGGTTTTCTTTCTAGGCATTTTGACCTCTTCTGTTTTTTCTAACGTGAAGAAAACGGGATGTTTATCGCATTTACATCCGGTTATCTATTTACAACATGGATTACAAATTCGGCAAAAATGGAATTTGCCCATGCAAACCACTTTCGGGTGAATTTGCTCGGGTCGTCGGCGTGGAAGCCTTCGTGCATCAATCCGGTTCCGGCCGTTGTAGTTTCAAACAGGTCGAGAATATCGTTGATTTCTCTCTCGTCCGTGGAAGTCAGACCCTGCATGGCAAGAGAGACGTGCCAGATATAATTCTGTGGTGTATGCGGGCTTCCGATACCGCGTGCAGCGGAGCCTTCATAGTAATATGGATTATTTTTTGACAGGATGAAGCGACGCGTGTTCTGATAAATTTCATCATCCGCAGTGCAGTAGCCGAGATAGGGGAGAGAGAGCAGACTCGGAACATTCGCGTCGTCCATGAAGTTCTGATTTCCGAGACCGTCCGCTTCGTACGCGTAAATTTTGCCGAATTCGGGATGGTTGTACATACCATATTTTCTGATGCCGCCGTCGATTTCCGAGCGCAGCTTCAGCGCGCGTGTCTTCATATTATTGTCATGGTATACTTTTTCCGCAAACTCTGCCATGTATCCAAGAATCACCACCGCAAACATCTCAGACGGGATGAGATAGTGGTACCGACACGCGTCGTCGCTCGGACGGAATCCCGACCACGTCATACCGGTGTAGGCAACCGGTGTGCCCATGCCGCCGCATGCGAGGGTATCGCTGGGCGGGCAGTTGTGCCGTTCAAACCGATACTGTGACTTTCCCGCGTGATGCTGCTCGGTTTCAAAGGTGTCGAGAATTCTCAGGCAGGCTTCTTTAAAGGTATCGTCAATGTGTACGGATGTACCGGATGCTTTCATGAAGTGATACGCCAAATTGATGGGATAGCACAGCGAGTCCACTTCGTACTTGCGCTCCCATGCCATGGGATTGTCAAATTCCGTTTTGTCCGCGTAGTGACCGCCTTCTTTTTTGGTCTGATTAAACGCGTTTGCATATGGGTCGTCGAGAATGCAGTACGCCTGTCTCTTTACCAAACTTGTTACAAGGGAACGGACGCCCGCATCTGCTGCGGTAAGATTCAGATAGTGCCGCACCTGCGCGGATGAATCGCGAAGCCACATGGCGGGAATGTCTCCTGTTATAACAAATGCGCCGTTTTCATCGAGCTTTACGGTCGTTTCAATCGTATTTAGGTATGTAGCTTTAAACATTTCGGCGATAACCGGCCGTCCCATTGCAGTGAGCTTTTTCTGAATGTCTGCCACATACGCTTTCATTGTATTTGTTACAAGTTCCATATATCTCTCCTGTAAATGATGAAGTTCCTCAAAGGATGCCGAATAGGCAATTCCTAATTGTATAGGTGGGGGATCGCGCGGACTTAACTAAAGCTTCTTCCAGCTCCCAATTTGAGAATTTTGCAGCCAGCGGCGCGAACGATACGGTTGTAATATGCCAGATAGTCGTCGGTTGAAGGGGGAAGAATTGCGTATACTTTTTCAAGCCCCATCTCGTCGGCACGGCGCAGCAGGGTAAACAGACGCCTGGAAGCTTCCTTGGCGTCGCCGCGGGGACCGGTCAGCAGCATGACGCCGCTGTTGAAGTATCCGGCGTCCTCATTCGGAATGAATACGCCGTAGTGACCGTCTGCGTTCCTTTTGACGTAGTTGACGAATACTTCCTCAGGCGCGTCAATCAGAATTACCTTCGCTTTCGGCGCATAATGCTTGTACTTCATACCGGGGGATTCGGGTTTGATGTCGTCATTGATAGACGGCTCAATTACCGCACGGGAAATCGTGACTTTTTCGCAGACTGCGGACAGCATATCGGCTGTGACCGCACCGGGACGCAGAATAGTGCATCCGTCAGGCTCGAGCTTGATGACTGTCGACTCAAGACCGATTTCACATTCTCCGCCGTCGATAATCATATCAATCCGCCCATCCATGTCCACGCGCACGTGTTCCGCGTTGGTGGGAGACGGAATTCCCGAACGATTGGCACTCGGTGCGGCAATCGGATGGCCTGAAACTTCAATCAGCTTATGCGCAATCATATTAGATGGGCAGCGGACTGCCACAGTGGGGAGTCCAGCGGTGACGGCATCCGGAATGATGTCGCGTTTCGGTAGGATAACGGTCAGCGGACCGGGCATAAACCGACGTGCCAGCGCATAGTAAACTTCATTGGTGTAAGCGATTTTTTCGGCGTCCCCGGGATTTGCAATATGCACGATCAGCGGATTATCAGAGGGACGCCCCTTTGCCGCGTAAATTTTTTCAGCGGAGGCCGCGAGAAACGCGCTTCCGGCAAGTCCGTATACCGTTTCGGTGGGAATGGCAACGAGTCCGCCATTCTGTATTACCTTGGCAGCCTTCCGGATAATCTCATTATCGTCATCCGTGTTTCCGGATATTCTAAGAAATTCAGTATTCATCGTATCTCCAAATGTAGTGAATGCAAATTTTAGTGTAAGGGAAAAGCGGCTTTTCAGTGGTTTTATAAAACCATTTCGCCGCTTTTCAGTTTTTCAGCCGTTTCAGCTGTGGCCAGCGCGTCTATCATGGCGTCGAGATTTCCATTGAGATAGCTTTCGAGGGAGTAGATGGTATAACCGATACGGTGATCGGTGACCCGGCTTTGCGGATAGTTGTAGGTGCGGATTTTTTCGCTGCGTTCTCCCGTTCCCACCTGAGAACGGCGCTCATTCGCGATTTTGTCGTGCTGCTCGCGCGTTTTGATGTCGTAGAGCTTTGCACGGAGGAGCTTCATCGCTTTGTCGCGGTTCTTCATCTGACTGCGCTCGTCCTGACATTCAATCACAATACCGGTCGGCTTGTGCAGCAGCCGGATTGCCGATTCCGTTTTGTTGATATGCTGCCCGCCTGCGCCGCTTGATTTTATCGTCTCAATTTCGAGGTCGTTCTGATTTATCTCAATCTCTATATCCTCCGCTTCCGGAAGAACGGCGACGGTCGCAGTCGAAGTATGGATTCTGCCGGAAGCTTCCGTCTCTGGAACCCGCTGGACCCGGTGGACGCCGCTTTCATATTTGAAGCGCGAGTAGGCTCCCTCTCCTGTTACCAGAAATGTGATTTCACGGAATCCGCCAAGCCCCGTCTCGTTCATGCTCACGGTCTCTGTTTTGTATCGCTTCATATCTGCATACATCGTATACATACGGTATAAAACTCCCGCAAACAGCGCCGCTTCCTCGCCGCCCGCACCGGCACGAATTTCA
>CAZUPI010000029.1:0-28445 GCA_964621755.1 uncultured Ruminococcus sp. | reverse complement strand
CGGAAAATCCACTGTCGCGGCGATTCTTCACGAAAAATTGCGGTGTCCATGGTTTGAATTTGGGTGGATACCAGAGTTCAGAAATCTTAATCCTCATACAAAAATCACATACGAAGAAGAAGAGCGCATATCATTTGAAAACCTCATGCTGGTGACGGAGAACTATCTCCGCCATGGATTTGAAACTGTGATTCTCACTGACATCCGCGAAGAGTTTACCGAAGAGGTGCGGACCCGATTCGGTCAAAATGTGACGGTGATTATCCTCTACAGCGCTTCCGATGAGACGCTGCGTCGGCGCGTGCTTGAGCGCGATAACGGAAACGGATACCGTAACGCGGACGAAGCGGTGCGAATAAACCGCAGATTTGTCGAGCGCCCCGCCGCAGCCGGAGAAATACGCCTACAGTGTGATAACATAACAGCGGAAAATGCGGCAGATAGCATAATAAAAATGGGCGAAAGCCAACTGAAATTACAGCAAAATGACGATTGACGAAAACGTTTTTTGGTGATATAATATAATAAACCGATGAGGAGTAGTGAGTAACTATAACAAAAACGTCACAGAGAGCCGCAGAGGATGGAATTGCGGTACGGGAGTTATGGCGAATGGGATTCCGAGGGCAAGCAGAACGACCGAGCTTATTCATCAGAGTCGATTTAGTATGCGAGACGGAGAGGATGCTTCGTTACCAAAATCAGCATATGTCAGTATGTAAAAAGTGGACGAATTCATATGTTTCGTCAAGCAGGGTGGCACCGCAGGAGTTTTGAATGATAGCTCTTGTCCCGGCATGATAGGCTGGGATAAGGGCTTTTTATATTTCGTTACAAAATACTAACATGAGCACACAAATGAGAATTTACGGGAGATAACCGAAATGACTGATGAGGTAGTACTGGGAAATGTAATGGTTGATTGCAACGATGAAAAGGGTCTGCAAAAATTCTACGGCGAATTATTAGGCTGGGAAATGTGTGAACTGTTTGAGCGGCCCGCTGTTCGAAGTTCCACGGGAATTGTCTTTTTATTCATTGAAGAAGCGGACTACGTTCGTCCGATATGGCCGGAGGAAGCAGGAAAACAACAGAAGCAGATGCACTTTGATTTTCAGGTTGACAATGTTGCTGAAATGGTGAAGAAGGCAGAGGCATTAGGAGCAATCAAATCGACGGCACAGTTTGGCGGGGGTGACTTTGTGACGATGCTTGACCCGTCCGGACATCCCTTTTGTCTATGTCAGAAAGGATAAATTCCAGTCTTGACGTGATGAGGTTATCGTAAGCCGCAATCTTAGAATTAAAAAAATTATTTTATATAGCATAGGAGATTATAAAATGGGAAACACAGCAATTCCGAGAAAAATCTATCTTGCCGAGGATGAGATTCCGAAAAAGTGGTACAACCTGCGTGCAGACATGAAGAAAAAGCCCGCTCCGTTGATGAATCCCGGCACGATGAAACCGATGACGCTACAAGAACTTTCGCATGTTTTCTGTGAGGAGCTTGCTGCACAGGAGCTTGACGATACCACACCGTACTTTGAGATTCCGGAGGAAGTCCGCAATTACTACACGACCTATCGTCCGTCACCTCTGGCCAGAGCGTATGATTTGGAAAAATACCTCGATACACCGGCAGAAATTTACTTCAAATTCGAAGGAAACAACACGAGCGGCAGCCATAAGCTCAACTCGTCTATCGCGCAGGCGTACTATGCTAAGAAGCAGGGACTCGTCGGCGTAACAACGGAAACGGGTGCCGGCCAGTGGGGTACCGCTCTGTCGATGGCATGTGTGCACTTCGGTCTGGACTGCCGGGTATATATGGTAAAGTGCTCGTATGAGCAGAAGCCCTTCCGTCGTGAGGTTATGCGTACCTATGGTGCGAATGTCACGCCCTCTCCGTCTAATACGACAGAAATCGGAAGAAAAATCCTTGAAGAATTCCCCGGAACAACCGGAAGCCTTGGCTGCGCGATATCCGAAGCAGTAGAGTGCGCGCTGACAAATGAAGGTTATCGGTATGTTCTCGGAAGCGTGCTGTCGCAGGTACTCCTGCACCAGTCTGTGATTGGCTTAGAGACGAAGACCGCGTGCGATAAATACGGCATCAAGCCGGATATCATTATCGGATGTGCAGGCGGCGGCTCAAACCTCGGCGGACTTATCGCACCGTTCATGGGAGAGAAACTGCGCGGGGAAGCCGATTATCGGATTATCGCAGTTGAGCCGCAATCGTGCCCCAGCATGACACGCGGCAGATATGTTTATGACTTCTGTGACACCGGACGAGTTTGCCCGATGGCGAAAATGTACACGCTTGGTTCATCGTTCATTCCTGCACCTGACCATGCAGGCGGACTCAGATACCACGGTATGTCGTCGATACTCAGCGAACTGTATGACCAGGGTCTGATAGAGGCAGTAGCAGTTGGACAGAATTCCGTATTCGAAGCAGCGGAGATTTTCGCGAGAACAGAAGGAATCCTGCCTGCTCCTGAATCCTCTCACGCTATCCGTGCGGCAATAAATGAAGCAATTAAGTGCCGTGAAACGGGCGAGAAGAAGACAATAATCTTCGGTCTGACCGGTACCGGTTACTTTGACATGTATGCGTACGAAAAGTTCCACGACGGCAAGATGACCACATACGTCCCGTCCGACGCAGAACTGGAAGAAAGCCTCTCAAAGATTCCGCAGGTTGGATAAGCATCCTTGTTCTAAACTGTAGATTTTGCCACGCAAAACAAAATAGCCAAAATAACCTTCCTCGGGAGGTTATTTTGGCTATAGTCTATTTTTGAAAAAAAGTCTGCTTCCGCTGCACGAACATTTTCTTTATTGCTCGTCTTTTACAGTATAAAGTTTTTTAAAAGGGGGCGGGGAAAACTTTTTTCAAAAAAAGTTTTCCCCGCAAAACCATATTTCTTTAAATCAAATCGTTCTCTTGAATTGCGGACCGTAGGTTGCGCAGGCTCTGTAGTCGGCGCCTTCCTTGTCCATGCCGAACGCGTTCCAGCACGCCGGACGGAATATCTTTTCCTCCGGAACATTGTGCATCGCTACCGGGATGCGGAGAATCGAGCAGAGCGTGATGAGGTCCGCGCCGATGTGTCCGTAGCCGATTGCGCCGTGGTTTGCGCCCCAGTTGTTCATGACGTCATATGCGGTCTTGAACGCGCCTTCGCCTGTGCAGCGAGGTGCGAACCATGTGCAGGGCCATGTGTAGTCGGTTCTCTTCCACAGAACGTCGTTGACTTCTTCCGGAAGATGTACGGTCCAGCCTTCCGCAATCTGGAGCATCGGGCCAAGTCCCTGTACCAGATTCAAACGAATCATCGTGACCGGCATTTCCGCTCTTGTCACGAATCTGGACGAATAGCCGCCTCCTCTGAAGTAACCGAGGTCCGCCGGATTCCACGTGGTCGCCGCGAGAATCTTATCGCAGTCTTCCTCCGTCATGTCGAACCACTGTTTCATGACCGGGTTGCCGTTTTCGTCCCGCGCCTCGCCGCATGCGTCAAGGCAGGCTGCGCCCGAGTTGATGAGGTGGATGAAGCCGTTTGCTTCCCTTGCGTGTCCTTCGATTTCGTATCCGGTCACGCGCTTTACAGATTCACCTGACCAATAGGTGCGGACGTCTGCGAAAATCTGCGCGCGGTTTGTCAGCAGCTTCATGAACATCATGCCGAGACCGTTCAGAACGTCGTTTTCTGTCGCGAGAATGTACGGTTCACGGATGCCGTTCCAGTCGAACGAGGTGTTCAGCATAGCTTCTGCAAAGTCTGCGTTCGGATAGAAGTCCGTCCACTGCCGCTGGCCCTGGAAGCCGGCTGCAAGTGCGTTGTGACCAACCATTTCTTCCTCGCGTCCTTCGGGCAGATTCGGATTGCCGTTCATGAGATCCTTGATGATGACCATCATCTTGACGACAAATTCCCACTGTGCGTCTTTAACTTGGCGGGAGTTTTGAAGGTTTTCGGGGTTCTTGTCGAAGCCTTCAATGCACTTTGCCTTTGTCCATGCGAGAGCCTTTTCGTATTCGGCTTTGTCATAGATTTCCTCTGTCATACGGCGGATGATTTCAACCTCGTCGACCGATTCTACGCGCATACCGAGGTATTCTTCGATAAATTTGGAGTCGATGATGGAGCCGCCGATACCCATGCAGATGGAGCCAATCTGGAGATAGGATTTTCCGCGCATGGTAGCCGCTGCAACAGCCGCACGTCCGAAGCGGAGCAGTTTTTCCTCCACGTCTGCGGGGATTGTGGTGTCGTCACAGTCAAGAACATCGTGACCGTAGATACCGAATGCGGGAAGTCCCTTTTGCGCGTGCGTTGCGAGAACGGATGCAAGGTAAACCGCGCCGGGACGCTCCGTGCCGTTGAAGCCCCATACTGCTTTGATGGTGTTGGGGTCCTGGTCCATGGTCTCAGAACCGTAGCACCAGCAAGGAGTCACGGTCAGGGTGATGTCAACACCCTCCTTTTTAAATTTTGCAGCGCAGGCGGCGCTTTCGCCGACGCGTCCGATGGTGGTGTCCGCAATTACGACCTTTACGGGCTCACCGTTGGTGTATTTGAGATTTTCTGTAAAGAGCTTTGCTGCGGAGCGTGCCATATTCATGGTCTGCTCTTCGAGAGATTCACGAACCTTGAGCGCACCGCGGCGACCATCAATAGTGGGACGAATCCCGATGACAGGATAGTCGCCGACAAGTCTGGATTTTGCCATATGCTAATTCCTTTCAAAAAATGAGTACATTGTTTTAGGATGAAATCCTTCTACAAAAAATTATAACATGAATCCTGAGGGAATGCAATTGTTTTTTAGAAATTTCGTACATTTGTTTGGAAAGCCAGGTGGATTTACGGTTTGATCCACAAAACGGGTTGCGAACATGAATTATCATCCCGGCTTGTTTCGCCTGGGCTGCGAGTCGGCCTCTTTGCCCCGCTTGTTTGGTAAAAGAGTGTTTTACAAAAATTCACATCCAATTATTGATTTTATATTGATTTTTACGCAATATTCTGATACAATAATATGGTTGAAAAACAGCGTGGTTTATGTTTGCATTTTTATTAAAATTTTTATTAAATAAGTAAATAAGAAAGAGGAGTATATCAAATGGCACTTGTAACAACAAAAGAAATGTTCAAGAAGGCATACGAAGGCGGCTACGCAATCGGCGCATTCAATATCAACAACATGGAAATCATTCAGGCAATCGCGGACGCTGCCGGCGAAGCAAAATCACCGGTTATTCTTCAGGTATCCGCAGGCGCAAGAAAGTACGCAAAGCAGGAATACCTTCTCGCTCTCGCAAAGGCTGCAATCGCTGATTCTGGTATCGACCTCGCGCTCCACCTCGACCATGGCGCAGATTTTGAAATCTGCAAGGCGTGCATCGACGGCGGTTTTACCTCGGTTATGATTGACGGCTCTCACCACACCTTTGAGGACAACATTGCTGTAACCAAAAAGGTAGTTGAATATGCGCACGAACGCGGCGTCGTTGTAGAAGGTGAGCTCGGCAGACTCGCAGGTGTAGAGGACGACGTAAAGGTATCCGCTGAGGATTCCTCTTATACCCGTCCGGAAGAAGTAGAAGAATTTGTAACAAAGACCGGCGTTGACTCCCTCGCAATCGCAATCGGTACAAGCCATGGTGCATACAAATTTAAGCCCGAACAGTGCACACGCAATGAAGAAGGCATTCTTGTTCCCCCGCCGCTCCGTTTCGACATTCTCGAAGAAGTAGGCAAGCGTCTCCCCGGTTTCCCGATCGTTCTTCATGGCGCATCCTCTGTACCGCAGGAATATGTAAAGGAAATCAACTCCCTCGGCGGCAAGCTCCCGGATGCAATCGGTATTCCCGAAGAACAGCTCCGTCAGGCGGCAAAGATGGCAGTTTGCAAGATCAATATCGACTCCGATATCCGTCTTGCTCTTACAGCCGGTATCAGACGCGTAATGTCCGCTCAGCCGGAAGTATTCGACCCCAGAGCTTACCTCTCTGTTGCTCGTGAAGAGGTAAAGAAGACCGTTCTCCACAAGATTACCGCCGTTCTCGGTTCTGCGAATACCCTGTAAACCTTCAATTCGATATAAAGTTTTTTACGCGGCTTTTTGAAAAAAGCCGCGTCCCCCTTATAACAAATCCGCACTTACTATATTATGATGGAGACATGCAATGAAGTGGACTGGCGAATATCTTGTGAATGCAAATGACGTGGACTATAACAATATTGTATCGGCGTCGAATGTGCTGCGGTATATGCAGGATGCGGCAAACCGTGAGATGGAGGAGGATGGTCCTTCGTATAATAAACTGATTGAAGACGGTCTTTCGTTTATCCTGAGCCGCATACGAATCAGCTTTTATGCGCCCATTTTTTCACACGATGTACTCGAGGTTCAGTCGTGGGCGTGTGAATCAAAAGGGGTGCAATTCAACCGATGCTATCGGATTCTGCGGGACGGAAATATCCTTGCGGAAGCCGTGTCCGTCTGGGCGCTTTGCGGCGTTTCCGACAGAAAACTGCACCGTGTGACGGAGTTTGAGTTCGGATACCGGATGGATGAGATGCTGGAGCTGGATTTGCCTCCGCGGTTCAAAATTCCGGATGACGTTTCGCTGCGGCTTGTGGGTGAGAGAAATGTTGAATATGCCGATATCGATTTGAACGGACATATGAATAATACGAAATATCCCGACATCCTGTGCGGCTACATCGACGATATGCGCGGACAGCGTGTTATTTCTATGGGCATTTCATTCGTCTCTGAGGCGCCCCTCGGGGAATCCTTGAAGATTTATTCTGCGTCAAGTGACGGTGTGTCCTATGTCCGTACCGTGCGTGAAAACGGTCAGACAAATGTAGAAGCTGAAATCATTACAGAAGCAATATGAAGCAAAATGCCGCACAGTTGTTCTATGGAATTGCTGTGCGGCATTTTTATCACAACTTACAGGAGATACAAGATGAACACTTTACACACGTTTCAGGCGAAGGAACTGCCGGAGGGTTTCGACCTGCTCGTTGCGGGCGGAGGTCTTGCGGGCGTCATGGCGGCTATTGCGGTGGCGAGAGAGGGCTCGCGTGTTGTTCTCATCGAAAAATACGGTTTTCTCGGCGGTATGGCCACCTGCGGGCTGGTCAATCCGTTTATGGGATGGAAGGAACGCGGCTCGTGGGTCGACGCGAATGCAGGACTTTTTAAGACCATGCGTCAGCGCATTTTCGACCTCGGCGGCAACAAATCTCCCAACGACGGCTCGTATATGGAAGAATTCATGAAGCTGGCGCTTGACCGTATGGTGAGGGAGTATCCGAACATCAAGGTTATTTTCCATGCGCTTGTGTCTGACGTCGATTGTGCAGACGGCGCCATAAGGAGCGTGACCGTCTCCACGGTGAGCGGAAACATCAAGCTGCGGGCCAAGATGTACATCGACGCAACGGGCAACGCGGATTTGTCCGCCTTTGCGGGATTTGCCTATAAGCTCGGCCGCGAGGAGGACGGTTTGTGTCAGCCGATGACGCTGAATTTCCGTTTGGCGAACGTCGACTGGGATAGAATCGACCACAAACGCATGCAGGCGCTTTACAAGCAGTACCGCGTAGAAGGGAAAATCAAGAATCCCCGTGAGGATATTCTCATTTTCCATATGCCTGTGAAGCAGATTATGCACCTCAACACGACGCGTATCGTAGGCAGAAATCCGGTTGATGTCGAAGACTATACCGAAGGCGAATTTGAAGCGCGTGAGCAGGTCTACGAGATGTACCGCTTCATGAGGGACAACATTCCCGGAATGGAGAACTGCGAACTAATCATGTCGGCGCCGGAGCTGGGCGTCCGCGAGAGCCGCAGAATTGTGGGCGAGTATGAGATCAGCGAGGACGATATCGTTGGAGTACGCAAGTTTGACGACAGGATCGCCCGCGGTACATACGAGATTGACATTCACAATCCTGCGGGAACGGGAACATATCACCGCGGCGTACCGGAGAACGATTATTACACCGTACCCTATCGCGCGCTGATTCCCAAAGATTCCTCGAACGTGATTGTGGCAGGACGTCCGATTTCCTCCACACACGCAGCGCACTCCTCGTTCAGAATTATGCCGATTACCTCGTGTATTGGCGAAGCTGCCGGTGTTGCCGCTCACTTTGCGGTCCGGTCTGACTGTGCCGCAAGGGATGTCGACATCAAAAGGGTGCAGGACACCCTGACTGACCACGGTGCGCTTATATGATTAAATAGATAAAATTTGTCCCGTCGGGGTTCCGACGGGACTTTTGTTTGTCGAAAATCGATTGCGAATTTGCTTATTTTCAGCATATCCATTTCTCCTTTATGACAATTATCTCATTCCAGTTATGGGGAAGTTCAAGTAGGTTGGAAAAATTTTATTTTGTCAGGGTGCGCTGTACCGCATCGTGCCAGCCGCCGTACAGCTTGTCACGCTTTTCTGTCTCTATCTGAGGCTCAAACACCCGGTCAACAGCGCGTAGAGTCAGTAGCTCCTCCTTTGACTTCCAGAAGCCGGAGGACAGTCCCGCGAGATAAGCCGCGCCAAGCGCTGTCGATTCCCGTATTGCCGGACGGACAACACGTTTGTCGCTGATGTCCGCTTGAAACTGCATCAGGAAATTGTCTCGCGTCGCGCCGCCGTCCACGCGAAGTTCACGTATTGATTTGCCTGTGTCTTTTTCCATGGCATAGATGAGGTCAGTCGATTGATAGGCAATCGCTTCCTCTGCCGCGCGGATGATGTGTTCACGCTTTGTTCCGCGCGTTATCCCGACGATGGCGCCGCGTGCATACATATCCCAATATGGTGCACCCAGTCCGGCAAAGGCGGGAACAAGGTAGACGCCGCCGGTATCCGGCACTTTTGACGCATAATATTCGGCGTCGCGGCTTTCCGCAAAGAAGCGTATTTCATCCCGCAGCCACTGTATCACCGAACCGCCGCAGAAGACGCTTCCCTCCAGCGCGTACGTGACAGGCTCCCCTGCGATGCCTGCACAAATGGTAGTGAGGAGACCGTTGCGGCTGTGTTCCCGCACTTCTCCCGTGTTCAATAAGAGGAAACAACCTGTACCGTATGTGTTTTTCGCCTCTCCGGCGGAGAAACAGCCTTGTCCGAACAGGGCTGCCTGTTGGTCTCCCGCCACACCGCAGACCGGGATTTCCGCCCCATCTATCTGCGCTGTGCCATAATATTCCCCAGAGCTTTTGACTTCCGGCAGCATCGAAGCAGGGACACCGAACAGGCTAAGCAGTTCCTCGTCCCAGCAGCAGCGGTCGATGTTGTAGAGCATTGTGCGCGACGCGTTTGTGCGGTCAGTGGCGTGGACGCCGGTCAGCTTCCAGATGAGCCATGTGTCGACGGTGCCGAACATCAGCTCTCCGCCTTCCGCACGTTCACGCGCACCCTCTACATGCTCGAGGATCCACTTTATTTTGCTTGCGGAAAAATAAGCATCGGGCACCAGTCCGGTTTTTTCGCGAATCCTGTCGTGGTGAGCCGCCATTTCCTCAATGATGGACGCGGTTCGGCAGCATTGCCACACAATCGCGTTCATCACGGGAGCACCGGTTTTTCTGTCCCAGATTATTGTCGTCTCGCGTTGGTTTGTGATTCCGATAGCTGCGATTTCGTGTGCGGAAACGCCGGTTTTGGCAATTACCTCCATCAGGCAGCCGTACGAGGTTGACCAGATGTCAACGGGGTCATGCTCCACCCACCCCTCGCGCGGGTAAATCTGCGGAAATTCACGTGCAACGACTCCGACGATTTTCGCGGCACGGTCAAACAATATTGCCCGCGACGAAGTTGTCCCTTGGTCGATGGCAATGATATATTTTTTCTCCATAAAAACCTCCAAATGAATGGATGTGGTGAGGTGCAAATTAAATTGAAATTTTGCACAAACTCATGCTGCTTTAATGGTATTAACTTTATTTTGCGTAAGAAATTCCTCATCCCATATCGATTTTTAAAGCTCCTCCGCCTTCAGCGGCTGACGCTTCTTCGCGATGGCAGGTAAGAATGACGTATTGTCCGTCAATCATGAGGGAAGTAATTGCCTCTATTCTGCTCGCGTCAATGTGGGCGAAGCTCTCGTCAAATACCATGAACGGCGTTTCGGTCTTGAAAATTTCTTCGGCGAGCGCGATGCGGAGAGAGAGATACGCCAAATCCGACGTGCCGCGCGAGAGGTGTTCGCCTGACAAAATATCGCTCTCCGTGGCGCAGCCTGCATTGAAGTTGTTGTCGAGTGTCATGTTTTCATGTGCGCCGCTCGTTGCGCCGCTTAATAGGATTGACGCGCTGTTTGCAATTTTCGGGAGAATGCCGGAGCGCATATTTTCCCCGGCGGTGATGAGCGCTTCCTTTGCCAGTTCGCATGCGTCGTGACGCAGTGACAACTCCTCTATGCGGCGGTCAAGCTCGTCGATGGCGGTTGCCGTTTCGTCGGGGGAATGAGTGAGCGTACCGAGGCTGGCGAGTCTGGTTTCCAGCTCATGCTGCCGTTTTTCCGCTGATTTGAGTGCGCTGTTTGTGAAATCGCGTTCCCGCATCATCGTTTTGATTCCATCTGCGGTGAGAGACGCCGCAGTTTGTCCGTACGGGAGCTTTGTGACTTCCTCGTATTCGTACATTGCGTTTACACGGTCGACTCCGACAAGCTGTTCGTTCATGACCTCTAATTTTCCCGTGAGGTTTGACAGCTTCGCAGTCATTGCTTCCCGGTCGGCGCGGATGTCATTTGCTGTATTTCGCAGGTCTGCGAGTGTTTCGTATACATCATCGCCGCACGTGAGACCGGCTGTGCCGCACAGTTCTTCAAGACGCAGCATGGCGTCGTCGTACCGCACCATAGCGTTTTCCAGCACACTGTCAATAGGTTGCTTTTGGGGGTCCTTTATCTGCGTGCTTTCCAGCACCTGCGTGCGCTCAGCTATCGCATTCTCGATTTCTTCAGCAGATTCCGCACCCCACTCGCGCAGAATGCGGTTCAGTGCAGATGAGGATTTTGTATGGCGGACGATGAGTATCACGCCGAATGTGACAAGGGCAAGCGTCATGAACAGCGGCAGTATGTATTTGTCAGTATTGAAATAATACATGAGCAGAGACGCGACCAGTCCGAACAATCCCGCAATGAGAAGCGCCACTGCGACGGCAAACTGTCTGCGCGCCGCCGCTCCAAGACGATACACTTTTTCGACAATCTCATCGGCAGATTCTTCGGGAATGGGGGGATCCTCCTCGGGTATGTCTTCATCGGGAAAAACATCGGGAATCTCGCCGCCGTACGCAGCGCGTGCCTCATCATACGCACGGATATCGCGTTCTACCTCATCGACGGCATCGGTAAAGCCATTGCCTAGCGGGGAGGCATCCAGTGCTGCGAGTGTGTCGCGCAGGGCGGTAATATTCTTTTCTGCCTGTTCCGCAGCGTCAATGCGGCGCTTCAACATGATTTTGTCGAGGGAGGAAAAGATGCCGTCGTATCGGCGTTTGTCATCCCACAGCTCGTCAATGCGCTTTTTTATGTCATGCAGGGACGAGCTTACACTGATGATTTCCGCAGCGCGTCCGGAAGAATTCTTGACTTCATCCGCAAGGGCGTTTCGTTTTTCGAGAAACTCGTTCAACTCGCCGCCGTTTCCGTTCTTGTGGCAGATTTCACGACGTACGTTGTCGAGGGTCCGGATTGCCTTTTTTACATCGATATTTTCGTCAGCGGAAGTCAGCATGTTTTCGATAGCGCTGCCGACCCCGCTGGAATCCGGTTTTATCACTGCCGCTTGCCCGACGAAGCAGGTATTCACGAAAACCTCTTCGGATACGCCGAAAAAGTACTCGCCCGGATTTTGTCCGGTTGAGGACTCTCCGGTCGTCATGTTGATTATCCGCACGCGCTCTCTTGAGGGTGCGTCGTCTGAGGTGAGAATGGCACGCTCAATCCGGTATTCTGTACCGTCGTCGATTTCGGCAATGATATATCCGGCGGCCTGACCGGTGAGTCTGTTGATATATCTAGCCCTCTCGGACGGCTCACCGGAGCGCGCGGATTTTTGAGACAGTCCATAAAAGATAAATTTTATGAACATCGCGGCGGACGACTTGCCCGACTCGTTTGCGCCGAGTATGACATTTACTCCGTCGTCGAGCCGTATCTCGCGGTTCGACAATCCGCCGAACGAAATAATATGCAGCAGCTTCAGTACCATATCATCCTACTTTCTGTTTGGTTGAAGGTGTGGGGAGATTTTTATCCCTTTACGCTTTTTCATCCCCATAAAACGCCAAAATATCTTGTAAAACAGCATCGTTATTCTGTTCGTTTAGGACTTCGTGCCACATGTTGGAATATACTTTGACTGTGATGTTTGAATAGCCGGCGCGAGTCAGGCGGGACGCGGAGTCGGCGAGACCACGCTGGCCACCGGTTACAGGGTCGTGTTCCCCGGAGATGCTCATGATTTTCAACTTTGGGTTTTGGCATCTGTACTTTTTGGTCTGGCTAAGGGCGTAGTCCGCTTGCCAAACGGTGATATTGGCGGCGTTGGTATAATGATTTTGGCAGAGCGGGTCGGCGTGGACTTTTTCCATGACCTCGCGGTTGCCGCATATCCACGAGTCGTCTTTCTGGATTCTGCCCATGCGGGCAATCAGCTTGCTGTGTCCGTGTTTGCCAGAGAACAGCGCTATTACAGAACCAAGTGCAATGCCGACCGCGGAAGCGGGTTGATAATTTACGGTGCCTGATAGAATCAGCTTCTCTGCTTCGTTGTCGTGTTCCATCAGATAATAACGCGCAAACAGGGAGCCGAGAGAGTGTCCGAACAGATAGAACGGAATTTTTTCGTTGGTGGGGACGTTGTTTTTTCCATAGGAGGCGACGCAGTTCCAACGTTTTTTGGCGTATTTTGTGACCTCGTACAGGTCGCCGATGATTTTATCCGGACCGTCCATATGGCCAAATTCGTACTCATCGTTGATTGACGAGCCGTGACCGCGGTTGTCAGAGATGATTGCGGCGTATCCGTTCTCTGCTAAAAATTCCATGAATGGGAGGTATCTGTCTTTGTGTTCCCATGCGCCATGGATGAGCTGAACGACGGCTTTGGGACTTTCCGGCGCAATGATGGCCGCCGAAACCGGAAATCCGCCTGAGTTGATAATGATTCTTTCCATATTTTTATCCACTATGAATTATTTGAATGCGAATGTTGCTCTTAAAAGATTCGGGGAAAACTTTTTTAAAGTTTTCCCCGAGAATCCCTTGATGTTGTGTCCCTTAGTTTGAGGTTTCAAGTGCAGCTTTGCTCTCAATGAAGACATCGTTCGTTTTTTGAATGACCTTGGTTGCAACTTTTTCAGAAGTCTTATACATGGATGAGAAGTTGGTCTTGTTGTATCTGAATAGGTCCATAATGCTTTCGTTATAGCTACCGAACTGGAAGTACCAGCCAAGGTCATATACACGGTTTGCGAAGATGATGTCGAGCATTGCGGAGGACTCAACGTCACGTGTGGTCTTACCCTTCAGAGTGATTTCATAGTAAGCGGGAGTGAGCTCATAGAGAGATTCGTTTGCGAGAACTTCCGTGATGATACCAGTGCGCGATACATCAGACTGGCAGTTTGGAACGCATACGAATACAGAGTGCCAAGAACCGATAGTGGTGTAGTAAGCTTCTTGGTCTTCCGTAAACTTGAAGTAGGGGAGAATACCGAAGTCGGTGTCCATTTCACGAAGCTTTGGAACGAGTTGGATAAGCTGTGTCAGAAAGAGAGCCTGATCGCCGCAGAACATGTTGACGAGCAGAGAGTCAGTCCAGTTGTATCTCTGGTAAGCGTAAACGATATTCTTATCAGCGGCAAAGGAAAGGAATTTGTCAAGAACCTCGACGGTCTTTTCCGTGTTGAGAGTCAATTCAATCAGGCCTTCGCTGTTGACAGTCGCGCATTTTTCACCGGTGGAGTTTACAACACCCATCATAGTGTCGTCCCATACGAGTGCGCCATAGCGGTCGTTCTGGTCAAATATGCCGTTACCATCAAGGTCGACGGATACGCCCTCCGCCATGGTGATGAACTGGTCGATCGTCCATGTACCGTCGTTCACAAGCTGGTACGGGTCGCCGTAGCCGTAGTCGGTGATGAGCTGCTTATTGAACAGGATGCAGTAGGTAGCATCATTGTCGCTGGTGGTAAGGTCGCCTGTGGTATAGAAGAGCTGACCGAGAATTTTGAGGGATTCATTGGCAACCTGATCCCACCACGACGCTTCGAGGTTAATGTAAGGAATTTCCGTCATGTCATAGAGGTAATTGTTCATGGAGAGTTTGCTTGTTGCATAGCCACAGCAGGTTGCGAGGTCGTACGAGCCGGTACCGGCAGTTACATCCTGCACGATGTAGTTATAACCTTGGTCTGATCCGGCAGAAGAGGTCTCGACATCAGTGATGGTGATATTGAGCATATCAGAAACGGTTACGAGACGGTTGAAGCGTGCATCGTTAATAGGTTCGCCGGTGATTTCCTCAGCATGGAAGTCGTTCTGAACGATGCCGTATTCGCTGTTGGAGGAGCAGAGAATGGTGAAGTTATATCCATCAAAGTCAGAATCTGCGGGAACGTCGGCATAGAGACGTTCGGTTTCTTCTTCGGCGGTTTCTTCACCAGATGCCGGAGTTGAGGCCACTTGGCCGCTGGAAGAGGGGGAAGTTTCTGCGTTATCTGTGGATTCGGAGCAAGCGGTCATTACGGTCAAAGAACACATCAGAAGTGCCAGCAGAAGAGAGGTTGAGTTGCGAAGTAAAGATTTCATATTTGTCTTTCCTCCTAATGTATTTTAATCAGTATTATATAGTATATAGTATAGCATACCTTGCAAAGTTTGTATATAGTATAGCATACCTTGCAAAGTTTGTCAATATTATTCGAAGGAATTGTATCGAAAATTAACTTTTTTATATAAGTTCATGGGAAAAAACAGAATATTTTTTGACCCGGTAAATTTTTTTGAAAAATGTATAATATCCTCTTGAAAAATATGCAAAAATATTATAGAATAAGACGTATATAAATTTTATTATTTACTTGAAAGGAGATTGTCCTAGGCATTTTAGGGACAATAATTACTATGGTTGTAGCAGGCGATTTCAAAAATGGTATTACATTTGATATGGATGGCCAGGTCATGCAGGTGATTGAATTCCAGCATGTAAAGCCCGGCAAAGGGGCGGCTTTTGTACGTACAAAACTGAGAAACGTGATTACCGGCGCAGTTGTGGAAAAGACCTTCTCTCCCACTGATAAGTACAACGACGCAAGAATCGAACGCAAGGATATGCAGTATCTGTATAACGACGGCGACCTTTATTACTTCATGGATCTTGACAACTATGAGCAGGTTCCGATTGGCAAAGACCTCATCGGCGACAACTTCAAGTTCGTTAAGGAAGAAATGATCTGTAAGATTCACTCCTATCAGGAGAAGCCATTTGCCGTTGAACCTCCGATGTTCGTAACACTCGAAGTTACCGACTGCGAGCCCGGCGTACGCGGCGACACAGCTACCGGCGCCACCAAGAACGCTACAGTTGAGACCGGTGCGGTTATCAGAGTTCCGCTCTTCATCAACCAGGGCGATGTTATCAAGATTGACACCCGTACCTCCGAATATCTCGAACGCGCGTAAACAATAAAGAGAAAGGAACACGCATATGAAATCCAAAGAATACAGCGCATACATCAAGGGCATAATCGAGGGAGCAAATCTCGACCTCACAACGCCTGAAGGCAAAGTGATCTCCGCTCTTGTGGAACTTTCCGGACAGATGGCGGAAGAAATCGAAGCGCTCACGGCAAAGGTAGAGACCTGCAATGCATATATTGAAGAAATTGATGAGGACCTTGGCGCAGTAGAAGAAATCGTCTACGAAGGCGAAGATTGCGACTGCTGCGGTCACGATGATGACGACGAATGCGACTGTGACTGCGAGGATTGCGACTGCTGCGACGATGAGGATGACGAAGAATTCTACTGTGCAATGTGTCCGCACTGCGGCGGCAAGGTATACTTCGATAATTCTGTAAATCCCGAAGATATCATCTGCCCGTCTTGCCAGAAGCCTATTGTCGACGACGAAGATGACGCGGAAGAAGACGAAAACGAGAACGAGTAAATCATAATTTTCTCTGGAGACCTTTAGGGGAAAATTTGAAGCTCACAAGAGAATCTTGCACATATCCCCTCCAAACCCTTTTAAATAAGGAGTTGGAGGTTTTTTGTTGAAAAAATATAATTAAAATGAATTTTTGTCAAAAAAATTGCTGTTATTTTCCTGCAATATATCTCAATTTTTTTATTGACTTTTTTATTTATATGTTTTATAATAATTTATATGTTTTATAATATTTTATAATATAATATACAGACTAAATAGCGAGAAAAACTTCAGGAGGAGAATATGACAAAACGCATTACCGCGCTGCTTCTTGTATGTTTGATGACAGCGTCGCTTATCGCATGTTCAAATACCACAGTGACAGGAGAGAAAACAGATTCTTCTGGATCCGTGCCGCTGGAAGGGGAAACAGTAGCTGAGACTACAGAGAACGACATTCTTGCGGAACTTATGGCGGATGTTCCGAAAGAGGATTATCAAGGACATGAATTCGTGATGCTTAACAACGAAAGCAACTTTGCCTACACGATGATGACGGCAGAGGAACTGACCGGAGAGAGCATTAACGACGCGATTTACAACCGCAACGTGAAAGTATCCGAAGACTTAAACATAACTATTTCCGAATCCATTGTTGGATACAGCCAAGTTACAGCCAATATGAATACCGCCATTGCCTCGGGGGACGATACTTACGACTGCTTCTGGAATGAATCGTATTTGGTTGCGCCGTTTGCAGTACAGGGGAAACTGCTGGACGTCAATGAAATTGCTGCAATCAATCTGGAAAAGCCATGGTGGAATGATGAGGCGCTTTCCGATATTCAAATCGGTACCTACCAGTATTTCCTTGTCGGAGACCTGCATTTGATGTTCAAGGAATCCTTCTGGATGGTGGGATTCAATAAGAACATTCTGGATGAAAACGGACTCGGTGATCCTTATGAACTGGTGCGTGAGGGGACATGGACGATGGACCAGATGAAATCGTACATGGAGACGGTGGCTCTCGACCTCGATGGAAACGGCATAATGGACGGAAACGACCGTTTCGGTGTGACTTGCTACAGCGGATGCGTGATGCCGCTTATGATCGGCGCGAACGAAGTCCTTGTGGAAAAGGATGCAGATGGAGTTCCTCAGCTTGTATCCCCGGGCGACAGATTCTACAGTGTATATGAAAAAATTGTAAATACAATGTTTGTGGACAACGATTATGTCTGCTTGGACGGCAAAACACAGGAAATCTCACAGTATCCAGACGGATGGCATGGGGTATTCAGCTCCGGTCACGCGTTGTTCTATCTTGAGCCTATCGGTTCCTTGAAAAAGCTCCGCGACATGGACGCAGAATTTGGTATTATTCCGTTCCCGAAGTACGAGGAAACGCAGGAAAATTATATTACTTACATCGCAAAATACGCCGCACTCTGCGGTATTCCGATAACATCATCTGACCCGCAGAGAACCGGAGTTATCCTTGAAAACCTCTGTGCGCAGTCCTATGGCGACCTTCGCGAGGCATACGTGGACACGACGCTCAACTTCAAGTACATCCGCGACAAGGAGAGCACGGAAATGCTCAACCTGATTCTGAGCACCGGACGGTTTAATCTGACCGACGTTCTTGACGTATCCACGTTATCGAGTGTACTGGAAAGCAATGCACTCAGCGGCAAAGCGGAGATTGCATCCCAATACGCCAAAATAATGAACGCTTGCAGCAAACTCATTGAGAAAAATGTAAAATCATTGCTAAAATCAGAATAAAAAAGTAACATATTAAAAAGGTAAAAAACCTGATGGGAACTTTTTCAAAAAGTTCCCATCATTGTTTTATTTTGAAAAATTCATGTTTTCTATCACTTCTTCGGCCATGTCGTCAGGTGTGCGGATTTGTCCGTCGCGGTCGGGAATGATTCGCATGGCATCGTATTTCCGAAACCATATCATTTGCCGTTTGGCGTAGTGACGGGTGGCCAGCTTGATTGCCGCGACAACGTCTGAGAGGGAACATTCTCCCCTGAAATACGGCGTGAATTCCTTATAACCGATGGCCTGATATGCGGTTTTGCTGAGATTCGGAATGGCGAGAATTTTACGCGCCTCTGCTTCGAGCCCCTCTTCCACCATCTTATCTACACGGCGCTCGATTCGTTCATACAGCAGCGCACGGTCGGCAAACTCAAGAATGACGGGTGTATTGTCGTACGGTACCTCACCGGAGAGCTGTACCCGGTCGGTTTCGCTTTTGGTTTTTCCGGTAGTTTCATATATTTCGATGGCGCGTACGACTCTTTTGACATTGTTAGGATGAATGGCGGCGGCAGCTTCCGGGTCAATTTGGGCAAGACGGTCATGCAGTGCCTCGTTGCCATGGTCTGCGGCAAAAGCGAATAGTTCCTCGCGAAGGCGGTCGTCACGTTCGCCGGGAGCAAAGGAGGTCAGCCGCATGAGAGAATCATGATACATGCCGGTGCCGCCGCACAGAATAGGCAGTCTGCCGCGGGAGTGGATATCTTTTATGACCTCAGCGGCCACGCGCGCATAATCGGCGGCGGAAAATTCCATGTCCGGCGTAATAATGTCAAACATATGATGCAAAATTCCGTCCCGCTCTTCTTCATCAGGAGTAGCGGTCCCGACGTCCATACCGCGATAGAGCTGCATCGAGTCGCATGATACGACTTCGCCGTTCAGACGCTTTGCAAGTGCAATAGCAAGCCCGGTCTTGCCCGAAGCGGTCGGTCCAAGTATAGATAATGTTTTAATTTTGTCCTTCATTTTCTTATCGCTTTTGAGGGGGATATGACTTAAAATTCGCATCCCTTTTCCACAACAAATTATCGAACTTACGTTAATATAGCAAATATTATACTACAAACTCGGCGGAATTGCAAGGTACACTGGGCGATTCGATGAAAAGTGAAAAGTTGAGAGAAAAATGTTGACAAACAGAAGGAGGCGTGTTATAATTACAGAAATTAAAAGCGATGACGAAGAAGGTTCGGAGCCTGAAGTTTTCAGAGAGCCGCTGGATGGTGTGAAGCGGTAATGAATGTTCCGGAACCCCTCACTTCTGAGCTGGAAGTCAGAAAACCATTCGGTGAGTAGATGCTTCCCGTGATTGCTGCGTAAAGGCATGGGAATTGTTAGATTCCAAGAGTGGCGGCCTCGGTCGCAATTTGAGTGGTACCGCGGATGTAAATGTACACCCGTCTCAAAGACAACTGTGAGACGGGTGTTTTTATTTGCCAGGGATAAGCTCTTGGGGCTGAAAAGAAAAGGAAAAAGGAAGGAATATGTTAACTCTTGACAAAATTTTTCATGCTTCCGTAGTTTTGAAGGACATTGTGAGAAAAACGAATATTGTGCGTGCGGAAGGAATTGCTGAAGACTGTCAGTTGTATTTAAAACCGGAAAATCTGCAGAAAACCGGTTCGTTTAAGCTGCGCGGCTCAGGCTATAAGATAGCGATGCTATCTGAAGAGGAGAAGAAGCACGGCGTGATTGCATGCTCCGCGGGAAATCACGCACAGGGCGTGGCGCTGGCCGCTACAAAGAGCGGTACGTCTTCGCTCATCTGCTTGCCGGACAGCGCGCCGATTTCCAAAATTGAGGCGACTAAAAGATACGGCGCACAGGTTTGCCTAGTGGAAGGCTGTTATGATGACGCCTACAAAAAGGCACTTGAGCTGAGAGACGAGATGGGTTATACGTTTGTTCATCCGTTCGATGATGAGAACGTCATTGCCGGACAGGGAACCATCGGTCTTGAAATCGCACAGGAGCTGGACGATATCGACGCGGTTATCGTGCCGATAGGCGGAGGCGGATTGATTTCAGGTGTTGCATATGCCATTAAAACGCTCAGACCTTCTATCAAGGTGTACGGCGTACAGGCGGCAGGAGCACCGAGCATGTATAATTCCATTAAAGATGGTCATATCGAGTGCCTAGACAATGTGTCAACCATTGCGGACGGTATTGCCGTCAAGCAGCCGGGGGAGAATACGTTTGAACTGGTGCAGAAATATGTCGACGATATCGCACTGGTGACGGATGATGAAATTTCTTCCGCTATCCTTGCCCTGATAGAAAAGCAGAAGATGATTGCGGAGGGCGCAGGTGCGGTTTCAGTGGCGGCCGCTATGTTTGGAAAATTCCCGCTCAAGGATAAAAAGGTGGTCAGCCTTGTGTCCGGCGGCAATATCGACGTAACGATTCTGTCACGTGTGATTGAACGCGGTCTCATGAAGTCGGGACGCTCCAGCTGCCTGCTGATTGAACTGATAGATAAGCCCGGTCAGCTGAAGGATGTTTCCAGAATTATCGCGGACTGCGGCGGCAATGTCACCAATGTGTTCCACGAGCATGCGAGCGAGATTGAAAATGTCAACGGCTGCTATCTGCGTATTGCAATGGAAACGCGCAATTATGAGCATGTAGAACAAATCGCACAGGCGCTTCGCAATGAAGGATTTAAGATTGTAGAATGAAGGAGAATAAAGAAAGATGAGTAAGTTTATTTTTACAAAAGATGCCCCTGAGGCAATTGGACCATATTCACAGGCGGTTTGCACCGGCAATCTTGTTTTCACATCGGGCCAAATCGCCATCAATCCAAAGACCGGAACGGTAGAAGCAGAGACTATTGAGGAACAGACAGAGCAGGTATGCAAGAACCTGTCGGCTGTTCTGCAGGCGGCGGGAAGCTCGCTGGAAAAGGTAGTCAAGACCGTTTGTTTCCTGCGCAACATGGAGGATTTTGCCGCATTTAACGCCGTATATGGAACCTATTTTACAGGGAAACCGGCAAGATCATGCGTGGCTGTCCGTGAGCTGCCGAAGGGCGTGCTTGTTGAAGTTGAGGCAATTGCGGAAATATAAAAAACACCGACAGGCTGGAAGATGCCTGACAACATTGAGAGATAGATATGGAGTCAGTTTATGATGAATGCGAATAAGTATAGCATAGGATATTACCTTCCTCCCGAGATGACCTATGAGTGGGTGAAAAAAGACCATATTGAAAAGGCGCCTCTTTGGTGCAGCGTCGACCTTCGCGACGGAAATCAGAGTCTTGTTATTCCGATGAGCCTTGAGGAAAAACTGGAGTTTTACAAGCTGCTCTTAAAGGTTGGTTTTAAGGAAATCGAAGTCGGCTTCCCGGCAGCGTCCGAGACAGAATATGAGTTTCTGCGCACGCTGATTGAGAAGAATATGATTCCGAATGACGTCACCGTTCAGGTGCTGACACAGTGCCGTGAGCACATTATCCGGAAGACCTTTGAGGCGTGCAAGGGTGCGCCGAGCGCGATTATTCACTTCTACAACTCTGTGAGCGTCGCGCAGAGAGAGCAGGTCTTCCGCAAATCAAAGGAAGAAATCAAGAAAATCGCAGTGGACGGCGCAAAGCTCGTAAAGCAGCTTGCCGCTGAATACGAGGGCAACTTCCGCTTTGAGTATTCTCCCGAGAGCTTTACCGGTACAGAGCCGGAATATGCGCTTGAAGTGTGCAATGCGGTTCTGGATGTTTTGCAGCCCGGACCGGATAACAATGTTATTATCAATCTGCCGGTTACAGTAGAAATGAGCCTGCCTCACATCTACGCATGCCAGATTGAGTATATGAGCAAAAACTTAAAATATCGCGAATATGTTACGCTGAGTCTGCATCCGCACAATGACCGCGGAACAGGCGTTGCGGATACAGAGCTTGCGCTGCTGGCGGGTGCTGACCGCGTCGAAGGTACGCTGTTCGGAAACGGCGAACGCACCGGAAACGTCGATGTCGTGACACTTGCCATGAATATGTACTCGCACGGCGTTGACCCGAAGCTCGACTTCTCCGATATGCCGTCGATTGCAGAGGTGTATGAAAAATGCACCCGTATGCATGTGTATGAACGTACCCCTTATGCCGGGGCTCTGGTTTTCGCAGCGTTCTCGGGAAGCCATCAGGATGCTATCGCAAAGGGCATGAAGTGGCGTGAAGAAAAGAATCTGTATCAGTGGACCGTTCCGTATATTCCGATTGATCCGAAGGATATCAGCCGTACATACGACGCGGATGTAATTCGTGTCAATTCCCAGAGCGGAAAGGGCGGAATCGGCTACCTTCTGGAACAGACCTATGGATATGTCCTCCCCGCAGGAATGCGCGAACATTTCAGCTACCTCTGCAAGAGTATTTCCGACCACGAACACAAAGAACTCAAGGTTGCGGACGTTTTGGACATCTTCCTGAATCATTATTTTGACTACAGCAATCCGGTTTCTGTGGACGACATCCGTTTCTTACAGCACGGTGCAGAGGTTGAGGCGGAAGTCACCTTCTCCAAAGACGGACAGCAGGCTACCATGCACGCGACTGGCAACGGCTCGATTGACGCGGTAAGCAACGCACTCAAGGCGTTCACGGGAGATGATTTTAAACTGCTTGTTTATACGGAGCACAGTATGCAGAATCAAAGCTCCAAGAGTATGGCGGTTGCTTATATTGGGCTGGAAGCGCCGGACGGCAGTATGAGCTGGGGCGCCGGAACCCATACGGATATCATCCGTGCCAGCGCGTACGCTCTGCTCAGCGCATACAACAATGCAATCCGAAAGTAAGGAGGAAAATCTCATATGGGAATGACGATGACACAGAAGATTCTTGCGGCACACGCGGGTCTTGACAAGGTAGTGGCTGGACAGCTTATCAACGCGAAGCTCGACCTTGTCTTGGGAAACGACATTACGACTCCGGTTGCCGTCAATGAATTTAAAAAAGCGGGCTTTGAAGACGTTTTTGATAAAGACAGAATTGCTATCGTGCTCGACCACTTTGTGCCGAATAAGGACATCAAAGCGGCAGAGCAGTCTAAACAGTGCCGTGAATTCGCGTGCGCACATTGCGTAAGCCATTTCTACGATGTAGGCAAGATGGGAATTGAGCATGCGCTCATTCCCGAACAGGGGATTGTCACAGCCGGTGACTGCATTATCGGAGCGGACAGCCACACTTGTACCTACGGCGCGCTCGGCGCGTTTTCTACCGGTGTCGGAAGCACTGATATGGCTGCGGGAATGGCGACCGGTATGGCATGGTTTAAAGTACCGGCGGCGATTCGTTTTGAATTGACAGGCTCCCTGCCGAAAAATTGCAGCGGTAAAGACCTGATACTGACCATCATTGGAAAAATCGGCGTGGACGGCGCGCTTTACCGCAGTATGGAATTCACCGGTTCCGGTGTTTCCTCTCTGTCGATGGATGACCGTCTCTGCATCTGCAACATGGCGATTGAAGCAGGCGCCAAAAACGGCATTTTCCCCGTCGACGACGTGACAAAGGCTTATATGGAAGGTCGCTGTGAGCGGAAGCCTGTGATTTACGAGGCAGACCCGGATGCCGAATATGAATCGGTCATCAAAATCGACTTGTCGACCATTACTCCGACCGTAAGCTGCCCGCATCTCCCCGAAAACACACGTCCCGCAAGCGAGCTTGGGAATATCAAAATCGACCAGGTCGTTATCGGCAGCTGCACCAACGGACGGATGGAAGATATGGAAGTGGCATACCGTACCCTGAAGGGCAAGAAAATTGCCGACGGCATCCGCTGCATTATTATCCCCGGAACAATGAAGATTCTGCGCGAATGCGTGGAAAGAGGCTATGTGACCGCATTCATTGATGCAGGCGCTGTGGTATCGACGCCGACATGCGGTCCGTGTCTCGGCGGCTACATGGGAATTCTGGCTGCCGGAGAACGCTGCGTTGCGACGACAAACCGCAACTTTGTCGGTCGTATGGGCCATGTGGACAGCGAAGTATATCTTGCAAGCCCCGCAACGGCTGCCGCAAGCGCTTTGACCGGTTATATCACAAATCCAAAGGCGGAGGAATGAGATTATGAATACAAAAGGGCATGTTTTCAAATATCCGGATAATGTAGATACGGATGTTATCATTCCTGCACGTTACTTGAACACGCCGAACGCGCAGGAGCTGGCGCAGCACTGCATGGAAGATATTGACGCTTCCTTTGTTAAGCGGGTACAGCCCGGCGACGTGATTGTCGCAGGATGGAACTTTGGCTGCGGGTCCTCAAGAGAGCACGCACCGCTTGCCATCAAAGCCTGCAAGACGGGGTGTATCATTGCAAAGAGCTTTGCGCGTATCTTTTACCGCAATGCCATCAACATCGGGCTTCCCATTCTGGAATGCCCCGATGCTGCTGAGGAAATTTCGGACGGCGACGAGGTCAGCGTGGATTTTGACACCGGTATCATTACGAATGTTACAACAAATAAAGCTTATAAGGCACAGCCGTTCCCTCCGTTCATCCAGAATATTATCACCAAAGGCGGCTTGCTCGCCTCTTTGAAGCAGGATTGAGGTGGAATAGATGGAAAAGAAGATTGCAGTTATCAGAGGAGACGGAATCGGTCCGGAAATCGTTGGGGAAGCGCTTAACGTGTTGAACGCCATCGCTGAGAAATATGGACACACCTTCGTGTACGACGACGTCGATATGGGCGGCTGTGCGATTGATAAATGGGGCGACCCTCTGCCGCAGCACATGCTTGACAAGTGCGTGCAGTCCGACAGCGTTCTGCTTGGTGCGGTTGGCGGCAAAAAGTGGGACAATGTTCCGGGAAATATGCGTCCCGAAAAGGGGCTTCTGCGTCTCCGTGCAGGCATGGGCGTTTACTCCAACAACCGTCCTGCAAAAATATGGCCTCAGCTTGCGAGCGCATCGCCGCTCAAATCCTCCATTGTGGAAAAAGGAATTGATTTTATCATCGTACGCGAGCTGATAGGCGGAATTTACTTTGGCGCCCATCAGACAAACGAGGTTGACGGAGAAAAAAAGGCGACCGACGAAATGAGCTATACAGAGAGTGAGATTGAGCGAATCGGTCGTATCGGCTTTGAGACCGCGCGTAAGCGCCGCCATAAGCTCTGCTCCGTGGAAAAGAGCAACGTGCTGGATTGCAGCCGTCTTTGGAAAACTGTCCTCCATCGGCTGGCGAATGAATACCCCGATGTGGAGCTGACGGATATGCTGGTGGACAACTGCGCTATGCAGATTGTGAAAAATCCGGCGCAGTTTGACGTGATTGTCACTGAAAATATGTTTGGCGATATCTTGTCAGACGAAGCGTCCATGATTACCGGCTCCATCGGTATGATTCCTTCTTCAAGCCTTGGCGATACCTCCTGCGGTCTGTATGAACCGATTCATGGTTCGGCCCCGGATATCGCTGGCAAGGATATTGCCAATCCGATAGGAACGATATTGTCCGCGGCAATGATGCTGCGCTACAGCTTTGATATGGGTGTAGAAGCGGACTGCATTGAAAAGACTGTATATGATGTTTTGGAAAAGGGCTACCGTACCGCCGACATTATGCCGTCGGATGAAACGGAAGCTGCAATGTGTCAAGTGGTTGGCTGCAAACGTATGGGTTCCCTCATAATCGAAGCGCTCAAGCATTAAAAACTCAGACACAACTTGCAAATGATAAATCTCATGATGCTTGAGAAAGGATGATGAAATGAAACTGTCCGGTGCAGATATTATTGTCAGGACGCTGATTGAACAGAACTGTGATGTCGTTTTCGGCTATCCAGGCGGTCAGATTATTAACGTATATGATTCTCTTTATAAATACCAGAGCGAGCTGAGACATGTTCTTTCCGCTCATGAACAGGGCGCGGTTCATGCCGCTGACGGTTATGCCCGCGCCACGGGAAAAGTCGGAGTGGTGATTGCTACCTCCGGTCCCGGCGCAACCAATTTGGTAACCGGAATTGCGACCGCTTATCTCGATTCCATACCAATGGTGGCGATTACGGGAAATGTGCCCAGCACACAGCTTGGAACAGACAGCTTTCAGGAAATTGACATCACAGGTATTACGCTTCCGATTACAAAACACAACTATATTGTCGGCTCGGTAGAAGAGCTGGCAGATACCATACGCGAGGCATTCCGCATTGCGATATCCGACCGGCCGGGCCCGGTGCTGATTGACGTTCCGAAAAATATTCAGATAGCAGAATGCGAATACGAGCCTGAGCCCCCCGTTAAGCCGCAAGAAAAATTTGCTGCAAAGGATATCCGCATTCAGCAGGCGGCGGCGTGTATCAATGATGCGGTGCGTCCCTATGTATACTTTGGCGGCGGACTGATTCAGTCCGGTGCGGAGGATGAGCTTCTTGAACTGGCGGAGTTGATCGACGCGCCGATAGGATGTTCTTTGATGGGCATTTCCGGCGTCGCGACAGAGCATCCGCGCTTCCTTGGAATGCAGGGAATGCACGGACACTACGCGTCTTCTATGGCGATGCACCGCGCTGACTGCATCATATCCCTCGGCGTGCGTTTCAATGACCGTGTGACAGGAAACCGCGCCAAGTTTGCTACAAACGCGAAAATCGTCCACATCGATATTGATGGGGCAGAGCTTGCCAAAACGGTCAATCCGGCTCACGCACTGCGCGGCGATGTAAGGGAAACGCTGAAAAAATTGATTCCGCTGCTTCAGAAAAAGGAAAATTCCGAATGGTGGGAAACCATTGAAAAGCTGCGGACCGAGGAACAGCAAACGCTCGACAATCGCGACGGTATGACGCCGCGCAACGCGATTCTGACCCTCAATCGCCATCTCGGAGAAAATATGCCCGTTGCCACAGACGTCGGACAGCATCAGATGTGGGCTGCACAGACGCTGAACTTCCGCCACAGTCGCCGGTTCATTTCGAGCGGCGGTCTCGGAACCATGGGCTTCGGGATGGGAGCGGCAATCGGAGCGCAAATAGGAACAGGCGAGCACGCCGTGCTTGTTACGGGGGACGGCAGCTTCGGTATGTGCCTGAACGAGCTTGCGACCGCAGTTTCCAATAAAAATCCGCTCGTTATCCTGCTTTTGAACAACGGGGTTTTGGGTATGGTTCGTCAATGGCAGACCTTGTTCTTTGACAAGCACTACTCAAACACCATACTTGACCGGAAAACCGATTTTGTGCGTCTCGCTCAAGCGTTCGGCGCAGATGGCGTCCGTGTCGAAACGATCGAGGAGCTTGACGCAGCGCTCGAAAAGGCGTTCGCTATAGACGGCCCATTCCTCATTGATTGTATCATTGACAAAGACGAGTTTGTTCTTCCTATGCTGCCTCCGGGAGGCTCCATGGATGATATTATAGTAAAGGTGGGTGACTGATATGCCGAGATTTACGATAGCGGTTCTTGTGCGAAATCAGTTCGGTGTGCTGAATCGTGTGACGAGCATGTTCCGCCGCAGAAGATTCAACATCAGCTGCCTGACCGTGAGCGAGACCGAATCTGCGGAATATTCCCGCATTACGGTCAGCTCGGAAGGAGAAGCCTCGGAAAAACAGCAGCTTATCGACCAGCTCTATAAGCTGCCGGATGTGTGCTCCATCAAGGAGCTTCACGAGGACGACTCCGTAAGCTGTGAACTCCTGCTCATCAAGGTAAAGAACGATCCGGAAACGCGCAGCGACATCCGCGACGCCGCAGAGGCGTTCGGGGCAAAGACGGTAGATTATACGCGCGATTCCGTTGTAATGCAGATGACAGGAAGCTCGCAGCACATTGATGCGTTTATTGACCTCATGCGCGACTCCATTTTGGAAGTATGCCGCACGGGTATTGTTTCTCTGGAACGCGGCAATACCACGATTCGGAAAACAGAATTAAAATAAAAAAAAGCTATTTACAAAAAGAAAGAGGTACTTATCATGGCAAGAATTTTCTATCAGCAGGACTGCGACCTTCAGAAGCTGAACGGCAAGACCGTTGCTATCATTGGTTATGGTTCACAGGGACATGCACACGCACTGAATCTGAAGGACAGCGGAGTAAACGTCATTGTAGGACTTTATGAAGGCAGCAAGAGCTGGGCAAAGGCAGAGGCGCAGGGACTCACCGTTATGACATCTGCAGAAGCTGCAAAAAACGCTGACGTCATTATGATTCTTATCAACGATGAAAAGCAGGCAAAGCTGTATAAGGAAAGCATTGAACCCAATCTGACAGAAGGCAAAACCCTTGCATTCGCACACGGCTTCAATATTCACTTCGGCTGCATTAAGCCTCCGAAGAATGTAAATGTTATTATGATTGCTCCTAAGGGACCGGGTCACACTGTAAGAAGCGAATATCAGGCTGGCAAGGGTGTACCGTGCC
>CAZUPI010000028.1:0-29830 GCA_964621755.1 uncultured Ruminococcus sp. | reverse complement strand
CCGGCTTCCCTTATCGATACCCCTATCGACTATGACAACCTTATCAAGATTGGTTCCATGATGGGTTCCGGCGGTCTTATCGTCATGGATGAAGACACTTGTATGGTTGACCTTGCAAAGTTCTTCCTTGAATTTACAGTTGACGAGTCCTGCGGTAAGTGCGTGCCCTGCCGTGTTGGTACCGTCAGACTCCATGAAATCCTCGAAAAGATCACCTCCGGCAACGGCGAAATGGAAGATCTCGACAAACTCGAAGAGCTCGCAAACTATATCAAGTCTGCCTCTCTCTGCGGTCTGGGTCAGACAGCTCCGAATCCGGTTATCTCTACGCTCCGCTACTTCCGTGACGAATACATCGCTCACATTGTCGACAAGAGATGTCCTGCCGGCGTGTGCAAGAAGCTCCTCGCCTACGAAATCGACCCCGAAAAGTGCAGAGGCTGTACGCTTTGCGCGAGAAACTGCCCGGCTAACGCGATTACCGGTAAGGTTAAGGAAGCTCACGTTATCAACAAGGAAAAGTGCGTAAAGTGCGGCGCTTGTATCGAAAAATGTAAGTTCGGTGCTATCTCTAAGAAATAATTGAAAGGGTCGGAAACACAATATGGATATGATAAATGTTAAAATAAACGGCGTAGACTATTCCGTACCGGCGGGCGTCACGGTTCTTGAAGCCTGCAAGTATGCGAATATCAACATCCCGACGCTCTGCTACCTCAAGGGTATCAATGAAATCGGCGCATGCCGTCTCTGCCTTGTTGAGGTAAAGGGCGCAAGAGGCCTCGTGACGGCCTGCGTATACCCGGCAAACGACGGTATGGAAATCCAGACCAACACCGAGAAAATCAGAGCCGCAAGAAAGACAAACCTCGAGCTTGTTCTTTCCGCGCACGAGAAGAAGTGCCTTTCCTGTATTCGTTCCACCAGTTGCGAGCTCCAGAAGCTGGCACAGGAATACAAGGCAGATGAGGAACGTTTCTGCTACTCGAAGAAGGAAACCAAGGAGCCGCTTGACACCTCTTCCGTTTCCATCATCCGCGACAACAACAAGTGCATCCTTTGCCGCCGCTGCGTTGCCGCGTGCAATAAGCTGCAGGGTATCGGCGCCATCAGCGCGCTGAATCGTGGTTATGACTCCAAAATCGGCTGCGCATTCGAACGCGACCTTGCTGATACTTCCTGTATCAACTGCGGTCAGTGCGTTGTCGCGTGCCCGGTTGGCGCTCTCTACGAAAGAGACGATACACAGAAGATTCTGGACGCCATCGGCGACCCCACAAAGCATGTTGCTATCTGCTGCGCACCTTCGGTTCGCGCTACTATCGGCGAATGCTTCGGCTACGAGCCCGGCACAGACACAGAGGGAAAGATGGTTGCCGCTCTCAAGAAGCTCGGTTTCGACGGCGTATATGACATGAACTTTACGGCTGACCTCACTATCACGGAAGAAGCAAACGAATTCCTCGACAGAGTAAAGAACGGCGGCGTACTTCCGATGATTACATCCTGCTCACCTGGATGGGTTAAGTACTGCGAGCACTACTTCCCGGAAATGACCGAAAACCTTTCGACCTGCAAGTCTCCTCAGCAGATGTTCGGTGCGATTTACAAGACCTACTTCGCAGAGAAGCTTGGACTTGACCCGAAGGATATCGTATTTGTATCGGCAATCCCGTGCACAGCGAAGAAGTTCGAAGTAACACGTGAAGGTCAGGACGTTGACGGAATGCCGGGCGTTGACATTGCGGTTACAACACGTGAGCTTGGCAGAATGATTGAGCAGGCAGGCATCAAGTTCCGTGAGCTTGAGGACGAGAAATTCGACCAGCCTATCGACATCGGTACAGGCGCGGGCGCTATCTTCGGGGCGACAGGCGGCGTTATGGAAGCTGCACTCCGTACAGCTGCAGAAGCCATCGAAGGCAAGCCGCTCGAAAAGCTTGAGTTTGAAGAAGTACGCGGCACAGAAGGCATCAAGTTTGCGGCATACAAGCTGGGCGACATCGAGCTGAAGGTTGCAGTTGCATCCGGAACAGCGAACGCAAATAAGCTCCTCCGCGGCGTCAAGGACGGCACATACGATGTACAGTTCATCGAAATCATGGCATGTCCGGGCGGATGCGTCAACGGCGGCGGTCAGCCTACACAGCCGGCGTCCGTACGCAATACAGTTGACCTCAAGTCCCTTCGCGCCTCGGTTCTTTACACCGCAGACTCCGAAAAACTCGAATACAGAAAATCCCACGATAACCCGCTTATTAAGAAGGTGTATGATGAATTCCTCGGTGAGCCTAATTCCCACAAGGCCCATGAGCTTCTCCACACGCATTACGTAAAGAGGGGTATGTAATTTAATATGGGGGATGCGTTAGGGGGTACTTTTAAAGAAAGTACCCCCTAAAACCTCTTCATACCTTTTTAGACTATTGTATGAAAAGTTTCTTCGCGTTTTTTATGAATCTACTTGAAAATACGGTGTGTATGTTGTATAATAACTGTGTAAAATAACGGCTGACAGCAGTATAAGGTTTTTGAAAAGGGTTTTTAGAATCCCTATATATAAAAAGGAGGTCATTATGGACAAAGTAAGATTTGGTGTTATCGGACTCGGTAACATGGGTTCGTCACACGTACAGAACCTGTTCGGGGGAAAAGTTCCCGGTGCGGTTTTGACGGCAGTCTGCGATATCAAGCCTCAGAGACTTGATTGGGCACGCGGAATCTGCGGTGATGCGGTCGCATATTTTGCAGATTCCCATGAACTGATTATAAGCGGTCTCGTCGACGCGGTTATGATTGCAACGCCCCACTATTTCCATCCGATTATCGGTATTGATGCATTCGAAAACGGCTTGAATGTATTGTCCGAGAAGCCGATTGGTGTGTACACCAAGAAGATTCACGAGTTTATGGACGTCGCGAAAAAGAGCGGCAAGGCGTTCGGAATCATGTACAACCAGCGTACCGACAATTACTATCAGAAGATGCGCGAGATGGTGAAAAGCGGCGAGCTGGGTGAGTTGAAGCGGTGCGTGTGGATTATCACCGACTGGTACCGCACGCAGGCGTACTACAACAGCGGCGGATGGCGCGCAACATGGTCCGGCGAGGGCGGCGGTGTTCTCCTGAACCAGTGCCCGCACAACCTTGACCTGTGGCAGTGGATTTTCGGCATGCCGAACGCGATTTACGCAAACTGCGAATTCGGCAAGTACCACGACATCGAAGTCGAGGATGACGTTACGGCTATGGCAAAGTATCCGAACGGCGCGACCGGCGTGTTTATCACGACAACCGGTGAGTATCCGGGGACGAACCGTCTTGAAATCACCGGCTCCAAGGGCAAGCTGATATACGAGCGCGGTCACTTGATGTATACGAAGCTCGAAGTGGACGAGCGCGAATTCACGTTCGAAACGACGCAAGGCTTCGCCTCCATCCCGAATCAGACGACGGAAATCGAAATTCAGGGCGGTCACGGCGAACAGCATGTCGGGATTCTCAAGAATTTCACAAACCACATTCTCTATGGCGAGGAGCTCCTCGCACCCGGCTATGAGGGAATCAACGGTCTGTCTCTCTCGAACGCCATGATGCTTTCCACATGGAAGAACGACTGGGTTGAACTTCCGAACGACGGCGAAGAATTCTGGGCGGCTCTTCAAGAGAAAATTAAGACTTCTCGCAACAAAGAGGACGCCGGTGTTGTGTTTGATACCGAAGGAACATACGGAAACAAGTAATTTAACGTGCGTTTGATGGATTGGCAGGGAACTTTTTGAAAAATTAGTTTCCTTACTTCCTTTTCAAAAAATTTGCTCTGGATGAAAATCGGCATCCCCATGAGGTGTGCCGATTTTTTCTTTTTGCCCAAAAGTTTTTGAAAAGGTCAAAGGGTACTTTTTTAAAAAGTACCCCTCGTGCATTACGTTATTCTGTTATAAATTCACTCAACTGTCGGCGGAACCCAACCATACTTGTAGCTGTTTGACTTAGGTGTGCAGACATACTTTGCGGCATTAATCAGAACCTTCTGAACATCCGGATTGTGGTAGGTCGGCACGGATTCGTGACCCGGACGGAAGTAGAATATCTTACCACGGCCTCTCTTATAGGTGCATCCGCTGCGGAAGACTTCGCCGCCCGAGAACCAGCTGATGAATACAAGCTCGTCAGGCTGCGGAACGAGGAAGTGCTCGCCGTAAGTCTCTTCATGCTCAAGGATGATGTTCTCTCCGATGCCTTCCGTGATGGGATGACCTTGCTCCACTACCCACAGGATTTCCTTGTCACCGGATTCACGCCACTTCAGTTCGCTTGATGGCGTACCGCAGAGCTTCTGGAAAATCTTGGACGCGTGACCGGAGTGAAGAACAACCATGCCCATGCCCTGATAAACTCTTTTGGCAACGCGGTTTACCACCTCATCCGGCACGTCGCCATGTCTCATGTGACCCCACCAGAACAGAACGTCGGTGTCATCAAGAACCTCATCGGTGAGTCCACATTCCGGGTCGTCTAGGGTAGCAGTACGAACTTTATAGCCGGCAGCTTCAAGGAAACGGGCGATGCACATATGAATGCCATCCGGATAAATCGCCTTTACCGCTTCATCTGTCTTCTCATGTGCGAATTCATTCCAAACTGTAATTTTCATTTTATATACTCCTTTATGAAAAATTTTATACTGAAGGGATTTTTTGATTCTTACCTCAACTTGACCCAGTGACCGGTTTCGGCAGATTCGAGAATACCATCGAGAAGGCGCTCATTCACAACGCCGTCATCAATGTTGGAGGACAGACCGTCGCCGCATCCGTTGAGAACGTCCGGACAAGCAATGAGGTGGTGGTAGTCCGTGAAGCAGTGGTCTGTGGAGATTCCCATACCTATTCTGAATACAGCCATAATAAGTTTCCTATCATTGAGTTACGTTCATATCAACTCTGCCTGTATTTTAACATATATTTCTTTAAAAATCAATACGGTTTTTAGTAATAATTCGCGGGTTGTATTGCAAACTGATAGTTTAAATAGTATAATTATAATATAAGGTGAGAGCAGTAAGGTTGCTCACTCAGTCGAAAAGTTTTGGGGGCAAGGGGCGTTAAAAAATCCCCTTTGGCATCCCCATTCACAAAGTAGGAGAACTGTAGTGACACTCGTTGAATTTTTTGATAGAATTCCTGTAGAAAATATTATTTCGTCGCTGGCACTGAAGCCGGATAAAGTCGTTTTTGTGAGTCCGGATTCGCGAAAGGTGATTCGCGCCGTGCCGATTTATCAGAAAATACTGGAGGGGCGCGGGATTTATCTTGAAATGCGCGTAAAAAGCGTTATGAAAAACGACCTCGAAGGAATAACAGAGGCCCTGTACGGCATTATTTCCGATGACGACGAGGAATATGTTATCGATATTTCCGGCGGGGACGAAAGCGCGCTTGTAGCCTTTGGAATCGTACTCGGGAACACTGATAAGAAGATCGCCGCATTCCGAATCAACGCGATCAGCCGCCGAGGCGTATGGTTTGACATGAGAATGGCTGCTGACGGAAAGCGTAAAATAGAACGCACGATCATAGATTTTTCGGAGAGCAGTCAGGTTTACCTTACGGTGCATGAGAATGTTTTACTCCACGGCGGAAAAATTTACGGCGAGTCCGTGACGTTCGGACGGGATGACCCGGTTTGCGAAGATATTGATAAGCTGTGGCAAATCTGCCGGCGGAGCTGTGGCGAGTGGAATTCGAAAATTAATCGGCTGTCGGCGGCAGTCGGCTCGTATTCCGGAGAGCAGGGAACTTACTCTCTCTCTGAAGACGACGTCGGCAGAAAGGACGGTGTTGACCGCGCGTTGTGGCAGAGTTTCGTCGATGATGGATTTGTCACAGTAGATGCTAACCGTTCAGGACGCGGACTTCTTGTGTTCACTTATAAAAACAAGCCGGTGCAGGACTGCCTGACCCAAGCGGGCTCGCTGTTTGAATATTATACATACAAAACCGCTCTTGCCTGCGAACGCGACGGGGTTCCGGTATTCGACAGTGCGACGACGGGAATCATTCTCGGTTGGAACGAAGATGTGGATACAACTCGAAATGAAATTGACGTTATGCTCATGTGCGGCGTAATTCCGGTCTTCATTTCATGTAAAAACGGCGACGTAAAGACTGACGAGCTGTATAAGCTTGCGACTGTTGCCGAAAAATTCGGAAGCAGCTACGCTAGATGCGCTCTCGCCGCTACCATTTATTTTGACTCTGCCGACAAAGCCTATAACGGAGACGCGGCGGTATCCACTCTCAGAGGACGTGCGGATAATATGAATGTGCGAGTCATCGGCAGCATCCACCGGATGGAGGAGCAAGATTTTGCGAATGCGCTGGTGAATCTTACTAAATAACGGGAGGTCGGCGGATTTACGGGGAACTCATGTCAAATGCGGTACTGGATAGGATAGGCAGACAATGTTCGCTTTTTGAAAAAATGCTGCGCTTTTTTGAAAAATACCTTGCAATTCTGGGCTTGATGTGATATAATAAAAAGCACATGAATGGAAGCGTATCGAAGTGGTCATAACGGGGCTGACTCGAAATCAGTTTGCGTGAAAGCGCGCGTGGGTTCGAATCCCACCGCTTCCGCCATGATTGAACACCTGTTTTGATACGATTCGTATTCGGATAGGTGTTCAATTTTATATATTTTTATTTATGAATACTCGCACCACAACCGGACACCATGTTTTAACTGTTGTCCGGTTTTTCTTTGAAAAATCACGAGAAAGGGCAGAAAATGTTAAAAGACCATATTCTCTCCACAATTACGCTTCCTGATACAGTCACAACAGAATACTATGACTCCATCGTTCCGTTTTCGGTGGAGTCCATATGGCAGTTGGCCTACCGGGATTTGACACACAGCAACGTCAACATTGAAAACGAAAGCAGGTTGTCCGAACTGTGTTTTAACAGCCAAACCGTATTTCCAGATAAGCTTTCGCAAGCGGCGCAGGCCGTCTTGGAAAGCGGAAAGAAGAACCCGTTGAGCAACCACACCGGACTGACCGGAAAGGGCATTAAAGCTGCCGTTATTGACCGTCCGATTCCTGTGGATCATATCGAATTTCGGGATGGGATCCAATATATGGAAGTGATCCCCGGTCATGAGAAAAACTCCTATATTGATTTTCACGGAACGACCTGCGCAAGCTATCTGTGCGGAAAAACCTGCGGGGTTGCCAAGGGCGTGGAACTGCTTTATTATGCCATACCGAATAATACGCAGCCGATCGAAACCTATTACGAGTGGCAGTTGCAAGCGTTGAAAAAGATCGTGGAGTACAATCGCCGCCATGACGATCCGATCAGAGTCGGTCAGTTTATCCGCCCCGTTCCAGTCCAATCAAATGAGTCGGAGGAACGAACTGGAGAACGAGCTGGCGTCTACCGAACGTACTTTAATCGATACCACGACGTTTATGCACAACTTTTCCGGAATCGATCACGATCCATATACGCAAACATATGGGTTAAATCGCTGGCAAATTGAAAATTATGAGCGGAATCGGTGCAGAGAAGAGTTTGTGAAATATTTCAATGGACTGTGCTTTGTTCCGTCCGCAAGGAGAACCGCAGCGGCCTGTGATTCAGTCGATGAATACGTGCATTTCAGCAAAGCCGTTTCCGAGAGTTGGACAATTCCCCACGTCGCGGGAGCCTTTGCGATTTGCTTGGAAAAAAACCAACGACTGTCATTTGTTGAGTTTACGGAGATCGCCAAAACCTGTCCAAAAAAGAGCGGATTTACCATCCTTGATCTGGATTATATTCTCCGTTCTCTATAATTTTCCGACCTTATGGCACGATTTCTTTATGTAATAAAAATATGAAAACGCGAAAAGTCATTGTCTTACCTTATGATCCAAAATGGAAAACTGATTTTGAAAAAATTTTCTAAATCATCTTAACCGTTTTATCTTTCCAACGACTATATGTATGAAGGCCCCTAAAACGGAAAAGGAGAAACAAATGGATAGTATAAAACTTGAAAAACTGATAACGGAGAATATGAAGTCGATCTTCGGCTTTGCTCTAACAAGGCTTGGCAATGTAAATGAGGCCGAGTATCTTGCAAGCGATATTCTCTATGAGATCATAAAATCTGCAAAAAACCTAAAAGAGGAAGAACGCTTTTGCGGCTTTATGTGGAAGATTGCAGAGAATGTCTATGTGGACTATCTTCGTAGAAAGTCAAAAAATGCAAGCCGTGTTGCAGAGCTTGACGAGAGTATTGCAGAGGAGTCTGAATCTGCTTTGGATGAAATCATCCGAAAACAGGAGCTAAGCCTTCTCCGTCGTGAACTATCCTTGTTGACCAAGCAATATCGTGACGCCACCATTTTGTACTATATTGAAAATCTCTCCTGCTCCGAAGTGGCAAGTAGATTACAGATCAGCACAGAAATGGTGAAATACTATTTGTTCCGCGCAAGAAAAATTATCAGAGAGGGTATGAACATGGAAAGATTATATGGAGAAAAAAGCTATCGTCCCAATATTTTTGAAATAGACTTTTGGGGAACCAAAGCAGGAGAAGATTGCGAATACCAAGACTTTCAAAGAAGAAAGATTAAAGGAAATATTTTACTTGCGGCATATTACAGCCCTGTAACAATTCAAGATATCAGTGTCGAATTGGGCGTTGCTCTCCCGTATCTTGAAGACGAGATCAAATTGCTCATTGATCGACAGTATCTTGTATGCAACAATGGAAAGTATCTGACAAACATTCCAATTTTCACATTTGATTGCACGAAAACGATTGATGGAAAACTAAAAGAGGTTACCGCGGATACGGCTAAAACGCTTATTTCGGTTACAGATGAATTTACGAAGCGTTTTGGAGAACGCTTTCCTAATGAAAATCTTGCCCGTTGGCAAAAGCTTCTCTTGTGTTTTCATTGGTCGCTGATTGATACCGAAAATGATTTGGAGACAAACTACGGAGAGTTACCGAATGACGGCCCTTATTCTCTTGTAAACGGTGGCGGGGGAAGTGGAATTGTTTGGGGCAGAAGTACAGAGAATGTTATAGGCGATAGGTTTCCAGGAGGAATCCAAGGCATTTATAACGGCGCGCTTTCCGGAGACGGGCGAGGCAGCGTAATTGCAATGAATTTCAAACAAACGCTGAATGCGCAGCATTTTTGGGGGCAAATGAACGATCCGTTAGTTTGTGCTGCTGTGGGGTGCTACGAGTATTTGCCAAGCGACTGGAAGGAACGTCTTGATAAGCTCGGATATACTGATAACGGCAAACCAAATTTCGCCGTCTGGACAGCCGGTGAATACAATGAACTGCGCACCATGCTTGGCAAGTGTATCTCTATTGTATCAGAATTGAATCGAAAAACTTCTGAAATTGCCGCAAATATAACAGCAGATCTCGCACCCGCACACATTAAAAAAACAGCAGAATATGTGGGTGCGTTTGTTTACCGTTTTAATTCTATTGAAAACTTGGTAAGCACCTTGTTTGATATGGGGTGGCTAAAAGTTGCCCACGATAAAGAAAAGCCTTCTATTTGCGTTGTGAAAAGTTAAAATGCATGCTCATCTTAATTAGAAAATATCAATCTACAGATTGTGGAGGATTAGCGAACCTTTTTTATAATACAGTAAAAAACGAGGGTATGTAGTGATAAAAGAACAGCGGGTAGAAAGACAAGGAATTCAGTTAATGAATTTTGTAATGGAGAAACAACTATGCATTTGAAGTTGGTGGTGAGATGGTATGGTCATTCTAATTAGTGGGGCATCCCACACTGGAAAAACTAAATTAGCACAACAACTGCTTGAACAGTACCACTATCCGTATTTGTCTATTGACCATCTGAAAATGGGACTTATTCGAAGTGGAAACACAGATTTAACTCCGATGAGTGATGATGAGTCTTTAACAAAATATCTTTGGGCTATCGTTCGAGAAATGGTTAAGACAGCCATTGAGAACAATCAAAACTTGATTGTTGAGGGTTGTTATATACCTTTTGACTGGCAATTTGATTTTGACGAAACATATCTTGGGCAAATCAGATACGCTTGTTTGGTTATGAGCGAGCAGTATATAAAGAATCACTTTGCAGACATAAAGAAATATGCGGATATTATTGAAAAAAGGTTGGATGATTCTGATTGTACTATAGAATCAGTACTTCACGATAACCTGAAAACACTTGAAATGTGTAAAAAGTATAATGTGAATTATATTCTCATAGATAATGAATATGATGTAGGTATAGAACTGTAAACTTCCAGTTTGTCGATTAGACACAATGAGACGAAAGGAGACAGCCGAGGCATGAAGCAGAAAACCTATATTGCAATCGACCTCAAGAGCTTCTACGCTTCGGTTGAGTGTCGGGAACGAGGACTGGATTCGCAATTATTAAAGAACGGTTGCTTACTGCTTTTCTTCTGCCTTTCCAAAAGGCTGATGGGCTATCGTCTCTTCCTCCTTTAAGGTTTTCACGCCGAAGATGAAATAGATGATATGGAATAGCCACACACAACCGAGAACGATACAACCGACTATCACGCTTTTGAGTGCCATTATGGTAAATCCAATGCTCATAAGAAGAGTCACGGTAATCATAATGCGTATTTTCGTCGCCCATGTCATACCGCGCCCTTGCACATAGCTTTCAAGATTCTTTTTGTACAGTTTCGTGTTCACAAACCAGGTATGAAGCCTGTCTGAGCTTTTTGCAAAGCAAAATGCTGCAAGCAGAAGAAATGGAAAGGCGGGGAGCAGCGGAAGAACCGCACCGACAGCTCCAAGACCAACGCCGATGCATCCAAAAATGATATAGAGTATCTTCTTAATTTTCATTTACTTTTTCAAGCCTCCGTTTTTCTTTTTTGGTTTCAATCACATGGCTCAGCGCCATAATGGGATGATGCAGAATCATTCTCGGGCCCGAAAAGCGCATTACTTCACGTATTTTCTCACGCATTTCGGGCTTGTAGCAATGCACGTTGCAGTTGGAACAAAAGGTTTTCGATTCCATAAAAGGGCATTTATCACTCCTTTGTATTGCATACTGCTTCAGTGCTTCGCATTCGGGACAAAGGGTTTGCTTTGTCCCGTGCTTCTTTTTGCAATACAGAGCAATCATCAGACTGACCGTCTGTTTTTCCTTTTCCCGTTTGGAGGTTATTTTATCGGTTTTCAACCATCCGTCCTCCGTCAGCAACTCTGTAAATTCTATCGGCGATGGCCATGGTGGACTCGCGGTGGGATACGAGAAGAATGCTTTTCTTTGATTTTTGTTCGCGCAGGGCTTTGAGAATAATTCCCTCATTGATACTGTCAACATTGCTTGTCGGCTCGTCAAGGAGAATAAGCGGCGCACCCTTTAAAAAAGCACGGGCCAGTCCTATGCGCTGTTTTTCACCGGCAGAAAGATGATCGCCAAGCGCACCCACGCGGGTTTTGTATCCTTCGGGCAGTGTCATAATGAAGTCATGGACAGACGCCATTTTGCAGGCCGTTTCAAGTTCGTCTTGTGTTGCGTCCGGCTTTGCAATGCGGAGATTATCTTCAATGGTTTCATCAAAAAGGTATGTGGTCTGACTGACCATCGTCACATTATCAAGCAGATTATCTCCGTCGATATTGTCAATGTCGATGCCGTTGTAACAAATATTACCGTCTGATTTCTGCCAGAAGCGCAGAAGCAGCTTCAGAAAGGTGGATTTTCCGCAGCCCGATTCACCGACGATACCGATGATTTCGCCTTTTTCGGCGTGCATCTTTATATTCCGGAGAATTTCTGTTTCTCCATCGTAGGAGAAGGACAGATTTTCGACATTGATATTTTCAAAATCAAAGGTCTTTCCGTTTTGCACCGGGTCGACAACGGGCTTTTCCGCAAGGAGATTCAGCACACGATCGCCGGATGCAAAGGTCTGCGTCAGATTTCCGGGAAGTGCGGAAATGGCGATCACGGGACCGAAAGAGGAGAAAACAGTGACCACGCCAACGACCATATAGCCCACGGTCAGCATACCGTTTTGTACAAGCAGAATACCGACAGCGAGGGTAGCAAGAATCGACAGCGACACGACAAGCTCTGTGAATGCCGCTGCTTTTGTGGTATCGTGCTTCATCTTTTTGGTTTCGCAAAGGAGTATGTCGGAACGGCGGTTGACTTCCTGTTTTCTCTGCTCACCCGCGTTGTTCAGCACAATATCCTTTACACCCTTGATGCTGTCCAGAAAATAGGAGTTGAAGCTTGCAAACTCCGCGCGGTATTTTACACCCGACGCTTTCAGCTTGCCGGAAGAAATCATCGGAACAACGATACCGACCATCATGTAGGCGGCAAGTGCGACCAATGCCAGATACCAGCTCGACACGCATCCTACGAAAACAAGGACTGCCGCCGACACGATCACCGCAATACAAATAGGTGAAATCGTGTGGGCATAGAACACTTCAAGCGTTTCAATATCAGAGGTAATCATCGCAATTATGCTGCCTTTTTCTTTACTCTCCAGTTTTGCGGGGCAAAGACGGCGGAGAGAAGCGAAAATCTTATCACGGAATACAGCTAAGAGTTTAAAAGCGATAAAATGATTGGAATATTGCTCAAAATAACGGAGCAGGCCGCGAAGTACACCGCATCCGATGGCAAGACTAATGATCCATTCGTAAGACAGCGCCACAGTTTCTCCGAGGGCTTTCGCTGCACCCAGTGCACCGAATACAGTAACGCCCATAGCTGAGACAAATCCCAGTGAGCCGTTTATCACGGCAAGAATCATAATATAAGCAAGACTGCCGAGCAATAGAATGAGGCTTGCCATGATTTTCGCACCGCTGCGGCGCAGGCTATTTTTCTTTTTCATTCAACCACCTCCAGCGTTTCGGCAGAATTGCAATAACCCATTTCAAGTTCTTTTTGTGTTGTATAAAGTTTTGCATAACCACTGCCGAGAGCCATCAACTCCTCATGCGTGCCGCTTTCCTTCAGTTCGCCCGACTCCATATAGTAGATGTTGTCGGATGGTGTTACATTTGCAAGGCGGTGGGAGATTACGATTACGCTTTTTGTCTGCGACAGTGTTTTGATATTGCTCATAATAATGGCTTCGCTCTCGATGTCGATGTTGCTTGTGGCTTCATCAAATACATAGATATCTTTATCCGCAACAAGAGCAACGGCAAGAGCAAGCCTTTGCTTCTGACCACCCGATATATTGGCGGCATCCTCGCTGATAACTTTGTCAAGACCGCCGTTTTCACCAATGAAGTCCGCGAGATTAACTTTTTTTAGGGCAGAATACATTTCTTCGTCGGTCACGCCCGCCTTTGCAATTCTGAAATTTTCGCGGACAGTTGCGTGGAAGATGTAGGTATTATAGCTGACCGCGGCAATCTTGGCATAATAACTCTCTCTTGTTAGACTTTCCAGAGCCTTTCCGCCGATTGTGACGGTGCCTTCCTTCGGTCGGTATGCGCCGAGGAGCATATTGACTATGGTGGATTTTCCACAGCCTGATTCACCCACGATTGCGGTCATGCCGGTGTTTCCGAAAGTCATATTGATATTTTTCAGCACATTGCGCTGACCGTCATAAGAAAAGGTAACGTCTTTCAAATCGATTTCGTTGCCCTCGGTAGTTTCGTCGCCCCAAACGGGATCGGGCTGTTCGAGAAGCGAAATGATCTTCTTACCTGCGCTTGCACCGTTCATTGCCACATGGAACGCCGAACCAAAGGCGCGAAGCGGCAGAAAAAAGTCGACGGCTACAAGAATGAGGAACAGTGCCGCAACGGGAGACAGCCCCCATTTTACAACGGACAATACCGCCATAGCAATACCGAGACCTGCTCCGCCGTAGGCAACCAGATCCATAATGGTGGTGCTGGCGAGCTGCATCACAAGGACTTTCATGGTAATCTTACGGAATTCTTCGGCACTCTCGTTCATCTTGCCGTGCTGTGCTTCGTCCGCTTTGAATATTTTGAGTTCCTTGAGTCCCTGCACACTGTCGAGGAAAGCATCACCCATTGAGGTGTATTTACTCCAGTATTTAGCGAAAATCTTCTTTGCATATTTGGATACCGCAATAATGGAAACGGGAATCAGCGGCACACAGCAAAGCAGAATGACCGCCACGCGCCATTCGACCCACACGGTAATGAAAAACAGAATGAGGGGAGCTAACATCGCGTAGAAAAACTGCGGAATGTAGGAAGAATAGTAAAGGTCAAGCTGTTCCACGCCTTCCATGGATACCTGCGTCAGTCCCGCCATGCTCATGCCGTCGGTGGAGCGAACGCCCAGTTTTACGATTTTGTTGTATACTTGTTCACGCAGGTCCTTTTTTGCCTTCCTGCCGAGAGTGTCCTTCACATCCCCCACAAGTCGAGACGCAGTATATCTGACAGCGATACCGACCACAGCCAATCCTGCGGGAGCAATGTATGCCGTAGGCTCTGCGCTTTCGGTCAGCAAATAAATTGCCCAACAGATGCAGGCGGTGATGCCCACATTTGCAAACAGACCGATTACCATTATGGCAACGGCAATATATATGAATTTCTTATTCCCTCCGAGCAATCGGAGCAGAGTCTTGTCGATCACGGTGAATTTCCCCTTTATTCAAGCATTGAAGTGTAAACGATATTTTATGATATCATTCAGTCTGACCGGAAGGGTTTAAGTTAGCAAAGACTAACCCATGTGCTATTATACACTATTTATTATAATTTGTCAAGCTCGCTGAAGCTGTCTGCAAAAATCATTTATTTGACAAATAAAAACCGCCGCAGCGCTTCACCGGGATGCTTCTGCAGCGGGTTATATCATATGGATGATGCCGCAAACACCGTCTTTTTTCCGTATAGAGAGGACGGCAATGCTGCCGTCTGCTCCATGCGACGGAAGTCAAGACCGCTGGTCGGTTCGTCGAACACAAGAATTTGTTTTCCAGCTAATACCGCCCGAGCCGCACCTCATCTGCCACCGTCTCACAGAAAAGCTGGTGATTGACGTCCTGCATGACCATGTAGCTCTTTTTCAACAGCTGTTTTGTGCGCCATGTTTCGCCGTTTATCGTGATGCTGCCAAGCGTGTCGATGTATTCCTGACCAAAGCTCTGTCTGGTAGAGAAGTAGCCTTCACGGTCGATATACAGCGGGACGTAGTTGTTGAAGATTATCACGCTTGTTGATAAGGGCCTTACCTTTGAGTTTGTTTTCGTTTTGTCATATCAATTTACCTCATTTTGAATTTACTTATACCTTCCAGCCGATCGCCGCTTCGCGTGAGTCAACGAACCGCCGGTAAATACCGTCTTGTTTCATGAGCGCGTCATGGGCGCCGCTCTGCACAATCCTGCCTTTGTCCACTACCAGAATGTTGTCAGCGTGACGGACGGTTTTTAACTGGTGAGCAATCATCAGAATGGTTTTTTCCTTAGTCAACGCTTCGATTGCCGCTGTCAGTTCCTTTTCATTTTCGGGGTCAACATTGGCAGTAGCTTCATCGAGAATGATGATTGGCGCGTTTTTCATGATGGCGCGGGCAATGGAGATACGCTGCTTTTCGCCGCCCGACAGGGATGCGCCGCCCTCTCCAACGACCGTTTCATAGCCATCGGGCAGGCTCATGATGAAATCGTGACAGCACGCCTTTTTCGCCGCGTCACGCACCTGTTCCATCGATGCTTCCGGCTGACCGAAACGAATGTTGTTGGCTATCGTGTCCTGGAACAGGTAGACGTTCTGGAATACGAAGCTGAAATTCTTCATCAGGCTGTCCATGCTGTATTCTCGCACGTCCACGCCTCCGAGCCGGATGCTGCCGCTGTCTACATCCCAGAAACGTGAAATGAGGTGGCAGAGAGTAGTTTTACCGCCGCCCGAAGGTCCCACAATGGCGGTCGTGGTCTTTTCGGGAATGTGTACCGATACGCCGTCGACGATTTTGCGCCGGTCGTAAGAAAAATCGATGTCTTCCACATCAATATCAAAAGATGTGGGTTGAATGTCCTTGCCGTCGATGTCGATGGTGTCAAGGTCGAGGATTGTCTGTGCTTTTTCCACTGCGAGGCCCACACTGCGCAGGAGAGCCGAATAATTGCCTGCCGCTTCCAGCGTGCCGAACAGGATGAAGGACACGATTACCATGACCACGCAGTTTAGAAGTTCCATCGTCCCCATGAGATAGAAGGAGACCGACAGGATCACAATCGCAACGCCGGTGAGCTTGGCGGTGAGGTTTTGCAGAAACATCAGCGGGATGAAGGTGAATTCCATCTTAGTATTTGTCGCGCTGTTTTCGTCGATGGCTATGTTCAGGGCTTTGCTCTTTTCGCCGCTCAGGTTGTACGCTTTGACCTCAGCGATACCTTGGATGTATTCGAGTACCTTTTCTACCAGTTTGCGGTCGGAGTCGTCTTTGATCGGGGCAATCTGCTTGCCTTTTTGCTGGAGAATGCTGTTGATGATGAAGTATACTGCCGCGCCCGCAAGTGCAGTCAGACCGATGCGGATGTCAAACATGCAGATTATCAGCGCGATGATAATCGTTGTGAGGATGCCCTGCGTCACCATCATGACCACACGGGTCGCCACATTCGCAAGGTTTTCCATGGTGTTTGTCGCCACGGAGGTGATGTAGCCGAGGCTGTTTTTGTTGAAGTAACCCATCGGCAGGTATTTCAGATGCTCGGCAATTTCAATGCGCTTGTCGGCGCAGGTCCCGTATCCCGCTTCACACTGCTGCATGGTAGAGAAGTAGTTGATTGCCGCGTGACCGACAATGCTCAGCAACATGATGCCGAAGCTCACGAGAATGTGCTGTAAGGTCAGGCTTCCTGCAAGCACGCCCTGCATGGTGACGGCAATGGCTGGAATTTTCATGGCTTCAAAGATCGCCTTCAGCACACCGAGAAAAATGGAGCGCATGAATTTCTTTTTGTTTGTGTCGCCGCAGAAATCGAAGAACCGTTTGAATATATTAAACATTGCTCTCACCTCCCGAAGCTGTGTCACGGACCGAAATGTGCGCATTCCACATCTGTGTGTAAAGTCCGTTTTTTGCAAGCAGCTCGTCATGGCTGCCGCTGTCGTTGATTTTTCCGTCTTTAATCACGAATATTTTATCGCTGTTTGTAATAGTGGACAGCCGGTGCGCAATGACGATAAGCGTCTTGCCTTCGGTGAGTTTCGCCACTGAGGACTGGATGAGTGCTTCGTTTTCGGGGTCGGTGTATGCCGTGGCTTCGTCGAGGATTACGATGGGTGCATCCTTGAGCATGGCCCGCGCTATTGAGATTCGCTGCCGCTCGCCGCCTGAAAGATGTCCGCCCGCGCCGCCGACTACAGTATCGTATCCGTTTTCAAGCTGTGTGATAAACTCGTGACAGCCGCACTTTTTCGCCGCTTCGATCACATCCTCGTCGGTCGCGCCCTGTCTGCCCATTCGGATGTTTTCCATGACCGTCGCGTCAAAAAGGTAGTTATCCTGTGATACATAAGCGACGAGACGGTTGTAGTCCGCGCTGCTCATTTGCCGTATATCGATGCCGCCGACCTTGATGCTGCCGCCGTTCACATCCCAGAGTGACGCAATCAGCTTGGCTATGGTGGATTTCCCGCTGCCGGACGGGCCAACCAGTGCATTGACTGTCCCTTCCGCGACCTCCATGTCGACGCCGTGAAGCACTTCTTTTTCGTGGTATCCAAAAGTCACGCTCTCAAGGCTGATGCCGTAGTTTTCGGGCTGTGCTGACGACACATCGGGACGTTCCAGTTCGTCCAGCGTCAGCAGTCCGGCAACTTCTCCAATGATGGTGTTCAGCTTGGCGAGGTCGTCATTGTAGGACATAACGGAAATCAGCGACGCCATCAGACCGACCGAAAACAAGATGACCTGAATGAAAACATCCGCGGACAGGGTACCGCTTCGGAACAGCAGACCTCCAATCGGCAGCACCGCAATCATGGTTGCCGGGAATATCGACATTGCCGCACAGAAGAAGATATTGCATCGGCGCATCCATTCGATGTAGCAGTCTGCGCCCTCTTTTGCGGCAATAACGAACTTGTCATAGGAGCTTTGCGCCTTGCCGAAAGCCTTTATGACCTCGATGCCGTTTATGTATTCCACTGCCGTGTCATTAAGCGCTTTCGTCTTGACGATGGTGTTTTTGTAGCTTTTGTCATAACCAATCAGCATACAGAAGTAACAGCCCATACCGAGCGGCACCGTGACCAGCACCGCCAGTGCCATCCGCCAGTCAAGGAGAAACAGATAGATAAGCAGTCCCAGCGGTACAAGCAGATTCGAGGTGAATTCGGGGATGATGTGCGCCATGGTGGTCTCGATGCTGTCGATACGTTCCACAAGCACATTTTTGATTGAGCCGGAGGGGGTGTCAAGCATGAATCCGAGCGGTACTTTGCTCAACTTTGCACACACCCGCTTACGGATGTTGCCCAGCACTGCGAAGGTCGCTTTGTGTGAGCAGCCGGTGGACAGGCTGTGAAACATGCAACGAAGCAGCCACAGTCCCGCCATGATGCCGCAGTCGGTCAGATAGACCTGCGTCTCATGGACACCGTCCACTAAGTTGGTGATGATATGCGCCATGATGCAATACGGCAGGATGCCGCAGACCACACCGCACACCGCTAATATGACACTAAGAACATAGGACGGGCGGTATTCACCCGCGAAATCCCATATCCATGTATAGGCGGATTTCTTTTTGTTATTCAATTTCTTTCCTCCTGTTTACGCGGTACTGCACAGGTGTAATCCCGAAGGTCCTCCTGAATGCCGCCGAAAATTTACTTGGATTGTTATAGCCGACCATTGCCGCCGCGTCACTTATCTTCATATCACGGTTTTGTGTCAGCATGGAAGCCGCAAGATTCATTTTATAGCTGCGCATATATGTATAGATTGGGCTGCCGTATACCCCTTTGAAACAGTTTTTCAGAGAACTGACGCTGATGTCGAAACGTCTGGACAATTCTTCCGCCGTATAATCTGTGGTCAGATTTTGGGTAAGCAGCTTGTGGATCGCCTTGACTTTTTCAATCTGCCCGGAATAGAAATACGGTCGTTCATCGGTATGCTCCGACAATTCCAGCGCACTGAGGTAAATCAGCAGCTCCATAACCTTGATCTTGAAATAATCCATACGGATCTTTATGGGAACATTGTACAGTTCGAAGAAGATATGTTCCACAGCCGGCTCGCCGCGCAGGACAAAGGGATGCATATCGTTATGAAACTTTTCTGTAAGTGCCAGAATATTTACCGGTATTGCAGGCATAGCCTCCCGTATTGATTTTTCCGCAATATCGGTCTGAAAACCAATGGTGATTCCATGGTAATGGCAAAGAGGAAAATCTATGCTGCCTGTATGATGAATACGTCTGTCCACACGTAGATCGCCGGGCTCCATGTAATATAGCATACCGCTGTCTGTCCGATGTTCAATCCTTCCTTCACGACAGTGGTCGATGCAAAGCAGACTTTTTTCACATTCAAATCCGCTGAAACAGTTCTTCATGTGAAAATCGTTGTACATAATGAAAACACCGTCAAATACATAATATAGGGTCATGGTACCTTCGCCGGAACTGTCGTCTACGCGTAGGACTTTACACTCCGGTGTTTCCACAACTCCTTGTATGTCGGCACCCATATTGGCAGAGTTAAAAATTTCCCAAATGTCGTTTTGTCCTTTCGTTGTATTCACCCCTCTCTCAATAAGGTTAGCTTAAGCTAACTACATGTGCAAAAAAATATGCCCATTAGCATGTGTATATCATATCAGATGAAACGATTATTTTCAACTCCGATTAGTCATAATTGCTCCAAGCGGCTAAAATATTTTTGATTTGCACATCATTTCATAATACTGGGCATCGAGGTTCTCCATGCGTTTTCCGCCAATTTTCGCTTCGTTTTAATCCTTCTGCTTTGATGTATTTCCGTGGCATGACAAAACCTTCTGTTGCAGCTATCCATAGTCTACAACAGAAGGTCTTTTTATTATTTTGCGGAATGCGCTAGGATAACGATATTCCCCACGCCATTCAATACCATACTGGGGCGGTAAGCATAGGTTTTCAGGGTATCCATATTGGATACGCCTGAGAGCACCAGCACCGTGGACATACCGCTTTCCATGCCGGAAATCACATCCGTATCCATCCGATCGCCCACCATCACGGCGTCACCGGAATGGCAGTTTAGCAGCCGCAGACCGGTGCGCATCATCAGAGGATTGGGCTTCCCGCAGAAATAGGCTTGGGTTCCGGTCGCCATCTCAATGGGTGCGATCAGCGCCCGGCATGCTGGAGCAATGCCGTTTTCAATGGGGCCGGACACATCAGAGTTTGCGCCAATGAGCTTCGCTCCCCCTAGGACTAGGTTCGTTGCCTTTGTCAGCGTGTCCAGAGAGTAGGAACGTCCTTCTCCGACCACCACATAGTCTGGATTGACGTCGTTCATAGTGATTCCTGCGTCGTAGAGTGCGTTTAGCAGCCCCGCCTCACCAATGGCAAATACTGAGCAGCCGGGCGCCTGCTCTTTCAGGAATGCGGCGGTAGCCAGAGCACTGGTGTAAAAATGCTCCTCCGAAACGTCCAGACCCATACGGGTCAGTTTCTGGTTCAGCTCTCTTGGCGTGTAGCCGCTGTTGTTGGTCAAAAATAGGTATTCTTTCTTTTCGTCATGGAGCCATTGAATGAACTCCGCTACACCGGGCAGAACACGGTTTCCGTGATAGATCACGCCGTCCATGTCACAGATAAATCCCGTCTTTTCATTGAAGTTAATGGCGTTTCGGCGATCCATTGTCTAAGATTCTCTCCTTTTTGGTATGCTGAAATCAATTCTCTTTTGATGGAGCCTGTGCATCCTGATCAGTGCTCCGAAACACGGGAATGGCGTTTGCACTTCCCGTGATAGAAAAAGTTACGAATTCATAACTATGCTGCTCCATCTTATTGGCACGGTTCTCAATCTGCTGTGCCATTTACTTGGCCTGAGGTTCATACTTATTTTTCCTACTTTTTTATTTTAAGTATAGCAGATAACACGGATGTTTTCTACCATAAAGTATGTAAAATTTGTTTTATAAGAAAAACAAGCATCTCTTATCAGCGTGATGTTCACAGCTTGCAACCTAAATATGAGCGGTGTTTGGCGCAGACTTTACCCGAGGCGGGAGAACATGGTGGAGAATACGGCGTCGCGGTAGATTTTCTCAATATGCTCAAAGGAGCCCTCTGCCGCTCCAAAGGTGTAGGAAAAATCGGGATTCACCTGGAAACGGGGCTGAACGCTGGAATACCAGCAGCGGGGATTGATGACGGCACAAACGGCGCCTACATCCCAGATAACGCGGCTCCATGATACTGCACCGTTCGGTTTGCACCTTGCCACATTCTCGAACAGGTAATCACCCAGCAGACTCTTTCCCTTGAGCTGATATTCCAGCTCGTGAATTTCAAGAATCAGTTCGGACGCAACACCGTTGCACGGCAAAAGCAGAAGGGGGACCTCGGAGCGCAGCAGCGCGTTGGTGGCATTTACGTCGCCTTGAAGGTTAAATTCTCCACCGCCATACCACCTTGCATTGGCGCCGAGCCATATTACTGCGATTTTTTCCGCCAGATCCGGGTGGAGCAGCAGCGCGGAGGCCACGTTTGTGATGGCGCCGATGGCGATGACATACGTTTTTTCCCCCTCGTCGCCGTCAAAGGGAGTGCAGGCAAGGGAGTAGATTGCCTCGGCAGCTTCGCTCTGTACCGGGGTGGAGGAGTCGGGCATACGTTCCGTGGACCCTCTGTAACAGGGCACAGTGGAGACACCGTGGGATTTTGACACAAGCTCCATGACCTTGAGCGCCTCGTTGTAGCTTTTTTCCATGCCGTCGCCGAAGGAAGCGCTGTTTTTGTTGTGGAAGGGCGCCGCGGTGACTGCCAAAAGCTCGATTTCGTTGGGCGAGAGCATAGCGAGGGAAAGAGCGAACTGGTCGTCGATCTCGTTGTACGTATCCGTATCCAGAATAACGCGCTTTTTTCCGCCTTTTAATAAATCGTTTGTGATGGAGAACATAATTGAAGTCCTTTCTTCAGAATTTATAAGTAGGTTCATCTTCCATTTTGAAATATTCGTACCGCATCCGCAGTCTCACTCGAACAGCTCTATCGTGTTGATATCGGCGAGAAAAACAGCGGCGTCGCTCATTGTGAGGTGGAACAGGGAGGTGTTCCATTTGCTGTCACGCCCCCAGCCTTCGTAGGTTGTGGTGGCGCCTTCACGGAGCATCCGCAGCCATGCGTTGTTGTCACGCAGCATGGATTCCACGAGGTCGACGCGTCCGTGGCGTATCAGACCGTACATCAGTGGGAACGCACCGAAGAAGGAAACACCTGTCACGCCGCGTCGGTCAATCCACTCAAGAATAGTCTGTGTGCACGCTTCGTCCGGACACAGACCGAAGGCAAACGGAAGCACGTTTCCGATGTAGCTTGCGTGGTCCGAAATGCTGCTGTCCGTGAATACATGACGGGTTTCGTCGTAGAACGCTTCCCGGAATGCCTGCACCAATGACGTTTCGTCCCGGTACGGCGGTTCGTTCAGAATTGCGGCAATTTTGTTCACACAGCGGACGGCTTCAATATAATAGGCGTTGAGCGCAACGTGCGGTTCATGACAAACTTTTCCTTCCGTAATATCTACGTCGTAACCGTCGCGGAAGTTAGCAGGCCATTCGACGACGCACCATTTGTCCAACTCTCGCAACAGACCGTCCCGTTCGTAGTCCGCCCGATAGGATTCGAGAAGCGCGCAGGCTCCGCGATAGTTTTTTCCCAGATAAGCCCGGTCCCCGACCAGACGGTAATGCCATAGAATCAGAGAAATCAGCATCAGCGGGTATTCGGCAATTTCCTGCATCATGGAACAATCGAGACAGGTTACCATCCCGGGTGTGATGAATGTCGAGCGGAACGCATCGTCAATCAGTTTGCGGACGATGGAATCATCCCCGGTTAGAACGAGGTTTGCAAGCGCCGTGTAGCAGCCGTCGCCGACGTAAAACCCCTTTTCGCGTTCCATGCAGTCCTGAATAACTTCCTGTACGCCATATTTCTGCGAGTTCACGCACAGGTTCCAAACCTTTCGCAGCCGTTCGTCCGCTGTGTACCGGGGTTTCATTGCGACTTTCTGTTCAAACGGATAATGCCGCGCCGCAAATGCGATTTCCGAGACGGTACAACCCTCCGGAAGAGTCAGCTCTGCGTAGCGAAAAGATTTGTAGTCGAACCAGTCAAGGGTGTCGGTCCCGCCGGAAAGAATCCAGCTTTCCTCGTACCGGCAGTTCGCGCGGAGGTTGAACCGTACTTCGCCGGTTTCGTCCAACTCCTGCGCACAGCGAATGGTGATACAGTCCCCGGAAGAACCGCATGCGGTCACATTCAGATACCCGACCAGCGTTGAACCGAAATCCAAAAACAGACGGTTTCCACTCCGTTGCTCGATTGTAACCGGCACAATGGATTCAAACACCAGTGACTTCGTTGGCTGTTTGACCACTGTATAGTCCACAACCTGACGCTTGACGGCGTGTTCCCAGGTATGGTCGTCAAAATCGGGACGCTCGAATCCCACTTCTGCTGCACGAGAGTCGTAGGTTTCCAGAAACTGGGTTGCATAGCCGACAGTTCCGGTTTCGGTATAGCCGGTGTGCGGATGGGTGAGAAAGGTTTCATCGCTGCACAGAACGGTTTTTCCATCCAATTCCAGGTCGCAGAGCAGACCGTGGCGGTTGTCTCCGCTGACCCAGACGCGGTTGATTAACCCCTGATACAGCGTGTGCACAGCGATGGTGTTTGTCCCCGTGCGGAGGTATGAGGTGATATCGACGGTGTTGTAGCCATAGGCGGTATGGTACGCCGGAGCGGGTCCCTGCGTCACAAACCTACCGTTGAGGTATACTTTGTAATAATCGTCCGCCGTGATGTAGAGAACGGCGTGAGAGGGAAGGGAGTCTATATGAAAGGTGTGGCGAAAGAGAATGTGACGGTTGCAGTGCTCGTCACAGGAAAGGGAAACCTTATCCAGTTGACGATGGAAGACGTTACGCGGAGGCAGGGAGGCAAACTCCGCGTCGGTAATCCATTTTCCGGTGAACGTGTGATTTGTCATAACAATGGTCCTTTGAAAGAAAAAACATAATATATATTTTATTATACAGGACCACGATGGAATTGTCAATGAAACTGGTCCAATTGGGTAGAGTGGAAATGGCATGAAAAAAGCCGAAACACTCCGTCCGGCTTGGTTTCTTCCATGTAATTTGTTACGACATGCACAGTTTCTACGGGCGCAAAATACAGCGGTACACGGCTTTTTCCCTCTCAAACACTGTAACAGAATACAAACCCTTAGATTAAAAAAACAGACCTCTGCCTTTTTACTGGCAGAGGTCTGTTTTGCATTACTGGTGATTATTAATCGTCCCGTAATTGCTCAACTATGCTGTATTTAGCAGCGTGATTATACATAACGTAAGGAATCAGCCATCCAATGAGAGCAAAAATCGGTATAGCAATTATAACCGGAACGATGGTGAACTTTGCGCTGAAGAACCAGAACATATTCTCCATAAGATTACCAACCAAAGGATTCAGCGCAAACGACAGGACTAACGCAGCCAGAGCAGACGTAAGTGCATAAACCAGTCCTTCATATACCAACATAGATTTTAACTGTTTATTGGTCATGCCTACGGCCTGTAATACTGCAAATTCCCGTTTCCGGGAGAGGATGCCTGTCATGATGGCATTGAAGAAATTCAGAACACCTACAAGCCCAATGATGGCGCAGAGCAGACCGCCCAACAGCAGAAACATATTCTGAAAACCCTCAAATTCGGCTCGGATCGTTGCTTTGCTTTCATACATCAATCCAGTCAAATCGTCAGCAGTCAAATCAGTAAGATAATTCTCCGCAGATGCTTCAGTTATATCATCAGGAGTATCAAACAGATAAAACATCGGGATACTTTCATGCTGGCTATCATTATTGAGCTTTTCAATGGGAAGTACAAAGCTATAGCCCGTTGAATAATAACGGAGGCTCATGGAGTATGGCACTGTAACATAAGCGCATACTGTATAATCTACATCATGGCTGTCAGAAAGCTGAAATTGCATATATTCCGTAGGCGTATTTTCATCGCAAGGATTTCCGGTGCGGCTGTCAATGTAATACCCTTCATCAATATAGGTGATGGGTTGAACAGAACCTACTGGTGGATAAAAATCGAGATTGCTTACATTACCGTAATCATCGGTGGGGACTACTACGGCGATAGCATTTGTATCTTCTTGGAATAGAGGAGATATGTCACCCTCTACCACAGTCAGTTTGTCAAACAGAGATGCATCCAAACCTTCAATCAATGCACTTTGGCCCACAAGATCATCACGGCGTTTTTTCTGTTCCAACATGGCTTTCGCATTTTCCTTGGAAGTATAGTGCATCATGTCCTGCAGCCAGTGTTCCTCGCTCATCCAGCCATATGGCAAATAGCCGGTCAGTGTGTAACCGCAACCGGAAAGTGACGGAGAAACATTTGCTTCAATTTGCTCAATTTGTTGCTGCGAAATATAATTGCTCGAATGGCTGTAACGGAAATAATCTGTTGAGCTTACAATAAAGTCTGCACAGGTCTGCTTTGACAGATACTTTTCCATATCGAAGCCCCCGGTAAAAGTGACCAAGATATTGAGCAGTACCACGGAAAGTGAAAGAGAGATAACCACAAGAACGGTTTTCCTTTTATTGCGACCCAAATTAGCAAAAGCCATTTGATGTACTTTTGCACCACGGGTGGTACGTTGTTTTCTTTTGCTTTTTACAACTTCTGTATATTTTGTTGCTTCCACCGGAGAAACTTTTGAGGCAATCTTACCTGGACGGGAGCAAGACAGCAAAACCGTAATTAGCGCAAACAGGCCAGACGCACAGAAAATCAACGGTGAAGTGCTGACGGTAGAAACTTCGACACCAAGATTGGTTTGTGCCATTACTACAGGAGTCAGAGATGCACCGACGCCATATCCCAACAGCAATCCAATCGGAATGCCCACAACGCATAGAAACAGTGCCTGCCCACGTATAATGCGACGAAGCTGTCGGGGAGTGACGCCGATGGTTTTCAGCAAGCCATAGAATCGAATATCTCCGGTAACAGAAATCTGAAATATATTGTAAATAATCAGATAACCTGTGAAGATTACCAACGCAAGGAAAGCGACAATCGTAACAAGTGTTGTCGCATCCATACTTTCGCCAAGTTGAGAAGATGTGTATCCCCAGTTTACACCGATGCGTACAAGTTCTCCCTCCCCTGTTTCATCCCAAGCATATCCTAAATCCAGATCCACTTGCTCCATCTGACCACGGATGTTCATACTGGATACCATCATCACATTCAGATCAATACGGAATGGTTCCAGTCCTTTGGACATAGCTTCTGCTTCTATTTCTTTTGCATATTCTTCGCTGATATTGATATAGTGAACGGGACTTATATCATCATATTCCCAATATCCCACAAGAGTAAATGTGTCTGTTCTCTCATAAGGCATTTCGGATAAAGCGCCAACTGTATAAGTCAGTTCAATTGCTGCGCCTAATTCCGGTTCAACACCCAATAGTTTTAAGGCATAGGCGTCCATGGTGATTTCATTTCTTCCTCGTGGGTTATGTCCTGTGGTGGGTTCCGCAAAACTCCATTCAGTGCAGTTGTCATCCATAAAGCTAACCTCGGCAGGGGCTTTTGCGAAAATCCCACTGTCCATATAGCCAATGGTTATGCGTTTTCCGGTAGCTTTTACATTTGAATGAGCAGATATATTCTGAATCTGTTCTTCTGTCACTTCCTTAAAAGTTCCGTGGCAGTAACCACCGACTTGACGGAAAGTGTACGCTTCATAGCTGGAATTTATGGACATTACTATGGTAAACAGAGAGGTAAATAGCAGCGTAGTCAGGGCAATGGCAATAATTGCAATGCTGTTACGTTTACGGGATGCCCATAAAGAACGCCAGCTCAATTTCCCGATACATTTTCTGTTTTTGACATTCATCTTCGCCACCTCCCGTTAATTCTGGGAGACGATCCGTCCATCTTCGATGCGGATAATGCGGTCTGCCATTTGAGCAATTTCTTCGTTGTGCGTAATCATTACGATTGTCTGGGCGAACTTTTGACTGGTTACTTTCAAAAGGCTCAGCACATCCTGACTGGTTTTAGAATCCAGATTACCAGTCGGTTCATCAGCAAGAATGATTGCAGGAGCAGCCGCCAGCGCACGGGCAATAGCAACACGCTGCTGCTGACCACCGGACAACTGATTAGGAAGCGCATCCAAACGTCCATCCAATCCTAGGGTCTGAACGATCTGCTGCGCAAAATCCTTTTTGATCTGCCCACCATCCAGTTCAATAGGCAACACGATATTTTCGTACACATTCAGCACAGGAACAAGGTTATATGCCTGGAATACAAAGCCGATCTTGCGGCGGCGGAAAATAGTCAGAGATTCATCTTTCAATGAAAAAATATCCTGACCATCAACAGTAACAGAACCGGAAGTCGGGCGATCAAGCCCGCCCAGCATATGCAGAAGCGTGGACTTACCAGAACCGGATGTGCCGATAATCGCTACAAATTCGCCTTTCTCCACACTTAAATCAACTCCATCCAGCGCATGAACCGCATTGTTACCGGAGCCATAAATCTTTTTCAGGTCTTTTGCCTGTAAAATCTCCATATACGAGTACCTCCATGAAAAAATCTGTATGTATGCAAAAAAATTATCCTTTGATACATACAGATTATCGCATAGGATTCTTTCCATATTCTTTCCGGCGGAAAATGAATTCTAACAGTTTTGAAAGAATTGTTGTTACTTCGGCAGGAATATGGAAAACGTGCTTCCTTTTCCGGGAAAGGAAGCAACTTTGATATAGCCGCCCTCACCGGATATGATTTGACGTGCTAAATACAACCCGATTCCCACGCCTTCCTGTTCCTGCACAATCTGTGAACGATAAAAGCGGGCAAATATCTTTGATTGTTCGCTTTCCGAGATGCCTGCGCCCGTATCCGATATATCAATTCTTGCAAACATTTCATAGCTTACGGCAGAAATAGTAATTGTGCCATGCTCTGTGTATTTTACAGCATTGTCTACCATATTAGCCAGTGCTTCTGCTGTCCATTTGGAGTCAAAGGTAGCAGAAATATCTGTATCATGCAGATACAGAGACAATCCCTTTTTAGCAGCTTTGACAGCATATTGTTCTGTAATGCCTTGAAGCAGTGGTAGTAACGCTGTGTGCTGGGGGAAAAGTGAAATAATTCCGTTTTCCAGCCGGGACAGCTTTACAAGCGAGTCAATCAAAAATCGCAGTTTCTCCGATTGATCGTATAGCGCATCCACATTTGCTTTTGCCGATGATGGAAGATTTTCTTCCATCAGAAGCTCGCTGTATAACAGCAGGTTTGCAATCGGCGTTTTGGTTTGATGTGAAATATCTGCGATCAGGGATTTGATTCTATCTTTTTCCTGAGCTACATTTCGAGAAGAAGTTTCTGCGGCAGAAAGATAGTGTGCAAATTTTGTTTCCAAAGCAGACAGCTTACTTTCATCAAAAGTGCTTTCAGAAAACGAGCCATCCATTGCAGCATCCAACATCTTTTCGATTGTATCCATTGTTTTTCTGGTTTTCCTTTGATTCCACAATACGATAGATGCCATGGCCAGAAAACACAGCAGTATGACAGTAATTCCCATCTCATTCATCTTTTTTTACCCAGCTATAACCGATTCCATAAACAGTCTTGATATATTCCTGTGCGCCAAGTTTATCTCTAAGACGCTTAATCGTAACAGACAGGGCGTTTTCATCCACGTATTCTGTGCCGTCTGTCCAGATTCGGTCTACAAGGTCTCCACGGGTCATTGTTCGACCACGGTTTTCAACAAGCAGATGCAGCAATTTTTGCTCTGTTTTGCTTAATTCAACTTTGGCATCCCCTACACAAAAGGTCATAGTGCCAAAATCGAAGCAAAAATGATCTATATGAATCGGTGTGTCTTTATGCATGGTTATTTTCTTTCGCAGTTGGGTATTCACCCTTGCACGTAAAACGGAAAGAGAAAAAGGCTTGGTAATATAATCATCGGCGCCTCGTTCCAGTCCATCTACAATATCCATATCTGTATCATTGGCAGTCAGCAGAATGACAGGAATATTCGGTGTTTTTTCTTTGATTTCTTTCAGTAAATCGAGGCCGCTGCCATCAGGCAGCTTTATGTCTAACAGGATCAAAGACACACCGCCACAAAGTAGTTGTTCCTTCGCTGTTTTTACGTCTTGGCAGGAAATAATCTGCCGATCATCTGCTTTCAGCACCTTGCTCAGACCTTGATTCAAGCCTATATCATCTTCAATTATCAATAATTGTTCCATGTATCTCACTCCCTTGTTATTCGAATGCCACCATCGTTTCCTTTGGCAGCTTCTCATTCTCGCAGTTCAGAAGATAGGCTATCGCTTTATTTGCAAAGCGGTTTGTTTTCAGGGTATCCCAATCGGCAAGCCGGATGATCTCTGCTGTGCTATTCTCAAAATCCAATGAAATCTCTCCCCATTCGCCGTCGCAGTCTGCCTGATATTCATAGACTGCGGCGGCGATTTTCTTTTTCA
>CAZUPI010000027.1:0-32365 GCA_964621755.1 uncultured Ruminococcus sp. | reverse complement strand
TGAGTCCTGCCACTTTATCACTTTGGTCTCTGAACTCAACATCTTTTTCCCTACTTGTTCATTCTTTATATAATGTAAAATAGTCAGTATAATAGCTGCAAAGAGATAATACACAAACATATGATAGTCAATTACGAATATAGCAATAAAAGAACCAATATCAGAGAGAAATCCCGTTAATTTTCCCATCCCTGTAGTGAACATTCCGGCCATTTTATCCGTGTCATTTATAAGCCTTTGGATAAATACACCACTGGAATTAGAATCCAAGGTAGATTGTTCCAACTTTAATGTTTCTCTACCCAATGACATTTGCATATTTCTAACAGTTCCCCTTCTAAATATTTGTGTATTTTTCCTAATGATTAAGGTCTTGAATTCATTAACTGCTCCTAATGCTAACAACGCTAATGCCATATATAACGCTTGCTGCCAAACCGAATTTGTAAAATTCATGATGAATTTGGCATAAATTAATGGAATGGTAATGTTCATAGCTATGTCTACTAAACAGCATATAATTTGAATGATTAAGCAAAGCTCATATGCTTTTCCATAACGATAAACCTTCTTTAAATTTCTCATTGTTTCTTTCATCTAAATCACCTCCATTTATGAAAACTATATCGAATTCATGAATAAGAACGCAAAAACGGTAATGCTCCTTGTATTGACAAGTACACAGGGATGCACTACCGTTTTTATTTTATCAAAATTCCACGTCGCCTTCGTAGAGGCTGTCATCCACTTCCTCGAGAGAGAAGATGGACTTGGGACCGGGTTCGCGCTTCAGCCACATGCCATCGGTAAAATCGGGAATCGCCACAGGCGCGCTGCCCATGGAAATGGACTCCTCCGACAGAATTGCCACCGCCATCAGGGTTGCGGAATCATATACATCAATGGGTGTCTGAATCTGACGGCGTACTGCCTCCAAAAATGCACGCATAACCAGCCAGTCCATACCGCCATGTCCGCCGGTGAAATCCGCCGCCTTTGTCTTCTTCCACAGGGGATGCTCAAACTCATCCCAATACTTTTCCATAGGCTCCCATTCTTCACCGGATGATCTGCCTTCGATATGGAGTGCTCTCAGGTCTTCCATCCAGATACCACAGGTTCCCTGTACTCGTCCGCCGCGGGAATACGGTCTGGGTGAGCTGGTATCGTGAGTCAGAACAATGGTCTCGCCGTTTGCACAGCGGATGGTGGTGGTGACAATATCTCCCAATTTAAAATCCGCATTGGCAAGAGGATGATCGAGGCCGCACTTTTCTCTGATATACTTCTTTAATCCCCGGGACTTGGTCGCCATAGCGTTCAGGCTCATGAGACGGTTGCCGCGGTTGATATCCAAATATGTCATAATGGGTCCCAGTTCATGGGTGGGATACAGTTCCGCATTTCGGTGCAGATATTGCCATGCCCGCTCGTGATCCGTATTCATGCTATTCGACACACTGCGCAAATCGTGCTGATATCCACCCTGGCAGTGGAGTATCTCTCCGAACAGACCTTTTTTGATCATATTCAGAACGGTCATTTCCTCTCGGTTATAACAGCAGTTTTCCATCAGCATACAGGGCACGCCGGTTTCCTCGTAAGTCCGCACCAAATCCCAGCACTGCTGAATGGACTGGGCGGGGCCAACTTCAAATCCTGCATACTTTCCTGCCTTCATGGCAGCGATGGCAATCTTCACATGGTCGTTCCAGTACGTGGTAATCAGAACAGCTTCGCTGTCTTCTCGTGTAATGACGTCCTGCCACTTCACAGAACCGAAAACCTCATGCCCGTACCGTTCAGCGCACATGGCACGTCCCCGTTCCATTCGGTCTTCGTGCTTGTCACATACGGCTGTGATTTCCACGTCTTCCATTTTGAGAAGTTCGCCCAACCACCATGTGCCGCGTCCACCCAGTCCGATAATGCTCATTTTAATCGTTCTCAAGGGTACAACCTCCTTTGAAAAAAAACTTTAACTTTAGATATTATTATTTTGCGTAAATCAGCCCAATCAGACGGTTGACCAATGCTCCAGGCAGAATTTTCTGGAGAAAACACAGAAACTGATAGGAAAATCCAAGGGTATAGACAGGTCTCACCCTTTTTCTCAGGGCAATTTTGCCAATCCATTTCCCGGCAATGGCGGGATTCATGCCGTTTTCTTCATCCCGCTCCATAACAGCGACACTCCTGCCAATACGGCCGTTATACACATCGTCTCCCGCTGCAGATTTGTCCCGGGAAGCAGTAAATCCGGTTTTGATATCCCCCGGCTGAACAGCAGTTACCGTAATGCCGAAAGGGCGCACCTCATTGGCGAGAGCCATAGAATACGCGTTGACCGCAGCCTTTGATGCAGAATAGTACGCTTGAAAAGGAATCGGAAACGCAGCGGCAACAGAGCTGATATTGACGATTCTGCCTGTCCCCGCCTTGCGCATATGGGGAAGAGCTGCCTTTATCATATTCACCGTACCCATAAAATTCACGTCCATCTGCCGCTTGACCGTTTCGTTTTCCGTGAATTCCACCGCGCCCGATATACCAGAACCTGCACAATTAATGAGAATATCAAGTTTACCCTCTCGGGTGATGATTTCATCGACCGCATGGAAAGCGGCTGCTTCATCCGTTACGTCCAGCGTCAGGTGGGTAATACCGGGCAGCTCGCTTGCCCGGCGGCTTCCCTCATATACTGTGCAGTCCATATTTCGGAGGGCTTCCGCAGCGGCCTTACCAATACCGGAGCTTCCGCCGGTGATAAAAACTACCTTATGCGTCATGGCCGGGAACCGGAGCATAAATGGTCTGTGCAATAATGTCGGACGCCTCATCAATCAATGCCTTGGTGTGGGTTGCCATACAGGTTGCGCGGAGGAGACATTCCCCTTCCTGACAAGCGGGTGTGATAACGGGATTGAGATAAACACCGGCATCGTATATCATGCGGGAACGAATCAGAGTGTTTTCTTGGGTATATGTATAAATAGGCACGATAGGGGTATCCGCTTCAATTATTTTTACATTCCGCTCCTTCAGACACTTGCGGAAATACGCACTGATATTGGAGAGATTGGTAACAATCTCCGGATGCGTCTTCAGATAACGCAGAGCCGCCAGTGCAACCGCCGCAGACGCCGGTGTAATGGACGCAGAGAAGATAAACGGGCGGGAAACGTGTTTGACATATTCCACAACCTCGCGGTCTGCTGCCATATAGCCGCCAAGAGATGCCAAAGATTTGGAGAAGGTGCCCATGTAGATATCCACCTGATTCTCCAGGCCGAAATGGCTTGCCGTGCCGCGGCCACCTTTGCCGATAACCCCCAGCGCATGAGCATCATCCACCATAACCCTTGCACCGTATTTTTTCGCCAGTGCGCAGATTTCCGGCAGTTTGGCAATATCGCCGCCCATGGAGAATACGCCGTCCGTAACAATCAGGCATCCTCTTGTCTCCGGAACTCTCTGCAGCTGACGCTCTAGGTCCTCCATATCGGCATGCTTGTACATCAGCATCTTGCCGAAGCCAAGACGGCAGCCGTCATAAATGGACGCGTGGTTTTCCCGGTCACAGATGACATAGTCATGGATACCGACAAGGGCACTCAGAATACCCAGATTGGACTGGAAGCCGGTAGAAAAGGTCATAACCGCTTCTTTGCCCAAGAAATCCGCCAGTTCCGCCTCAAGTTCCAGATGTATCTGCAAAGTACCATTGAGAAAACGGGAGCCGGAGCAGCCTGTGCCGTACCGTTCGATGGCCTTGACGCCTGCCTCCATGATTTCCGGATTTGTAGTCAGTCCTAGGTAGTTGTTGGAGCCAAGCATAATCCGACGCTTGCCTTCCATAATAACTTCCACATCCTGACGAGTCTCCAGCGCGTGAAAATAGGGATAGATGCCCTTTTCCTTTGCCTCATCTACGCGGGAACGTTTTCTGCATTTTTCAAAAAGATCCACACTCATAGAATTTCTCCTCAGATGATAATTTTGTTTTACAACAATTGCTTTCCGGCAATCATTCATATCAATCTATTGTAATGCAAAAAGGCATAAAAGTCAAGATTTTTCCATCAAGGCTTGTTAAAAAAATCGATTTATAATGATTAATTGATATTAGATATTAAATAGGAAAATGACAGAGAAACTCTTATATTTGTCCATAGAAAATAGAAGGAAAAATGCTTATTTCAGAATTCATACGATTTACTGCTCATCATACGTCCATTCCATCGTCATTTTAACAGGCAGAATTTCGCCGTTTTCGTCCAAATCCATGCGGTCGATGCAGAGAAAACGAGCGTTGCCGTCTTTGAGCTCGGGTTTGTGACGGTGGTAGACCATGAGGTACTGGTCCTGCTCCGACAGATACAGGAAGCCGTTGTGTCCTGGGCCGTTTGCGATTTTGGAGTCGCCGGTAGAGAGAATGGTATGGTAGTTCTCAAACGGGCCCCAAGGCGTGTCTGAAATCGAGGTGTTGACGCGATAGGTACCGTCTGTCCAGCCTCCTGCGGACCACATGAAGTAGTACTTACCGTTTCTCTTGAACATGCACGGGCCTTCCACATAATCGTCGGGAGTAATCTCTTTGAAGACTTCGCCGTCCTCAAAGGGAACGAATCCCATCATATCGTCGGTCATCTTTGCAATGTTGCAATGTCTCCAGCCGCCGTAGTAGAGGTACATGGTACCGTCATCATCCTTAAAAAGATGCGCGTCGATAGGCTGCGCACCATGGTGGAATTCGCCGACAAGAGGCTTGTCCATCAGTGCCTTGAAGGGACCGGTCGGACTTTCGGAAACCGCGATCTCGAGACCGCCCTTGTCACCGGGATGAATATCGTTGGAAGCAAAAATGTAATAATACTTTCCGTTCTTTTCTTCAATAGTCGGAGCCCAGATGGCACGAGTTGCCCATGGGAAGCCGCTCATATCGATGATATTCTCAATCTTTTTCCAGTTGGTGAGGTCTTCGGAGACAAAGCAGGTGTGATTGTGCTGCTCGTCAAAAGGGAGAGAATGGGTGACATAGATGATATACTTGCCCTCATAGTACCGCGCTTCAGGGTCAGCATACCAGCCTTCGTCGAGAGGATTGTGTATAGTGAATTTCATAAAGTGTCCTTTCCGGCGTGATGCCGCATGAATTATTTTATCTGGAGTTATTGTATCATACGATGTCGGGAGTTGTCAACTGTGTAAAACAGCATCTCTTTCAACCGCAGTAAGGAGAGTCACACGTTTGTCCTGGATTTTCTGATAACGATGAGCATCGACAATTCAATCAATGGTTGAGATTATTCCCTTTGCAGAAATATATGCAAAATCGGGAAACCAGCATAGTATGATAACAGAACTATCATGGCATAAAGGGAGAATGATATATGAAACGATGCGTTCCGTTGGAACCTGCCGCAGAAGCTGTCTGCAATCAAAGCTCCATTCCTCCGCTGATTTTCCAGCTGCCTCCCGAGCAAGGACGCAGAGTACTGGAAGAAGCGCAGGATACACCGGTATATAAATATCCTGCTGATATATACTCAGATGATATTAACACCGGAAAGTGGGGCAAAATACCGGTATATTTCACTGCACCCAAAGACGCAGAAATCAGAGATGTGATATTCTATATCCACGGCGCCGGATGGGTATTTGGCAGCTTTCATACCCATGAGAAACTGGTCAGAGAGCTTTGTGCAAGGACCAATTCTCTGGTCGTATTTCCGGAATACACTCGCTCGCCGGAAGCAAAATATCCGACAGCGATTGAGCAATGCTATTTTGTCCTATCCCACTTATGGGAAATCATTGGAAATCACTGGTCTGCAATCAATCACCGTACTCTCACCGTTGCAGGCGACAGTGTCGGCGGGAACATGGCGATTGCTATGGCGCTGATGTCGGGAATGCGCCAAGGTCCGGACATTCACAAACTGCTTTTATACTATCCGGCGACCAATGCCTGCTTTGATACGCCAAGCTATTGTCAATTTGCGGTGGATTATTATCTGTATCGGGATGGAATGAAGTGGTTCTGGCGGCAATATACGACTTGCATGGAAGACCGAAATCAAATCACAGCCTCTCCGCTTCGAGCGACCCCCGATTGTTTGAAGTATCTGCCCCAGACCATGATAATCAACGGGCAGGCAGACGTTTTGCGCAGCGAGGGGGAGGTCTTCGGCGAAAAGCTCCGTTGTGCCGGTGTGGAGGTAACCGCTTTGCGGGTGCAGGGTATCATTCATGACTTTGTCATGCTGAATGCACTGGATGAGACCAATGCCTGCCGTACCGCTATGGACGCCTCAACTGCATGGATCAGGCGAAAAAATCAATGCAATATCGTGCCAATACAATAAGGCAAAAATGAAGGGTCTGGAGACTATTTAAACGCTTCAGACCCCTCAGAATTTTATAACGCACTTATTGTGCCAATCCCCATGCACGATTGGGACGTTCGCCCGTTTCGGGAATGAGCTCGCCGTCTGCCGTCAAATCGGCATGCGAAAGAAAAGCTCTGCTCAATTCGCTGCCGTTCAGCTTAACTGACTGGCCATATCGGAAAAATCTGCGCTGTTCCATGAGGAAGCATTGTCACCGGACGTGTCGCAGTCAACAGATGTCCCACGGTACCTATGTACAGGTTTACATACTCGGCAGGTGTTTTTTGTTTCATTTGTATTCCTCCTTTTTGAATTTATTATGTTTACGGGCAGCAAACGCATAGTGTCATGGCGAGGAATATGTGCCTGACGGATAATAATCGACAAAACTATCAATCTCAAGCTCGTTTTCAGTAACACTGCAATTGACCGCGCGGATTTTCACGTTCTTTTTTCCGGCCATTTTCAGCGCTTCGGCAAATTCGGGGTGTGTGGCGCTGTTCGGTGTAAAATATGTGCAATGCTTCATCTGAATGACAAAGAAAATATAAGCGTCATATCCGTTTCCGGCAGCGTCCACAAGCTCATTTATGTGCTTAACCCCTCGTTCGGTCGGTGCGTCGGGAAATAAAACGACTCCGTCCTGTTCCAGCGTCACCCCTTTGACCTCGACGAATATTTTTCTGCCGCCCTCTTCCAGATAGAAGTCAAACCGGGAATTTTTATACCTGCACTCAGGTTTGACAACCGTTGGATTTTTAAAATAATTTCCGTTTTTTACCCACTCTTCGAACACTTTATTAGGAGCCTGACTATCTATGTTTATGAGTTCATTTCCCTTATATACGGCAATCAAATCGTATTCGGTTTTGCGATGTGGATTATCGGATTTCTCTACAATTACTTTTGTACCTTTTATAAGAAGCTCTTTGCACCTTCCGGTGTTTTTTACATGGCAGATTTTAATTTCCCCGCCTATATTCACCTCGGCAATGAATCTGTTCGGACGAGCTATAAAAATGCCTTCTGTTGTGTTATGATATCTCATTTTTTGATATACTACCTCAAAATTCAATATGCTTTTTCATATCACGGTAAAAGCACATTGGGGCAAGGTCCGCTGTCGGGTTCTCCGCAAAAGCAAGGTACGAACGCATGGCATAGCAAAAAGCGCAGCGGGTAGGATATCCTTCTTTTGCAGGAGAAAAACCTTTTTCGCGGGCATATTTATATAATACAGCCGTTCCTCCGGTGTACAATCGCGCCATAACGGGATATTTTTCGGGTGAGATATCACCGTTCAGATAATCTTCGGCATCCATTGCCAGTCCGGGGCAGCCTGAGGGAACCGCATTTCCGTATAAATCAAAGTGGCAGTGGCAGGGCGTCAACAAATCCGTGCAGGGTGTATGGGTGCTCCATTCCGCAGCAGGCTTTTTAGCATAGGCATCTTCTGCAATGACAAGTGCGCGTCCGTTCATGCCGATACCGTATTCCGCCGCTGTATCGGTGATGTAATCCTTTCCGAGAAGTTCAGCCAGCTCTTCTCTTGTGTACGTCTTTGTCCAATCAAAATTGCGGAATCTGCGGAGGTAACGCTCCTTCCAGATAAAGTAGTCAAAGCCCGTCTCACGCAGAATACGGCACAGGAGAATCGGCCTTTCCAGCGGGACAAACTCGATATGGAACGGGTCGACGGATACCATCACAGTGGTCACGCCAAGCTGCCGGAGCTTATCCAGCCGTTTTTTGACGAACTCTTCTTCCGAGCACCAAAAGGCATTCGTTTCAATATAATCGACGCCGATTCCACAGCGGTTCAGGCTTTCGATAAGGGAGCACAGCGCGCGAAAATTCATAAAAGGCTCCCCTCCGCCGATATGGACAGATGCAGTCTTTGCTTTCTGAAGAAGCAATGCTATGCGGTCCGACATCTCGTCCGTGATATACTCCTTTGGTCTTTCAGGGGACGAGGCGAACATACAATGGCGGCAGGCAGCGGTGCAGGTGTAATTCGTTATGATTCCGGAATATACGGGCGTATTCATGGCATTGACCTCCATTATCTCATATGCTTTTAGTATATAATAACAACCCGGTTTTGTCAATAAAAAGCGGATGGCTCCGGGCAGCTTTTGCTTTTTGGGGCTGTACGGATTTGAAAGGAGTATTGCAGCACATGCCGCTTGCAAAATATCTCTTGCAATTTATACCGTTATATGGTACAATTTTTCCAAACAAATCTTTTGTAGAGCGGGAGAATATATCAATATGACAAAATCATACAACCTGACCATCACTGCGCCCAATACTTTTGCTGATACATGCGCCAAAGTACTGTACGAAACGATTGCAGCCAATCCGAATGCCGTGATTGGACTTTCCACCGGACGGACGACTGGAGATATCCACCGTAAACTGTCCTCCCTGATAAAAGAAAACGGCGTAGACATATCGAACGTCACCATTTTCGGATTGGACGAGGTGACCGGAGTTTCAGTGAACTACTTCGGCAGCTGTATCTGGATGCTGAAACACGAATGTGTGAACGATATGGAAATTCCGACGGAGAATTTCCTGATGCTGCCTACGGAATCGGACAATTGGGAACGGGACTGCGCAGCGTTTGCGGCAGAGCTGAACCGCCGGGGTGGAATCACGTTGCTGGAACTGGGTCTTGGCGAAAACGGACACATCGGATTCAATCAGCCCGGCACCCCTTTTACACAGCGGACCTTCCGCGGCAAAATGAACGATTATCTGGAAGAACGCATCCGCCGCGAAACAAACACACCGCCTGAAAAAGAACTGGGCGGCGTAACACTGGGAATCGCGGACGTAATGGAATCGCAAAAAATTCTGCTCTGTGTCAACGGTGTAAACAAGCGGGACATTTTGCGGCAGACCTTGTACGGCCCGGTCACCACAGACGTTCCGTCAACCGTCCTGCAGAACCATCCGAACCTGCATATCATTTGTGATTCGCTGGCCTGCCCGGAAGAATAAGGAAGGAGAAGCCGGAATGAATAAAATCGAAATGGCAATTGCGCGGGTCACGGCATGGATGGGAAAATCGGGACTTTTTGACAACGTAACGCATACCGGATGGTTCCGGGCAGCAAGGGACGGTGGCTTATGAAATATTTGCAGGATGAAATGTTGGCAAAGATACCAACCAAGGAACTGGACCCGCTGACAATTGCTTCCGCAGGTCATAATGGTCGTGGAACACTGGCGGAAGAAAACGGAATCTTCACCCTATCTGCCCCGCCTGTCTTTGATAATTGGGAAGAACATCATTGTCCGCCGGACGGAGACTACTGCAATTTTGGCTCCTGCAATCTGGTAATCCGGTTAAACGGTGCAAATCTGTCCCAGTACAACCGGCTGACCTTTCAAGCGTTTGCGGAAGATACCGGAATTTTTGCACCTATGCTGTACTGCGGCCTCCGAAACGGGGGAAAAAACAGGATTCCAGACAAATACGGGCGAAGCGGTACTCATCAGATTTCTCTGACCGCCGGAAAGTGGACACGCGTAGTCTGGGAATTTCCGGAACTGATTCTCGACCAGCTGGAGGAACTCCTGATTTCCATGCCTCTGAACGGTGATTTTGGTTTTGGACTGCCGGACACCATAGTTCGGGTAAAGGACATCCGGTTTTCCAAAGTGGAGAATCCGGAACCCTACATCGGCTGGGAATGCGGAAAAACGATTGCCTATTCCTATGCCGGGTACATGGCAGATTCCGTCAAGCAGGCGGTAACGCAGATTTGCTGCGACCGTTTTGTGCTGACGGATGTAGAACATGATAAGGAATACAGTCTCCCGGCCAAACCATATGTTTTTCTGGGAAAGCAGTATATGATTCTGGACTTTTCCACCGTGACCGATTGCGGAATCTACCGGATTACAGCAGGCGGTATGCAAACTGGTCCCTTTCCTATTCTGACCAGAGAACAGTTCAATACCAACCTTGCCGGAAAACTGCTGGAGTTTGTTCATGCGGAACGATGCGGATGGGCAGTGGAAGGAAAGCATCCGCTTTGCCACGCGGACATCGTAGCGGAGCATAACGGCGTGACAAAATCCTACCACGGCGGCTGGCACGATGCAGGCGACCTTTCCCAGCAGACTCTCCAGACCGGTGAAACGGCAGAAGCCCTGCTCCATGCAGCACAGCTCTGTCCGGAGCTGAAGGAAAAACTGTATGCGGAATCCCGCTGGGGGATGGATTTTCTATTGAATATGCGGTTCGGCGACGGATATCGTGCCACGTCCGCCGGAATCACACGCTGGACAGACGGGATTATCGGTACCATGGACGATTGTGCCGCCCGGACACACTGCCATGCCTTTGATAATTATCTGTTCTCAAAAATCGAAGCGGAAGCAGCTATGGCGGAAACCAATCCGGACCAGCGCGTTGCACTGATCCAAGCTGCTGTGGAAGATTTTGCCTTTGCGGAAGAACGCTGCAAAACCCATGGCATGGAACTGCCGAGCTTTTTTGAGCATTCTTATTCCTCTCCCAAGTCCTTATACGCAGCAGCAGGTGTGGTCAGCTGCGGAGCGCTTTATCGCTTGACCGGAAATGCGGTATATGCGGAGAAAATGCGTGGGTATCTGGAAACCATGTTAGCCTGTCAGAATACAGCAAACACCCTGCTCCTCTCCGGTTTCTTCTGTCGGGACGAGAGCTTGAAAATCCCGGTACATTTTACTCACCAGTCCAGAGAATATCTGTACGGAGAAGCACTGGCAGCGGCACTGGCTGTGCTGAAAGAGGACAAAATTCTGCAGAAGTCCGCATGGGATTATGTCGCTTACTACACGAGCATGATGCGGCTGTACGCCTCCCCATACGGGATGATTCCGGCTGGAGTCTATGCGCTTTATGAAGCTGACGATACCCCGGAAAACCGTGAGGCATTCGGCCTTTGTCACCTGTTTACCGATTTCGACCATTCACAGGAAAGTCTCCGGGCGCAAATTCGCAGCGGACAAGAGCTGGGCGGCGGCTGGTACATCAAACAGTTTCCGGTATGGTTTTCGTTCCGCGGGAACAGTGTAATCTTTCTTTCTCAGGCAGCGGCAATGCAAAAAGTGGCAGCGGCACTGGGGAACAATGACCGGCTTCAGAAGATTGCAGACCAACAGCTGTATTTTCTGCTGGGCGTGAATCCGTTCCGGCAGTCTCTGGTGTATGGTCTGGGAGAACGCGCGGCGGAACCCTATTTTGCCCTGCTGGGACAGACCGAAGGAGCCGTGCCGGTAGGAATCGAAACCGACGGGGACATGGATGAGCCGTTCTGGCCCTGCGGAATCAACGCGACATACAAAGAAGTATGGCTGTCATCGGCGACGGCTGTGCTGCGGATTTTACAAGGAAATTCATCTTTATAATAAAATGGGGCAAAAAAGCGGGACAACACATTTGCCCCACCTATAAATAACATATCACAAAATAAGGAAAATGGGCACGCATTAAGTTTTAATGTCAACACCATCGCGCCGGCGATGATTTGCAATCATTCTATGCCGAAAATGATTGCGCGTGGTTTCGGACGTATCGTCAATACCACCAGCGGTATCCGTTACCAGCCGGAACAGGCAGTCGAATACGCGGAAAAACGATTTGACAGCCCGTATCGAAAATAATTCCGAACGATAGCCTGCGGCAATTAGCATTTCAGGCTTGGGCTCCACGTGTCGGCTATAATCTAAGGGTATGGTCGTACGTGGAGCCCAAATTTGCTTTTTTCATCTTTTTCTCCATATTACAAGCATAGCTCAAACTCCATACTTGATTTTGATTCGGCTGAGCTTATCTCCAAAAGGCTTTGCCATGAACCATAGAAAAATAAAATTGGACACTGAATACATAATGGTATAGGGAATTGCTGTCCCCAGCGCGGCAAGATAGAGTTCCCAGTTAAACGTATCATGATACCCGAGAACCGTCCAGATATCCATAATAAAGGAATAAGCGATACCGGAAAGTACGCCGTAGAGCAGAAGATTTCCCTTATTCTTTCGCAGCGGCTTTGCCAGAAAACCGGCAATCAATCCGATTAGTCCCCATGCCAGCATCTGAAACGGCGTCCACGGTCCCTGCCCGAAATAAAAATTGGACAGCAGCGCCGAAAAAGAGCCTACCAGAAATCCGGATTCCCCACCAAGCCAGATGGCTGTAATCACCGTTATAGCAGTGACAGGCTTAAAGAAAGGGATGAAACGTCCGACGACGCTGAGTGCAATCATAACCGCCACAATCACCATTCGTCTGGTTCCAATCGTTTTTTTTTCAAATCCCGAAAGGAACAGCAGGACCGATAAAACTGCTACAGAGAAGGAAACAAACAAGTGATTTTTTTCATCAAACACAGTTTCCCCAAGAATGACAATGACCGGAATCAGGAGAAAGGGGATTAGGATGCGGAGTACATTTCGCACTTTTTCATTTTTGATCGTCAACATGATGCTCCTCCGTTCCTGCGGGCATTTTGTTTACACAGTTCTGCGATGCTTTCTACCGTAACGGCACGGTCATAATATCCTTTGCTCATACGGCTTGCTGCAGTTGTATAAAAACTGTTCTCGGAGAAAAATTCGTCTGGGACACCGTCGGATACGATTTGTCCGCGGAAGAATAACGCACAGCGGTCGGCGCACATTGCTGTGAATTCCACATCATGGGTAACAACCACGACAGTAACCCCGGATGCCTTCAGCCTCTTCAGGATAGCGATGATTTCCAGTTTCTTGCCGGCATCCAATCCCTTGGTAGGTTCGTCCATCAGAAGAAGTTTCGGCTTTGCGGCGAGAACCTTAGCAAGAGCAACAAGCTGTTGTTCCCCGCCGGAACAGTCATATGGATGCTTATCATACAGGTAGCTGATGTCAAAGGGGAGACACGCGGCATCCACCCCTACGTCATCAAGTTCTTCCCGCACCGTATTTTTTAGGAATACAGTCTGCACATCCTGCGGCAGAAGCGCAAGACACTCCCGATACAGCGATTGATTTTTATAATCCTTCAGCTTCTTGCCAAATATCCGTATGGTCCCGCTGTAGGGTTTCAGAAATCCGGCAGCCGTACCGAGAGACGTCGTTTTACCAGAGCCATTTCCTCCGAGGATACAGAAAATTTCGTTTTCATAAACAGTGAGATTCAGATTCTGCAGGACATCCGGCAAATCGCGTTCATACCGGAAAAAAATGCCGCTGAATTCCAAAGCAGGCCGGTTCTCGTGTGTGGTATTTTTCACAGGAAGGGAACGGATTCGATTTTCAAAGTTCTGCTCAATAAATTTTCTGCCTTCCCGTACGGTCAGTGGACAATCGTCTTTCCCATCCAGCGCATGATACAGCCTTGCCGCTGTCGGCATGGCGGCGAGCAGTTCCCTTTTCTCCTTTAATTTTGGAATGACTTCTCTCGGCGTACCGGTTTCGATCAGACACCCGTTTTCCATCACAAGAAGCCGGTCACAGATGGGAATCAGCTCCTCCAGACGATGCTCAACGATAATGACGGTCAGGGCAAAATCATTGTTCAGCTTTTTCAGCGTGGCAATAAAATCAGAGGTGGCAATGGGATCAAGCTGTGCGGTAGGCTCGTCCAGAATCAGGAGATCCGGATTCATTACCATCACGGCAGCAAGGTTGAGCAGCTGTTTCTGCCCGCCGGAAAGTTCGGATACGCTTTTTTCATACCAATTTTCAATCCCGAAGTAACTTGCCATTTCTGCTACCCGACGTGCAATTACATTCTGTGGAACATTCATGTTTTCCAGCCCAAATGCAAGCTCATGCCATACTTTATCCGTCACGATTTGCTGCTCCGGCTTCTGCATGACAAAACCGATGGAACAGGCGGATTGGGCGGCGGGCAATTCCTCCACTGGGGCGCCTTTATAGCAGATTTGACCACTTTTTTCACCGAGGGGAGAAAGCTCCCGCTTGAGCAAACGGAGCAGAGTGGATTTTCCGCTTCCCGTAGCGCCGCAGACAACCGTAAAGTCGCCTTCCTGGACGGAAAGGGAAACCTCCTTCACAGCAGCAGAGCTGCAAAGCGGATAGGTAAAGGTCAGATTTTCGATTGTAAGTATTTCCATTTGATTTTTTCCTCCGCTTCAATGAAGGTCGGCAGCAGAATTAAAATGCCGTAAGAAATATATCCCACCATGGCAGCGGGAGACAGAGGGGACGCCTGGATGGAAGGATAATACACAAAATCCAGTACGCCGCTCCCAATACTGACGACTGTTAAAACAAACAGAAGGAGAGTGATCAGCAAAAAGATAATATCTGTTTGCCGAAACCGGAAAATGGAAAAATGAGACCTTTTTCCGGAACCATATCCTCTGGCGGTCATGCTGTCAGCGGTGATGATTCCATTTTCCAGCGCCCATGTAATCATCACCGAGAACACACGCAAGCCGCCCCTGTAACGGTCGATGATATTGTCGTCTTTATATAATCCCAGCGCGGTCTGTGTCTGATTGATTTTTATGGCTTGTTTCGTGAACAACGGAACATACCGAAGTCCCATAGAAAGCACCAATGCAAGTTTCGGGGATAATTTGCCAAACAGATACAGCAACTTGTCGCTGGTCATGATTTCCGTGAAGGAGCGGAACCAGTACAATACTGCCAAAACCATAATCGCCGCTGTAATTCCGTATACGGTGGCTTCCAGTGTGACCGGGTTGTGGTTGAGGACGAAAAGAACCGTGACCCCGTTGTGGGAAACGAGCGGATTGAGCAATACCATCACAAGAAACAATACCAAGGAGAAGAGATGGGATTTTGCATGATGGAATCCGTTGCGGATGAAGGAGTATAACAGTGCTCCGAACAGCGAAAGCAGCAGAAGAACGGGGTTCATGCAGAACATCGCGATTCCGGAAGTCGCGAAAAAATATACAGCTACAGCAATTGGATTATATTCTTCAAATGCCCGCATTCTTCGCTCTCCTTTCTTAGTTTAAATCATTACCAAGGTCACAGGTGTAAAGCCATTCAATCTCATCCCCATCCGAGAGGATATATTCCCCGCATCCCACCGACGGAGCTACGCCATTCACATAGTAAATCCAGCCGGACAGGTCGCCGAAATCGAATTCATACAAGTAGTTGATTCCGGAAATATAGACCATATTCCATCTGCCGCTGTTTTCCATCTGGATATGGTAGCGTTGTGCCGCTTCGGTCAAAATATCGAAAACGGAGTCTCCTTCCGCGATAGCAAATTCTGTCACATCGAGAATGATTCCGTCTGCGGGAATGTATTCGGAATCGGATTTGCCGACAATCGTATCGCAGCGAATGGTGAGGGTCACAGTCCCAAGTGCATTTTCTTTTTCGATACTCTCGCCGCTGTAGTAATCGTCAGCGGACTGGAAATCTGTCACCATAACGATGACAACAGCAAGACCGGTGAGCACAGCAATAGCAATAAAATTCTTGATATGGCGTTTCCCTCTCAGGAAAAAAATCAAGCACGCCGCACCGCCAATGGCAACGACAATCAGACATGCCCACGGTTTATAGCGCATTGTAACGGAGGCCTCAGCCGTGTCTGCGACAGCAGCAGGTTCTTCCGGAGAAGTTTCCACAGGCACCGGTTCTTCTGTTTCAAACTCCACAGGTTCGCTGGGAAGAACGGGAACAGTTGTTTCAAAGTCGGAGGGAGTATCTTCCAAAGCGAGTTCTGTATCAGGATTCGCAGGCTCAATAGCTTCTTCAATAACATCAGACGTAAAAATATAGAGTGGAGAACTGCCCTCTGTCATACGGATATAGGATACCATAGAATAGAATGCCTGTACCGTTGCCGTATCATTGGACTTTTCGCCTTCTTTGTGGCAGAAGCTGCCGTCTTCCAGTTGATATTTCGTGATGCCGTCGAACAAGGTCTTTTCGTTCTTGATGAACCGCTCATCCGACACACAGTCAATCCCAAGGGAGGACAGTGCGACAAGGACCTGCGCCGCACTTTCAGGATTGTTCACACCATAACTGGCATATCCTCCGTCATCCTGCTGGCGGGAAGATAACAGTGTTAATGCGTTGTCTACCGCAGTTTTCACGACAGAATCGGTATCGTAATGGAGTGCCAAAGCCTGTACAGCCATGGCGGTCACATCCACGTCGCCATACTCACCGGTGATGGACCAGCCGCCATCCTCGTGCTGAAGGGACAGCAGGGTTGTAAGCACATCGGCGGTCGTATAGGTTTCACAGATGTATCCGTTGTTCATGATATGCAGTCCGTATATCCAGCTCATGATTCCCTGTTCGCCGATGGAATCGTTCAGTGCGGCGGTTATATCATCATTTGTACTTCCGATAGCGTGCAGAACGAGTGCATATTTCAAGCGTGAGGAGGCGGAACGGATGGTGTTGTTCTGCAGATAATTCGTCAATGCCTCTTCATAGGAGGAAAAATCATAGTTTCCGCTCTGCCGCAGGGCGAGAATATACCATTCGGAAGTCATGCCTGCATTTTCGGTTAACGCACCGTCAATCCACTCCTGTATCGATGTGCTTCCGGTTTGATTTAAGTTCCAGTTGACAATACCGTCAACGACGTCTCTGACATCATTGACGGTATTGTGGTCATTTACAGCAAGAACCGGAACCGTTCCTGTCAGCAGTACAAATACCGACAGAAAGCAGACCGTCATGGCAGTAAATAACTTATCTTTCATATACTTTTTTCCCGGAAACGATCACCGCTGCAAGGAGAACGAGGGATGCCGCAAAAATCAACATGCCTGCGTCGCTGGTCTGAGGAGCCGTTGCGCTTGCTGCGGTCACGGTGCAGACCGGAGGAACGAGGTTCTGGCTGTCAGAGGTCGCACTGACGAGCAAGGTACCGCTCTTATCAAGCGGAATGGTTACGCTACCGTTTGCATCGGTGGTATAAGCAGTTGCTTCACCGTTAATGGTGATAACAGCATTTTCAACGGGAACGGTAATCGGATTGTACTCCGCGTCATAGCCCGCTGCTGAAAGGGTAAGCGTTACGGCGCCGCCGACGGTACCTTCGACACGCTGAACATCGAAGAAGCAGTAGGTGTCAGACCATGCAGTCAGGTCGGTGTAAACAAACGCGTTGATGTAGTCGCCGTCCGTGACCGGGTCGGCAAGGCTCCATGCGGAAGCGTTGTTCACATAATAGCCGTAGCCGCCGCCGTTTTCGGTACCCCAGAGCTTGTTCATGGAGAGACCGTAGTCGGTCATGCCGGAGCCATAGCCCGCAGCCGCACCGCCTGCATAGTTTTCCTCGTGTGCTGCATACAGCGCGTCATTAATGGTAAGAACACCGTCATTGTCAACATCGGTGACAGAAATCGCTTCCTGTGCCAATACGAGAGCGCCGTTTGCATCTGCAATGGTTACATATACCTCAGCGGTATCTGCAGCCAGAGCGGGTACACTGCAGGTTCCGAGAAGGAGCAGTGCTGCTGCAAGGGAAAGGAACTTTTTCATTTTCGTATCCTCTTTTCTGATTTGTTTTATACATACCCGCAGGTGGGTATCCATAGGGATTGAAACGGCATATACATGCCTATTTTGCATTATTTTTGATTTTTCGTCTCTCTTTTTCCAGCGCAGTGATTCTCTGGCGCCTAGTTCAAATCCGCATGCTTTGCTTTATCTGGACTTGTCCTCCGGCTTTCTGTGGCAGAAGACGGCAGTCTGTTTGCATGAATTTTTATGTGCCATACTGATTTACGAGAAATCAAAAGCGCCTCTTTATATGTTCCGTAGAACAATAAAAAAGCGCAGCTATCCTCTTTGGCGCAGAAAAAATCAATTTTTTTCCGCGCTAAAAAAATGGCTGCATTTTTCCATATCCAAATATGCGGCGGCGAGGAATCGCCAATGCCTTCGCTTCACCTGGTGAGTATTCCGACTTATGAAATCCGTTTATAAAAAAGAGAGATCCCAATTACGGTAATGATGGTTGCGACGGAATTGCACCGAACTTCCCTCTAATCCGTGCGAAACATTGCATTTCAAACGGAACCAGACTGCGAAATCTATTCAATTACAAGCATGATATTATCTATCATACCCATGATATTATATCACGCTTATCGGATTTTGTCAATGTGTTGAAAAAGATTTAACGCGATATTCCTGTATAATCACGACGATTTTCTATCGCATGCATCTAATGAACGATACATAAATTCGGTATTCGTCAATAACAACATTTATTCGCCGTGAAGTCCGCCTCACCAAGCCAATCTTCGCAGAATTGCCAGTAGGTCATGTTCATCTCGAGGTGTATCTTATACCCCTTCGCATATCGTGACGCCTGAGTTTCGTACATTTCCTGCTGGCGATTTGGAGACTAATGTAACAGTCAATAATGTTTCCATTTCTACAATGAGCGGAGATATAAAAATCAGATAATTTTCGTCGGACTCTATATTGGATTGGGAAAAATTATGCATCTTTTATCACATAACTATTGCATTTTTTTGAATAATATATTATAATTTAAACGCGATAATTTCACAAAAAATTTACTATATGATATTTCTTTGTGAATAACAATCTCTACTAATAATATTATGATCAAATATTTGGCTGAATTTTATCGTCATAAGTAGAAAATGCTATTACTAAAAAACAATTTTATACAGCATATAAAGGAAGGGATCGAGCCCATGCAAGTTTTTTATTCCTATTTGTGCGTACTCGATACATGGGTCTTAATATGCAAATTAACACCATAAACGATTACCCAATTTTTGCACTAAAACCAGGCTGTATTATAGACAATCGATATGAGATTCAAAGTCTCCTCGGGATCGGAGGATTCGGGATTACATATAAGGCATTTGACTATAAATTGTCTGGATATGTGGCTATTAAGGAATATTTTCCGCAGCAGTATGCTGAACGTAAAATACCGGAAGCTGTAGTGACTGCACGTGCCGGTGAAAATAGTAGAAAATATTCTGAGGGGCTTATTCGCTTCAAACAAGAAGCTGAACGTACAGCTAAGCTAAACGGAAGACACAATGTAGTAAATATAATAGGATATGCCGAACAATACTCAACCGCGTATTTGATAATGGAGTTGCTTGAGGGAAAAACTCTTAACGAATATATGAAAACTCTTCCGAATGAGCGTTTTGACAATATTGAAGACGCATCTCAGATCATTTATTCCGTTGTGGAAGCGCTTGAATTTATTCACAAAAATAATATGCTCCACCGAGATATTTCACCCGATAATATTTTTTTGTGTTTGGATGGGAGTGTGAAGCTAATAGATTTCGGAGCAGCGCGAGAATTTACCAATGATACAGAACTATCAGTCGTTGTAAAATCAGGATGCACTCCACCGGAACAATATAGGAGCAATGGCAAGCAGGGTACGTGGACGGATATTTACGCTCTTGGCGCCACATTTTACCGTATGTTGACAGGAGTTTATCCTGATCCTGCTACAGACCGCCAGCGAAAAGATACGTCAGAGCTTCAGCCTCCTTCTTCATTTAATCCAAGTATCCCCGAATATCTGGATTTATTGCTTGCCCGATGTCTTGCGCTGGACTATCATCTGAGAATCGGCAGCGCTATAGAAATCAAAATAGTTTTGGACAGTAAGCGAATGGTAAGCTCTGTTGAGCAGACTTATAAAAAACGAAAAGCGCTTCTTTTAACATCGTACATATTGGCAACGTTGTGCGTATTAATGATTGCAGTGATCGGTATTGTTATTTATCTTCAGAACCATACTCTTGAGAATATTTCATTGAAAGAATGTACTCTATATGTTGAAGTTCCTGAATATTTTTCCACAGAGTCGGGGCTTCGTGAAGCTGAAGAATATTTTGAAGCGATGTATGAAATGGTAGATGTAAAAATCTATTATTCTTCCGAGATGGGGAACAATACTCCTGCCGTATTTCCGAAAGGTAAACATTTGAACCCGGCTTCTCTTGATAAATTACGTAAAATCAGGCCTATAGGAGATCAATATTCGGAAATTATTGCATTTGACCCCTCCATTCTCTACATAAATATGTTGAAATTAAAAAGAAATAATATTGGTTTTCTGGAAGATATTCCGAATACGGCAATAACAGAAGAATATGATTTATTTTTAAACAATGAAACACCTTTTTGGGCATACCGAAGCGGAGTATATGATTATAAAAAAATTCAAAGCGATCTGCCGCTTTTATATAAAGTATGTGAAAATATGAATACAACTGTTTCTGTGATAGAATTTTGTGTGTCAGACGATTTGTCGATAAACGAAAAAAATGCTGCCTTACGCTTTCTTCTGTATTTGTCAGAAGAAAGCGCGCAGGAGATACTTTTTATCCAAAATGAAGGTATGATTCCGGCAAATGATGTGATATATGAAAAATATTATGAGATTATCGGCGCAAATCACGAGTTTGACTTTATAAAAAAATACATAGATTGAGAGGATTACACATGAGGTGCTACGGATGTATGGAAGAAATACCAGACAATGCGGCAGCTTGCCCATTTTGTGGATATTCAAATGCCGATATCAGCGACAATCCACAATTTCTTAGCGCAGGTAAGATTCTTGTCGGAACATATGAAATCGGACGTACGCTTGGCGCAGGAGGATTTGGCGTTACATATATAGGGTGGGACAAAAAGCTAAGCCGGAAAGTTGCTGTTAAAGAATACTTTCCCAGTAACTTGGCTACAAGAATTCCCGGACAAGATACAGTTACCGCGTTTTCCGGCGAAAAAGGACGAAGTTTTTTGCATGGTCTTGAAAGATTCAAAGAAGAAGCACTGCTTTTGATGCAGTTTACTGGGTGTGATGGTATTGTATCCGTTTATGATTTGATAGAAGCAAACAGTACGGCGTACATGGTTATGGAATATGTACAGGGAATCACGTTAAAGAACAGTATCGATAAATACGGTAAGCTTGATGAGGAAACTTTGAAAAACTATGTTATACCAATGCTTCTTTCTCTCAAGTTCGTCCATAATGCTGGATATGCTCACCGTGATATCTCCCCTGACAACATCATATGTATGCCTGATGGAACAGTAAAACTGATAGACTTCGGCGCCGCAAGATATTCCGTTAGAGAAGAGACACATACGTTATCTGTAATAGTAAAACAAGGATATACACCAATTGAGCAATATCAAAAGCATGGTACGCAGGGACCGTGGACGGATATATACGCTATCGGAGCAACGATGTATTACGCACTAACTGGCATTACTCCGGATGAATCACTGAATAGACTTGCAAACGATACTCTGAAGACTCCCTCAGAGATGGGAATCGATATCTCAAAGCCGACAGAAAATGCTATCATGACTGCATTGAATGTACATCCTGAAGACAGACCGCAGGACATCGACACTTTTTTTACGATACTTATAGGGGAAAATGCGGGCGGTCGAGTAATACGAAAAAAGTCGAAAATGCCTATGATCGCGGGGATTGCAGCAGCTGTCACTCTATGTATAGGTACTGCGGGAATTGTTTTCGGAATGCTTTCTGGATCTACAGAACCACTGCCAGACGACAGAGTTGATGTTCCAAATGTGATTAGTCAGACTGTAGACGATGCGGAAACTATATTAAGTGAAAAACAGCTGATAATGAAGATAAACGACGGCGAATACTTTGATGCAGAGCTTATCGCGCAGTATGTTGATGAAGGATATATCGAAGCAGGAAGAGTTATGGCGCAGGACCCGACTTACGGCACTCCAGTAGAAGTGGAAAGCATTGTAGGCGTAGGCGTCAGTAAGGGAAAGAAGCAGATTTTCGTTCCCGCTGTAATCGATATGATTGAGGAAACCGCAATTCATCAAATACACCTTATGGGGTTTGACGATAACTTTCATGTAATAATCAAAGAAGAACCAAGCGACGAGAATATGGCCGGTACAGTAATTTCACAGAGTCTGGAGGAAGACAGCTCCGTAGACTTTGATGGAACGCTAACTCTGACTATTTCAAGCGGAAGGAAAACTCCTTCTTCTGGAGATGCTGCTACAGAGTCAATAATAACGCTTGACGACTACACCAACAAAGACTTTGATAAAATCAAAACAGAACTGCTTAAGAGCGGCGTTTATCTTATAAAATCGGCAGCAGTCTATTCAAACGAATATGAATACGGAACTATAATCGACCAATGTCCCTCTAAGGGAAGTGAGATAAAAAGTGGCGGCGTGGTCTATGCGGTAGTCAGCCTCGGTGTAGAAAAGACGCGCGTTCCTGACGTCAGGTATAAAACACTTGTAGAAGCCGAACAAATGCTCGCAAATGCCGGACTGTCATGGGAGATTGAATATGTAGTTGACCCTATCGTTGAAATCGGACATGTAGTAGCAGAGGAATTTGACGGAATCGACTGTTCCATACCAACGAAGGTGAATTTTGGCGTCACTATTACGCTTAAGGTAAGTGCAGACTCGGCGGCCAGTGAGAGACATATTGATGAAGAAATATTGCTAGCTCAAAAAACTGTAGAGATTTATGTAGGAGAGACGGTAGCCGTCCAATATAGCTATGAAGGTAACGACAAAATCATTTGGGCAAGCTCGAGCGACAGAATTGCTGTGGTAAACGAAAAAGGAGAAATAACAGCTCTCGAATTCGGTACGGCTACAATAAGCGCGGTGGTGAATGGAAACGTAACTTTTTGCACAGTTTACGTAAAGGACGACAGTTTTATCACCCTTTCCAAGGAATACATTCTTGAGGTGGACGAGGTAGTCTCGCTGTTTGCCGAAATACCGTTAGATATTCAAAACGATGTTATATGGCGTTCCTCTGCTTCTGAAATTGCTTCTGTGGAAAATGGGGAAATTACGGCATTAAATCCGGGATATGCTACAATTACGGCTTCATATAAAAAGCAGACAGTATCATGCGGTATTGTGGTAGATAAAAAGAAGATATTGATATCTAGGAGCGACCTGGACAATAATTTAGAGGCTTCAGCAATAGAAGTTCTTGAAAAATATGGCATAACTCCCGAGATAAAAAAACAATATGACAACAGCTGCGAAAAAGGGAGAGTCGCCGACGTAGGATATACCTCAGGCAGTAGCGATAGTAGTAAGTATATCTTTTATGATGATACTAAGGTCACCCTATATATCAGTCTTGGACAAAAGTCTATAAAAAGCGTTGAAATTTCAAAATATCCCGATAAAATGACATATATTTATGGAGAGACAGCAGACTATACTGGACTCGAGCTTCTGATAACATATATAGATGATTCGACGGATACAATCAAGAGAGATATTCCGTCAAGTACTATACTGACACAAATGCCGGAGCAAAATTTAGGAATCGTATATTCCGGTTTTACAGTTTTATTTGCCGTAGAAGTTAAGCCGATTGAAGTAACGAAAGTATCGCTTAACAAAAACTCCGTTACCCTCGAGGTTGGACAGACGGTGACACTTATCGAAACAATATCTCCCTCCGATGCGAATGATAAAAATGTTACATGGTCGTCGTCAGACAGTAATATTGCAAGTGTCAGCGGAGGTACAATTACCGCGAAAAATGTCGGAACTGTAAAGATGACGGCCGCATCGTCAAACGGTAAAAAAGCCGAGTGCAGTGTAGTGGTTAAAGAAGCAACACCTTCATCAGTAAGCATAACACCATCCCTCTCACTCTATGTTGGCGGAACACAAACACTTACAGCAACAGTATTGCCCAATTATGCAGCAGATAAGAGTGTTACATGGTCGTCTGACAATAATTCCGTTGTGACAGTCGATAATAACGGGAAAGTGACAGCGGTAGGTAAGGGAAACGCGAAAATTACAGTTGTAACCAATGTAAACAGCAGGACAGCGGTATGTAACGTTACCGTTTCTGCAATTCTTCCGACTTCAATAACGTTGTCCTCGGATGAGCTTGCACTTAATCGAAATGAATCAAAGACGCTTACTGCAACAGTGCTTCCCTTAAATGCAGAAGATAAATCCGTCACATGGACATCATCTAACATTAAAGTGGCAACAATTGACAGCAGCGGAAAGATTACCGCACAAGCTGATGGCACAACAACCATTACGGCAGCAACATCAAACGGAAAAGCTGCTTCTTGTACAGTAAAAGTAAGCACAGCAGTGGAGAAGATATCAATTATAGATAGTCTGACATTAAAACCGAATGAAACCAAGACTCTTGCCCCGACATTCACACCGGAAAATTCAACTGATAAAACTGTAACATGGAAATCCAGTAACACGAGCGTTGCAACAGTGAATAATGGGCAAGTAACTGCGATTAAAGCAGGCACAGCAGATATCTCGGCTACAACGTCCAATGGAAAAACGGCTATTTGCAAGGTTACAATTAGTGGAGATGCGTTGCTCAGCATTAAAACCATGCCAAATCAGACTGTATATTATATCGGAGACTCCATACAGTCTAAGGGATTAGTACTTAGTTACACGGATATATACGGCCAGACATCTGAGATAAAAAGTGGTTTTGATATCAGTGGCAGTACCACAAAGGCTGGAACTTCCAAGGTAACTGTAAAATATAAAACTTCGTCTGTAGAATATGAGATTACAGTGAAGGAGCCCAGTATTTCAGTCACCAAGGTTCAGACCCTATATGGAATTATTGTCGAAGCTACGACGGACCCAGAAGATTGTCCAGTTACATGGTCAAGTTCGAACAAAGAAATATTCTACATAGAAGATGGAAAAGTTATACCTGTTAGTGAGGGGTATGCATATGCGTACGCTTATATGACTTACAATGGCGTCCAATATTCCGATGGATGTCTTATTACGGTAGCACGCGTAGAGGAATATGAATTTTACATTGAACTTATCGATAAGGATACTTGTCGTAATGTGTTCAATATTAGTACCGATATTCCGGGAGTATCCACGAGGAATGTAAATTGGAGCGTAGACGCGGAATGTGAGCTGGGTGATTATTTTTATGTCTGGTGCGATAGTACCTTCACTGTTACCGCATCGTATACCTACAATGGTAAGACATACTCGGACAGCTATACTGTGGAAGTGATGGAATATACATTGGTAATATCACGTTTGTCATACGTAACGGATGACGGTGAGTATCTTTACTCGGGTTATTCTGTCGCATCCGATATTCCTGATTTATTAGTGAGTTGGAGCATATCGGATGCGACATACGATACGGAGACTTATACCAACCCCAGATGCTTTGCTGTTTACGACAGTTCCATGGATCCGGGCGACAGTTATACAGTATACGATCGTATACATATCAGGGTAAAACGGTGACATCAACATATACATATACGTACTAACGGAAGTTGATTGATGTAAGTCAAAACAGTAATATTTAACCTTCGAAATGTAATTTCTGCGTCTATTATTTTCTTCAGCTTTCCTGTATAATTTAATCATAAAGAAAATACGATTTCAGAAAGGAAAACACTTTTATGTTCAACAGAATTTCAGCAAAAGAAAAATCCAAAACCCTGCTTCGCGAGAGAAACCTTCATGATGCTATCGGGTATTTAGCTATTTTAGCGGCACGGATTGGAATTATAGTTATGATATTAATCCCGGTTGTAGGTTTATTTACCATCTTTTTTGCAGAGTTGCTTTTCAAGGCAGGTATGATCCGTTCTTCACTAAGAACCAACCGCGGCGACAAGAATGTCAACGCTCTCGATGTAATACTTGCAGGAGACAGACTTGGACGCTATACTGCAATCACACTTTGGCAGATGCTATTTATTATCCTGTGGTGTCTTCCAGGCTTCATATGCTGCATAATCGGTGGAATACTTATAGCAGCAGGGTTCTTGAATGCTGTAGCCTTAGTGTTCGGTGTTATCCTCACAATAGCAGGCTCTGTATGGAATATTTACATCTCAATCAATAAGTCTTGTCAATATTACTTTGCCTACCATATAGCGGAGGATAACCGTGAGTTTGCTGCTCTCGACTGCATACGTGAAAGCGGTTGTATTATGGTAGACCATAAGTGGGAACTGTTCGTGACAAAGTTGTCCTTTCTCGGCTGGAATATCATTAGTACAGTGTATGTTGCAAACATCTTCACCCTTCCCTATCAGTACCTTACATACGCTTCCATTTACGAGCAGCTTATCAACACATTCTGCGGTGTTCAGGGAAATACTATGGAATGGGCAGCAAATGGCCAGCACAAATCCGTTGAAAAATCGGTCAAAGAGCACTCTATCGAAGTAATTTCCGGAGAATATGTAGGTAATAAATTTCCTATCGGTGATAACGATGAAATACGCATAGGCCGTGACCCGAATCGTGCAAACATCGTTACCAGTTCTGTAAACAAATCAATTTCCGGTCTGCATTGCAGTATACGCTACAGCGCTGCTAACGATAGATATATCATTACAGATTTCTCGTCAAACGGTACTTTCATTAATAACGAACGCCTTATATATGAAAACAGTGTAGCTGTGAACAGCAAAACGATAGTCAAGCTCGCTGACGGCTCAATGATTTTCAGATTAACCTAAGATAAACAATACTGTATATATGGAGGATTTTTTTATGGCAAACCTTACGCGTTGTTCAAAACAACATTTTTACGATTCTGAAAAATACCGTACCTGCCCATACTGTGCACAAACCCAAGAGTCCCAGACGCCTACCGAATCCATGCATAGCTCGCCAGACCCGCTATTCTCACGAACAAATATTCCTACCGACGATTTAGCAAAAACCATAGGGTATTACGATTCTATGCGTAACGAACCTGTAATTGGATGGCTTATAGCTATTGACGGCGCTGCAATAGGTAAAGATTACCGACTACACACTGGAAGAAACTATATTGGGAGAGACGCGAACATGGATGTTGTTCTGGAAAGCGATAACGCTGTTTCACGCAACAAACATGCAATTATCATATTCGATCCGGTCTCACAAACCACGTTATGTCAGTCTGGAGAATCTCGCGAACTTTTCTATCTGAATGGAAAAGTCGTTACCGATACGGTGAAATTAAATAAAGGCGACATACTCACAGTGGGAAAAACAAAGCTTATGTTTGTACCATTCTGCGGCGAACTGCACAGTTGGGAAAATCAGGAATAATAAGGCTGTTCAGCAAGAGAGTGCTATAGAGTGGCTCTCTTGCTGTTTTCGCTTATCGAAAAATTGGAGATAAAATGAATATTGTTGTTTGTGACAGCTTGAAATCGGAATTACAGTATATTTATAATAATATCAGCCGTATATTTGCGGAAAAGGCCGAAGACGCAATGATTTTCTGTTTTTCGGATGCTCGTAGTCTTTCAGAATACCTATTAGTTTCTCCAGATATACCAGATGCCGCCGTTATTTCCATTGACTTGCCTGATTCCGATGGTATATCTTTTGCCGCTTCCCTAGCAAAACAATATAAACAAATGAAAATTGCATTGGTTGGCAAGGATCCGGGAAATGTAGAGTTGCTTTTTCAAATTGGAGTAGTGTATTTTCTGTATTCACCGATTATCGACAGAAGTTTTGGAAACTTTGCATCCCGTCTCACCGGTTTGCTTTTTTCTGAAAATGAAAAGTACCTGAACCTTACAACTAAAAAAGGTATGTCCAACATTTCTTTTTCCGATATTTTTTATATCATGAGTGACAAAAGAAAAATAATTATCTATCAGCCAAACGGAAGAACAGATGAGGTATATATGAAGCTTGATGAGGCGGAGGCAGCGCTTGACAGCAGGTTTAATCGTTGCCATCAAAGCTATCTTGTTAACATGGACTATATTCACGGGATAACAAACGAAGGTTTTACTTTGATAGATAATAATTTTATTCCTATCAGCCAGAAAAAATATTGGTCCGCAAAGAAACAATATGTTGGTTATATAAAAAGCAGGGGGTAGCGGAAAATGAAAAAAAATAATCGTAACGCTTACATCTCTTCCGATGAGGTAATGACAATGAACACCGTATCGATAAGTGGGGGGCGCCCGTATCTCAGATGCCTCAAAGGAGAACACGCAGGCTACGATATTCCCGTTCTCTCCACCGGAATATTAATAGGGCGTGATATTGTAGCGTGCCAGTTAGTTTTTGCTCATACAGCGGAGGTCAGTCGGTATCACTGTAGAGTATCTTACAACAAAAGAACTGGATATTTTGTTGTGACCGATTTAAACTCAATAAACGGTATTTTTACAGAAGACGGTTTCCGTGTTGAGCGTGGCGGAAAAATTGCGCTGATTCCGGGACAGATTTTTAAGTTGTGCGGAGACATGATAATTTTTGAAACAGTCGTTAAAAAGGAAAATGTGTAAATAATATTTAGATTAAAATTGCTGAAAGAATATTAGGAGAATAATAGAAGGATTTAGAAAATGAAGATATCGTTATCTCCATCGGATAAAATTCTATGCGACTGTTGCCTGAGTAAATATAGAATCGGCCGGGAGATGTGCCCGTATTGTGGGTATAAAAGCCCGCTTGAATATACCCCGCTCACTCCGCATCAGCTAAAGATAGGCAGCAAAGTTGGAAACTATATCGTTGGTATGGCTTTATCGGCCGATAAAAACAGTATTTTGTATATCTCCATAGATCGAAAAAAATATAAACGCGTTTTCCTGCGTGAATTTTACATGTTCTCCTGCATGACACGTGACTTATGCGGAAATGTGTATGTCACAGATGAAAAATACCGCGACGAAGTACAGCAGAATATAAAGGGTCTGACAAAGTGCCGCACAAAAAAGATAAGGTATAATAACACGATATACCTTATTGAAAAATATCGAAAAATATGCCTTCTGAAAAAACAAGACTCTAGCAACATGGATATTGGAATGAGCAGCTATATTGGAAGACGAAATCGGCAGGAGGACGCGGCGGCTTATGAAACCGCAACGGATTTTATATATGCCATTTTATGTGACGGTATGGGTGGAATTGACGGCGGAGAAATTGCAAGCGTAAATTGTCTGCGTAAAATGCGGGATGTTACACAATCCCTTTGCTTATGCGAAGAAAATATGCTGTCGATTATTCTCAAAAATCAGATATATTTAGCTAATGATCTCCTCACATCCCTAAAAAATGAAGAGGGGATGCCGCTGCATTGCGGAACGACTCTTATCTGTGCAGTTATACGTGGAAATAATTTATATTATGCTAGCGTCGGCGACAGCAGAATGTATCTTTTACGGGGCGAGAATATAATACAGCTTACAGAGGAACACAATTTACTCACAGAACTGATGAAATTAGTAGCATCCGATGAGATGGAATACGGGGATGCGATTTCTCACCCCAAGCGTGAAGCTCTGACAAGTTATATTGGGATAGACGATCTTAAATTAGTAGATATATCAAAGACACCGTTTGGCTTGCTTCGTGGAGATATTATCCTATTGTGCTCCGATGGACTGTACCGTGCTTTAGGGGAATATGAAATTATGGATGCTGTAAAAAAAACGGATAATATGAAAAGTGCCGCAGATAGTCTGGTTGACATCGTTAAACAAAAACAACTTCCAAATCAGGATAACACTACTTTAATACTAATTAAGAAAAACAGATAGGGAGAGGGTGAACTATGCTCTGCTATAATTGTATGAATTATTGTACAGACAGTAAATGCGAACACTGCGGTTTTGACAGTAGGAGTTACATTCATAATCCAATAGCACTGGAACACGATACTGTCTTAAAGGGAAATTATCTAATAGGAAATGTTATTGGCAACGGAGGTTTTGGCATAACATATGTGGGCTATGATAACAGAAGAAGAAAACGGGTTGCAATAAAGGAGTTTTTCCCTGTTTCTATAGCAGTGCGTGATACAAAAGAGACAAATAATATCTGCGTTACAGGAACTATGAACCAGGTATTCATTTCCGGTGTAAAAAAATTTTATCAAGAAGCATCTATCTTATCAAGGTTGCAACACATTCCATCAATTGTTAAGGTTTATGATTTCTTTTATGAAAATAACACCGCTTATATCGTAATGGAATACATAGACGGTCCTTCTATTGGCACAATCGTGAAGAATCAGGGGCCACTTGATATTGATATGGTATTGACTATATTTTATCCAATTCTTGAGGCATTGAAAACAGTCCACGCCGAGGGGGTTCTGCATCGCGACATATCTCCTAGCAATATTTTGCTGGATGAGAACTATAACGCTCGTCTGATAGATTTCGGCGCATCAAGAGTATATTCTCACCAACAAGTATCAACTGATATGACTGTTATATTGAAAAGTGGTTTCGCGCCGGCTGAGCAGTATAAAAAAAGAGAACATCACACTCCTTCCGAGGATATTTATGCTCTTTCAGCTTCAATGTATTATGCGCTGACCGGAAAGATTCCTCCCGAAGCTATAGAAAGGCTTGTTTTCGATACCCTTAAACCAATTTCAGCACTTGGTGTTGATATTCCGGAAAAAATAGAACGCATCATTTTAAAAGGAATGGCGGTTAGAGTGGATGATCGATATAAAACTGCTGAAGAAATGGCATTGGCCATAGATAACTCAGTCGGTACAGATTTACCTGCAGATTTTTCTCAGGGTAATGATAAAGACGCTACGCCTTATAAAATAGAAACGCGAAGTCAAAATAAAAAAGAACGGAAAAAAATAATAATACCGTGGCACAATGATACGCCGTATATCGCGATAATAGCCGTGTTCGTAGTCTTGTTGTCAATACTGGCGGTAGTTTTTCTTGTGCTCTTGATAAAATAAAAAGAGGTGGTATATGATTGGTTATCATGTAATATCCAAAAACGGAAACCGCGAAGTCAATGAGGATTCAGTAGGTACCGCTGTATTTGATAAAGCTTCTGTTTTTGTTGTAGCAGACGGACTAGGTGGGCATGGGTGCGGAGACATTGCGTCAAGATACGTCGTTGAAACATTCCTTACCTCTTGTTCGGAAAGCAGCGCGTATAATGCTGAAAATTACATTTCCAGTGCTTTTCTCAGCGCTCAACTCAGTATATTAAAAAGACAAAAGGAGAGCCGCCGATTGTCAGAAATGAAAAGTACGGCGGCGGCGGTCATATGCACAACTGTCAGCATAACAGTCGGGCATATCGGAGATACGAGGGTATATTTATTTAACAACAAGGGAGTTATGTGGCGCACAACAGATCACAGCGTTGTTCAAATGTTAGCGTTAGCGGGAGAAATCAAAGAAAAAGAAATCCGCAGACGCCCAGATAGAAATAAACTTTTGCGCGCGCTGGGGAATCAATGTGACGAGCTAAAATTTGATATAAGTAAATTTGACCGTACAGATGACATACGAGCCGTTTTATTGTGCTCAGACGGATTTTGGGAGTACATAGATGAACGTCATATGTCAAAAGCACTCAAACTCTCATCAAAACCTCAGGAGTGGCTTGAACGGATGGAAAATATTGTATTAAAAAACGGTAAAAATAAAAATATGGACAATTATTCCGCTATTGCGGTTATGCTGTAATATTTAGGGATAAATCAATGTGATTATAAACTCTATTTCATCTCTGACGCTTTTGGATTTCAAACACAAAAAATTCTACTAAGTAGTCACGCCCCAGACGAGACATATCCTTGACAATGATCCGTTTTACCTTGCCTGCCTCCACATCTGCAATCATGCTCTGGAAACCTGCTCGGTTGAACGTAGTTTCTGAAATACCATCATCAATATAGAACTGGATGTTGGTGTATCCTCTGTCCATTGCGTACTTTTTGAGGATTTTCTTCTGATTAGTAATGAAATTGCTCTCTCCGTCAAGGGCATCATCCTGACTTGGTCTGCAATATAAAGCGGTAATTTTATTATCTGGCTGCTGATTCATAAGTAGCTCCTTTCCTCCCGCATAGCGGGATAACAGCCAGGTAAACGGTCGCCTTTATTATAACGTGCTTTTCCTGATTTTGCAGTACCCATCATTCCGTTTTCTCCAGA
>CAZUPI010000026.1:13912-34670 GCA_964621755.1 uncultured Ruminococcus sp. | reverse complement strand
AAACTATAATAAGTACAAGGTCGACGATCGCCGCCAGGGTTCCGACTATGTAACCGAATAACCACATACTGAAATCACCTTCTTTATGTAAATTCTTTTTGAATAATCGTCTGATTCTGACCTTTAACACAATTATACGCGAAAAATATGTTAAAAACAAGAATAATTCAGACGTTTAACACAAAAGTTACATACAAAGGGAGGGTCTGGCGTGAAAATATACGATTATCAGGGGAAGAAGAACGTCAGCGGCGACAGTATCCGCGAAGCCAGACTGAAGCGCCGACTTACCCAGGCAGACTTCGCGGCACAGTTACAGGTCGCCGGCGCCACCATTGAGCGCGACAGCGTCAGCCGGATCGAGATCGTGACGCGCTTCGTCGCTGACTTTGAACTGAAGGTTATATCAAAGGTCCTGGGCGTGTCTGTCGACTGGCTTCTGGGCGAAGAATAACCCCTATACTGACCACCGGATCGCCGGTGGCCTATTTTTTTACCCTGAACCCCTTGACAATATACTACCGGTAGTATATAATAATAGGCGTGAGGTGATTATTTTATGAGTAAAGCACAGACAGCCGCAAACAAGCGCTATAATGCGAAAGCCTATGACCGAATCGAAATTACAGTCCCGAAGGGTGACAGGGAAAAAATCGCGAAGGCGGCCGAATCGGTCGGATTGAGCGTCAACGCCTTCATAAAAGAAGCACTGGCGGAACATATCGCCCGATTATCCAACATATAACGATCAGAAGGCCCTGTCCACAGCGGACGGGGCCTTTTTACTTACCCAGGGTGGAAGAACAATGAAAAGACGCAGATTCAAACATTTATCATGGAACGACCGCCTGAAGATCGAAGCCATGTTGAAGGCCGGCCGTCATTACCAGGAGATCGCCGACGAAATCGGCGTCCACCTTCGCACGATCTACAACGAAGTCAAACGCGGCCGCTATATCCACACGAATTCTGACCTGACCGAAGAAGAACGGTACAGTCCGGACATAGCCGAAGCGGCATACAGGGAACATCTGGCGGCGAAGGGTCCTGATCTGAAGATCGGCAACGATCACGAACTGGCCCAGTATATCGAAAAGAAGATCGGCGAAGAAGGATATTCGCCGGCCGCTGTCCTGGGCGAAATCAAGGAACAAGGGATCGAATTCCAGACGACGATCTGTGAATCGACCCTGTATTCCTATATCGACAAAGGCGTCTTCCTGACCATTACGAACAAAAGCCTTCCCGTGAAAAGCAAAAAGAAGCGTTCCTATAACAAGGTCCGAAAGGCTTCCCGTCCGGCCGCCGGCGAAAGTATCGAAAGCCGCCCTGAAGAAATCAACGCCAGGGAAACCGTCGGTCACTGGGAAATGGACTGTGTCGAAGGCAAAAAGAAAACAAAGAAAACCCTTCTGGTTCTGACCGAAAGGAAGTCCAGGAAGGAAATCATAATTCCTATGAAGGACCAGACAAGCCGAAGCGTTGTCGCGGCCCTGGATCGTCTTGAACGTCAATACGGCGCGAAGTTCTATAAGATATTCCAGACGATCACCGTCGACAACGGTTCCGAATTCGCTGACTGTGAAGGAATAGAAAAGTCCTGTCGCCGGAAAGGCAACAGGACAAAGGTCTATTATTGTCACCCGTATTCGTCATACGAAAGAGGGTCCAACGAAAACGCGAACAAGCTGATCCGCCGGTGGTTCCCGAAGGGGACGGACTTCCGCCAGGTCACCGCGAAGGCGATTCAGTGGGTCGAAGACTGGATCAACAACTACCCCAGGGAAGTACACGGATTCAGAAGCGCGAATTCCGTCTTTGCCGAAAGGGTCGCCATGCTAATTTGAAATTATTTGTGAATTTTCGCAATTTAGTCTTGACTTTTTCGAATTTTTTGAAAATTCTTTATTCTCACCTTGAATCACGGATATAGGTTGGGGGCAAGGCAGATTAAGACTTTACCTTACGAATCCCAGCGCCATACAGTGAATGCGTAATCTTATAAAAATTTCCCCTTAATTTTGACTCATTCCGCCACAAACTATTGACTATTTTGCAAATATATTGTATTATTAAATACTGAAAGACGTATTTTATTAATATAAGACCACAATACAACAGGATGGAAAACGAAGTGATACAAATCAAAAAGCGATTTATCGGGAAAAAAGAAGAAGTCGACATGACCGAGGGGAGTATTGCACGCCATCTCATTTGGTTCGCCTTCCCTCTCTTTATAGGAAATATTTTTCAGCAATTATACAACACAGTGGACACATGGGTCGTAGGAAATTACGTCAGCAACGAAGCGTTCTCTGCAGTCGGAACGGTTGGTCCGATTATCAACCTGCTCATAGGCTTTTTTCTGGGTCTATCAAGCGGCGCAGGCGTAGTCATCTCACAGTACTACGGTGCGAAAAAATTCGACCGTGTACACGACACGGTACATACTGCGATGGTCATGACTCTGATTCTTGCCGTGGTTTTCACCGGAGTCGGTATTGTGATGGTTCCGTTTATGCTGAATCTGATGAATACGCCGGCGGAGGTAATGCCGGAATCTCAGACTTATCTGACAATTTACTTTTCCGGTCTGATTGGCATGATGATATATAACATTGGTTCAGGAATTCTACGTGCGATTGGGGACTCCAAGAGGCCGTTTTATTTTCTTGTTGTTTCGGCGGTCATCAACACAGTTCTCGACCTTGTGTTTGTCATCGTGTTCGGCATGGGCGTCGCCGGTGTGGCGCTTGCGACCATTATCGCACAAGGCATTTCGGCGGTGATGGTTATTGTGCTGATGCTGAGGACAGACTCGTGCATCAAGCTGAACCTGCGTGATCTAAAAATTCACTGGGGGATGCTCGGGAAGATTGTAAAAGTAGGTATTCCCGCGGCGATTCAGATGGCGATTACGTCTTTTTCAAACATATTCGTGCAATCGTACATCAACTACTTTGGGGCGGACTGCATGTCGGGATGGACTGCATATTCAAAAATCGATCAGTTCATCCTTCTTCCGATGCAATCGCTGGCGCTTGCGGCGACCACGTTTGTGGGGCAGAATCTTGGCGTCAATCAAGTTGACCGTGCGAAAAAGGGTGCAAACACGGCATTATATATGGCAGCCGGGTTGACAGTCTGCATTATCATACCGATTCTGATATTCGCCCCATTCTTTGTGCGATTCTTCAACAACAAACCGGAAGTTGTGGAATACGGTACGATACTGCTGCGATACATCACGCCGTTCTACGTGATGTGCTGTGTCAACCAAGTCTATTCGGGAGCGCTTCGCGGCGCCGGAAACAGCCGCGCCCCAATGATTATCATGCTTCTCTCGTTTGTCATATTCCGCCAAATCTACTTATTCATCATGTCAAACTTCATTGCAAACGAAATTATTCCGATTGCAATGGGCTATCCGGCAGGCTGGCTCCTATGCAGCACCCTCGTTTTCTTCTACTACAAGCGTGCCAAGCTATCCAAAACGAGAATTGTGGAGGATGAGGAATAAATCGACCGTCAAACCGACCCATTTTGGGAAGTTTTAAGAAGGGGTTGTGTGGGACACTTTTGAAAAAATGTCCCCTAACGGCTTTCTCGCCATATTAATGCATGAACGGATCCCCGCTCGACATGCCATTCCTATGCAATATCCTGTTCTGCCACTTGACGAAGGCATTTTTGTATGCTATTATCATATTATAGATTCAATATTCCTTCCGCGGAACAAAAGAAGGGAGAACAGTATGATTGCACAGTTAAAAAAAGATTGGCTTGCGATTTGTGTATACCAAACCCGCCGTGAGCTAGGTCAGGCGGCCTCTTGCGATATTGCGCAAACAATGCGAGATTTACTTAGCGTAAAAGATGAGATCAACATGATTTTTGCCGCCGCGCCGTCACAGAACGAAACGTTGGCATCTTTGGTTCAGGCCGACGGAATCGACTGGACACGCGTGAACGCATACCATATGGATGAATATGTCGGATTGTCGGAAGGGTCCGCGCAGTCTTTTTCGGCGTATCTGAGAAAGCACATCTTTTCGCTGGTGCCGTTTCGGTCGGTAAATTATCTCAATGGCGGATGTGCTGATACGAAAGCGGAGTGTCAGCGATATGGCGCCCTGCTTCGCGAAAATCCGGTTGATATTGTATGCCTCGGTATCGGCGAAAACGGACACATCGCGTTCAACGACCCATGGGTGGCGGATTTCCACGACCCTGAACTCGTCAAAGTCGTTCCGCTCGACGAAGTCTGCCGAAATCAGCAGGTTCACGACGGATGCTTTCCCGCCATTGCAGATGTGCCGAAATATGCGCTGACCCTTACAATTCCCGCACTGATTGCCGCGAAGCATCTGTTTTGCAGCGTTCCGGCAGCTACCAAGCGGGAAGCAGTACGGCGTACGGTATTAGGTGAAATATCCACAGACTGTCCTGCGACCATCATGCGGCGTCATCCGCACGCGGTGTTATACTGTGATGCCGACAGTGGTGCGGATTTGATGGAAAGATAAATTATCACATATAGAAAGGGTGTAAACTAATGAAAAAACTGAACGTTGCCATCATCGGGCAAGGCAGAAGCGGCAGGGATATCCATGGGCGGTATTTTCTAAGCGAAGCTGGACAAAATCTTTACCGCGTCGTTGCTGTAGCCGACAGAATAGAAGCCAGACGCAGCCGTGCCGCCGTTGAGTACGGATGCGATGTATACGCGGACTACCATGACATTCTGAAGCGCAGCGACGTTGATGTTGTGGTGAATTCCACGTTTTCATATCTGCATTACCCTGTGACCATGGATGCGCTTCAATACGGAAAACATGTCGTATCGGAAAAACCGTTTTCGAAGTTTGCAATTGAATGTGAGAATATGATTCACACCGCACATGAGAATGACGTCACACTGACGGTATTCCAGCAATCAAGGGTCGCGCCGTATTTCACGAGAATACGCGAAATTCTCGCCAGCGGGAAGCTCGGAAACATTGCGCAGATAACGATTCACTTTTCAGGATACAGCAGGCGCTGGGACTGGCAGACCTCGCGCAGATACTATGGCGGCTGCCTTCTGAATACCGGCCCGCACCCGCTTGACCAGGCATTGCAGCTTCTCGATACAGACGACATGCCGAACGTGTTCTCCGTACTCAAGAGAATCAACTCGGCGGGCGATGCGGAGGATTATGCGAAGGTTATCCTGACCTATCCGAACCGTCCGCTTATCGACCTCGAAATCTCTCCCGCTGATGCTTACAACGATTTCACCTACCGCATTCACGGCTCCCGCGGCTCTCTGACCGCCACACAATCGAAAATCAAGTGGAAGTATTTTGATGATTGTCCGATACCTTCCTTTACCTTCGAGCCGCTGAACGGTGCGGACGGACTGTCTCCCGCATACTGCTCGGAAAAGCTGCAATGGAACGAATTTGAAGAGGATTTGTCCGGTACGGCGTTTGACTCCGCTCCAGCGAAGTTTTACAAAAACCTATACAATCATCTGATGAGCGGAGAAGACTTGCTCATTAAACCCGAAAAAATTCTCCAGCAAATTCGCGTGATTGAGCTTATTCATGCTCAAAATCCCCTTCCCACGTGGCTTTGATTAGGGGGAACTTATTATGTATAAAATAGCGATAATCGGGAGTGAAAACAGTCACTGCGCGCATTTTGCGTCCGTACTCGCGCCCAAAAGCGGAAATTCGCCGTTTCCGGAAATTGAATTGGTCGGGGTATGCGGCGACGAAAGGGCAAACCGTGGGGTTATGGACGTCTCATCCTGTCCCTACTTTACCGACGACCCACGCGCGTTTGTTGGCAAAGTTGACGCTGTTATGGTAACGGCACGGCATGGCGGCGTGCATCTGGAATATGCAAGACCTTACCTTGAGACGAGCTGTGATGTGTGGATTGACAAGCCGATTACGACTTCGATTGCAGAAGCGCGGGAGTTGGTACGGTTAGTTCGGGAAAAAGGCGTGCTTCTCTGCGGCGGGTCGTCTCTTGCCGGAGCGGCTGGGACTGTAAAAATGAAGGAATACGTTGCCGCAAATCGGGATAAAATTCTCGGTGGACATGTGACCGCGCTGGTGAATCTTGTAAACGAGTACGGCGGATTCTGGTTTTACTCGCAGCACCTTGTGCAGATGATTACAGAAGTGTTCGGACAGGATATTGTGTCTGTAGAAGCGGTACAAAATGGGCAAGGAGTCCGCGCGGTATATCACTATGCTGCATTTGACATCAGTGCGTTTTTCGGCGCGGGATATTCGATAACCGTTTACGACGGTGCGTACGGTGTGAGAAGCGAGGTCATCAATCTGCCGGCCGACTATTTCATGCCGGAGCTTCGGGAAATGGCGGATATGCTTATAAAGCGCTGCGTTCGGCAGACGCCGGAGCAGGTCGTCTATCCGGTCTTTGTCCTCGACGCGACTGTACGTGCGTTAGCGTCCGGCAGGGCTGAGGATGTTGAAGCGGTATGATTACAAAAATTACGAACGGAAAAATCATCACAGCGGACGAAATTTTATCCGGAGTGAATCTGTATTTCCGAGACGGGACAATTCTCGAGCAGAGTTCCGAAGACCTTCCACACGACTGTGAAATCGACGCGGGCGGCAGTTATGTTTCGGCGGGATTTCTCGATATTCACACGCATGGTGCGGGTGGAGCAGATTTTCTTGACGGAACAGCGGAAGCTTATCTCACTGCCGCAAAAATGCACGGAAAACACGGTTCGACCACTCTCGTTCCCACTACAACGTCGGTCGACCGGGAGTCAATCCTTGTCGCCGCGCGGGCGTACGAGGAGGTCAAAGGAAGCAAGGGAATCCCCGATATGCCCGGACTGCATCTTGAAGGACCATACCTTGCGGCATCACAAAAGGGTGCGCAGGAGGACAGGTTCATCCACGCGATTGATGAGCGTGAAATCGACGACATTCTATCTGCATGCAGTAAAATTCTGCGATGGACCGCGGCGCCGGAGCTCGAAGGTGCAGAGCTCTTTGGGGATATTTGTCTGAAAAACGGCATTCTCCCATGCATCGGTCACACGGATGCGGCATTTGCGGATGTGGAACGGCTTCTGCCTCACGGATTCACACATGTGACGCACCTGTATTCCTGCATGAGCACGATCCACAGGAAGAACGCATATCGAATTGCCGGGGTGCTGGAAGCGGCATATTACTTTGACAATATGACGGTAGAGGTTATCGCGGATGGCGCACACCTCCCCGCAGAGCTGCTCAAATATGTATACAAATTCAAGGGCCGCGAGAAAACTGCGCTTGTCACCGACTCCATGCGGGCCGCTGGAATGCCAGAGGGCAAAAGCGTATTGGGTAAGTTCGACAACGGACTTCCCGTTCTCGTTGAGAATGGTGTGGCAAAGCTCTGTGACCGAAGCGCGTTTGCCGGAAGTGTGGCGACATGCGACAGACTGGTTCGCACAATGGTGGAGCTCGCCGGAATCCCGCTGCGCGACGCGGTGTATATGATAACGCAATCTCCGGCGAACATCATGGGACTCTCTGACCGAGGGGCGCTTGACGCCGGTAAACGTGCGGATATTGTTCTGTTTGACGACCGCATTCACGTTAGGCGCACCATTGTCGGTGGAAACACAATATTCACCGCGGATGTATAAATGAAACCTTGTGGAAAATACTAAGTTCACAAAAAAAGAAAGGACTGAAAAAATGGCAATAATTGAAATCACAAATGAAAACTACACAGCAGAGGTACTTGAATCCGACCGTCCGGTCCTGTTAGACTTCTGGGCGCCTTGGTGTGGTCCGTGCCGGATGCTCTCTCCAATCGTCGACGAAATCGCAGAAGAGCGCGAGGACGTCAAAGTCGGCAAGGTCAATGTAGACGAGCAGAAAGAACTGGCATCGCAGTTTGGCGTTATGAGCATTCCTACACTTGTCTTAATGGATAAGGGAGAAATCAAGACAACGTCCATCGGGTACAAACCGAAAAAAGACGTGCTCGAACTGATTGATTAAAAATACTGAACGCAAAAAAGGCTGACACAAAGTCAGCCTTTTTTTGTATGTACCTTATGCTTTCTTCTTCGATGTTATCGCCTTGATAACGAACAGCGTTCCAATCATGAGAATAATCGCAATCGGGAGGGCAACAAACCATGTCTGAACAAAGGACGCGATAATGAACGATACGAACGATACCGCCGCAACCGTAATTGCATATGGGAGTTGGGTTGACACATGGTTGATGTGGTCGCATCTCGCACCTGCGGAGGACATGATTGTCGTGTCGGAAATCGGGGAGCAGTGGTCGCCGCATACCGCACCTGCCAGACAAGCGGACATACCGATATACATCAGCTCAGAGGATGCCGGGAAAATGCTGGTAACAATCGGAATGAGGATACCGAAAGTGCCCCACGACGTGCCTGTGGAGAATGCAATGAAGCATGCCACCAAGAAAATAACTGCAGGCAGGAATGATGCAAGACCGGAAGCCGCACCGCTCATGAATGCTTCCACAAATTCGGCAGAACCGAGGTTTGTGGTCATGTTCTTCAGGGAACCTGCACAGGTAAGAATAAGAATAGCCGGAACCATCGCCTTAAAGCCTTCAGGGATGCACTCCATGGCATCTTTGAAGGAGATAATACGGCGTGCCACGAGGTAAATAATGGTCACAACAAGGGTAATGAGACCGCCCCACGGCAGCCCCACCGTCGCGTCCGTGTTGCTGAATGCGTCGATGAAGGATTCCCCTGCGAAGAAGCCGCCAACGTAAATGAGAGCGATAATGGAGACAACGATGAGAACTATAATCGGAATAAGAAGGTCGTATACCTTTCCCTTCTTGCTGGTATTACCAGTGTCAATCGCTTCATGCTCGGAGCCGGAGGTGAAAAGGTCTCCCTTTTCGACTGCGTTCTTTTCGTGAAGCGCCATCGGACCGTAATCGAATTTCATAAGAACGAGTGTAATGATAAATACGAGAGTCAGCAGAGAGTAGAAGTTGTACGGAATCGCACGAACGAACAGAGAGAATCCGGAGTAGCCCGTCCCCTCCGCATAGCTGGACACCGCAGCCGCCCAAGAGGAAATCGGAGCAATCATGCACACCGGAGCAGCAGTAGCGTCGATGATGTAGGACAGCTTTGCTCTGGAGATTCTATGCGTATCACTTACCGGAAGCATAACCGAGCCGACGGTAAGGCAGTTGAAATAGTCGTCGATAAAAATGAGCACGCCGAACGCGAAGGTTGCGAGCATAGCGCCCACTCTGGTTTTGATGTGCTTGCTTGCCCATTCGCCGAATGCGGTGGACGCGCCAGTCTTATTGATAAGGGCAACGAGTACGCCAAGAATAACAAGGAAAATAAAAATGCCCGCGTTTCCTGAAACTGCGGCGATAAAGCCATCGTTTATCACAAGGTCCATCGTTCCGGTAGGAGAGAAATTGGCGGCGAGAAGACCGCCCACAAAAATGCCGATGAACAAAGAAGAGTAAACTTCCTTTGTAATAAGTGCAAGAACAATTGCGATAACCGGCGGCAGGAGCGACAGTGCCGTACCGAACGCAGCAGGAGTGTCGGACGCTTCCCCCACGACTTCTGAGACGACGCCCACTACGTCAGCAGCAGGAGCTTCTTCTGCAAAGACGGTAATGCCCAAAGATACAACTGCGAGTACCAGAACAACGATGAGAGAAAACATCATGCGGGAACCCGGAACTTTGAAAAATCTTCTCATATGGATAGCCTTTCTATAGAAAATTTGAAACAAAAAACAGGCATTCTTCACGCGGTAACGCACTCTGATGCCTGCAAATCTGCTTCACGGACAACCAAACGCAGCCCTCCACGGAAATGTGACAGTTCATGACATCTTCTGCCATGCCCCAGAACGATGTAGGAATACCGTTCTTCGGCGAACGCGCCTCTTTTGCCGCCCGGGTCATCCCACAAACCCACTGTGACACGATTTTCGTCACGCGACGTCAAAACCATCGAATCCGCACCTCTGCTTTTCGATTCTATTAAATTGGTATTATCATACCACACATCTTTGCAAATTACAAGTAACTACGACGAAAAAAATTGCAAAAAATACAAATTTTTTTCAATAAAAACACGTGAAATATTCATATCTTTTAAATATAGGAATATTTCTACTGTTTCCGCCTTCCCATGCGGGGATTAACAACTTTAAAATATTTTTCCACAGTTTTCTCTTTTTATCTTCATAATTAATTCGCAATTTTTTTTAAAATCTCTTGACAATTATCCTACTTTCGTGGTATACTTTATAAAATTAATTTGAAAGTGAGGATGTCGCAATGACAAAACTGATTTCGAATTATGTAACGTTGCCTGCAATTCGAATGTCGGACTCCCGGGGTTTCCTGTCGGGTGTTTTAGTCGTTGCCGTCATTCGCTGATAGTTATAGACTGATGCTTATATCGGAAAGTCCGGGACTTATGATGCAGAATAAAGTCCCGGACTTTTTGCAGCGAAAACACTACACAGCAATGTTTCCAATAATTTCCCCTTTCGTATTAAAAGGAGTACAATTTTGATAGAATTATGTAATGTCACCAAAACGTTTCAAAGCGACCATGAGGAAGTCGAGGCGGTCAGCAACGTGTCACTAAAAATCGAAAAGGGCGACATTTTCGGTATTATCGGCTTATCGGGCGCTGGAAAGTCTACCCTTGTGCGATGTATGAATTTTCTCGAGGTTCCGACCTCCGGCGACGTAAAATTCAAAGGAGTTCCGCTCGCCTCCCTCACGAAAAAACAGCTTCTCGAAACCAGACGCTCCATCTCCATGATTTTTCAGAGCTTCAACCTGCTTTCCCAGCGTACAGCACTGAAAAACGTCTGCTATCCACTTGAAATTTCCGGAGTTTCCAAAAAGGAGGCGGAGAAAAAAGCGCAGGAACTCTTGAATGTCGTTGGGCTCGGAGACCGCATGTCGGCATATCCCGCACAGCTTTCCGGGGGGCAAAAGCAGCGCGTCGCCATCGCCAGAGCCCTCGCCACCGACCCTGAGGTTCTCCTTTGCGATGAAGCTACGAGCGCACTGGACCCCAATACGACACGCGCCATTCTCGATTTACTGAAAAGCATCAATGAAACACTCGGCGTTACGATTGTTGTTATTACACACGAAATGAAAGTCGTCGAGCAGATCTGCACAAAAGTTGCGGTCCTCGACCACGGCACGGTGGTGGAAACCGGGCCCGTGCATGACGTCTTTATGGTGCCGCAGTCACAAATCGCACGTGAGTTGATTCTGCCGAAAAGCGCCGCAGTTGCCGAAATCACAGGCGGTACGTTAATCAGAATCGTATTCGACGGTCAATCATCCTTTGAGCCGGTGATATCCAATCTTTCCCTTGAATGCCATACCGCGGTCAACATTCTCGGCGCGGACACGAACAACATCGGTGGAAAGGCGTACGGTCAGATGCTTCTCCAGCTTCCGGAAGACGAAGGCGCGTCGCTGCGAATCAGAAATTATCTGAATTCTCGAAAAATCAAATTTGAGGAGGTACATGAGAAATGACCGAATTTTGGAACGGCCTTCTCGGAAACGGAATGCTCACAACCTATCTGGAAGCGATATTCGTCACTTTAAAAATCACCATCATCAGTACCCTGCTCGCTTATCTTCTCGGGATTCCGCTCGGCGTGCTTCTCTATGGTACAGCGAGGGACGGCATTTTCCCGAATGCTCCAGTCAACGGAATCGTTGGATTTATTGTAAACATCCTCCGCTCCATCCCGTTCATCATCCTGCTTCTGCTGACAATGCCGGTCGCGAAGCTCATTACGGGATCGAAAATCGGAGACAACGCATTTATCGTCTATTTGGTCATCGCGGCAGCCCCATTCGTCGCGCGGATGATCGAATCGTCATTTCGAGAAGTCGACCGCGGCGTCCTTGAGGCGGCGCAGTCGATGGGCTCCAACAACCTTCAGATCATCATGAAGGTGCTCCTTCCAGAAGCGAAGCCGTCGCTTATCGTAGGAGCAGCCATCGCGCTCACGACCATTCTCGGCTACACACCGATGACATACCTAGTAGCAGGCGGCGGCCTCGGCCAACTCGCAATACAGTATGGTCTGTACCGCTTCGAGGATGATAAAATGTACATCGCTTCCCTGCTGCTGATAATCCTCGTTCAAGTCATCCAGGAAATTCTCGGTCACATTGCAAAAACATGTGATAAAAGAATACGTGGAAAATAAAATAAGTATAGTCCGGAATATCTCCGTTCTATAAATACATTCATACAATTAAATTAATAAAAGGAGATTTGATTATGAAAAAAATCATCGCTCTCATTCTTGGGGGCGTTCTCTGCGTAGTTGCTCTCGCGGCATGCAGTTCGTCCGACGACAAGACCATCACCGTAGCGGCAAGCAGTGCACCCCACGCGGAAATTCTGGAACAATGCAAGCCCATTATGGCTGAAAAGGGGTACACGCTCGAAGTCCAAGTCATGGACGACTACGTAACGCCGAACATGGCAACGGACAGCGGTGACGTTGATGCAAACTACTTCCAGCACCAGCCCTATCTTGATCAGTTCAACGAAGAAAAAGGAACCAAGCTCGTAAGTGTAACAAAAGTACATTACGAGCCATACGGAATTTACGTTGGCACCTGCTCTTCTCTCGACGAGCTGCCTGACGGCGCAGTCGTAGCTGTTCCGAACGACGCCACCAACGAAGCGCGCGCGCTTCTTCTTCTTGAAGCGAACGGACTCATCACTCTCACCGAAGATGCAGGCCTGACCGCTACAAAGAATGACATCACTTCCAATCCGAAGAACCTCGACATCCGCGAGATGGAAGCAGCCCTTCTTCCGACAGTCCTTGATGAAGTAGCAATCGCCGTTATCAACGGCAACTACGCCATCAGCGCCGGCCTCAATGTAGCCAACGCACTCGCAGTCGAGTCAACAGAATCCACCGCTGCTCAGACTTACGCCAACGTTCTCGTCGTCAACGAAGGCGACGAAAACCTCCCCAAAGTCCAAGCGCTTGTCGAAGCTCTCCACAGCGACGCCATCCGCGACTTCATCAACACCACCTATGAAGGTGCAGTCGTACCGATATTCTGATTTTCTGATTTTCTGATTTTCTGATTTTTCGATATGATTAGTTAGGGGGTACTTTTGAAAAAGTACCCCCTAAAACCCCTTCAAAACTTTTCAAACTATGGAAGAAGCGTGAGGGGACTTTTTCTTAAAAAGTCCCCTCACATTTTATTTTTCAATTGTTCTTCAATTCAAGCATAGGTTTCAGATATTGCTCACGGCGAGTGCGAATTTCAGAAACATATCTTTGGTCTTTTTCCTGATGCAGCTCGCGGATGTATTCGTGGTGATTCTTGCGGATCTCCGGATTGTGCTTTGAGAGTAGGAGCATGGCGATACTGGAGCACTGGTCAGATGCACGCTCAAGGTATGTCAGCGTTTCGATGAAGATAATGCCGGCGTTGACGGTACATTCTCCCGATTTCAGACGGTTGATGTGGTTGTCACGGAGGTACTGCACCATGTCGTCAATAACTTCTTCAAGAGGCTCGACGTGCGTCGCCATTTCTTCGTCGTCGTTTGCGAAGGCGGTTACCGCCATGTCGATGATTTCGCTTACCGCGCTGAAAATAATTTCCAGTTCATCGATTGCCATCTTCGAGAAGGTGATTTGTTCCTTCTTTATCTTCTCAGCAAACTCGTTGATGTTCGTTGCGTAGTCACCGATTCTCTCAAAATCTGTCGTAGTTTGGACGAGGATGTTGATAACTTCATTCTGCTCATCTGACTGTATTGCCTTCGACAGACCCACAAGGAAGTTTTCAAGGGTGTCGGTAAATTCGTCAAGCTTGTCCTCGCGCGTATTGATTCCCACCGATATCTCCTCGCTGAAGGACTCCAACTGGAGGATGCTGTTCTTGAAGTTCTGGTGCGCGAGCCGTCCCATCACGCCGATGGCGTTTGTCGCTTCCGAAATGGCGATTTGCGGAACGACGTAGAGCTTGTCGTCAAGCGTATGAAGTGCAGCGTAATCGTCGGTCGACTCCACTTCTTTTTTGTCCGGCTTTATGACAAGGTAGGTTATCTTTACAAGCAATCCGGTGAACGGAATCAGAACGATTGCTGTCACGAGGTTAAATACTGTCTGGAAGTTCGCGATATCGCCGCTGTCGACGATTTTATCCCACAGATTCGGGAACACGCCGATAGCTTTCAGCACCGTCATGATAATCATAAACAAAATCGTACCGATAACGTTAAACACGATATGCGCGACGCCTGTACGCTTCGCATCCTTTGAGGAACCGATGGCGCAGACCATCGCCGTAGTGACGCATGTACCAAGGTTAATACCCATAATAATCGGGTAAACAAGATTCATCGTCATCACGCCGGTTGCGGACAGCGCCTGAAGCATACCGACCATCGCGGACGAAGACTGCACTATCATGGTAAGGACAAGACCGGTTATAATACCGAGCAGAGGCATATCGGAGAAGCCACCCAAGATATTCATAAAAGCCTGCGACTCCGAAAGAGGCTCAACCGATGCAGTCATGGACATCAGTCCGGTGAAAAGCACACCAAATCCGGCAAAAATTTCACCTACCGGCTTGCTGTTTTTCTTTTTGATAAACATGATGAAGATAATCCCTACAATCATCGCCAGCGGTGCTAACGTGGACGGCTTGAATAGTTCCAGTATCACGTTGCCGCTCGAGTCAATATCCATAAGGCGGATAATCTGCGCCGTAACAGTTGTACCGATATTCGCGCCGAGCACAATACATACCGCTTGACGCAGCGTCAGAATGCCTGCCGTGATAAGACCAACTGTAATGACAATCGTAGCTGTTGAAGATTGAATAACCGCCGTAACCAGCGCGCCTGTCAGCACACCCATGAAAGCGTTTGCTGTCACTTTTTCGAGAACCTGTTTAAGTGCAGTACCGGATGCGTTTTTCAGTCCTGCGCTCATGACCTCCATACCATAGAGGAACATCGCAAGACCACCGAGAAGAGTGATGATTGTAAAAATTGTCATATTTTCTCCTGAAACTCTGGATGTCGGCGTCTTCGGTCTTACTTCCATACGCTGTTTGCGCGAACCGTCCGGCATCATAAAATTTAATCCTATATTACCAATTTAAAATATAGCAAATTATAAGTAAAATTAACAGAAAGATTTTTTTAAATAAGTGTTAACTTCCTGTTAAGAAAAATCAAAACAAACAGCCGCGCGTCTTCCATACGAAGGCTCACGGCTGTTTGCTGCTTATTCGGATATGAATTTAGCCATTGGACTGGGTAGAAGTACCACAGCTCTTGCAGCCTTTAGCTGCATCAAGGATGAAGGATTCGCAATCTGTGCACTGTACAACAGTGGGATTCTTTTCGTGAGTACCTACCATGATACGATCGAGAGCGCAGTAATTGCAGCTTCCGGCATGGTTAGCACACTGTGTCACGGTACAAGCGATTGAATGATTAGGCTTTTTGGTTTCTTCCATTTTTAGTTCCATCCTTTGTTTTATTAGGTCTCATTTATGATGATTCCCGTGTTATTATGCGCTCATCTCCGCATGATTATGTATCCATATTGACGAGAAAAATTTTTAATGATATAATTTTTTTAGAAAAAACACTGATAGGTGGATTATGCTTACTTTTTTTACACCTTCTGAGGAAAGCAAAACAGACGTAATAGATTACCGGCATGAAGTTCTGCTCATGTGCGCAAATTTCGACGGTTCCGCCGGGCTTGGCGAATTTGAGGATTATGCCGAGTGGCTTCAACGGGTACGGCTTCTGGCGGGGGAACGCGCAGAAAAAGCGGGATTTTATAAAACCATCGTTCGCTTGGCATATGAGGAGAAAAATCTTGTTGGTATTGTGAACGTGCGTCTGTCCGACGACGAATTCATTTGCACCTATGCGGGACATATCGGCTACCATATCCGGCCAACGTGCCGCGGTATGGGATTCGGCCGCACGCTTGCGGAATACGCCGTTAAAATCTGTGAAAAAAACGAAATCTACTCTCCTGTGATTTGTACCTCTCCCGACAACACTGCATCACAGCGAACCGCGCTTTCCGCTGGATTTGTTCAAGACGGATGTGTCACTGCGGAAAATGGAATGAAAATTCTGCGCTTTGTTAGAAAGCGGTAATTTTTATCAATTTTTCGAAAATCGCTTATCCGGCTGGGCGTGAAATTTACTATACAGCAGAACGGTAAAAGAAGAGGAAGACACCACACCGTACTTCTGTACAATTGAACCCGCTTAATCCAAATGCAATATTCCGAAAATTTTAATGAATTCCGGTAAGCGCTTCCATTGTTTGCATGATACGCGATTCACGCAGACCTTTCCCATTATCGCTCCTTAAAATAGAAAAACGATAATTTCCCTACCGAAAATCTACGTTTGTCAAAAAGGCTGTCGCATACATAAACAAAGTGTGAACAGCTTATGCAATAGTAACAAGAAAATCCAGAGGTGGTACGACGCTTCCTCTGGATTTTTGTTATCTTTGACAGGGACTTTTCTGCAAAATTGCAACTTGCGACAGCCGCTTTTGCTATTCCATCTTGTTCAATCATCATTCCCGTCGGACGTCAGCACCGACGGACGCCATGCGTGATTTTCATCATAGGTGAGACACGGTATCAGGTTGTAATCAACGTCACATATTTTACCATCAATCACCTTTATCTCTACACCTAACAACGCAGTATACTTTTCAGGATACTTCGATGCACCGTCAAGAAGCGCGCCGAGTGAGTATACAACATATCCCCCACCCCATTCTTCGTATGGCTGAACATACGCTGTATCGGTACCGACAACAAGGTCTGCCCCCGCGTCGATAAAGGAGCGGAACAGAGCGCACCGGGACTCATCCGGCAAGTGCGCCCCGGTCTCTGCAGTCGTTACATAAACCGCTACAAAATCACGGTTGAGGGATGCGTTCGCAATCCACTCCAGAATTCCAGCCTCGTCGTTTTCATCCTCAACCGCCCGACAGTATACTGCGACTGAAATGCCGGATTTATCGAAATACACAGCTTGTCCGTAATCTCCCCAGCGCAATCCAGCAGCCTCAAGAGCTGCTTTTGTATCCGCGTATCCCGCGTCCCCATAGTCCATCGCATGGAAACAATCGAGTGCCAGCACGTCCACTCCTGCAGATTGAAATATTTCGGCAGCAGACGTAGGTCCGCGGTACCACTCTGGGACAATCCGCTCTGCTGCTTCAAGAGAGTCGCTGTCACTGAGCACAACGTCGCATCCCGCTATTGTAAGGTCGTCGCGCGTAAAGTATTCAGATAAAGCACCAAGAAAATATCCCGCGCCCTCCGTTTCAAGCATATAGTTAAATGTGCCGTATGTGCTGCTGCCAAGCATAGACCCAACTGTACAAGTCCCAGCAAATGTCAACCTCACAGGCTCATGGGCATCCTCTGGTTCATCCACCGCGTCAAGAGGGGGCTCCTCGTTCCCCGCTGTCGCAATCTCATTCGGTAAAATATTCGCCGGATAACTGGAATCGGTGTTTAGAACTGTACACAGGGCTATCAGCCCAAATGTTAGAAGGAACGCCGCTATTATATATATCAATCTCACAACAATTATTTTTTCGCGAACATTCATTTATATGCACCCAAATACAGATTTTCTTAAATACTCGTTCATTTTAACATAATATCTGACTAATTTCAAGACATTTCCCGAATTTTCCTTATTGGATGACACCGTTCAAAAATTTTAGGGGAGCTTTTTTCAAAAAAGCTCCCCTAACGTCTCTCTTCATAAAAAGATAGGTCTGCACTGAACATGTCGCTGCATTTCAGCAAGGCAAGTCTGTGCTTTTGTGAAATCCGCAACTAAAGAATGCGGCTTAGCACGAGGGTCGTCTTGCCTCATAGGAACAAAGTATATGTTTTTACGATTCAAAAGGGCCCCGATATTCGATAAATTTCCGGACATGGCATCATTCGAAGCGAGCGCTATCAAAACGGGGCGGTCGCAGCGGAGATGTGCTTTCGCCGCCATTGTGACCGGCGTATCTGTGATACCGTTGGCAATTTTCGCGAGAGTGTTTCCCGTGCAGGGACAAATGAACAAAAGGTCAAGTGGCTGAGACGGTCCGAGCTTTTCAGCCTCTGTGATGGTTTTTATCGGCGGACGTCCGCAAATTCCGGTAAGCGTTTCTGTAAGCATTGCCGCGGTACCAAACCGGGTGTCGGTCTCAGAAGCAGCGTATGAAAGAATCGGGACAATATCATAATGAACCGATAAACCACTGAGAACCTCCAAAGAATCACGATGCGTACAAAAGGAACCGCACATTGCAAATCCAAGCTTTCGTTTTTTATTTGATTCTCCCAACTCGCTCACCTCCCTGAAAAGCATTCGTCAAGCATCACGCGCACAACGGAACAAATGATTTCCCCAGCGGTCTGCGGTGCAATTTTCCCCGGCAAGGACGGAAGCGGGATCACGCGGATGCCAAACTCTGCGGCCGCAGCCATATCAACGCCCGCGCAGGCTGTGGCGAGTTCAAAAATGACGGTCTCCCGCTGCATGCTCTGGAGAAGTTCACGGTCAAAAATCTGGTGCGGAATGGTGTTGAAAACCGCGTCACAATGCAGTGGGAACGAACGATATTCCTCAAGCGGAACGGGAACGCATCCGTCGCATGAGGCATAGGCAAGGTCGCGGCGGCTTCTGGCAACGGCAAACACGTCTGCACCCAAGGCAAGCAGACGACCGGCGAGGGTCCGCGCCACCCTGCCATATCCAAATACAGCGGCACGCATACCGGCAACGGTGAATGGCAGCGCATCAATGCATGCGGCAATGGCACCTTCTGCAGTTGGAACGGAATTTTTTATCTGAAGTTCCTCTGAATCATAATAATCGAGCGCCTTGATGCCCCGTTCGGCTGCAAATTTTTTGACAACCGGCGGTATCATGCCGCCGAGCAGAAAGGAGCCATGCGGCATCATGTCGCAGATTTCAAGAAGACGGATATCCGGTATGTCACCGGATTTTGCGGACAGCGGACAATTTAGGCGTACGCCGTCCGGGCTTGACGGAAGCGGAAGAATAACGGCATCGGAGCACTTCACTGCGGATTCGGGGTCAGCGCATCGAACGGTATTTTTTAGGTATTTTTCATCCTCTCCGCCATACACTGCGGCGAATCCCCAGACAGCGCATTCGTACGAGGATGACAGGCATTCGGCGGTGATAAGTTGTCTCCGGTCGCCGCCAAGAATCCCAATTTTTATGTTATCTGGCATATTGCAATACCTGTTTTCTACAAATTGGGGGCTGCGGTGATACGCAATCTCCCTCACTACAGAATATGACGCTGCGGGGATATCGTGCAGGCAGGCAAGAGCGTATTATTCCTTCCGAAAAAGGAAGTTCTGCCGCACTGGAAAATTCACTTAACAGCGTTGCATGGCGTGCGTTTTTATGCTACAATGTAATGCAATAAATTCTTTTGTAAAGTTGGTTTGAAATGGTTGTAAACTATAGTCTGTGGCTTGAAAAAAAACTCGCTGAACTCGAAAAATCCAATATTAAGCCGCGCCTCTTGCTCCATGTCTGCTGCGCGCCCTGCTCATCGTACGTAACGGAATATATCGCACAGTACTTTGATATCACCGCGTATTTCTATAATCCAAATATCTCGCCGGAGCGGGAATTTTCCTTCCGTCTGTCCGAATTGCGGAGGTTTCTCAATGAATCCGGCAATTCCAATATTGCTGTCATGACTCCCGATTACGTTCCGGCGGAATTCTTTGACAAAGTGCGCGGTCTTGAGACTCTGCCTGAAGGAGGAGAACGATGCCGGATTTGCTATGAACTGCGGTTGAGACGCACTGCCGCGGAGGCCAAAGCAGGCAGGTTTGATTATTTTACCACAACCCTCTCAATCAGCCCCTATAAAAACGCGGCATGGCTCAACGAAATCGGAATCCGGCTTAGTGAAGAATATGGTGTGGAGTACCTCCGCTCCGATTTTAAAAAGAAAAACGGCTATAAACGTTCAATTGAATTATCTAAGGAATACAACCTGTACCGGCAGAACTACTGCGGATGTATCTACAGCAAAGCGGCTTCCTTAGCCAAGGCTGAGAATACTTCCCTTCCATCCTCGCAAAATTAACATCCGCCGTTTAACACAATATACCACTGAAGTCAACACAATCGTTTGATTCGACGCTGGATTTCGCAATGACAGGTTAATAATAAAGACAATTTCAGCATATAAAAGCAATATATGCCATTTAATATGTGAATAATTTTATTTTTTAGTTTAACTTTTTTTTGGTCAAGCCCATGATTTTACTCCAAGTATATTGACATTTATCTTTGGCGGGTGTAAAATAAGTTGTAAAATAAGTGATACTGCAATCGGGAAGAGTTGCAATATTAAAATAAAAGGAGACATAGAAAAAAATGAAAAAGTTTATAAGCATTATGCTTGTAGCCGCCATGCTGACTTCTGCTGCTCTTATGTCCGCATGCTCCTCGGAAGAAGAAACTACTAACGTCAACAATACCACAAATGAAGAAACCACACCTTCTACCGAAGACCAGACAGACGAAACAGTTGAAGAAGAACAGGTCGAAGAATCCGACGAAACAGTTGAAGAAGAACAGGTCGAAGAATCCGACGAA
>CAZUPI010000026.1:12365-13812 GCA_964621755.1 uncultured Ruminococcus sp. | reverse complement strand
GAAGAACAGACTGAATCGGTTGAAGAAGAACCTGTTGAAGAGGAATCCACAACCGGCATGCTCATCGAGCAGATGGAATCCTACCATTACGCAACATACTTCTGTCCTTACACCGACGGTGCGGGAGTAGTAGGCGGCGGTACTGCTGGCGGTTACTTTGCAGAAGAAGACGATGAAATGGCTGCATTCGTCGCAAAAAATCCGGAATGGTACAAAGACACCACTCTCATGGCATCGTGGGACGAAGTGGAAGCTCCGTTCGGCGACTGTATCGAAAGCATTCTCGGTGCTGACACAGACTTCAAAAATGACCCGAATACCAACGGTCTGATGGTTTACAAGACCTTCAACGTTGGAACTCTCGCTGACACAACACTCTATGAACTGTATTGCTTCTATGATAATACCGTATACATTTACATAAACGGCGAGCTGTTCTACTATGCTGACGCAAACTGTGGTTCCGGCGACTGGAACAGCGACTATGAACTCATCAGCTGCAACACACAGGAAGGCAAGACTCTGCACGACTTCCTTGTAGAAGGTGAAAACTACATCGCCATCTCCATCAAGAACTGTTGGGGCGGCCGTGAACTCGACCTCTACATAACCTATGAAGAAAACTCCACCAAGAATTCTGTTGGATTCTTCTCTCGTGGCTCCGAATGGCACTATTCCGTATATAACTGCCCGTACACCGATGGTGAAGGCACAATCGACGGCAGTGCTGCAGGCGGCTTCTATGATGAAACAACAGACGACATGGCGAAATTCATCGCGGAAAACCCGAACTTCACGACAGATACTGCTCTTCTTGAAACATGGGATACCGCAAACGGACCGTTCGGCAACATCACAGAAGAGATTGGCTGGACAGGCTCTGTACACGGGCTTATCCTTTACAAGACCTTCACAGTAGAAAATCTGGAACAGATTCTCAGCTGCGACGAGTTCATCTGGGACTGCGCATATGACAATGCAATCCACACATACCTCAACGGTGTTGAAGTATACGTAGACGATGGCGAATGCGTTATCCAGGACTGGAACGAAGGCAAGTGGGTACTCGATACCGCAACGCTCGCCGACATCCTCGTGGAAGGTGAAAACTACTTTGTCGTAACCATCAAGGATGCTTGGGGCGGCCGTAACTTCGACGCTGCTTTCTCCGCTGAGTGGAACTGATTTCGCGGGGAATGCGCAAGGGAGATTTTTTGAAAAAATCCTCTTCCACCCTTAAAATTTATACGAAAGATATCTTTGCGTGCAGTGACGTGAAAGGCTAAAATAAGCTCTGTATTCTATCCCGCTCAATAAAAGTACAAGCACAAACCTCATTGTTGAAGTCTGTACTTGTACTTTTTGTTTTGCATTCTTGCCGGGTTAATGGACAGCAAACAAAAATTTTTCACTGTGACATTTATCTTTTTGTAGACTTTTTAATAAG
>CAZUPI010000026.1:0-12355 GCA_964621755.1 uncultured Ruminococcus sp. | reverse complement strand
TAATAAGCATATGATATAATAATAAATTGAAAATCGTCAACATATAACCAAAATAAAGGAGAATTACGATGGGACTTATTAAAGCAGGGCTCAGCGCAGCAACCGGTGTACTTGCAGACCAGTGGAAGGAATTTTTCTATTGTGATGCGATTGACAAAAACGTTCTTGTTGTAAAGGGTAAAAAGCGAGTATCCAGCCGCTCTTCCAACACGAAAGGGGACGACAACATCATTTCAAATGGCAGCGGCATCGCCGTGGCGGACGGACAGTGCATGATTATCGTCGAACAGGGCAAAATCGTCGAAGTATGCGCGGAACCCGGTGAATTTACATATAATACCTCAACCGAGCCGTCCATTTTCTCCGGCAGTCTTGGAGAGAGTATCTTAGAAACCTTCAAACAAATTGGCAAGCGCTTCACTTATGGGGGCGACACCGGCAAGGACCAACGTGTGTACTACTTCAACACAAAGGAAATCATCGACAACAAGTTCGGCACGGCCAACCCAATTCCGTTCCGTGTAGTGGATTCCAGAATCGGCCTTGACATTGACGTGTCAGTTTGCTGCAACGGTGTATATTCCTATAAAATCGCAAACCCACTTCTCTTTTACACAAACGTATGCGGCAATGTAAGCAGAGAATACACACGTGAAGAAATCGATGGACAGCTAAAAACAGAATTCATCAGCGCACTTCAGCCGGCATTCGGCAAACTGTCTGAGCTCGAACTTCGTCCGAATCAGCTGGTTGCGCACAACACAGAACTCGAGCAGGCAATGAACGAAGCACTCTCCACAAAGTGGAGCGAACTCCGCGGGCTCAAAATCATATCGGTTGCATTGGGATCCGTAACACTCCCCGTAGAGGACGCCGAACTCATCAAAACAGCCCAGAAAACCGCTATGATGCGCGATCCCACCATGGCAGCCGCAACGCTCGTCAGCGCACAAGCTGATGCTATGAAATCGGCTGCCTCCAATAAAAACGGCGCCATGGCAGGCTTTGTAGGTATGGGCATGGCACAGCAGGCAGGAAACATGAATGCTCAGACCCTATTCCAGATGGGTCAACAGCAACAACAGGCCGCAGCAACCGCTCAATCCACCGCCGGCACAAACACATGGAAATGCATCTGCGGTACCATAGCTACAGGAAAGTTCTGCCCCGAATGTGGCGCTAAAAAGCCGGCCGCCGAAGGTTGGGTCTGCACCTGCGGCGCGGTCAACAAAGGCAAATTCTGCTCTGAATGCGGTGCTAAGAAACCTGCCGGCGAAAAACTCTACAAATGCGACAAATGCGGCTGGGAACCCGAAGATCCCGCACATCCGCCAAAATTCTGCCCGGAATGCGGCGACATATTTGATGACAGTGATGTGAAGTAAGAAAAGGAACGTTACAGATTCACTGTGTAAGTTTTAATCCCCGCAAACCGTTCCAATCTGGGTGGGGCAGAATAAGGAGGAAATACATTGGCTGAACTATTGGAATATAAGTGTCCATGCTGCGGCGGTGCGATTACATTTGACAGTAAGCTGCAAAAGATGAAATGTCCATACTGCGACACGGAATTTGATATGGATACGCTGAAATCGTATGACGAGGACCTTCACGAGGCAAGCACGGATAACATGGATTGGAACACGAGCGCCGGCAAACAGTGGGCAGACGGAGAATGCGATGGGATGCGTGTTTATGTCTGCAATTCGTGCGGCGGTGAAATTATCGGAGACAGCACAACTGCCGCTACAAGCTGTCCATACTGCGGAAACCCCGTTATCGTCAAGGAAAACTTTGCAGGGGATTTGCGTCCTGACTTCGTTGTCCCTTTCAAACTCGATAAAAAAGCTGCCAAGGATGGACTGCTGCGCCACTTCAACGGTAAAAAACTCCTCCCCAAAATCTTCAAGGACGAAAATCACCTTGATGAGATCAAAGGTGTGTATGTTCCCTTCTGGCTGTTCAACGCCGACGTCAACGCCCAACTGCGCTTTAAGGGTACCAAGCTCCGCGTTTGGGCCGATGCAAGGTACAACTACACCGAAACTTCGTTTTTCTCTCTGTACCGGAACGGAAGCATAACCTACGAAAACGTTCCCGTCGACGGTTCCACAAAGATGCCCGACGCTCTCATGGAATCCCTTGAACCTTTCGATATGTCGGAAGCCGTTGATTTCCAGACCGCTTATCTCGCCGGATATTTCGCCGATAGGTACGACGTAACTGCGGAACAGAGCGTTGACCGAGCTAACAGCCGCATCAAAGAGACTACCGAGACCGTCATCCGAAACGAAACTTGCAGGGAATTCTCTTCTGTCACTCTTGAGCAAAGCAACTTTCAATTTCTCAGAAGCTCCGTGAAGTATGCGCTGCTCCCCGTCTGGATTCTCAACACCACATGGAACGGAAAAAATTATCAGTTCGCTATGAACGGGCAGACCGGTAAATTCATCGGCGACCTTCCGGTAGACAGAGCAGCTTATTGGAAATGGATTGGAATCTACACCGCCATTTTCAGCGTACTGGCTTATGTGCTGATATGGCTGATTACACGGATGCTTTGAGGAGGGAGAAAGATGAAAAAATTCATATGCGCCGCTTTGTCCCTCATAATGTGCATGGTTATCCTGCCCTCGTTTGCGCTTGCGCTGGACGACATGCCATCTGAAATTCCGTCGGAGCGTCTGCTCCCACGTTTTGTCGATGAAGCAAACCTTCTGTATAGCTCTGAGGAAGAAGAGCTTCTCGCGGAGCTTGATGAAATCAGCGAACGTCAACAAGTGGATGTGGTGATAATCACCCTAGACAGCATTCCACCCGGATATACGCCGATGCAATATGCGGATGACATTTACGACTACTATGGATACGGATTTGGTGCGAACGCCGACGGCATTCTGCTCATGATTAGCATGGAAGAGCGCGACTGGCGGATAAGCACATGCGGATTCGGCATTCGCGCATTCACCGATGCAGGGCAAGCGTACATGTCAGACAAATTCCTGTCCTACCTGTCGAACGGCAGCTACTATACTGCATTCCACACCTTTGCCGAACTGTGCGACGAGTTCATCACGCAAGCGAAGACCGGCAAACCGTACGACGTCGGCAACCTCCCGAAAGAGAAGCTGTCTCCGACGTGGATTGTTTTTGCACTGGTCATCGGCTTTATTCTCTCATTCATCCCGGTTGGCGTTATGAAGGGAGAACTCAAGACGGTAAAAATGCAGGCAGGAGCGTCGAACTATGCGCGAAAGGATTCCCTCAACATAGTCAACACACGCAACACTTTCCTTTATCACAAAGTAAGGAGGACGCCGCGCCAGACACAATCCTCTTCGCACGGCGGTGGAAGTTCAACCCACCATTCCTCCTCCGGCAGAAGCCACGGCGGCTCCGGTGGAAAATTTTAACATAACGTAAGCTCGACGGGGAGAAACTTTTAAAAAAGTTTCTCCCCGTCAAAACTTACGTTATTCTACTGTTTTGAGCTTAAACCAGAAGTTGCTGCCGGATCCTACTTTACTTTTGACGCCGAATTCTGCACCGTGGAGGAGGAGGATATTCTTGACTATTGAAAGTCCGAGCCCCGTTCCCATATTCGCACGTTTGTGGAAGTCATGTACCTTATAGTACCGCTCCCATACCAGCGGAAGTTCGTCGTCCGGAATACCGATGCCGGTGTCGATAACCTCAAGGAGTACCTTTTCGCCGCCGTCTTCATTCAGTATGGTCTGACGAATGACCACCGTTTTGTCGTCTCCTGTATAATTTACAGCATTGTTAATAAGATTGTACACCACCTGCAAAATCCGTCCCTCGTCCGCTTCTACGTATACGTCACGGTCAGATTCAAACCGGATGGTGTAGCCGTCCTTTTCTCGCAGCTTGCCATACCGCTCGAGCGTTGTACGTATTACATCCGTGAAGTTGAACCGCGCGAGCTTCAGCGTCTGTGTACCGCCTTGGTACCGGGATACCTCCAGCATGTCGTTCACGAGGGAAGTCAAACGGTTGGTTTCGTCTATCACGATTTGCATATTCTCCGGCGTCGCTTCGCCGGGCAAATCCCGCATGGCTTCCGTGTATCCGGCAATCATCGTGAGTGGTGTGCGCAGGTCGTGCGAAACATTGGCGATTAGGTCCTTCTGCATTTTATCCAGCTTCGACAGCTCGTATGCCGCGCGGTTGAGGGTCATCGACAAGTTTACCGTTTCCGTACAATTGCCGCCCTCGAAATTTACGTTATAGTTTCCGAGCGCGAGTTTAGAAGCTTCGCTGCTCATTTCGCGAATAGGCTTTGAAATCCGGTCTGAAAAAATCACTGCGAGCACCACCGCTACCGCGAACAGAATAACGCTAATCAGCATGAGCTGGACGCGAAGGGTCTGTACTGTCGAATCAAGCGGAAGGAGCTCTGTATTGAGCAAAAGCAGAAGCTCGGATTCTTCCAACGGAATCAATTTCGCATAAATGACATTTTCGCCCGCGTTTCCGCTGTCATCTGATTTTCCACCTTGCAAAATCGCGGAGAGAGAGACTCTTTTTATATACGCTCCGCCATTTTTCACAGCACCTCGGTAAAGCTGGTTAAGCAGGTCGTCGGACGTAACGTTGTGGATAAAACAAAACGAGTTGACGTGTTTTTGGGTGATGACCCGTCCGGTGCGGTAATATCCGCTGCCCGATATCTCGTATGCGGACAAGCAAATCGTGTATTTTTTCGCAAGATAGTCGGTAATATCGTCAAGGCTGTCAATATCCTCTACTTCTTGTCCAAGTTCGTTCGCACATTTTTTCAGTTCACCGAGCTTGAGGGAACGATAAATATCGTCAAGCAGTACGGTCTGGAACAGCCATAGGAGCGCCAGAACGATTACGGTGAACACCGCAAAAGCGATTATCATTCGACCGCGAAGACTGAAAAAGCGCTCTTTGTGCGCTTTTTCCTCATTTTTAATCTTATTCTTGAGCATCAAAACGATAGCCCACCCCTCTCAGAGTGACAATATAGTCAGCATACTTTCCGAGACTCTTGCGCAAAAGTTTAATGTGCGTGTCAAGCGTACGGTCATCCCCGAAGTAATCATATCCCCAGACATCACAAATAAGCTTTTCGCGGGTCAGAGCGATATTTTTATTTTTGAGCATATAGAAAAACAGGTCGTATTCCTTGGGAGTCATATCTGCGCGCTTTCCGTCAACATAGACGATACGCGCGGTAAGATCCGCCTTGAGTCCGCCGCCCGCCAGCGATACGATTTCATTCTTTTTTTGCTGCTCGGTGTTTTCACGTCCGGCGATACGTTTCATCACGGCGTCAATCCGGAGCATCAGCTCTTTAGGTGAGAAGGGCTTGACCACATAGTCATCAATCCCAAGTTCAAAGCCGTTAATTTTGTCGTATTCCTCACCTCGTGCAGACAGCATGATAATCGGAATCTGCGAAAACTTGCGAATCTCGCGGCAAGCAGAAAATCCGTCCAGTTCCGGCATCATAATGTCGATAATCATGATGTCAAAGCTGCCTTCGCGGCACAGCCGCACAGCCTCCATTCCATCGCCGGCTTCGGTCACGGTATGTCCCTCGTATACGGCGTACTTCGCAATCAGCTTTCGAATCATTTCTTCATCGTCAACTACTAAAATATTATACATGACAGACTTTATGGAGAAAGCTTATTTGTGAGATGGCGGAGGACCTTTTGAGGGAAAGGTTCCCCGCCCCTTCCAAAACCTTTTGGAAAGATGGTTAAAGTTTTCTCCGCGCCCCTTTCAAAAGACTTTTATAATATATGGAGTTCTTGCAAAGATTGGCTTAAATTTGACATATCGTCAGTTAGCAGGGCTCCAAGCAAACTTGTGTTATTCTAAGCAAGCATTGACCCAAGCAATAAAGTTTTCAGAAGAACTACCTGTGCGCTCGGCTTCCACGTGTCCTTGCCCCCATACGGTTTCAAAGTCGACGTCTGAACCGTAATTTTCAAGCGCCAATGCCAGATTCACCTCCGTATTGAGGGCTGTGTCGCCCTGCGTAATTCCTGTACGGATTCTCCAATACTTTGCGACGTTTGCGCTCTGGTATCCCTCGTAATAATCGGAAAGATAGTACATGGGATTGTACATGTTCAAACGGTAATCTACTGTATTTCCGAGAGCGTCGGTCTTTTCAAGGTCAGCAGCGTATGCTTCGCCGTATTCGGTATCCTTGAGCAAATCGGCCATTACGGCATCAAAATGCGCGCCTTGTCCGTCGCCATATCCGAAAAGAACATTTTCTCCCTGCGCCGCATTCAGGTCATCGAATGCACCCACACTTTTTGAAGCATTTTTGCAGGCTTTGACAAAATCCGCTATACTTGTTATAGTCGCCGTATTTGTCTCACTGTCATATGAAATCCACTCGCCATCCGCATTGAGGGCATCTATATAATCCTGCGCAGTCTCATACGTTCCTGAAAGTGATACGCCTCCGGATGTGTCGGTGCGGTTGATATCGTCCCTTGCATAAAATTCATTTTCATCAGCATCTGTAATATCGATGGGAAAATCCATGTTGCCTCCCTTGAATTCTCCCTTCATAGCGCCATTCATGGGTGCGCCATCGGTAATATCGGAAATCTCACCGCCGCCGAAATCACCAAAATCTCCGAAATCGCGGGTATCTCCCCTGCCCTCACGCATTCCGCCTGCAATACCGGAACTGCCGGAGGAATACGGGAAGGTGGTATCCTCAAGGAAATGATTCAGCGATTGTTCAATGGTTTCCTTGAGATAATCGTAGTAGCTTCCGGCCTGATAGACTCCCTCTTCGGATTCTGTCAGGAGAAGGACGTTGCCGCTTTCGTCGCGAAGCCCAAGCTCATTGATATATTCTGCAAAGGCTTTCGCCATACTGTCTGAAAGCTGCTGTGTTTCCTCGTCCAAATCTGTACGGGTCACACCCATATTCCATTCATAAGCTTCGTCGGCATAGTCGAGATTGGTAATCGGACACCAGCACATGGAACCCGCAACAGCGTCGCTGACACCCTGAACAGCACCGATTTCCTCTAAATACGGCATATAGAGTTCGCTGTCACCCGTTGCGCCTACAAGGGCGCTTTGTGCACCGCCGCCGCTCATCCCGAATGTGAATATTCTATCCATGCTTCCCGGGACGACGCCCTCGTTATACCTCAGATATCTTATGGCCGCCTTTAAATCCGTAACACCCGCGGGAGCACCGGCGTCGCGTCCTCTGCATCCTGCATTGAAATATACAAAACCGGCACTTGTATATTGTGAAATCCCATTTACATAGCCTGACGGCGCGGGCATAGCGGAATATCCGGGGGTATCAACAGGGATTACAATGGGAGCAGTTTCAGCAGTATAATCTCCTATCGCAGCTTCTGGATTGATTTCACAGGAAAATGTCCCGTCCCCATTGTCCGTTGCTTTCATATAAGCTCCGGGGACAAAAATCCCAAGCGTTTCATACTCTTCATCTGCAGGATTTTCACAATAAGGAATTCCTATCTGCCAGTATACATCGTCTTCTTCGTTATACTGCCACTTTGTATTGTCTATTTTATCAAGTTGAGACATGATTTCAACCTCCTGTTCGCTGTCATTCTCTTCTTCACCGTCATTTCCCTGTTCACTATCATTTTCCTTTAAAGACGTTTGATACGCGGAGGAGTCTTCCAATGGAGACTCCACTACTTTATCACAGCCCGTCTGAAGCATTGCTAAAAGGAGGACAAGTGCCAAAGCTTTCATTTTGTCTTTCATGCTATCATTTCCTTACTACTTTATTACAACATGAGTTTAGCCAAGCCTCCTTGCCCTCTTGACCAAACTCACGTTTTTCATCATCTTATTTTAAATGAAATTGAATTGTAAAACGATTTCGTTTTAACCATTTTCGTTTTCACTGAATTCAATGTTGCTTTCTACTTCATCCGGAACCTTTTCGTAGCACGTTACTTCAACGGATATGAGCTTGCCGTCACGATAGAGCTGGAAGGTCAGCTTATCACCGACGGAGGCACTGGTTACGATTGCCTTGATATCGGAAGAAGAAGCGATTTCCTCGTCGTTTACAGCGATGACACGGTCACCTTCCCGAAGAACGTCGTCGTTATAGCCCTTTGTAAGCTCGCTGACATAAACACCCGGTTTAACGTTGTTATAGTACATAAACGTAGAGAAGGAGGAACTGGATACATCATAGAAGGATACGCCGATCATGGTTCTGCCGCGCACGTAGCCGTATTCAAGAAGTTGTTCGTTTACTGCAAGTGCGTCGTTAATCGGAATAGCGAAGCCGAGTCCTTCAATACCGGTGCCGCTGGACTTTGCGTTGACGATGCCGACTAGCTCGCCCTTCATATTGAACATACCGCCACCGGAGTTACCGGGGTTTACAGCGGCGTTGGTCTGGATAAGGCTCATAGTAACGCTGTTTACTTGAATTTCACGCTGTGTTGCGCTTACAATACCATTTGTAACAGTACCACCGAGTTCACCGAGAGGATTGCCAACGACAATAACTTCTTCTCCAACAGCAAGATTATCGCTGTTTCCGGCAACCGCGAAGGTCAATCCGCTCGCCTCAATTTTAATCACTGCGATATCCGCCTGGGAATCGTGACCGATTACAGATGCACTGTATTCATCGCCGTTTGTCAATCTAACCGTGATACTGTCCGCAAGACTTCCGGTATCTTCGTTGCAGATGACGTGGTTATTGGTGATAATGTAACCATCCGCGGAGAGGATGACCCCGGAGCCTGCGCCTTCTGTAACATACTGATACCACATACTCTGCACGTTGTATTCGGTTGTAATTTCAACAACGGAGTCCTTGACGATAGCGGCAACCTGACTGTAATCCATCACTTCGCCGTTTGTCACACCGGTCGAGGTAGTAATATCGTCAACGCTTCTGTAAACAACAGTGGTTCCTTCGCTGGACGAGGCGCTTGTGGTCTCACCGGTAGAATTGTTGGAATTGATACGGTTTGCAAGATATGCGCCGGTAAAACCGAAGCATCCGGAGAGAACGACGGTCAGACAGCATACCAATGCGATTGCACCGCGCGATATGGATCCTGATTTGTGTTCCTTTTTCTTTTTCTTGTCGGGAGTATAGGAAATCTGACCGTTATTCTGTGACATGCCGTTGTAGTACGGATTCTGCGGTGCATAGGAGTTTGTGTACTGACTCGGCTGCGCATACGGAGTTCCCTGTACGTGCTGCTGGTTCGGTTCTCCAGTAATCGGATTGTAGCGGTATGCGCTGTACGCCTGGTTTTGATTTTGATTCTGGTTTTGGGACTGGTTATTTACGCTGTAAGTACCGTTCGGGACGTTTTCACGTGTGTAGGAGTAAGTCCCGTCGGCGGGCTTTTCAGCAGGCTCATGGTTTGCGTTTGTATTTTCAATATTTACGTTTTCCGGTTCGTTATGTGTGTTTTGTTCGTTTACATTCTCGTTCATGTTTTCGTTCTCATCAATGTTGAAGTCTTTCATAATAATACCCTTTCCCGGGGACTTAAGTTTGCTTTCTGTATCCCCGTCTTTTCCTTACGCGCATATTATACCGCCCTAATGTGATGATTATTTGAAGATGCGTGAAATATTAGTTGAATTATGAAAGTTTATTTTTTAAGTGAAGGTGAATGCGATGAGTAAGCTTTCATGCGATATCTTTTGTCCTGTATTTTATAAAGGCTGCTGAAATAGCGACTATGGTATAGGCAAGTCCGAGGAAAACCAAGAAAATGTTTAAATGGCTGGAAGTAATGATATCGGCACTATCGGTATAACCAAACGGGGTGATATATTTCAAAAATTCCGCGCTCTCTGTGATATTGGCTATAATATTGAGAAAATAGAACAGCGCGGCGATACCCAGTCCGATTCCAAGGGTTCCGCGGCGCAGAAAGGCGGATACACCAAAGCAAATGCCCGCGGTTTCAATCTGGAGGATGAAGTACGAAAGATGGATGAGCAGAAGTTGACTCCACTCTGGCTTTTCGCCAATAAGTGATACTGACAGGAGAGTGAGGAGAAGAATCACCGCATTGAGAAGAAAAAGCTGTGTGAAAATTGCCGCCAACTTTTCGCCAACTACCTGCGCGCGGCTTACCGGATGAGTCAGAAGGAATTCCGCCGTATGCTCTTTTTCTTCCTTTGCAAGAGAGGATATTCCAATCAGTGACGCAAAAAATGCGCCGCCCAAACCAAGTATATTGCCGCACTCAATGCCATAGAAACCCATGAATTCTCCGAAATTGAGCTTATCCATGCCAAACGCCTCTGTGAAAACGCCCATTGAAGCAAACATATTGCTGACGTCATCCATCTCGCCCTTCATTTCCGGGAATATCACCACGCATATGATAAGCAGAAAACCAACCGCACCTGTCCATATGAAAAGCGGCATCCTGCTCTGCTTCAGTTCGTGTGTGAATATTGTCATATCTCTCCCCTCCGTTTGGTGTTTGTCTGCGCGTTTTATGTTTCGTCCGTATAGTAGTGCATGAAGACTTCTTCCAAATCTGGTTCGGCGATTGTAATATCGCTGAGCTTACAATCTGCCAGTACGCAAAGCAGTTCGTTGATGTCCCCAGCGTACAGGAATCCGAAGCCATCGGGGGTTTTATGAAGGTCTCGAACGCCGTTTAGCTGCGGCAGTGTGGTGATTCCGTGAAGTGTGACCCGTTTCGCGCCGGTCTGACCGAGAGCATCCACACGGTTGCATGCGATAATATGTCCCTCTCTGATAATGGCGGCGTGACGGCAATGCCGTTCGATTTCCGACAGCACATGCGAAGAGAGAAAGACGGTTGCCCCTTCTCGGTTGCGCTCATCCAGAATTGCGAAAAACTCGCGCTGCATGAGCGGGTCAAGACCGCTTGTGGGTTCATCGAGAATATAGAGGCGCGGCTTGTGCTGAAAAGCACAGACAATTGCAACTTTCTTGCGGTTTCCGAGAGACAGCTCGTCCACCTTTCGTGAGGTATCAAGCGAGAGACGGTCGCACAGACGTTTTGCCTCTTCGGCGCAGTCTTGTTTCCGCATGCTGGCGGATAGACGGATAACATCCCGTACCCGCATGCCGCTGTAAAATGCCGCTTCCGAAGGCATATAGCCGACATCTGCGAGGATACTGCCGTAGTTGCGTGTGACACTTTTTCCGAAGAGCTCCGCACTGCCCGAGGTTGCGTAAATCAGCCCGATCAGGGTGCGTATAGTCGTACTTTTTCCGGCTCCATTTGGCCCGATAAAGCCGAAGAAATCTCCCTCCTCTACTGACAGGCTGATATCGACGATACCGCGCGCCTTTCCGTAGAACTTAGTCAATGCATCGGTTTTTATGATTTCCATTATTCCTCCTCTTTCTCTACATTTTCGGCGTCCGGCTTTTTCAGATAAATATCCTTCCAAAATGCAAGCATTTTTACAAAGTCCTCTTCAAAATGCTTCATGTCAGCCGTGCCGCGCTGCATAGCTTCCCACAGATATCCCACAGAGGTCCAGTACATATGCTGGTACATGGTTTGCAGATCGAGACCGGGGATAAAGTCATTTGGGTAAAGCCTTGCAAGGGCAGAATACGCCCTCATATTGAAGAAACGGCGATAACTTTTTTGGATTTCGTCATGCACGGTAGGGTCTTTTTCATAAAAGGCCTTGATGGTGAACGCAGCCATGTCGGGATAAATTTTCATAATATCGAGTTTGGCACGCATACCGCGCTCCATCATTTCAAAGAGTCCGACAGGCTCATAGCATCCATATTTTGTTAAATATTCGATAGTGATTTCCGCACCGTGATTCCACAGGAACAAATACAACTCCTGCTTATTGCGAAAATAGTGGAACAACAGGGATTTTGATATGTTTGCGGCATCCGCGATTTCGCTCATCGGGCTTTTCCGGTAGCTGTTCTGGGGAAAAATGCGATACCCCACACTCATAATACATTGCTGCTTCTCAATTGGAAGACTAAAAATTTTTCGTTCATTTCTATCTGTTCCCCGTGTCTTTGCCCAAAGTGGTTAATTATATTATACTCCGTTGACCGTTTTTGTGAAGACCTTGTTTGATAAAATTTTATTTTTGTGGTTCGCAAGAGAGCATTTTCTTCAAAGTACCCTGCAAACTTATGGTAACGTACATCCGGTCAGGTCTGATCTATCCGGCGAAAAATCGCGCTGGCGGAACCAGATTCGCATGGGCAAAGCGCCGTGGTTATTCCAGCGTCGGTATTCGATGAGGGTGAATTCTCGTCCGTCTGTGGATTTGACCGATATGGTTCCGTCGGGATGCGGAACCGGAGTTTCCCATAGTTAAAGATACC
>CAZUPI010000025.1:0-37315 GCA_964621755.1 uncultured Ruminococcus sp. | reverse complement strand
TTCTATTCTTCGGCGGCACCGTATCACTTTCCGAACAGTCTCTCAAGCCTGCACTGCTTATGGTTTGTTTCATTTTCGGATATTTCCTCACGGTAGGGCTTATCACTACCCGAGAGTGGCTTGTACGTTGCTCAGTCGGATGCGTTATTTCCGCCACCCTTGTTTCTCTGTACGGAATTCTTATTTACTTTACAGGAGGCGGTTATTCCTCCAACGCATGGCTCGACAGCGACATGTTCTCCACCATCGGCAGACGAGCTGTCGCGACCCTTGAGAATCCCAACATGCTCGGAGAATACCTCATATTGATTATTCCAATCGCTGTTGGAATGCTTATCGGGCGTGGAGAAGGACTGCGCAGAATTCCGGCATTTCTATGTATCGGTATCATGGGCGCGTGCCTTATCCTCACATGGAGCCGTGGCGCATGGCTTGGACTTATGTTTGCCGCTCTGTTGTTTCTGTTTATGTGGCACAGACGTTCTGTATGGGTCGTTCTTGCCGGAATTGCCTCCATACCGCTTTGGCCGTATGTCCTTCCGTCCTCCATTGTTTCTCGTTTTACCAGTATCGGAAATCTGACCGACTCATCGACCTCGTACCGCGTATATATTTGGCGCGCAACAGTAAACATGATACGCGACAACTTTGTGACCGGCATCGGAATCGGAGAAGGGGCATGGGGACGCTTATATCCGTTGTATTCTTATCTTGGAGTCGAAGCCGCGCCGCATTCCCACAACCTGTATTTGCAAATTTGGCTTGAACTTGGCATCGTCGGGATTTTAACCTTTCTCATCTTCATTTTTTTGCTGTATCAGTCAGGATTTACATTCTTTTCAAACCTCTCGGGGGAAAGCCAACTCGTTTCACCTGATATATCCGAAAGTATGCTGAGGCAAAATATGTCTGAGGGCTTCGATGTCAGCACAGAAATGAAACGCAGCAAAATTCAACTTAGAATCTCAACCGCCGCACCGCTATGCAGTGTGTTTGCCGTACTGGTGCAGGGAATGACGGATTATGCATGGTACAACTATAGGCTGTACCTCATGTTTTGGCTTGTCTGTGGATTGGCGTCCGCTTATGCCAGAAATGGCAGCGGCAAAATTCGCAGCTCCTATGAAAGCGCATCGGACAATTCATGCGCAGATTTTCGCGTGAAGTCCTTCAAGAAGTCCTTCAAAAAGAAGAAACAGAAGAATGAAGATAAATCCCTATGATAAGAAGGTCAGTTTAGAAATCACTATAGAAAGGAAACAGAAATGAGCAAGAGAAAATTGCGCTTCAATGCCATTGATGGGTTGATAATACTTGTAATTGCCGCGGTTGTGTTCGTTCTGCTATATGTCTTCGTTTTCAGCGAGCGTGAAAATCAGACGGCGCAAGTGACTTATAAAAACATCCAATACGTTGTTGAAATTCAGAATATTGACGAACGCCTTGAAGAAGCCGTGAAAAAGGGACAACTGGTGGAAGAAGCGGTTGAACGAAAGAAAATCGGCACGGTGAGTGGAGTGCAGGCGGTCCCATTTGAAAAAATAACGTTCGACTATGAGACTGGAAAAGAAACAACCGCATCGGTTGATGGAAAAATCAATTTAAAAATCACAATTGAAGCGCAGGCAGTGGAGACAGACCGTGCGTTTACGGTTGACGGATACGAAATCAGAGTGGGACAGCAGTATAGTCTGATTTTACCTGACCTGTACGGATATGGCTACTGTACAGAAATAATTGACAACTGAGCCGAAAAAACGGAGGTATCCATGTATTTGACACAATTGCTGTATGGAATCGTTGCGATAATATGCGCAGCCCTTCTGGCATATACGATGACCCCGCTTGTACGTGTACTTGCCTTTAAAATCGGGGCGGTAGATGTCCCGCTTGATGGAAGACGCATTCACAATAAGCCGATTCCACGAATCGGTGGTTTGGCTATTTTTTTAAGTTTTACCATAACCACTGTTATTTTCTGTGAACCTTCGCCTGAACTTACTTCCATTTGGATAGGCGGTGGGGTGCTGGTTATTGTCGGAATCCTCGACGATATTTACAGGCTCAGCGCATGGCTTAAATTGATTATTCAGCTTGCCATTGCCGGATTGGCGGTTTGGAATGGCTGTGTAATTGACCACATCAGTTTAGGCGGGGTATATGTACAGCTTGGCGGTTGGAGCATTCCACTATCGATACTTTGGATAGCAGGGCTTACAAATGCAATAAACTTTATTGACGGTCTTGACGGCTTGGCATGCGGCGTTTCCGCCATCTCCTCTCTGTCTCTCCTGTTGGTTGTCATGCTTCAAGGTGACTTTGTCAGTGCCATCATTTGTTCAATTCTGGTTGGCTCATGTTTTGGCTTTCTTCCGTTCAATTCAAATCCCGCGCGCATTTTTATGGGAGATACCGGCGCCCTTTTTCTCGGATATACGTTAGCGGTGATATCTGTGTTCGGTGTATTTAAACTTCATGCGGTACTTTCCTTTATTGTGCCGTTCGCCATATTTGCGCTTCCGATTTTCGACACCTCCTTTGCAATATGCCGTCGCCTATTATCGGGAAAAAGTCCATTTGCTCCTGACCGCGGACATATCCATCACAGGCTCATCGATATGGGCTTCACACAGAGGGAATCGGTAAAAATTTTGTATGCAATCTGTGGTATGCTCGGACTGGTAGCCGTCTTCTGCACCGAATCAATGTTTGATACCATGCGCATTGCGAAATCTGTGATGATAGCGGTAATTGCAGTGGCGCTGTTTATTCTGTACTACCTTATTATGAAAGATCCTTCTACTCGTAAACATTCTGGTCTTACTGCGGATGAAATGACCGTGTCGGAGTATATCAACGAACTTGACCCGGAAAAAGCCAAGAAAATTGAGGCACATAACGGCGGACATGTCAAAGATACAGCCGCTACTCAGGAAAATTCAGAATCTACCAATACCAAGAAGTAAGGAACCAAATTATGGACAAAGATGATAAGCGGATTTTGGCAAAATACCATGGGATCAGGATAACCTCCGGATTTGTTATCACCGCCGCGACCATCCTCATCTTCGTTTTACTCATGCTTGTTTTGATGAAACTTGACGTGATTGCAGTTCCGTCTTTTCTACAAGTTTTCATAGGCGGTGGCGAAACAACTGACAACAAAGTAGAGAGCACTGAAAATACGATTCCCGACTTTGGTTCAGATGCAATCTCAGTCGAAAATATCTACCATCAGTTTGAGGATGACCCCAAGAAATTTTTAGAGTCTGTCCGTGAGTCTGAAGCCTATGTGCGCGAATTTCGCGTAATAAATTCATATGCCGATAAAATTGATATTCGCAGATACACATTGACGGTAAGTGGCGACCAGTATCGCCTCGAATCCGACAATAAAACCGTTATATGTGATGGGAAAAACGCTTGTACCATTACAGAAACCTATCGTACGGATATAATCGATACCGCATTTACCAAAGAGTCTGAAGCTGGAATAACGCCGCTAGAAGAGGTAAAAGCTGCAGCGGAGGAGGGAAATGTCTCCATCAATTCGTCAAATGAAAAAAACTTGCTTATCCTCTCGGATGACGAGGAGTCCGGCATCACCTCCGAATATATTGTATCAATAGAAACGGGAATTGTGGTGTCCGAGCGATCCTATATCAACGGTGTTTCCTATAGAATCGTGATAACCGACTCCGTGAGTCTGCTGACTAAGGATACTTTACCTGAGGATTATTTTCAAATACCATAAAATTGTGATATCACCGGAGGAAATATGAACGGCAACAATACAAAAAAAAGACGCCTTGGCGCGCTTGATGTTTTTATTATTATAGCGGTTCTTGTGTGCGCTGTTAGCGTAGGACTTCGTTTGTTTATGACGCAAAACTCTGACCTTGACAAGAACGTCCAGCTTGATAACTATATCGTTTCCTTTAAAGTGATGGGCATCCGCGACTCATCGGCAAAAAACTATCTTAAAAAGGGAACGAATTTTTACATGGCGGATACAAACGAGTTCTTCGGCACCCTTCGTGAGGGCGTGACCATAAAAGACGCCGAGAGTTATTATGAAATGCCGGACGGAACTATTGTGCTCACCACGAACAACGCATCAGGAGACTTGTACCGTGTTGACGCGGAATGCAGTCTTGATGTCACCGGGAAGCTCGATGCAAACGGATGTTTCCTCCTCGGTGGCAACAAATACATTGGTATCAATAAGGAGCTTATGATTTACAGCAAATACCTCTCTATAACCGTGAAAATAACCAATATCACAAAGGCACAATAAGCTCTGATTAAAAGTTATCAAAAAATAATAGGATAAAAATACTATCTGACTGCAAACAGGGTTAAATCCCACATCGGAATACATGGTACACGGCGCAAATATAGTCGGTGCGACGGAAGCAGTTCGTGAACCATACGCACAAGCGCATATAAGTCGTCCGTACGGTGATAAAGAGATACCGACATATTCGGACGGTATTTGCGGATGGTTTTCATTCCGCCACGTATTGCGCATTCCTCTGAACCTTCGACGTCGAGCTTAATCAAGTCAATATCCGTTTCCGCTGCCAGCGTGTCAATCGTAACGCACTGCACCGTTCTCTCACTCGCACGGTGGTTTCGCCCCTCTTTTCCAGAACCGCGGCTTCCCGACGATATGTATTCCATCATACCGTCAACTTCATCAAGCGCAGCATTTATGGGGACAACCTTCGAGTGTTCTTCTGATTGGGCATATGCCGATAGTTTTGTAAAGGTCTTGGGGTCAGCTTCGATTGCAAGAATCTTGTCCGGCGATACCGCACGAATATACTCTGCGGCGCTATCTCCCTTGAACGCCCCTCCGTCTATCATGGTACCGATTTTCTGCCCTGCGAACAGGTCGGCTATCGTGTCGACGACGTCGCCGGTATCACGCAGATATTCTACCTTTCCAGTGAGCCTGAAATTCACCGTGTCATAAAACAACTGCACTGATGCTTCGTCCGCAAATAACGCTGCGGTTTCAACTAAAATGTCCCGGTGGGCTGCAAAATAGGGCATGTCAAACAAGTCCCCGCCATACAGCGGAACATCCGGAATTATCAGTTCATGCCTACGGTCAAGAGAGAAAATAAACTCTTTCACCGATGCAAGGGTGGTTCCGAACGCCAGAAGAACCACAATATCATCACCATATTCTGCTACCACATCCGAGTAGGAACGTACATGATGCTCATGGAAATACCGGTCGCGCACAAATCCGTCTGATGCAAAAACACCTGTCAATTGTACGCCATATTTCGCAAGCGCTGCCAAGATTTTATCACCACCGTTTCCGGTGCCGTATAGAAATATCGGGCGCGACTCACACGTCAGCCTGTCCCATAGAGAATATCCGACAAATTTCATCATTTGCCGCCCAGTTCATCTGCGTACGATAGAAACCGCACTGCATTGTTCCATAAAATATCTTCTCGCTGCCCGTCAGTGAGATTTATTTTGAAGAAACGCTCTAACTCTTCTTTGGTATTCACAACCGGATAATCCGTACCGAACATCAGATTTTCGTAGCCGAGTTTGCCGAATATTTCCTCTGCACGCTTTGGTGGTATCACCCAGAGTGCTGACGAAGTGTCATACCAGATATTTTCTCGTCCTGCCAGTTTCGGAACAGCATCATCCCACGCCCTATAACCGCCAAGATGAGCGGCAACGACTACAAGACGTGGAAACTGCTTTACCACATCAACCAGCTTGTCCGTTTCCGAATAACGGTATTCCGGACGGTCGTCTCCCATATGCAGATACAGCGGAAGTCCTTTGGCCTGTAAAATTTCGTATAGTGGAAAAAGCCTTTTGTCATTGATATCGACTGCTTGAATGTCCGGATGAATCTTTACTCCACACAAGCCGATAGAAACCATGCGTTCTATTTCTTCCTCAAAGTCAGGATACTCCTGATGCATACCCGCAAAGCCGTAAGTTTTGAAACCATGTGAACGCGACAGTTTTACCAGCTCTGCAATAGATGAGTTTACCTTTGGCACTTGATGCGCGTTTGTTGCGACGGAAAAAAGCAGGTATCCACCGACATGATTGGCTTCCGCCTGAGATTCAAGGTCAGCATACGTGCCTTTTCCGGGAACTTTAAAATTATAAAAATTACCCAGATTTTCACATGCCTTAGCGGATATCGTTTCTGGGTATGTGTGCGTGTGTATATCAAATACTTTGAACATATTTTACACCTTGATTTTTTGTTATCTGTGTGGTAGAATATTGAAAAAATAAAACCAAAAGGAGATAAAAATGGATTGCCTTTTCTGTAAAATTATTGCTGGAGAAATCCCATCTACGAAGGTATATGAGGACGATGATATTTATGCTTTTAAGGATATCAATCCCGAAGCACCGTGCCACGTGCTTGTCATTCCCAAAAAGCATATCGCTTCCATGGATGAAATCACACCCGAAAACAGCGGATATGTTGCAAAAATTTTTGAAAAAATTCCTGAAATAGCGAAGCTCGGCGGCGCTACAAATGGCTACCGAGTCATATCTAACTGTGGTCCCGACGCAGGACAGTCTGTCTTACACCTGCATTTCCACATCATTGGCGGCACAGAACTTCCGCTTCATGTTTTTGCGGAAAAGTAAAACATATAAATTTGCACGAAACTTGTTATCACAGTAGTCTAAAAGTTTTTGCGGAAGTGGGAGATTTGTAAACGAGTCTCAATGGGGAGGTGTTTTTAAAAAAGCGCCTCCCCGTTTTCTTATTTTACAAATTCATTATATATTGCACGCATAGTTTTTTCAAAATCCGACTCGTCAACACCTATGATGATGTTTAATTCCGATGACCCTTGGTCAATCATGCGGATATTGATTCCGGCTTCGGCCGCTGCTTTAAACACGCGAACTGCCGTTCCTTTGGCTTTTACCATACCGCGCCCTACGACCGCGACAAGAGCTAATCCTTCCTCAATTGAAATGGCATCTGGCTCAACTGCGTGACAGATACGATTTACCAATCTCTCACGACATCCTGCAATTTCCGAGCGATTCAGGACAACACTCATTGTATCAATGCCGGAGGGCAGGTGTTCGAATGAGATATTCTCATGCTCGATAGCCTCAAGCACCTTGCGGCCAAATCCTCTCTCTGAGTTCATCATTGCCTTCTCGATGGTGATAACGCAGAATCCCTTCTTGCCTGCAATGCCGGTGATAACATTCTCATTGTCGTATACATCCGTATGGGAAACAATCATCGTTCCAGAGTCCGACGGGTCGTTGGTATTTCTGATGTTTATCGGAATACCGGCAAAGCGGACCGGGAAAATCGCATCCTCATGGAGGACAGTAGCGCCCATATACGACAGTTCTCTCAGTTCGCGATAAGTGATATACTCAATCCCTTTTGGATGATTTACAATACGTGGGTCAGCCATCAGAAAACCGCTGACGTCGGTCCAATTTTCGTACAAATCCGCAAATACTGCACGTGACACAATGGAACCGGTAATGTCGCTTCCACCGCGTGAGAATGTGCGGATAGTGCCATTGGGCATAGAGCCGTAGAAGCCGGGAATTACACCGTTTTCATGCTTTTTCAGTTCCTCTGAAAGAAGGGTGTTGGTAGTTTCGGAGTCAAACGAACCGTCGTCGAAGAACTTTATATATGGTGCAGGGTCGATAAAATCGTACTCTAGGTATTTTGCAAGAATCATGCCATTCAGATATTCACCACGGCTTGCAGCGTAGTCTCTTCCTGCGTGGTGAAGAATAGCCCACTTGATGTGGTTATATTCATCCGAAAGGTCAAAATCAAGTCCAAGACCGGAAATGATAAGATTATACCGCTCACAAACCTTTGCAAAGATTTCGGTGATATCCCCACCTGCCGCCGATACGTTATAGCATTCATAAAACATATCGGTAACCTTTGTGTCTCCAGAATAGCGCTTACCGGGAGCAGATGGCACAACAAATCTTCTGGATGGTTCGGCCTTTACAATGTTTTTAACCTTTTCAAAATGCTCGGCGTCGGCGAGAGAGCTGCCGCCGAATTTAACAACCTTTATATTAAACGTTTCCTTATCCAAAGCAATCAACCTCAAATATAGAATATAGTATGATAGGGGGACTATAATGATTTTTTGCTACATTATATTATATGGCATGTTTCGTTTCTTGTCAATGGGTCATTTTTACAGAATAGAACGAATAATAATACAAAAATACAGCGTATTTTATAATATCGGCTTAAAATGTCGTTTCCTCGCAATATCTTTGCACATTTTATGATTCTTGTAACAAAAATAAGGTTGACATCTCCATTCATACCCTGTATAATAAACTGTATCCATCATGAAGTGAATGCCACCAATCAAAGAAAGCGAGACATAATGAATAAATATAATGCCATATTTCAACCTGCTGAAATCCTTGTTCCGTCATATACTGCTGACCCTGACAAAATGTCAAAATGGTCCGTCATCGCCTGTGACCAGTATACTTCGGAGCTGTCTTATTGGAAAAAGTGTGAAAAATATATAGATGGCGCACCATCGTCATATGACTATATTCTACCTGAAGCATATCTCGGTACACCTCTCGAAAAGGCACACGGGGACGAAATCGAAAAAAATATGAGGTCATTTGACAAATCTCAAATGCGTGAGATTGACGGAATGATTTACCTTGAGCGCACCCTTTCAGACGGTACCGTCCGTCACGGTCTTGTCGGCAAAATTGACCTCGAAGCATACGACTATTCACCAGATTCCAAATACCCGGTACGGGCAACCGAAGCGACTGTACTGGAAAGGATACCGCCAAGATGCCGTGTTCGCGCTTCTGCTGAAATTGAATTGCCGCACATTCTCATTCTCATTGACGACAATCACCTTATTGCGGACCTTGCCGCCACGAAAGCAGCTTACCCCATTACATATGATTTTGACTTAATGGGAGGCGGAGGACATGTCACCGGATACGAAATTACCGGTTCCGCACTGGATACTCTCATGTTGCGGATATCCGCATATGAATCAGCTCACAGCGGGGTAGTGTACGCAATGGGAGATGGAAACCATTCTCTCGCCGCAGCCAAGGCCCATTGGGAGAACGTTAAGCGCAGCACAGGAGGAGACATGAGCCATCCTGCAAGATATGCACTGTGCGAGGTCACAGCCTTGTCAGACGACTCGCTCGTGTTCCACCCGATATACCGTATCTTGAAAAACTGCAATCCCGCAGAAGTAATGGCGGAACTTAAAAAAATTGCTGAAATAACGCTTCTCGGACAGGACTCTGTTGGGATAATAAGTCAAGAACAAGCAGTACTTGCTGTTGACAGAGATTCCACATATGCCTGCACCTTCAAAAAAACGACACATGCACTTACAGTCGGCACTCTTCAAAATTTTATTGATGATTATATCAAACTACATCCCGAAACTGGGTGCGATTACATTCATGGAAAGGATACTGTACGCCGCCTTGTTCAGAACGACGGATGTATCGGTTTTATCATGAACGGAATGGACAAAGGGGAACTGTTCCCATATGTAGCAGCCCACGGAACCCTGCCGCGCAAAACCTTCTCAATGGGAGAAGCGGACAGCAAGAGATACTATCTTGAAGCCAGAAAAATCACAAAATAAATAAACAATAAGGGGGAGCTTTTGAAAAAGTTTCCCCCTTATTGTTTTGCTGCGTTTATATTAACCAATCTTAATTACACGGATAATACCTTCCATGTTTTCGATGGCTGTAATCATCTCTTCGGTAATGTCAGCGAGAGAATCAACAAGGGTACAAGCATAATTACCCTTTGAGCGGTTTGCGAGATTTTCAATGTTGATATTCTGTGCTGCCAGCGTAGAAGAGATATGAGAAATCATGTTCGGAATGTTGCGGTGAAGGATGACCAGACGAATGCCTTCATGATGCGGCATTTCAACAGACGGATAGTTCACGCTGTTTTTAATGTTGCCAGACTCAAGATAATTTACCAGCTCTTCAGCGGCCATAACTGCGCAGTTGTCCTCGCTTTCTTCTGTGGAAGCGCCAAGGTGAGGAATCGCAATGACGCCTTCCATTCCAGCTGTGCGGGCGTTCGGGAAGTCAGTCACATAACGTCTTACCTTACCGGATTTCAAAGCTTCTTCTATGTCGTCATCGTTTACCAGAGCATCACGCGCAAAGTTGAGGATGATAACACCGTCTTTCATCATCGCGAGGGTTTCTTTGTTAATCATGTGCTTTGTATTTACTTTCGGGTCGGCATCTTCAACAAGCGGCGTATGAATCGAGATAAAATCAGCATTTGCAAAAATTTCTTCACGTGTGTCAACTTTCTTTACGGAGCGGGAAATCTTCCATGCGGCATCAACAGACATGTATGGGTCGCAGCCGAGTACATCCATGCCCATAGAAACTGCAACATTTGCAAGAGGACCACCGATAGCACCAAGACCGATAATACCCAACGTCTTTCCAGCAACCTCCGTTCCGGCAAACTTCGACTTTTCTTTTTCAACGAGTTTCGCAATGTTGGCGTCATCCTTTGCCGACTTCACCCAGTTGATACCGCCTATGATATCACGGCAGGCGAGAAGCATACCGCAAACGACGAGCTCTTTTACACCGTTTGCATTAGCGCCGGGCGTGTTGAACACTACAATACCTTGCTCTGCACATTTGTCAAGCGGAATGTTGTTTACACCAGCACCCGCTCTGGCAATCGCCTTTAGGTTGGAACCAAACTCCATGTCGTGCATAACTGCCGAACGAACCATTATCGCGTCTGGATTCTCCACTGCGTCCGAAACAGCATACTTTTCTTTGTCAAAGATATCCGTTCCGCACTTTGCAATTTTATTTAAAAGCTGTATATTTTTCATTTCTGTTTTCTCCAAAATTATTTAGGATTCTTTTCTGCGAAATCCTTCATGAAAGCGACCAGTGATTCTACTCCTTCGTACGGCATTGCGTTGTAAATCGACGCTCTCATACCGCCGACAGAACGATGACCTTTCAGATTCATAAGACCTGCTTTCTCTGCGTCTTTTGCAAACTTCTTGTCAAGGTCTTCTATACCGGTTACAAATGTAACATTCATCGTGGAGCGTGATTCCTTTTCTACCGGCGCAATGTAGTAATCCTGAGAATCAAGATAGTTGTACAACAACGCAGCCTTTTTCTCATTCAGCTTCTTCATTTCTTCAAGACCGCCGAGTTCAAGAATCCACTCGTACACCAAACCTGCCATGTAGATAGTGTAGCAGGGCGGCGTATTGTACATGGAATCGTTGTCGGCCATAAGCTTCCAATCGAGCATAGAGGGCGTTTCGGGACGGGCATTGCCGAGAAGGTCTTCGCGAACGATAACGACGGTAAGACCTGCGGGAGCCATATTTTTCTGTGCACCTGCATAAATAACGCCGAACTTTGTGACATCAACCGGTTCGGAAATGATACAGGAAGACATATCGGCTACCAGCGGAATATCACCGGTGTCAGGAATATAATTAAACTTTGTACCGTAAATGGTGTTGTTGAAGCAAATGTGTACATAATCGGCGTCAGGTCTGAATGACTCACGGGTCGTTTCGGGAATTCTCGCAAAGTTTACATCCTTTGAAGAAGCGACAGCTTTTGCATCACCGTATTTTTGTGCTTCTTTATAAGCTTTCGTAGAGAACTGACCGGAGAGAATGTAGTCAGCCTTGCCGGACTTCATGAGATTCAGCGGGACTGCCGCGAACTGAGTCGAAGCACCGCCTTGGAGAAAGAGAACTTTGTAGTTTTCCGGAATATTCATAACGCGGCGGAAATCAGCCTCTGTCTTTTTGATAATGGCATCGTATGCAGGGGAGCGATGGCTCATTTCCATAACGGACATACCGGAGTCTCCATAACAAACGAGCTCTGATGCAGCTTTTTCAAGTACGGAAAGTGGGAGCATAGAAGGACCTGCGGAAAAATTGAATACTCTGTTCATGGCAAACCTCTTTGTGTAAGATGATATTTGCAGGATTTTAACTGGAAAAAATCATCAGTATAAAAAAATCCTATAGCACATTATAACTATAAACGAATCGAATATAGCTTTCAACTATTATACATCACTTGTCTAATAATGTCAATCCCCAAATGAAAAGTATCTCGACAGCAGTATCTACTTTTTTGAAAAAATTACCTTGTACATACAGTGGATAAAACATAAGATCGAATTTTCCAAAAAATAAAATGTGAAAAATATTTATAATTACGGAACAAATTTCGAACTAAAAACGTCTATAAAAATAAGTTAATAAGTTCGAATTTTCAGAAAGGAAGCGTTTTTATGAAGAAAGCAAGAATATGGGGAGCTCTTTTATCTGTCCTAATGCTTATCCAACTCACTTCCTGTGGGGCAGCTAACGATGCAGATATGTCGGCAGATACTATGGAATTCAGTAGTACTGAGGCATCTCTCTACGGAGTGGCGGCGTACGACGAGAAGGTGTACGACGCTTATTATGACTATGACTCTTCCGTTTCATATGAGACCGGGAATGTCCAAAATGACCTCTCAGAACGAAAGATAATCAAAACGGCTTCCGTGAGCTTCGAAACAAAGACCTATGACTACTTTTTGACGGTTCTGTCCTCCTTCATTCAAGAATACGGTGGGTACGTTCAGTCCGAACAAAGTTACGGAAGTGATACCTATAGCAACTCAACTCGCAACACTTATATGATTATACGAGTCCCTCTTGAAACTTATGATACCTTCATGAACGAAGCGTGCAAAATTGGGACTGTTACCTATAAATCTGAAGATTCAAGCGATGTGACAATGTCATACGTGGACACGGAAAGTCACATAAAAGCTTTGGAAACCGAATATGACGCACTCCTTACTATCCTTGAAAAAGCGGAAAAGCTTGAAGATGTTATCTCGCTCCAGTCAAGAATCTCCGAGGTCACATACCAGCTTGAAAATTATAAATCTCAGCTTCGAAAATACGACGATCTCATTGCCTATTGTACAGTTAGTATTGATGTACACGAGGTGGAGCGGGAGACACCCAATGTGAAGGAAATGACATTCGGCGAAAAAATCACCAGCGGGCTGCAAGAAACTTTTGAAGAAATGGCAGAGGATATGTCCGAATTTGCCATCTGGTTTATTACCTCATTGCCGTATTTTGTTATCTGGGCAGTAATAATTCTCGCAATTGTGATAATAATAAAAATACTGATTGCCAGATATAAAAAACATAAATTGCAAAAGATTGCCAATATGCAATTGAGCAACATGCAAACAGGCGTTCCGAAAAATGAAGAAAAAGAACAGAGCAAAACGAATCATTAAAATTATAGGATTTCTAATTCTGCTTGCCATAGCAGCCGTTATTGCAATCAACACTTACATGTGCACCACAGTCAATGACAGAATCATTTCTCTGGAGGAGGCATACCGCATTGATGCCGACTGCATCTTGATCCTTGGTGCTGGAGTGCGTGATGATGGCTCGCCAAGCAATATGCTTGAAGATAGACTCATCACCGGAACGCAAATCTACAAAAACGGTATATGCAATATCTTACTCATGAGCGGAGACCATGGTACGGAAGAATACGATGAAGTAAACTGTATGAAAAATTACGCAGCATACACACCGGAAATCGCCATTCCCACTGAGGATATCTTCATGGACCACGCTGGTTTCTCCACCTATGAATCATTATATCGCGCTCGAGATGTTTTTGGAGCAAAGAAAGTCATTATTGTCACCCAGAAATATCACCTCTATCGCGCGTTATACGTTGCGGATGCTCTTGGACTCGACGCGGTAGGCGTCTCTTCCGACCTTCGCACGTACTATGGGCAAAGCCTGCGTGAAACTCGTGAGCTTGCGGCAAGGGTAAAAGATTTCATCTACACTATTATCAAGCCTCGGCCGACATACCTCGGAGAACCGATTTCACTTGACGGTGATGGAAACATCACAAACGGATAAAAAGTGAGGAAGAATGCCGAAACAACATTCTTCCTCTTTTATTGCGTATTATTTTTGATTCTTTTCAAGAAGGTCAATGATTCTGTATTTTCCTAAAAATAATACGCCCCATACAAGAATAAATACATCTGACAACAAATATTCGAACGCTTGCCTGTTACCGTGGAAAAGGTAGCCGTCGCATATACCGGAAATGAAGTAGATAATGCCAAGCATAAAAAGAAGAATAGAAAAAACAAGGATAATTTTAGAAATATATTTTATTATGTTTGCGCTCAATTTTCGCATATGTAATATCCTCCAAAATATGATCTTGATCAAACACCTTTATCTGCGGTTCTGCCGCATGACCTCATATCCCAAAATGGAAGCCGCAGATGCTGCTGACAGGGAACCTCCAAATTCGCGTCCGTAATCAATTCGCACCACCCTGTCGGCTGAATCAAGCAGTGCACGCGAAATCCCTCTCTTTTCTCCACCTACGATAAGGAGCAGGGGCTTTTTCATATCCGCGTCAAACGAAGAAACAGAATTCCGTATTCCAGCGCACACAATTTTAAATCCATACGCTCTAAAATATCCTGCAGGGTTTCCAGATTCACACACCAGCACTGGAAGCAGCTCCGATGCTCCCGCAGACGAACGACACACAACCCCTGCGGCACTCATCCAGTTGCGCGGTGAGAGAACCACGCCGTCTACTCCGCACGAATAAAGAGAGCGCAGCGCGTAACCGAAATTATACGGGTCTTCAATCCCTTCAAGCATCACCCAGAAACTACCTTCTAGTGGCGCAGAAACCTCAAGAGACGGAATCTTCCGCGCGGTGCATTCAAAAATAATTCCCCCATGCGAGCTGCCAACCGTTACAGAATCAATATATTCTGCACTCTCATAAAGCATCTCAAAGCCCAGTTCGCGTGACTTATACCCAAGCCACGCAAGTTCTTTCGAGCGGCTTGTCTGCTTCTCACGGTCAATAATTACACGAATGATTTTCCGGTCGCTGATGCCACTCTCCATCGCATGAATGACCGCGCGCAGGGAAGTCATCCCTTCGAAAATATTAGTCTCTGCAAACCGCGATTCTTCTTTTTTCATATTCTCTCCCTTTATCCCACCGCCCAAAAGTTTTGAGGGGAAAGGGGGCACTTCTTTCAAAAATACCCCCTTGCATTTTTCCAAAATTAATCTTTAGCCGCATTCATTTTCAGATAAGCATTGATGAAGCCGTCGATTTCACCGTCCATGACTGCTTGAATGTTGCCGTCCTCATAGCCTGTACGAGTATCCTTTGCAAGGGTGTAGGGCATAAATACATAAGAACGAATCTGAGCGCCCCACTCAATATTCGTTTTGACACCCCTGATATCCTCAATTTTGTCGAGCTTTTCTCTCTGTTTGATCTCCATCAGTTTGGATTTCAACATTTTCAGCGCGGTTTCCTTGTTTTGAAGCTGGCTTCGTTCGGTCTGGCATCCTACTACAATACCAGTCGGAATATGCATGATTCGAATCGCAGAGTCGGTCTTGTTGATATGCTGGCCGCCCGCTCCACTGGAACGATGAGCCGTGATTTCAAGGTCTTCATCTCTGAGCTCAATGGAGTTGTCATCGTCAAATTCAGGCATAACCTCAACAGATGCAAACGACGTATGGCGTCTTCCAGAAGCGTCGAACGGGGATACGCGCACCAAACGATGAACACCGTTTTCTCCCTTTAAATAACCGTAGGCATTCGGACCTTCAATCATAATGGTAGCGGATTTGAGTCCGGCTTCTTCACCGTCAAGCCAGTCGATGAGCTTTACATTGTAGCCATGACGCTCTCCCCATCTCGTATACATACGATATAGCATCTGTGCCCAGTCTTGCGCTTCCGTGCCGCCGGCGCCCGGATGGAAGCTGATAATAGCATTGTTAGCATCATACTCTCCAGAAAGAAGAATTTCGATTCTCATCCGTTCCTCTTCCTCCTCAACGGAACGCACGTCCGCTTCCACTTCGGCAACCATTGACTCATCATTTGCTTCAATGGCAAGCTCGGCCAATGCGATAGTATCCTCCAGTTTTCCCTCAAGCGCATTGTACTCCGCGATTTTATCCTTCATTTGCTTAATCTGGCGCAGAACTTTGCTGGAGTTCTCTTGGTCGTTCCAGAAATTTACATCTGTTGTTGTTTCCTCAAAAGCTGCGGATTTTTCGCGCAGCTCCTCAATACGCAGTGCGCTTCCAAGCTCTTTTACATTGGCTCTGAAGTTTTCCAGTTTATATTTTGCTTCTTCAAGTGCGAGTATCAAGTGTATATCCTCCAAATAATTTTATTCACTATTCTTCAATAAATGATATGCCAATCAAATTTCTATGTATTCAAGTTTCAATTCGCGGACCATTCGTTTTGGTATTCTTTTCAGTAGGTCGTAACGAAAGCGCATGCAACAATGATTAGCAGGAACAATACCTCGTTTTTTACACAACATTGTGTCAGGCTCTGACAAGGTCTTTGCAAGCTCACAGTATTTGCAGAATTTCTCTTCACTTAATTCGATTTTTTTCATAATACGCCACCCCCGTTTATTTTTACTATAACGTCCACTGATAATGCAACACCATTTACGGGTTCAAATTTGATTTGCAGACATATATCTATATTATTATTATATAAAATATTATGAAAAAAATCAAGATGAAAATGCAAACTAAATCAAACGGTTTGATATATTGTATATTTTTGACATAAGTATAAGCGTAGACAGAACCAGAAGTACAGCATTCCACGAAAAATATTCCCCGAAAACTGATGTTGTACTGACAGGGGCAAGCGGACAAAGCAGATAAAATAAAGCTGACGCTGTAGCGCACACGATTCCCTGCAGAAGTTTTGTCACGACAAGTACCCGAATCGGGAGTCCGCACCGTCCGATAAAATTATAGTTCTGCATCATTACGGAAAGGCCGGCAAATCCGACCGCAAATCCAGTCATAAAAATTCCGGTAATTCCACCATATGCCGCACCGTCAACACATCCAGATGAAAATTCAAATACTACGCTGAATACTTGTGCCATGGAGGGAATCAGCTTTGTGCATAAAACTGCCGCAACTCTAAAAAAAACAATATACGCGCATACTGCAAGGCATGCTGTGGCGCTGTCGGATACCGCTCGGCATAATTCATTGGTGAAGGAATGCTTATCTTCTTGAACGGATCGTTCTGGTATGACACCTTCGCTATGTTGACAGAGTAAGTGAATTGCAAACGCAATTGCGAGCGCGGACACAATCTGCACAAGATATAAAAATAAACCGTATTTTTTCGAATTCCAGAGTGCGGTCACAGTCCCAATAATGAATGCCGGGCTGGTATTAGAGGACAATGCCACAAGTCTTGAAGCGTCTTTTTTCGAAATTCTACCGTTCTCATATAACGTACAGGTCCCGGCGGCGCCAACCGGAAACCCACACAGAAGCCCAGTGAAAATGACAGACGACGAACATTCCGGCATTCCGAATAACCGATTCACTCTTGTCACACGACTGACTGGCGCGAGAAGGTCTAGAGATACTATCAGCCTTGACATGACCATATACGGGAAAAGAGGCGGAAGTACGTTATTAATAAACAGCGAGAGGGATTTACGTATTGCTTCACTGGCATAAGGCTCATATATCAGAAGCAGCACTGTCATGCAGCACACACCGAGTGTTGTGAATGAAAATATGATTTTTTTATGCGTCATAAGAATCTCCACTGCCGCGCATTGTGCATAAAGATGCGGCATAAAATATCAGTAGTAAATTAAGGTGAACTTGAGGCAAAAGTCTTTCACCTCATATTAATTCATATGCGGCGGAGGTTGCAGCATTGCACAGAAAAAACAAACGGCAGAAAAAGTTGTATGAGCGAATTGCAGAATTCTGCGAAATTCCTCAAGATATCATTACGGATATTCCCGTGTTTACAATTCGTGGAAAACATGAAGTAGAAATAACCGGGTGTACAGGTATACTTACATACGATAGTGGCAAAATCGTCTTGGCGATTGGAAAAGATCACTTTACTGTCACGGGAGATTCCCTAATGCTTTCGGATTTTCGTGAGAAAATACTATATGTACGCGGAAATATCAAATCAGCATCGTTTGGCACGGACGCGCCAGTATCAGAAATAGGAGGGGGAACAGATGCTTAATCACCTGCTCAATTTTCTTCACGGATGGCGCTGTGCAACTCTTCCTCAATCGGAGCGCACACGCGCGTTTAACATGATGTACCAAAACAGCATTGCTTTTTGCGATGAGAAAACCACTTCAAACGGGGATTGTATTATTAAGCTGCGCGGCGGATATTCTGACCTATTCGCCCATTTTGCAGATATATCCGGTATTTGCTACACCTTTTCGAACCCACACGGTCTGCCGATTCTCCTTCGATTCATGGGGTATCGTATCGCAATTCCCATCGGGATGCTTTTGTTTGCAGCATGGATGTTTTATTCTACGCGCCTCATATGGGACATCCAAATCGAAGGCACAGAAAAAACGGACCCGGCAGAAATTATCGCTTTGCTCGACGAGTTAGGGTGCGGCGTAGGGGACTATTATCCCGCTATTAACTTCAATGACCTTCACGCAAAATATTCGGCAGCACAGCAGGATATTGCATGGCTGTCCGTCTATATGAACGGAACGGTAGCGGAGGTGCAAGTGCGCGAGCTGTGGGAGGATGAACGGATAAAGACAGCTGACAATACATACGCTAATGTCATTGCGTCAGCTGATGGGATTGTCGAATCCATCAACGTATTTGAAGGACAGCCGTGCGTAAAGCCCGGGGATTTGGTGCGCGAGGGACAGGTTATGATATCGGGAGTTGTCGAAAATAAGGATGGAAGCATCCGGTATGAATATGCAGCGGGAGAAGTGATATGCCGTACCGCCGCTCCTATCCATGTGGAAATCAACACGCAGCGGGAAGAAAAACAGTACACCGGGCGCGAAATCGTGAAAAAAAGTATAAAATTTTTCAAAAAATCAATAAATCTTTTCGTAAACTGTGGAACTTTGTACACCGATTATGATAAAATATATACGATAGAACAGTTATGCCCACTCGGACTGTGTGAACTCCCGGTCTGGATAGAAAAAACGACCTACCGCGAATATGATACGGTAAGCACGGACATACCTGCCGATGATGCTGCGGACGAGGCAATGACGGAGCTTAACGAAAAAGTCAGGACTGTGACTGACGGTGCAGAGCTATTATCAAAAACGATAGACACCTATTTTACGGACGGAATATATAACATCGACTGTCTGCTGTACCTCCGTCGTGATATTGGTGTGACGGGAGAATTTATGGTTTCGGAATCCTCTATTTCGAACGATGAACAAAAATAATACTTCTCTAATAACAACGGAGCACACATATTTATGTATCAAAAGAAAATAACAACCTCTTCATCTGATGTAACTTCCCGCATATTCGGAAGCTATGATAAGAACATCGCGCGGCTTGAGAATGAGTTCTCTGTGCGTATATACAACATACAAAACGAGGCAACAGATGGGGATACGATAATTGCGGAAGGAGAGTCTGTTGAAAATGTAAACATGACAGCGGACGTATTATCGTACCTCAAGCGAATCGTCTCCTTTGGTGAGGAGCCGACTGACCAGAGTGTTGATTATGTTATCGGCATGGTTCGTGAGGGAAAACTGGCGGAGCTTGCGGAATTTGATGAAAATAGCTTTTTCGTTACCGCAAAGGGAAAACCGATTAAAGCCAAAACAGTCGGGCAGAAAAAGTATATTGAAGCAATACAAAAAAACACCGTCATTCTCGGCGTCGGCCCAGCCGGAACTGGTAAGACCTATCTTGCCGTAGCCTCTGCGGTAAAGTCACTGCGCTCCCATGAGGTGAGCAGAATCATTCTGACTCGTCCGGCAGTGGAAGCGGGAGAGCGGCTTGGCTTTCTGCCCGGCGACTTGCAAAGTAAAATAGACCCATACCTGCGTCCTCTGTACGACGCGCTTTACGAAATGCTCGGTGCTGAATCATGCGCTAAGATGATTGAAAAGATGACAATAGAGATAGCGCCACTAGCATATATGCGTGGACGTACGCTTGATGACTCATTCATCATCCTCGACGAAGCCCAGAACACCACGCCGGAGCAGATGAAAATGTTTCTCACCCGTCTCGGCAACGGCTCAAAAGCAGTAGTAACAGGAGACCCAACCCAAACTGACTTGCCATATGGGAAAAAGAGCGGGCTTGCGGTTGCCATGCAGATACTGCGCGGAATCGATGGGATAGCGATTCACGAGTTTACCGACCGTGATGTAGTCCGTCACAGACTCGTGCAGAAAATTATCTTGGCATACGATAAATACGACAGAGAAAGAAAAATAAAGGAAGCGGAACGGCACGAAAAAGAGAGATACCGTCCCATAGTGAGAAGAAATGGCGACAAAAATTAAAATCACAATCAGAAAAAGAAACCGCCTCAAGATATATTGGGCAAACGATCAGGATAAATATCCAGCAGGACACAAAATGCACAAACTGATAGAAAAGGCGGTCCTCGGTACTCTCGAATGCGAAAATTTCCGGTATAACGTCATATTGTCAGTGACCTTTACAGATAATGAAGGAATCCGCGAAAAAAACAGGGAATTCCGCAATATCGACCGGGCAACCGATGTATTATCCTTCCCGATGTACGATATGCGAAACGGCGACCTTCCCGAACAGGGTCTTGACTGTGAATTGGGGGATATTGTTCTCTCGCTTGAGAGAGCTGCAGAACAGGCGTTGGAATTCGGTCACAGCTACGAGAGGGAATGCGCCTTTCTCACCGTGCATTCGATGCTGCATCTTCTCGGATATGACCATGTAAATTCCACAGAGGAAGATGAAGAAATGCGCGCGCATCAAAGAGTAATTATGAAAAAAATCGGACTTGAAAGATAAAGACATAGAAACGGGGTATATATAAAAATGACAAGAACCGCTTTTATAGCAATTGTAGGCAGACCGAATGTCGGAAAAAGCACGTTGATGAATCACCTTCTTGGTGAAAAGGTAGCGATAGTATCGTCAAAGCCGCAGACCACAAGAAACCGTATCGCCGGGATTCTCACAAAAGGGGAAGACCAATTTGTCTTTATTGACACACCCGGTGTACACAAGGCAAAGAACAAGCTCGGCGAATATATGATGAAAACAGTACGCTCGTCGGTAGGTTCAGCAGATGCGGTAATCCTTATTGCTGAAGCCGGGCATCCCGCTGGAGAAATCGAAAAGAATCTGATAAATCAAATCAAGAAATCCGAACTTCCATCCATTCTTGTGCTCAATAAAATCGACCTTATCAATCGTGAAAAGCTTGCGGAAACCATTGCAGGATATGCCGCTCTTCACGATTTTGACGCGGTCGTTCCGACATGTGCCGAGACAGGCAAGAATGTGCAGGATGTGCTCGACGAAGTCTCCAAGTTCTTATACGAGAGTGACTGGATGTTTGACGAGGACAGCCTTACCGACCAGCCCGAAAGACAGATTGCCGCTGAAATGATACGGGAAAAACTCCTGCGAACCTTGTCGGACGAAATCCCGCATGGAACGGCAGTGGTAATCGAAGAATTCACGGAAGATGAACGGATGATAAGAATTCGTGCAGAGATATACTGTGAAAAGCAGTCACATAAGGGAATTATCGTTGGTAAAAACGGCGAGACTCTTAAAAAAATCGGCACATATGCCCGTGAAGATATGGAAAACTTTTTTGGAGAAAAGGTATACCTCAATCTATGGGTAAAAGTCAAAGAAAAATGGCGTGACGATACATTCAGTCTTAACAACTTCGGATTTAAGCCGGAGGACTTGACGTAAAACAAATCAGAGGATAACTTTATGGAAGACATTGAAGTGGACGGCCTTGTGATACAGGAAGTAAAGACGGGCGAAGCGGATAAAATAATAACTCTGCTGACCGCAAAGTACGGACGTATAACGATTACCGGAAAAGGGGTCGGAAGTATGCGGAATAAGCATGCCGCCTCTGCACAGCTTTTTTCCTATAGTACGTTTCTTCTTCACAAGAGGGGGAATTTTTACTACATTCGCGATACTTTTTTCATAGAGTGTTTTATGAATATCCGATATGATGTGGTAAAACTGGCTCTTGCCAATTATATATGTGATGTTGCAAGCGACTTTGCGCTTGAAAACGTGGAGGACCCTGAGCTTCTTTCCCTGACGTTAAATACCCTGTACGCCATTGCGAATCTTGACAAAATTCCGCTTGAGCAGATTAAGGGGGCATTCGAGTTCCGTGCAGCAGTGCAGGGGGGATTCATGCCTGATTTGTCCGGATGTGATGTCTGTGGATGTGACGAAGAGGCAGAGTACAGTTTGGATGTTATGAACGGACGAATCTTGTGTAAAAAGTGCCATACTCTGGTGGAAAACGATCCGGAATTCGCTGCGGATACTTCATCTGCGAAGATTTTTATCAGACTATCCTATCCGGTGCTGTGCGCCCTTCGGTATATTGAAGCCGCCGGAACGAAAAAGTTTCTGTCATTCACGCTGGACAAATTGGAATTGTCCCTGTTTTCCGTTGTCTGTGAGAGGTATCTTCTGAATCATTTGGAACACGGCTTCACGTCACTGGAATACTATAAGAACATCAAAATATAAAAAACGACCCGTCGCAGGACAGGTCGTATCGGGATTTTTCCGTATTCGGGGCGAAACAGTTCATGCGGCCTTCATCTCTTTGTAGGTATGGAGCGGGAAGGCACTGGTAAGCATTTCGAATAGATTGCCCTGACACTGATAATTCATCTCTTTCTCCAGAGCGTCAGTGTCCTGTTCGACGAGCAGGTCGTCTGTCCTCACGCTGCATCGTACGGATGGTTTCAGCGACAGGAAGCATAAAGTTACCTCGTTCCCTTTAACTTTCAGGAACAACGTTGTTTCTAAGTTCATGATCTCATTCTTTTTCACAAAAAATCAATCACTCATTTCGCGACGCATACCAACTTACAGAGTGAAAAATCTCACTCTCCTGTTTAATGCAGCCGTGGAACAGCGAATCACATATTACAGAGGTTAAAATGAACAGCAAAGCATTATATACACTGGAATTCAATAAAATTCTCGAGCAGCTTGCCGAACTTGCAGAAACCGAAGGCGCTGCCGAGATGGCACTCCGGCTCGTACCCTCTTCGGACATCGAAAAAGTCCGAAAAATGCAGCAGAGAACCACCGACGCCAAAACACTAATTGGTTTGAAAGGAACTCCTTCGTTTGGACGGGTGAAAGATATCCGTTCGTCCATTGAGCGTGCGGAAAAGGAAGCGATTTTGTCCCTCCGCGAGCTCCTTGATTGTGCTTCGGTACTTCGTACGGCACGCGGACTTCTCGATTATGTCAGGAGTGATAAAACTCCCGATACTTCCCTTATGGAAATTTTTGAACGACTGATACCAAATCGTCATCTTGAAGAAAAAATCAGCCGTTCTATCATTGCCGACGATTTTGTGGCAGACGAAGCAAGCCCCGAACTTGGTGAAATCCGCCGTAAAATCCGCGCGACGAATAATAAAATCAAGGACATGCTCCAAAAATATGTGTCCGGTCAGTCCAAATTTTTGCAAGAGAACATCGTCACTACACGCGGCGGTCGTTTTGTGATTCCTGTAAAAGCAGAGTATCGTAATGAGGTCAAAGGATTGATTCATGATACCTCTCAGTCTGGCGCTACCTTATTTATCGAGCCAATGAACGTCGTAGAAGCGAATAACGAACTTCGTGAGCTTGAAAGTAAAGAAGCTCACGAAATCGAGCGTATTCTCCGCGACCTTTCGGCAGGTGTTGCAGTATCCGGCGATGCAATGGTACTCGATTATCTCAACATAACCGAGCTTGCCTTCATCTTTGCCTGTGCCACACTGTCGTATAAAATGGACGCATCTCCGGCGATTATTTCCGATAAAAAGAAAATCGAACTATACCGCGCCCGCCATCCTCTCCTTGACCCCAAAACCGTTGTCCCTATCACGGTCTCACTCGGCATGGATTATAAAATGCTCGTTATTACCGGTCCGAACACCGGTGGTAAGACAGTTACTCTCAAGACCCTTGGACTTCTGTCTCTCATGACGCAGGCCGGGCTTCACATTCCGGCAGAAGATACGTCGTCTATCGGCGTATTTGATGAAATATTCTCTGATATCGGCGACGAACAGAGCATTGAGCAGTCCCTGTCCACCTTCTCATCTCATATGAAAGGGATTGTTTCCATTATTGATACCATGACGGAAAATTCCCTTGTATTGTTTGATGAGCTGGGCGCCGGAACAGACCCCGTAGAAGGAGCGGCGCTTGCTATGTCCATCCTGGAAGAGACACGAATTACGGGAACGCTTTGCGCAGCCACTACGCACTACGCCGAGCTGAAAGCATATGCCATCGAAACCGATGGTGTGACAAACGCTTCATGTGAATTTGATGTCAATACACTTCGCCCGACCTACAGACTGGTAGTCGGAACACCGGGTAAATCAAATGCGTTTGCCATATCCGAAAAGCTCGGACTTTCGCCGGTTATTGTAAAGAGAGCAGGACAATTTGTAGATACGGGTTCACGTAATTTTGAAGCGGTTATTGAAAAATTGGAAAAAACAAGAAGCGAGCTGGAAGCTGAAAAAGCCGCGGCTGAAAAAGCGTCTCGAGAATTCGAAGAATATCGCAAAAAGGCGGAAGAAGAACTGAGGCAGAGACTTGCAGGGGCAGATAAAGAAGCCGAAAGAATGCGTAAAAAAGCAGAAGATTTACTGGATGGCGCAAGAGCGACAAGCGACTATGTGTTTGCTCAGCTTGAGGAAGTTAAAAAGCAGCGCGACTCTGAGAGACTCGGCGAAAAGCTTGCAGCGGCTAAAAAATCTGTTCGGCAGCGGGTACGCGACTATGAAGCGGATATTCATCCTGTGACAACAGAAACCGTTGATGAAGACTATGTTCTTCCTCGTGAACTTATCAAGGGGGATAAGGTGGTTCATAAAACACTCGGTACACAGGGAGTTCTCCTTGAAGCACCCGACAAAAGCGGAAACGTCAATGTTAGCATGGGTTCTATCAAAATGCGTGTATCTGTAAATGACTTGAAGCTCATAGAAGGAGCGGAAAGTGAAGCTAAAGCTGCTGCAAGACGCCAGTCCCAGATAAGAACCTCTATCACCAGAAACTTCAAGCCTGAATGCGATGTGCGCGGTATGATAGGAGACGAAGCGTGGTTTGTAGTTGACAAATATCTTGACGATGCATTGGTTGTGGGAATTCACAGTGTGACCATCATTCATGGAAAGGGAACAGGCGCTCTGCGTGCTGCACTATGGAATCGATTTAAGACAGACAGCCGTGTGAAATCCTTCCGGCCCGGGCAGTTCGGCGAAGGGGATTACGGTGTTACTGTTGTGGAACTATAATACGGCGGCATTTTGAGACGAAAAAATAACGCTTTCAGATAAATTTTGTATGTTAATTTTTAGAATATACAATAAAATTAATCAGTATTCCATTGCAAAAGCCGCAGGAAAATGGTATAATAATATGGAAACTATAATTAGAGTTTACTTGAAAGATAGTGCGAGCTGTATAATGATATAAAATTATCCACTATAAATGGGAGGCTGTCATGGTAAAATTCAGATTCAGCGCGTTTGCAGACGAGTATTCCTCTGCGTTCGACGAACAGATAGAAGGTCTTATTGCGAATAAGGTAAGAATGATAGAGCTTCGCGGCATAGACGGTATCAACGTATCCGATATCACTCCTATGCAGGCGGCAGATGTTCATAAAAAGCTCGAATCGGCTGGTATATCGGTGTCCGCAATTGGATCTCCTCTTGGCAAGATAAAAATTACCGATTCTATGGAAGAACATTTAGAAAAGGTAAAGAATACATGCGAAGTTGCTGGAATTCTTCAGACTTCTAAAATTCGCATCTTCTCTTTCTATATTCCCGATGGAAAGTATGATGAATATAAAAATGAAGTCATAGACAGAATGGGTGCGATGCTTGATATCGCCGATGATTACGGGGTCAAGATGTGTCACGAAAACGAAAGAGGAATTTATGGCGACAATGCTGAGCGTTGCTGCGAGCTGCTCGACGAATTTGATGGCAGACTTGGCTGTGTGTTTGATCCCGCAAACTTCATTCTGTGCGGTGTTGAGCCATTCCCGTACGCTTATGATATTTTAAAGAAACATATCACTTATATGCACATCAAGGACGCCCTCAGAAACGGCACAATTGTGCCGGCGGGACAGGGCATCGGCGGTTTGCCGGAGCTTTTGGCAGTTATCAACATGACGCACACCGGCGACTTCATTCTCACTCTTGAGCCGCATCTTCGTGTATTTGCAGGACTTGATAAGCTTGACGGAGAACATCATACGGCAGTCGCCAACGCTTATCCGACTTCCGCAGAGGCATTCAATGCGGCTGTAACAAACCTTCGCTATTGCATTCCGCGAAACGCAGAGCAAGGCTGATAAAATCATAAAGGAGTATGACAACTACTATGGCACAGAAAAAAATGCTTGCCATTGACCTCGGCGCATCAAGCGGTCGCGGTATAATCGGCACTTTCGACGGAGAGAAAATCAATCTGGAAGAAATTCACCGTTTTTCAAATGACCCTGTCCTGATGCCCGGTGGATTCTTCTGGGATACACTCAGACTGTTGTTTGAAATTAAAACAGCAATCCTCAAAGCTGCTCATGCGGGCGGAGTAGATACCATTGGTATTGACACTTGGGGTGTTGACTATGGCTATCTTGATAAGAGTGGTACTCTTCTGTCAAACCCATACCACTACCGCGATACGAGAACAGATAACATTCAGGACTATGTTTTCGAAAAGATTGCTCCTAACAGTGAAATCTACGGCGTGACAGGCATACAGTCTCTCAATTTCAACTCGATTTATCAGATTGCAGCCGACCTGCGCGACCGTCCGTGGGTGGTCGAAAATGCTGAAACTCTGCTTCACATGCCTGACCTTCTCGGATATATGCTTACAGGCAAAAAGAAAACCGAGTATACTATTGCTTCAACAGGAGCACTGCTTGACGCAAAGGAAAGAAACTATGCAAGGGGACTTTTTAAAAAGTTTGGCATCCCGGAAAAACTGTTCTGTGAAGTGGTAGAACCGGGGACAGAGCTCGGCGAACTTCTTCCGGAAATTGAAGAAGAAACAGGAAACACTGGTGCCAATGTGATAAAGGTTGCATCACATGATACTGCCAGTGCGGTGCTGTCCGTTCCAGCCGAGAATGAGGACTTCCTCTACATATCAAGTGGTACTTGGTCGTTGATGGGAATAGAATCCAAGACGCCTGTGATAACCTCCTTGTCCGAAAAGTATAATTTCACAAACGAAGGCGGCGTTTGTGGTACAATCCGAGTACTAAAAAATATTATGGGTCTGTGGATTGAGCAAGAATCCAGACGTCAGTGGACTCGTGAAGGAAAGAAATATACCTTTGACGAGTTATCTGAAATGGCGCTTGCCTCTAAGCCTTTCCAGTGTTTTATCGACCCGGATGACCAGCTCTTCGCTACAGCTGGAAATATGCCTAAACGTATCTGTGAATATTGTAGAAAAACAGGGCAGCATGTTCCGGAAAGTATCGGTGGAATTGTGCGCTGTATTTTTGAATCTCTTGCCCTTCGTTACCGTTGGACTGCTGAAAAACTTGAGGAGCTTACGGGAAGAAAGTATCCGGTTATTAACGTTGTAGGCGGAGGCACAAAGGAAGAAATGCTCTCGCAGTTCACAGCGGACGCATCCCACAGAAAGGTATGCGCAGGACCAGTGGAAGCGACTGCCCTTGGCAATATTGCTATGCAGTGTATCGCGTCCGGAGACATCAAGGACGTATGGGAAGCACGTCGTATCATTAAAAATTCAGCTGATATCAAAGAATACACTCCCGATATAGTAAACGCCGCTGCTTGGGATGAAGCATATGGCAGATTTCTGAAGCTGCTCGGTGAATAATCAAGTAAAAATTTAAACTCATATAAACGAAATGGAGAAAAAGTTATGAGCACACAGAAAGCCCTTGAATGCGCAAGAGAGATTTACGCAAAATATGGTGTGGACGTTGACGCTGCTATGAAATCTGTTGCTGGAACCCCGGTTTCTATTCATTGCTGGCAAGGTGATGACGTAGCGGGCTTTGAAAATCCGGACGGCAACTTGACAGGTGGTATCCAGTCTACCGGTAATTATCCCGGAAAAGCACGCAATATCGATGAACTTCGCGCAGATTTCAAGTTTGCAACAAAATTTATTCCCGGCAAAAAGAAAATGGCACTCCACGCAATTTATCTTGATGCAGGTGGAAGAAAGATCGCCAGAAACGAAGTTGCACCTGAATATTTTACATCATGGGTAGAGTGGGCAAAAGAAAACGGATACGGTCTTGACTTTAACCCCACTTTCTTCTCACATCCGCTCTCTGATGACGGTCTGACTCTTTCTCATAGCGACCCTTCTATCCGCAAATTCTGGGTTGAACACGGGATTCAGTCGAGACTGATTTCAGAATATTTCGGACGTGAGCTTGGTCAGGTATCCATCAACAATTTTTGGGTTCCCGACGGATTCAAAGATACTCCTGTAAACCGTGCGAAGACAAGAGCACTTCTCGCTGAATCCTACGACGAAATCTTTGCAAAGCCGATTGACGAAAAATACAGCCTTGATTCCGTTGAGAGCAAAGTATTCGGTATTGGCGCGGAAAGCTGCACCATCGGTTCTCATGAATTCTATATGGGCTGTGCAATGAAGTATCATAAGCTACTTACCCTTGATACAGGTCACTTTCATCCGACTGAGCTTGTTTCCGATAAGATTTCCTCTGTTCTTACATATCTTGATGGGGTTATGCTGCACGTATCTCGTCCTGTGCGTTGGGACAGTGACCATGTAGTGATTCTCGACGATGAACTCAAGGCAATCACAACGGAAATCAAGCGTGGCGGATTTGAAAAGAGAGTAAACATTGGTCTTGATTTCTTTGATGGTTCTATCAACAGAATTGCTTGCTGGGCTATCGGTGCACGTAACATGGAGAAGGCGCTTCTGTGGGCAGCTCTCGAACCAGTTGCTATGCTCCAGAAATTTGAAGCTGAGGGAGACTTTACTTCGCGTCTTGCATATCTTGAGGAAATCAAGACTCTTCCGTTTGGAGCGGTTTGGAATGCTTATTGCGAAGAACAAAATGTTTCTGTAGGTGACAGTTGGATAGCTGAAATGAAGAAATACGAAAAAGAAGTTTTATCTGCACGATAAAAACAACAGTTATGAAGAATTATAATTATAAAAATTATTTTTCTAAATGGATGGTGGCAGCGTTGTGTCTCCCTCTCCTAACTTTTTCCTCGTGCGGAATTATTGAAATGAGAGATTCCTACGTGGAAACAGAAAAGGGAGAGGCAAATACAGACCTTCTGTTAGCACCCGCTGAGCGTAAAAATGAAGTTGAAATAAAAGTAGAAGAGGAACCGGAAATAGCTGTTGCCAAGGAAACTGCGAAGACGGTTGTAACGTTTACTGCGGCAGGTGCCATTCGCATTGACGATGCTATCATAGAGGATGCCGCAAATCGTGCGAGCGATGGCAATACTTATAGCTTCCTCAAAATGTATTCTGGAATTTATCGTGATATCCGAGATGCTGACGTTGCGCTGGGTTCATACCCAGCGGCATCGTCTCCTTGCGGAAGTGAGGATAAAACGCACACAACACCGATTGAATCTCTCGCTGCATTGTCAGAGCTTGGTTTTACAGTCCTTGACACAAGCGGTGAGGAGGGAGAATCGGAGCGTTATCCTGATGATATGCTTGAATACGGCATTGGGAATATTCATTCTTCCCTAACAGGTGATGAAGCTATTTATACGGTTGAACAAGATGGGATTACGATAGCTTTTCTTGCGGCTGATGATACACTTGCGAACGGACTTTCTGAAAATATAGAATACGCCGATTTTATGTCGGATATAGTTGTTGTATCGCTCAACTGGTCTGACGGCGCAAGTGTATCGGATAAGCAAAAAACTGCTGCGGTCATCGCGGAAGCAGGAGCGGATATTATTATTGGCTCAGGTGATACCCTTGGAGGAGTAGAGTGGATTGACACTGAGGATGGCACCATGACCCTTGTTGTGTATTCCCTTGGAAACTTTGTTGCAACTTCTGAAAAGATGGACAATCTTTATGGCGGTATTTTATCGCTTGACATTACGCTTTCTGAAGGTGTGATATCTCTTGAAAATGTGTGTGTCGACCCAATTATTATTTACTATACTTCTTACTATACTTCTGACAACAAAAATTATCAGTTGTTTGAGCTTTCTGAATACAGTGAGGATATTTCCGCCACGCACGCTGTTGAAAATTTCAGTGTTGCCTATATCAAAGAAGCTATATATAGCCTCATACCAGATGCTTTTTTGCCAACCGATATTCGACGCTGATAGGAATATAGGCTGATAGGAATATAGCAGGATGATAAAAAAAGGCAAACTGTTTTTCCGCTTTCTGAGTATGTTTTTTGTACTGCCTATGCTTTTTCAGACAACCTCATGCGGAAACGAAACGGAAAATATAACAGAAGATAATCAAGCAAATACTTCATCGATAGTTGTTCCGGCGAAACCTGGAGTTGGGATAGGCCGCGTAATGCCGGAGGTGGCCGAAGCGAAGGGAATTACTATTTGTATAGACCCCGGACACGGCTTTATGGATGGTGGTACTGGGGAGGGCTATCTTCCTGACGGGCTTTTGGAAAAGGACATTACTCTCGCCATTGCTACAAAACTGAGCGAGGATTTGGTGTCTCTTGGATATAATACTGTCATGACCCATGACGGAGTGAATTTGCCGTCTGCTGCGATAGAAGATGGAATCTTCAACCCCACGGAACGGGTTGAGTACGCAAACAGTATCGTTTTAGATTACTTTATTTCCATACATGTAAACTCGTATGATAAAGACCCAAATGTATCAGGAACGAGAATATACTATATGGAGAACGATATTAAAGTAAAAGAGGGTAGTGGGATCATAGCTGACTTTCTTGGAAAAAGTATTCAGAATCTTATGCCTGAAGAATCTGTTCCGGTTCTAATCGACCAGTCTAAAGAAACCTATTCATATGCAGTAGTGCGTGAACTTAAATATCCGTCAGCGCTCGTTGAAGTAGGGTTTTGCACAAATACTTCTGATGTTGCAAAAATGGTAACAGATGAGTGGCAGGAGCAATATGCACAGGCATTGGCAAATGGTATAAACGCATATTTTACAGAATATGCGGAATAGAGGGGAAGCTATAAAAGAACATGCTGTCTAATTTGACATATAGCATCAATGCTGTTTTGCCGATATTTCTTCTTGTTATTATTGGCGCCATTCTGAATAAATTCAATAAAGTAAACGTGCAATTTACTGAAATAGCGGATTGGCTTGTTTTCAAAGTTGGGCTGCCGGTCATGTTATTTCTCGAGGTGGCGAAAAGTGAACTTTCTGATGGAATTGATACAAGGCTGATTCTGTTTCTTGTCATTGCAGTGACGTGCAGTTTTCTGCTCGTATCGATACTTACCAGGTTATTTATACGTGACTCTACCAAAAGAGGGGCATTCATACAAGGGGTATGTCGATCGAATTTCGCTATTTTAGGTATACCACTGGCGGAGAATATGTTTGGGGACGCAGGAGGGCGTGCAGTTGCTCTCGCAATCCCATTTGTTATTTTTATGTTCAATGCGTATTCGGTTATCGTTTTGTCGGTTTTCTCTAATAGTACAGCGCATAAACTTGACAAAAAAGCTTTTCTCGGGATTCTGAAAAATATTGCAACGAATCCGTTAATTATCGGGATTCTGCTTGGTGTACCATTTATGCTGTTTGATATCCCTCTCGTGACTGCTGCAGATAAGACTCTACAATATCTTTCTAATCTGACAACTCCTCTTGCTTTAATAAGTCTTGGTGCGAATTTCAGGATGGAAAGTTTGAAGGGGCGGCTTGGATACGCAGTGATGGCTTCTGCGTGCAAAACTATTGTACTTCCTGTAGTTGCTATAACGCTTGCTGCACTGATTGGTCTTCGCGGACCTTCGCTTGGCGTAGTTTTGATATGTTTTGCAGCTCCCACTGCGGTAGTAAGCTATATCATGTCCAAAAAAATGGATAACGATCATGAATTATCGGCACAAATACTATTGCTTACAACATTAATGTGTATTGTTACAATATTTATTGAAATATTTATACTAAAAACACTAGCATTAATTTAAATTTTTATATAATTGGAGATGATTATCATGATAAATCTCGAAATGGAAATCAGGGAACAACCCAAAGCTCTTTCTACTGTCATTGATAATAATATTGATACAGTACGTGAGATTGTTGCAAAAGCAAAAGCTGCCGGTGTGAATGGCATATATTTTGCTGCACGCGGAACCTCTGACCATGCATGCGTTTACGCACAATATTTGTTTGGCGTTTTCGCTGGAATTCCCTGTACGCTTGGGACTCCTTCGGTATTTACGAAATACGGTGCTCATGTCAATCTCAAGGGGATGCTGGTGGTAGGGGTATCACAGTCGGGCAGAGCGGAAGATGTTCTTGCAGTGCTTGAAAGTGCAAAAGCTGACGGCGCCATCACAGTAGCTGTTACAAATAATACAGATTCTCCTATGGCAAAGTGTGCCGAATATCACCTCTATTGTGGATGTGGTCATGAAGCAAGTATTGCTGCGACAAAAACTTTTACAACACAGATGATGCTTCTGGGCACACTCGCTGCTGTATGGGCTGAAAATGATGCACTTATTGAGGAAATGCGCGGTGTTTCCGCTAAGGCTGCCGAGCTTCTTGATACAAAGTATGATGAGATTGAGACTCTTGCTGAAAAGTATCAGAATATTCCGGGTGCAATTCTTCTGGGGCGAGGTATTTCTTACTGCATCGCTCTTGAAGGCGCGCTCAAAATGCTCGAAACAAATAAGCTCAAGATGAAAGGATATCCAACCTCCGATTTCCATCACGGTCCCATCGCGCAGGTAAAACCTGGTGACCTTATTTTTGTCATTTCGCCGAAGGGCAAGACTTCCGACGATTCTGCAGCAGTTATCGAAAAACTTCTTGCGGTTGATGCTGATGTTATCGTTGTGACAAATGATGCATCCGAAGCTCCTGCGGGTACAAGGGCATTGGTCCTTCCGGATACTGGAAGCGAATTCACTTTCACCTATATGGCAGTTATGTTCTTCCAGCTCATGGCATGCTGCATGACAATTGTTCGCGGCATTGATCCAGATAAGGCTGGTGTAATTAATAAGATTACAATTACAAAATAAAAGATTGGTAAGGGGTGGCTTTTTTAAAAGCCACCCCTTACTTCCCTCATAATTTCTTGAAAATGATATGTTTGAGCGTTGCGTATTTTATTTATCACCTGATACAATTTTGCATACACATTTCCGAATGGTGTCTACGGGAACTATGGTAAAGGCGAACAGTGCACAGATAAGCAGTTCATGGCCATCAAGTGGGACACAGCGGAAGACTTCGCCGCCAAAGTAGATGATTAATAGCTGAACTGCCGCAACCGCCGGCATGATGACAAGAAACACACGATTGCGGCTAAGATTTGCAAATAAATTGATTCGCGAAGTACGTGTACACATAGCAATTCCAATTCCCATAAAAATGAACAGAGCAAAAAATAAAGTGAGATGATATTCCAAGGAACCACCGAACATGTATCTTACGGATGGTGATATAAGGAAAAATACAGATAAAGCTATTGCATAGATGCCAGTCAGGACGATTTGCCTTACCATATGTACGTTCAGAATATGCTCGTCGCGTTTTACAGGTGGTCGCTTCATGTATTCGGCAAGCGCGGGTTCACCTGCGAAAGCAAGGGAACCGAGTGTGTCCATAATGATGTTGACCCATAACATTTGTATTACGGTCACCGGACTTTCAATTCCAAACATAGGACCGATTACCGATACTCCTACAGCTGACAGATTCATGGTAAGCTGGAAGGTGATGAACTTCCGGATGCTTTCGAAGATAGTACGTCCGAATAGGACAGCTTTTGTGATTGATACAAAATTGTCATCTGTTATTACGATATCTCCGGCCTCACGAGCAACATCTGTCCCGCTTCCCATAGCAAATCCAACGTCAGCTGCTTTGATTGCCGGAGCATCATTAATGCCGTCTCCCGTCATGCCAGTCACGTGTCCGGAGGTTTTAGCAACGCGAACGAGACGGCTTTTGTCGGTCGGTGTAACGCGGGATATCACACAGATCAGCGGCAGTAGTTCTGTGAGTTCCGCATCACTGAGCTCTTTTAACGACTGTCCGTCGATTACAATTGATGCTTTATCTTTTATGTATTTAGAAATTCCATATGTTTTATCAAAAATTTTATAATTCTCCGAGAGAATACCGCATTCTCTCGCGATTCCAGCAGCGGTTTTGTCGTTATCGCCAGTCAGCATAACTACTTTTATTCCAGCATTTTTGCACTCAAGTACAGCGGGAGCAGCTTCCGCACGTACTTCATCCTTTATCACAAACAGAGCAGTGAAGGTTAGCGGCATACTATATGAGAAGCCCATATTTTTTATATTGCCAAAATATTCATCCTTTCCCTCTGCTTGCAAGATAATTCGGCAGGACTGTTCCGAATATTCCTTGATTTTGTCATAAATCATAGCACGCCATTCATCGTTTACAACTACCGTTTTCCCGGATTCACTAAGGTAAGACATACAGTATGGAAGAATATATTCTGCTGCGCCGCGGATGTATAACTTTCCGTTATATTTTGCGGCAGCGTATTTTCTTGCCGAGTCAAACGGGATGAGGTCGGTATCGGGAAGCACGGCACGGTGATTGTTGAGTCCGATGAATCTGTTGATTGCACGTTCGGTGGGGTTAAACACCGAGGAGCAGGATATGGCGCCTGACCGGATGCTTGCGGCAATGGAGGAAGGGGCGGACTTGTACGAATGATATTCGTTGTCTCCGGTAACAATTTTTGATACTGTGAGCTTACCTGTAGTAAGGGTTCCGGTTTTGTCTGTAAATAAAATGTCAATACTTCCGGCAGTTTCAATTCCTATAAGGCGACGGACCAATACACCTGATTTGAGCATTTTTTTCATATTAGAAGAAAGTACTACGGTAATCATCATTGGCAATCCTTCTGGAACTGCCACAACAACTACTGATATTGCCATAGTCAGTGCCTGTACAAGCTCAGCTGCTACAAACCGTATATCGTGCAGCCGTTCAAGCGCAATGGTGGCATTCATTCCAGCGTCAAACCAAAATGCGTCGGCAAGATGGACCACAGCAACAATACCAGCTGAAACGTAGCCGATTTTTGAAATAGTTTTTGCCAGATTGGAAAGACGCATTTTTAACGGACTGATTTCGCCATCATCAGCGAGCTCTGTTGCGATGGAGCCGTACATTGTGTCGTCGCCCACTGCTGTCACAAGCATTACACCATCACCGGATACCACATGACTTCCGCGAAACACCGCGTAATTTGTTCCGGCTTTCATCTGAGGCAAGGTGGTTTCGTGCCGTAGGGAAGATAAAATTCCATCATCGGCAGATTTTTTGACCTCACGGCTTTCTCCCGTAAGTGGGGATTCGTCACATGATACAGACCCGCGTAGCATGATGCCGTCAGCCGGAACCATATCACCCGGAAACAGGTATACAATATCATACTTCACAATTTCCGATACTAGGCATTCTTCCATTATACCATTTCGCAGCACATGGCATGTGGTATCGCCAAGCGTAGAGTATAGCTTTTGAAAAGCCGAACCGGAGGAATGTTCAGATATTGTTGTTACGAAAGCCGATATAAATACTGTAATTGCAATTCCAATAGACTCGGCCCAGTTCATGTTGGAAAACATAAACGCTGTGTTAATTACCAGTGCGCAAATCAGTATTTTGATGATAGGGTCATTCAGATTGCGCAGAAATTGTTTGAAAAAACCTGTCTGCTTTTTTACAGTCAGATTGTTTCCACCGTATAAATTACGCGATTTTTCCGCTTCCTCTGTTGTCAGACCGCACGAAGTCGAAGGGATTTTCATTTCATCAGGCTTTTTCTCGCTTCGTAAAGTTCTTCCGGACATGTATTTTACGCTGTCATTCATTTGGTCAATAAACACCTTCCGAATAATAATCTGATAGATTATATTCAGCACAAGCATAAAAAAGCACCCGACTTGCAGTTATGACTTCAAATCGGGGCGTTTTGTTATTTCAATTCAAGCGTTTTTCAGCATCGCGCAGATAAGTTCCCACAGGCGTGACAGAGAAGATACGGACAGTGTTTCATCCGGTGAGTGCAAGTTTTTGATATTTGGACCAATTGAAATCATGTCCATATCAGGTAGCTTACCTTTCAGCAGTCCGCATTCGAGTCCAGCGTGAATGCCGATAATTTTCGCTTCTTTGCCAAATATTGTGCGATACGTATCAAGATACAACTTTTGCATTGGGGAACCTTCTATATAGTCCCAGCCAGGGTATCTTCCAAGATGTTCAAACGACGCACCTGCCAATTTGGCCGCACTTTCAATCAGATTTTCCATATCATCAAGCTTCGATGCGACGGAGGAACGGGATGATACTACGATTTCGTATGTAGCATCCAATTTCCTGACAACTCCAACGTTCGATGAGGTTTCAACCAATCCCTCAACTTGACGGCTCATTCCACGCACACCGTTGGGCAGCGTACGAAGCAGCTCAATTAATTTAGTTGAAGCTTCGCCTGACAGGAATGCACCACCGGCAGATTTCTCAAGTGTTACTTTGAAGTTCTCATCATCGGGAACAAGCTCTGTGCGGATTTTCGCTTCTTCAGTTCGGATAGCTTCCTCAAATGTTGTGTAATCGGATACAGCGATAATGGCAGAACATTCACGCGGTATTGCATTGTCGCGACTTCCCCCGGCAACATCGGCAAGACGTACGTCACAGCGCTTCATTGCTGCATATATTATTCTGGCAAATACCACCACTGCACCGATTCTGCCGAGATTGATATCTTCGCCGGAATGTCCGCCGAACAGTCCGCCAACTGATAGTGCGCATATTGTATAATTTTCAGGTACAGGTGCATTTTGAATGGGCAGATA
>CAZUPI010000024.1:0-37775 GCA_964621755.1 uncultured Ruminococcus sp. | reverse complement strand
ATACGGATTTCCCCGGTGTTTATATCAATGAGCGCCAATATCTTAATGTAGTGTTCGAGGTAAAATTCAATATAATCAGCTGGAGACATAAAAGTGTCTGGATAAGGCATATAATCGGGATCTTTATCATATACAATGTTCATGATACGCCCAAGCCTGTTTATTATTTCAAGATTATCAACATACACCGGATATATGGCATAATCCTTGGAATAGTAAACCTTAATCATGCCTACTATTACGCTGTTGTTGCGATAATCTGTTTTATAAGTGCAGTACGGAAGGATGTCAAATAACAATTTTTGTATTTCGGTCATATCGAACTCATAACCGAAACTTTCCTGTGTAACACTGATGTCATTGTTATAGGATACATTCTTTAAATTATCAAAGTATTCGGTATAATTTCCAAATGTTATTTCAAAGCTGTAAATTTGCTCTATATCTAATTTTGAAATTAACTCCATAGATTCGCAATATTCTTCTGTTTCGCATATCGCATTCCAGAAGTCACTGGTCAAGCTTATTTCGAGTGTTTTGGCGAGAGGAATCCCGAATTTGGGCTTTTGAATGATATCGACATAATAATTTTTCCCAGTTAAGAAATTATATTCTTCATTATAATCTTCTGCAGGAGTGTCTGAGTCATAAATAGTATAATTACTAAAGTATGTCATTAACTGCTCAGCATTTTTTTCGTTCCACAGTCTAACCTTGCTGCTGTTTTCCTCTTCGTTCGATGCAATAGCATCTTCGAGAAGCGGTATGAATTTTTCTATATCTTCCTGTTTATCAAAATTCAGCGTAGAATTAATAAGCTCAATTTGCAGTGACTTTGTAGCCGTTGCAGAATACACATTATCATTAAGCCCGAATATGTCAAATGGAAGTGTTAACATAAAGCATACCGATACCGCTGTTATTGCAATTAATCCGCGAATTCCTTTAAATATAGCTTTCGAGGAGCGATACAAAATCCCATTTACTGCTATGAAGGAGAGGACAAGTCCGAAGACGAGTCCAAATATCGTCCAAATATTATGGTTTTGACTTGTACCAATAAATATACCACTACCAAATATAATCATTCCAAGCAATGCGGCGGTAAAGATAGTGATGTATTTGATGAGAATAAATACCGGTTTCCAGATGATTGTTGTACCAGAAGACTCGCTTTTTCTGTATTTGTGCAATAACAGCGCGGCTGTATAGTAGACGATAATTTCAGGAATTGCAATAAATATATTTGTAAAGTGAACTGCGTATATGCTGTTTCCTATTCCGACTATGGCTTCTGCCATACGGAAGGTAGAACAAAGCACACGGAATATATCAGATGACAAGTAGTAATTCGTGTTGAGAGAGGGGATACCGATAGATACATTTCCGATAATGAGCGCATAAAGGGCAGCCGGAAGATACAGTATCAATATCGCAACAATGAACCTGACAGGGGCTGTTCCAGTAAGCCCACCGGAAAAGAGCAGCACAGAATAAAGCAGCATGAAGCATAGGAGCGCTGATATTACATATTGAAAATAGTAATGGTTCAAGTCTGCCGTGAGCGGAAGGTTTATGTTCATGAGTACGAAAGATATTGCGGAACATAGGATAAGTGCGACAAGATAGTATATCACCCGTACCATAGTTTCCGTTACAAACATCCATTCACGCTTTATTGGGAAGCTGTGGTAGCACCCAACCATCTGTTTGGAGTTGACATAAGACGCTGCACTCATACCGGCCAAAACAGCGATGACAAGGCTGGACAAAATTCCGGTTATTCCGCACGTCATAACGATATTTTGGACATATTGATATGTGTTGCTTCTGCTTGGCTCAAAGTCATTTATCATTAGCACACACGGTAGGATTACTGCCAACAGCGTAATAATAAAATACAGGACGCAGTGCTGCCAGTTATTTTGCAGTGTAAATTTAAAAAACGGTTTTGCTGAGTAGTATTTTTTATCCGATAAGGTTTTCGTTAAATTCATATCCGCGTTCCTCCATTTCTGCTATAAAAATTTCCTCAAGTGTCAGCGGGATAAATTCCACAAACACCGGATTTAATTTGGTGAGATATTCTGAGATTTCTGATTCGTTTCCGCGCGCCACTATAGTATACAGACTGCCGCGCTTTTCTATGGATATGATGTTCAACTTTTCAAGGTCCGACTTTACTGCATTCGCGCGTTCACGATCGAACGATATCTGTATTTTGTGGAGTCCGAGCTTGATATCGTCGATTCCAGCTTCAAATAACAGTTCGCCTTTGTGAATCAATGCCACACGGTCACAAATATCTTCGATTTCTTTGAGATTATGAGAGGCGAAAACAACGCACATTCCGCGTTCTGCAACCTCTCCCGCGATAATGCGACGCACCATTTGACGCATGACCGGGTCAAGTCCGTCGAGTGTTTCATCGCATAGAAGGTATTCACTTTGACAGGAAAGTCCAAGAAGAATGGATACCTGCTTCTGCATTCCCTTTGAGAAGGTTGAAATTTTACGACGTTCATCAAGTCCGAATAAATTGAGGTATTTGGAATATTTTTCATCAGAGAACGTTGGATATATACTTTTGTATAGTTTTTTCATGTCGGCTGTCGTGGAAAGCTGGAGAAAATATTGGTCATCGGAAAGATATACAATATTACGTTTTACTTCAGTATGCTCATAGACAGAAATACCATCATACATCACATCGCCATTGTCTTGCTTATATACGCCGCACATAATACGCAGAAGTGTCGATTTCCCCGAGCCGTTTGAACCGATGAGTCCGAAGATTGAGCCATTTTCGATTATTAACGAAATATTGTCAAGACTGCGTACCGTATCAAAATTTTTTGTTACGGAATCAATTTTAATCATGGTATTCTGCATCTCCCTTTCTGTCATATGCGGCTTCTGCCGCCGATAAAAATTCTGATTTCGTAATTCTTGCCCTTTTTGCTTCCATTGCGAGTTGTTCAAACTTTATAGTAAGTTTTTCACGGTGCTCATTTCTCAGTTCGTTGGGGTTTGCTACAATGATGCTGCCCCGCCCCGGCAAGGTGACGATTGTGCCGCAGCGCTCAAGTTCTGAGTACGCTTTTTGAATTGTGTTGGGGTTGATGCCAAGCTCACGCGCAAGACTTCTGACAGATGGCAGCTTGTCATCTGTTTTCAGCTCACCTATGAGAATTAAGTTCTTAATATTGTCAACAAGCTGCTCATAAAGCTGTTTTCTGTCACTCAGGTCAACAGTTATCAGACTCAAGTTATCTCCTCCCTTTGTGTCGACTGTATTATTAGTATTAGTACAGTTGGATTATAACATAGAGATATGCTAATGTCAACTGGGTCAGGAGTATTTTAATGAAAATTTAATAAATGAAAAAGCGTATCTGTTGTAAGCAACGGATACGCTTTTATCAAATGCATAATTATTTTGCTTTTATTAAATTTGCCAGATAAAGTCAGGGGTGTCCAAGGATGGAATGGGTGTGGATTCTGCAAGTTCACGAAGTTTTGGAAGTTCTTTTTCAAGCATATCCCAATATGGGTTAGTGAAAAAATATGTTCCGCTCATTAGATAGAGATTCCGCAGACCACATTCTATTTCAATCTCCATTTTGCGTATCCAGTTTTCAGGCGACAATGCCGCCATAGGATAAACAGTCGATTCGCTGTAGCAGAGGTTTGGATTCCCTACAAGTGCCATGTGATGACGAATACTATTGACAATGCTGGCACGCCCCTCTGGAACCATAAAAGAGCTATCGCAAAAATGTCCCTCACCAACACGGAATATCAGGTTATCCGGCATGGTTTTTCGCAATAATGGAATATCAATGCCGTGACGTCGGTCTCCGTTGTGCATAATCATAATACCATTTTGCATTCCAAGTGGAGTTGTCTGCAATAAGAAATGCGGGATTTTTTCACACTGGTAGGAGAGCCATGCCTCGATAAGTTCTTTATCCTGCCCACTTGTGATTTCCGCGCGCTCAATTGTGCGACCGATACGGGAGGAAAATTCCGCCATACATCTGTCACAAAAGCAGCCTTGCATGTTGCTTCCCCAAAAACCAAGGCGTAGGTCATCATCGTTAAAAAGGCGGCGGTACCCCATCTGATACAATTCTTCGTTGGCTTTACGGGAATCGTTTATCATAACTTCGTCAATACAGGTAGTGGTGGGACATGGATTTCCAATAGAATTATATCGCATATGCCATCCCTTTCCGATTGTAAGGTCGATTGTCGGGTCATCTGGATTTAAGGCGTTACCACCATGACCACAAGGAATATTGATAACACCCGTATTAAAACCTTCGTTTTCCAAGACAATGCGCGCTGTTGCAATTTCTTCTGGTGCTGACTCGTATTTACCATAAAAATATCCGAATACGTATATCGTTTCCACACCTACCGACTTCATTTTTGAAAACTGGGAACGTACTTCAGGGTCATGCAAAATGCGATAAGCTGATAAATCATAGGTAAAGTTCAAATTCATATCTATTCTCCTGTGATAACCTGATTTTATTCCCTTACTTCACACTCGTACAAGCCTGTGGTTTTTCCGTCAAGAACGAGTGCGTACTTATGATAGAAAAATATCGGAATTGCCGACCATCCGTGACACAGGCTTCCTGCATTCCCGAATGCCAGCGCTCCATCAATGGTTTCCCAGAAGGTAGTTGCATTATTATATAGCATATATCCCCATTTGTCCGCAATATCAGAGAAAACGTAACGTGCATATTTTTCCGTATTTTTCATAAGCGAATCATACTTAAATATGCTGTGACTTAATGTAACCGGAATGAGCCGACCATATTTGAGAGCATCAAGTACCTGTTCCAGTCTGATATCAGGTGCGGCATCCGCATATACAATGAGAGCGTTTGTCAGCTCTGCATAATGCTTTTTGTTTCCTAACTTGTCTATATATGAGGCATATGCCTTATGTTCATTGTCCCAGAAGTATTCGTTTATTGCGTGATTTAACTTATGATGTACGCTCCTGTAATATGCAGCTCCTTCATTATCCCCCACCACTTCGAGAACATCAGCAAGGGAACGAAGTCCAAACGAAACAAATGCGCAGAGAGGGGCATCGTAAGTGACAGCATCTTCTTTAATATCACCAGAAATGGACCCCTCGAGTCCGGACTGCCATTCATAAAAATTCCAGTAGTGTGATTCCGTGAAGCATTGGATAAGTCCTTTATCATTATCAGTGCGTCTGATAAACTCGTCCGCAATACGTCTCATATAAGGAATCATCTCTGATGAGAATTCGACATCGCCGGAATATTTCAAATACTCATAAACCTGTGTCAGGAAGATTGCCGAAAAGGAAGGAATGGTGATGCCAACTCTAGCAGGAGAACATAATTCAAGCATATTGTCATCCCGGATGGATTGTGCAATAAGTCTGAGAGAAGCCTTAGCAAAATCAAATTCTTTAAAAACATAATATCCGCACAACATTTGGTTGCGGGAATCCATTGTGTAAAGCGCCTGTTCACGCCACGGACAATCTTCATAATGCTCGTGCATAGACATCAGCAGCGTACGTTTACACACTTCGTGAATGCGATTATGAAGATTGTCGGCGCAGATGAATTTTACATCATGACACAACGGATAGTCTGTTGTTTTGATACCGGCATAGTATATTTTAGCGGAAGCAGCATAGATATGCAACTGCAAATATCTCATGCCAAGTCGGCGGAACGGGTTGACGAAAGTGTTACGACCAGCGTGTGCGATGTACGATGCACAAAAATTTCTTCCTCCAATATAAGCGCGGACCCGCATGTCTTCGAGATGCTCTCCCCAGCCAATAAGAATTTTTGCGTCATTTGGTACATCAATATCAAGCGAAAGGATTCCGGCATTTTCGCGTCCAGTATCGATAATAGCATATACGCCATCGCCGCATCCGCCGTAGTCAAGAACAACTCCATTTGCGTTGGGAAGCGGTGTTTTTACATTTGGATCGGCAAAGGCAAGAGAGGAATACTGCATTTTTTGACCAATCGTACTTCCCTTTTCTTCTGTAAAATATCCTCGTACGGTGAGGTTGGCAGACTCGTCATCCCCTATCATCAACTTTTTTATGGGTCGAATTCTTTGCGGGAGTGGTTTGTCCACGACAATACACGGAAAAGCTGTGGGAGATTTGCGCGTACTGTCGTATCGGAATGAGTAGCCGAGTTGACCGGAAACATGCTCAACCTGTTCACCCATATCGTAACAAAGGTCTGGCATAGCTGTAGTGGCAGAAGAGCTTTTGGCAATGATGCAGTCATCGTACACAAGTACGTAGATGAGTCCCGCTTTCTCCCCGCGAATGGTTGAACTGTCATCTCCCTGATGCCAGCAGTCGATGCGAATATCGTTTTCTCCTAAATGAAGGTATTCTGACACGTCAAGTTCATCATATACTTTGTCAAATGGATAATCTGCGTATTGTCCGATGGCTACTATCTTCCCGTTTATGTATAGTGCATAATTGGTATCTACAGATACGTAAAATTTATATTGGTCCTCACGGTTTGTGACAGGCACTTTATCGTAGAATTTTACATAAGTGTTTACTCCATAATATCCGTCAAACCATATCCACTCAGCCTCATTGAATAGTTTCATATTTTTCACCTCCACACTATTTTTTACATTATATCATGTCTTTTTTGTAAAAACAATAGTTATTTTGACTTTGCAATATGTAGATACTTTACTCGTGTAGCTTCCCCGCCGCGTAAATGACGTTCCGCTTTATTTTTTTCAAGAATCATTTTTACTTCAGAATACAGTGCAGGATTTATTTTCCGAAGACGCTCGGTTATGTCCTTATGTACGGTTGATTTGCTGACACCGAACCATGCGGCAGCAGCCCGTACTGTACAACTGTTTTCAACGATATATTCTGCCAAGCAAGTTGAGCGTTCGCGATAATCATAATTCGGATTCATTGAATGCCTGCCTCCAGGATGTTATTTCATTCCATTATATGAATCCGAATCATTTTTATGCTTTGTTTGTAGACAAAATAGAAATAATATTTTAATCTTGTCTACATAATGATTTAAATATTTTGTGGTATTATCATAAAAATTTCAAATTTATAGGAGCCCTTGTACTATGAACGTCTTTTTGACTCTAACATTTTTATTCTCCATCGGAAGTATGCTTGGTTGGTGCATTGAAGTCATATTTAGAAGATTTGTTTCCGCTAAAAAGTGGATAAACCCCGGCTTTTTGACCGGTCCGTGTCTCCCATTATATGGGTTTAGCTTATGTGTTCTCTATCTGCTCGCCGGGCTTGAGCGGTATATTCCGATAGAGAATGTTGTAGCCGAGCGTCTGCTGTTGTTCGTACTGATGGCACTTTGTATTACCCTGCTTGAGTATTTTGCCGGTATTACCTTTATCACTCACATGCAAATTAAACTGTGGGACTATTCAAATGAGCCTGGAAACATTCGGGGAGTTATCTGCCCACGGTATTCTGCTGCATGGGCGTTTTTGAGTGCGGTATATTATTTTTTGATTCATCCGAGAATTTTAAATACGTTAATATGGCTTTCCAATAATCTTGCTTTTTCGTTCTGTATAGGATTCTTCTATGGCATTCTTGTTATCGACATGGCGTATTCTATCAATTTGATATCAAAAGTAAGAGCGTTTGCCAAAGAAAAGGAAATTGTTGTTAAATACGAGGAATTCAGAGAGCATATTCGAAATGTGCGCGAAGAGCAGCGTGAAAAAGTGCAATTTTTGTTTTCACTCCCGTCGCCTGCACACATACTTACAAATTTGAGTGAGTATTACGAAAAAAATAAGGACAATTTCAAAAAACGAGGTATACATAAACATAAATAACTCTATAAGATGAATATTATCCGAAATATTTCAGATAATATTTGTGAAAAAATTATGGGGGTAACTTATGACTGATATCAAAAAAATCGGCGTAGTGGGATGCGGATTTGTCGGTTCCACTATCGCATACACTTTGATGGAAAGTGAAATGTTTAACGAAATGGCGCTTATCGACGTGAATGAAGCAAAAGCTCGCGGCGAAGCGCTTGACATGGGGCATTGCCTGCCATTCCTGTCGCCAATGCAGATTTACCAGAGCACGTATAGTGGGCTTGAAAATGCGTCTATTGTTGTGGTAGCGGCGGGTGTTAATCAAAAAGAAGGAGAAACCCGTATTGATCTACTGAATCGCAATGTCAAGATATTTCGTGAAATTATCGCCAGAATTACCGAAGTAAACCATGAATGCATTATCCTAATTGTTACAAACCCCGTAGATATTTTGACATATGTCACACTGAAACTTTCAGGGTTCGACCCGCATCGCGTGATAGGAAGTGGTACCGTACTGGATACTGCTCGTTTAAAGTATCTTGTAGGAAATAGACTGGGTGTGGACGCACGCAACGTACACTCCTTTATTATAGGAGAACATGGTGACAGCGAGCTTGCGGTATGGAGTAGCGCCAATGTATCGGGGATTGACATTCAAGAATATTGTTCTATCAGCGAAAACAGCGGAAGTATGTCTGAACTGTATGGCTTGTTTGATTATGTGAAAAACAGCGCTTATGATATTATCCGCGATAAGGGAGCAACCTACTATGCGATTGCACAGTCAGCCAAGAGAATAGTCAAATCCATTGTCAGTGACGAAAAGAGTATCTTGCCTGTTTCTACCTACCTTGTCGGACACTACGGCATTAATGATATTTGTTTGAGTGTTCCGGCGGTTATCGGTCGAAATGGGGTTGAGCATGTGCTTGATATTCCGCTGAATGAAGATGAGACGCGCAGGCTTCAGCTTTCCGCCAAAACCATTTCAGAATGCATTGACACTCTTGATATTAGAAGCGGAAGCCTCATAGAGTAAATTTTATAGTTGTATTTTGTAGTGTTTGTTTATCGCTTCTGTTAATTTAAAAGCAACTATGGCGATTGCACTGCCAAGTAGTATACCAGCTAAAACATCCATTGGATAATGTACCATGAGGTAAAGACGTGAAAAGGCAATAAGAGAGGCAAGCAAAATTGCAGCGATACCGAACTTTTTATTATATAAAAAGATAGAGACTGCTCCTTCAAAAGAAGCAAGTGTGTGGCCTGATGGAAAGGAAAAATCCGTCTCTGGAGAGATCAATAGCGTGATAGTAGAGTCAAAAACATACGGTCTTACGCGTGCAACGAGTGGTTTCAGAGTCAGATTAACGACAATAAAACCAAACGCAAGCGCTATACCCATTGTTATACCGACCTTGCGCGTTTTTTTGAAGCAAAGAAGCACGACTGCGAGCAAAATCCAGAAGATTCCCGCATTTCCAAGTGAGGTTACGATAGGCATAAGCCAGTCAAAAAATCCGCATTGTAGGGCATCATGTAGGATGTGCAGTGTTTTTGCTTCCCATATATTCAAATATTCCATATGCAACTCCAACTAAATCTTTTTATTTTATTATTATATCATAAATTATTTTCCATAACGTGAAAAATCAAAAAATCTCCGGTAAAGTGAGGCGAATTTTCGCTTTGTCTACCGGAGATTTTTTATTGTTAAGCTTCAGTATCGTTTTTTTCGATAATTTTTAGGTTATCCGGTACAATTCCCGCCTGTTCATACACAATTTCAGATATCTGTGCCACATCGCCGGGCATGAGCCCTGTCGTTTTTACGATAACGTTACAGCTGTTATCGTTTATCACTGCTACGCATTGTTCGAATCCTTTTGACAGTATCAGTGTTTCAATATTAGCTTCCCTTTCAATATCAAGTGCCAGACGATTGATATCTCCAAGTGCCGCTTCTTTTGCTTCATCAAGTGCGGTTGAGCTCTCCGCTACTGTTTTTAGTACTTCCATCGCTTCATCGCGCGCCTGTTTACGCTGTAAGGTTATGGAAGCAAAATAGTCTTCTACTTCATCGGGATTCAATGTTGTCTCATCAGCGGAACTTTTGGACAAATCAAGGGCGAGATTGGTTGTATTAGTCTCTGGCTTGTTCTTTTGCAGGACGAAATTCAGCACGACTGCGCATCCAAGTACCAGTACCGCACATACGGCTATCAGCGTCTTTTTACCTGCTCGACTTCCGAATGCTTTTACTTTGTTTATGAACTCTGACGATTTCATGAGTTACCTCCAGATTAAATTTACAGTATATGATATGCGGGAAAATTTGTACATATGTCAGCTGCCGGCAACTTTTATTTTGTTTGTCGGAAGGTCAAGAGCTGCGGATAATAGTTCAGTGATGGTTTCACGAATTCGTGGCAGGTCGCCTCCAGTACATACCACTGCTATACCGCGGACTTTCGGATAAATTTCATAAAGCATGACTGCGCGCTCCCCATCACTGCCGGATAAAATCAGAAAGTCTGACGCACTGTCTTCAGAATAGACGTATTCGCTTGAGCAGTCAAGTGTAATAAATACTGTAGCATCTGTGATTCCGTTTACACTTGTACATAACTCACAGATGCGTTCTTCAAGATATTTGGTGTAGAAGCTGACATCTGTGTACTCTTGCGTGTCAGTCTCGTTGTGTGTTTTGCCGATACTCCCGCTCAACACGATAAGCAAAATTCCGATTGCTGCGAGAAGGATTATCCCAGCTTTCTGTTTGTCTAATTTGAATTTCATGATACACACTCCGCAATTTATTTCACGATTCGCTGAACACGTAAACCGGTATTTCAAGCATCTGTGTCATTTCAGTTTCAATTGTTTGACGTTGGGCATAGGGACAGTTGGGGACAAATAGCTGGATTTCTGTAATTGCTGTGTCTTCTTCATTTGTAATAATTACAGCGGATATTTCTTCTGTATCATATTTTTCAGCAACATACTGCATTATGCTGATAATTCCGGCTTCTTGTTCATCATAAGGTGTGTTTAGCTCTTCAGTATTAAAGAAATTCGTTATTTTTTCACTTATGTCTCCCGATATAGAAAGAATGTATTTTATTGGCGAGATAAGGGTAAACAGGACGATGAGAGCACAGACTGTCCGTATGTATTTTTTTGCACTATCCGAATCCGGTGCAAGAACTGTTGCGACTTGGCAAACGACCATTACAGTTATAATGCTGTTGATGTATGTTGTCATGTTAGCTTACCTGTGACTTTGTGAATATGATCAGTACGATAATGAACATGAGGGATGTAAACAGTACGATGGCTATAAGTAATTCTACAATTCCTCGTATCTCATTGATAAGCCCAGAAAACTTATCGAGTTTCAAAATTTCTGCTGCTGTTCCAGTTAAATATAATGTGAATTTATAGATGGCAAGTGAGAGGATATCCGGCAAAAGCAGCAGGATTACAATGAGAATTCCACCAATGCCGGCTGCGTTTTTTATGAGTGACATTCCCTCGCGAAGAGTTGATAATGCTTCTGCTATTGTTCCTCCGGCTATAGGAATAAAGGAGCCCAGTGCAAAGCGTGCTGTCTTCATTCCAAGAGAATCTGCGCTTTGTGCAAGAATGGACTGTGCACCGAGCATAAAGGAAAAAAATATTGTAAAAATTTGAATCATGCGCATAATGAGCTTACGCAGACTTCCGGTGAGGTGTGTCATTTTTGCCTCATCACATACCGATGATACCGCGGATAAAGTGAATAATATGTTGGTCATCGGGGTAAGCAGATATCCGGTGAAATTTCCGGCGACAGTGACAAAAAGCATGACCGCCTGCGTTGAGACTGCCATTTTTGTAAGGGCACCGCAGGATAGATATATAGCCTCCATTATGGGGGTCATGAGGTTCATGATATTGCAGATACGGTCAAGATATCCTGAGGTAATGGTTATGATATCGTATGTTTGCCGATATAAAATCAGTGCAGTGACAAGTCCGGTATAAGTGAGAAGTGCTTTCTGCAGATTTTGTGATGCAGAGGATGGCATGATGATTTGGACGGCTGCCATGAATATCATCAGCGATATCATCGGGATAAATTTTGACACGATGTCCGATATTGACCCTGTCAGATATTTTAATGCTGTTCGAATCCAATATGTTATGCTTGTTTTTTCTCTTAACAAATCTGCTGTTCCCGAAATATCTTCTGGAGATATCCCCACAAGCTCGTTTTTCACTTCATCCGGAAGTGAATCTATGAGCTTGTCCCAAGCCTCGTTGACCGCAACGGCACCGCTTTCGGCAGAATTATAATAATATTCTTTCGCATATACACAGATTGGCAGACTCATTAAAAGTATCAGGATAAATATAGTAGTCCCAAGTTTTTTCATAAATCATAGAAGAGCAAGCTCAGTAAGCTCACGGAATAATGGAATGCAGAGTATCATTATCTCTACCCTTCCAGCAAGTTCAATATATCCACCAACCGTAGCTTCACCTGAGGCTTTGCATATTTCGCTCGCCGTACAGGTCAAATAAGTAATTCCAAGCGCACGAATAAGGGTATCTGTGTATGTATCCTCAAGATATGCTGAAACTTCACGAACAAAGTCGACAGCTTCCCCTATCTTTGGTATGATATATATAGAAAAAATAACGCATATGGTTAGTACAACTGCTGTCGTGTACTCTTTTTTCAGTTCGCGTATAATTGCAATTGCAAATACCGCACATATTCCGGCACCGCAGAAGGTCATGATATTTGTCATATTCCGAATATAGAGCGAATTTCGCCAAACAGTTCACCGATTTTACCAACCAAAATAAGCAGAACAAACACAACTCCGGTGAGAGACAAGAGCATGGCCTGTTCTTCGCGACCAGCACGCTGTAGAATTTGGTACGATACCGCTATCAAAATTCCAACTCCTGCAATTTTTAACAACAGTGATACATCCATATGCAGCCATCCTTCAAATTAATATTAAAATTACCGACAAAGCGAGCAAAATTGGTACAGTCTTGTACAGTTTTATTTTATTTTTTGATTCTGCACGGGTTTTCTCAATGATGTCATAGAACCTGCGAAGGGTATATTCACACAAACGCAGTTCCTCTGTACGATACCCACTTCCAATAGAATTCACGAAGTCTGTTGTAAGTGTATATGCCTCACCTTTTACTCGAAACACTTGTCCTTTCCAAGCTTGTTTTAAATCTGATTCGCGCACGACACTCAGAAAGCCACAACTCTCAAGGTATTCATTACTATAAGAAGCAAATATCTCCGGGAGCGGCTTCATCAAATGTTCGATATTGTCACGTATATAGGAAATCATATCATATAGTGCTTCGAGCTCACGTAAATTGGTCTTATATTCGTAAATCAACCGGAAACTTGCGAGTATTGCGGCAACGATGACAATGGCTGCGCCCGTTAGTTCAATAAACATACTTCTCTCCACTTTCCAGATGACATACATGAATTCCATCCGGCATGATGCCGTAAGTGACATCAAAGACATGCGCGTGAAACAAGGGGGTAATGATTGTTATATTGGATAGTTCTTCATAGCTTCCGGCATGGATGCTGGCACAAACGGATATGCCGGATGAATGTGCATATAAAAGTGCTTTTGCGTCATTTTCTGAGGATATTTCATCGCATATGATATATTCTGGTGACATAGTACGAATCGCGTTCATAACGCCCTCATACCGTGGATACCCATAAAAAACGTCGGTCATGTCTGAAGCTACCTCTTCCATAGCACACAGCTCATAGCGGGTATCTATTACAGAAACACGTTTTAGACTGTCACCGGATGAAAGCAGAGGTATCAACTCTCGAAGGGTGGTTGTTTTCCCCATGCTAGGTCGAGAGTAGATGAGCACACTTTGCCCGTTGTTAGTCAGTTCGTACAGCTTATCCGCTGCTCCTACAGCGCGTTGTGGAATTCTAATATTTATAGAAGAAATATCACGTACGAGGGAAATCAAGCCGTCCGACACTACTGCATGTCCGCATACTCCAACTCGAATTCCGCAATCGGTCGTGATACAACCTTCACGTATAGATTCGGAGTGGGAGTACAAAGAGTTTCCACATATTTTTGCTACGGTCTGAGAGAGCTCATCACGTGTGCAAGTGAGTCCGCATCCTATATTTTTTTGTCCAACTGTAAGAGAGAGCAAACGATTTTCGCGCAGTCGGATTTCGTTGATTGTAGTATTGTTCCAAAGTGAGGCGGTTTTGGTTACTGCTTCAGCAAGTCTAACCGGCAAGTAGGCTATTGCTTTTCTTTCTATTGATGTCATCTTATCTCCTGATTCTATGAGGAAAACATTATGCAGTAATATTATATTATGATAAACTAGAATGTATGACTATATCTTGGAAAATTGATTAAAAAGTTTGCTCCAATAATATATAAAAAATAAGGCTTTTACCGTTAAAACGGTAAAAGCCTTATTTTTTATATACGGTCTCGTTTTATTCGTCAGCGGAGAATTCCTGGGGATCGATAGGTGTTGCAGAGTATGTGAAGACTATGCTCTGACCTTCCACAACAAGGTTAGTGCCGGCTCTGCCTGAATCTGGTTCTACGCCGTCAGCTGTGTAGTACCATGTATAGATGTTGGTTTCATCAGCACCCTTAGCATATACTACGCCGTCAAGTGTAAGAGAAGTAAGGCTAAGTCCGTTGGAGTCTACTTCATACGGAATTTCGCAAACTGTAAACGCTTCCTGAGCTGCCTGAAGAACTGTCGGCGGATTTTCTGTAGTTCCCTGTACCTCGAGAGAATACGGGCCGAACTTTTCTTCTCCATCAACTACTACGGAAATGGAGCAGTTTACTTTCACCTTGTTTGAGCTACCGCAAGCTGCCATAACTGCACCGAGCATAACTACGGCCAGTGCAAGTGCAACTATCCTGATCTTATTCATTTTAAAACCTCCAAATTAGTTTGATTTTTTAAGACCAACTCAATTATACATTACTTAATCACAAATGTCAATACAATAATGAACTTTTTTATACTAAATTCACAAATTTTTGAATGTACCGAAACATATTCTTATCCGTTCTTATTTAAATTATTGTAATCAAATTTCAGATATACATTATATGTAGCCACCACCTTTGTTTATGCGCCTATAAATATTTTATTTTTATAATTGATTTCATAGGTTTTCATAACATGTTGCACGAAATAGATAGGTTCAATAATATACTTTGGAAGAACGTCTGGTCATATGCAGTACACTTCGCGCGCTGGTGAATGCTTATTTTCCTGACGGTGACTATAGTTCATGGGCATATCACAACTTGTTTTGCAGTTATCTGACGAAATCGGAAATTTATGTGGAACTGGATTGTACGAAAGAAGCACTGCAAAATCTATGCATAGCAGTCAATACGGCGGAAGAAATGAAATTCGAGGCGGAAAATATGCGATGCATACCTCTCCGTTTATGACGACTTTCCTGCGTAAATTTGGGTTTGATAAAGATGGTATTATTATGTACTTCAAGGATGACAAGGCGCAGGCTTTCGCCGATACGCCCGAATGCAAAGCACAAATTGAGCGTTTCAACGTGCTTTGAATAAATTGAGTAGGATAAAAAGGATTGTTGCCCGCGGGTTACTACCCGCGGGTAAGGTCTGGCGAGAGTTTGTGTTTTTCCAGCGAATTCATGTTAATTGAGCACATAAAATGTTAAGCTGAAATAAATGAAATACAGTTCTACAATACCAATCAATATTAGCAACAATTTTAACAGCATCAGTCCTCGTCTGATTATAAAAAATATTACTATAGTAAGTAAAAATGCGATGCTCAGTATAATAGAGGCGAACACTGTCAAATGTGTGCAAAAAAAGATGGCGTACCAGATAAGCATAAGCAAATACACACCGCAGCCTATCGTAAAGGGGCATAGTGCCTGACGCACTGCACAACATTTACTTTGTAATAATATCAGAGCCAGAACAACTCCACATAGACCATATGTGAAAAGCCAGATTATAAATATTCCCGTCACCGATGCGGAATATTTCGGCATTCGGAACATACTCATCACATACCATATATTGCTGCCATTCACCCATAAAAGGATTCCACCCGCACAGCACAAAAATGCAGATACCGCAGATATAGCTATATTATCAATAAGAAATGCGGCTTCACTCTTTATTCTACGAAACAAAAAAATCACCCCATACCATTATATGAGGTGATTTTTATTTTATTAGTCAAATCAGAATTTTACATGAGATTACGGATCCCAGAACCATTCGTCCCAAAAATTATCGCTATCTGATGAATCGGATGAATTATTGGTGTCTTCTGTGCTTGACCAGTAATCTTCATATCCATCCTCTAAGTTAATGTCGCTATCGTCAGGAGTAGGCTCAGCGAGGTCTGTTTCATCAGGTGGTGAAGTATCATTGACATCTTGTGTAGATGAATATCCGCTGCTCTGTGAGGGAGGATTTCCTCCCCATGGTCTGTAGTCACAATGTATATAACAGTATGCATTATACGGGGTGTCAACGTAGCTTGAGCCGCAGTATTCACCACTTGCCAACATATTTACAAAGAACGGTACACCCCACCAACCACTCGGTTTTACAGAGGATGGCATTTCTCTGTAGACATATTGTGCATCTTCAACGTAAATTTCAATCGGGAAGCTGCGGTCTTCTACACGTATGAGCGCTGTGCTGTAACAGTCTGACGGATTACATTCAGGTGATGCAATGAGTCCCGTTGTGGAGTCGCGCTGTACGATTACATGTGTGTCACAATATTCTGTAGGTGCGGTTTCACGTGTGAAGTATCCAACCTCACTTCTCCATCCGCGCGGATCGAGTGCACACGCATCGGTACAGAGCTTACCAGAATCTTTACAATACGTAACCTCAATAATACCGGGTGCACGCTCGAATGTCTTGAGAGGCTCTCCACCGTTTGAAGCGGCATCAATATACTTTTGATGAAGCATAGTCATGACAGTATCCCAGACTAACAGGGACGGGTTTTCACCAAATGCGCTCAGAGACTGGTTCATGTCATAACCGGTCCATACACCGCCGACATAATAAGGCGTATATCCTACAAAATATCGGTCAAAGTCGGAGCTCGTAGTACCGGTTTTACCGGCTACGTTTATAGTGTTTTGAAGCGTACATGCTTTACCTGTACCTTCTTTCATAACCTTTTGCAGCATAATTGTCATGATAGAAGCCGTTTCATCGCTGATTGCGATGATGGGCTCGTCTTCATTTGAAAGTACGGTATTCCCATCGGGGTCCTTAACATATAGATAGAGTTTTGGTTCGTTGTAGATACCGTTGTTTTGGAATATGCAGTATGCTGCGGTAATCTCCTCCACTGTCAGGCCATAGTTAAGCTGACCAAGAGAAAGCGCTGCAAGGCCGCGGTCCGTAACTACTTCCCCATCAGACTTGGTGTAGGAGTCAATAAGGCTTTCAACATGAAGTACATTTTTCATAAAGTCAAAGGACTTATCAATGGTAAGAAGCTGCAGTACCTTCATGGCCACGGTATTTACCGAGCGCGTGACAGCACTGTTGATGGTGGTAAGTCCACGATAAATGACAGGAAGGTTAGTCGGATATGGATCGTATGAATATATCGCGTCGCTCCACTCTGTCGCCGCTGCTGCCAGATATTTATTAAACATCACAGGGGTGTCATCAATGACAGTGCCGTATGTGATAATGCCTTCATCCATTGCCGGTGCGTATACCGCAATCGGCTTTATTGCGGAACCCGGTGGTCTTGTTGATTGCGTAGCACGATTCAAACCACGATTGAGTATTTTCTCTCCGCGCCCGCCGACAAGACCAAGAACGTCACCTGTGTATGGGTCGCATACAACCATTGCAGACTGTGGCTGAAGACCTACGCCGGTTGATGGAAAATATACATCATCATTCTCATATACGAGTTCGAGAGTATCCTGTACCTCAGGGTCCATTGGAATATAAATACTGTATCCGCTATTATAGACCATAAGACTTGCCGCTTTTTGTGATACGCTATATTTTTCCATGAGGTCGTCCCGAAGCTGTGTGATAACGGATTCAGTATACCAGTTGTATATCTGCATTCCTTCCTCTGCAACGGAGCTCTCTTCTTCCTCATACTCTACAATATTTAATTTTTCATTCTGTGCAGCAATGCACTCCTCTTGGGTGATGTAGCCGTTCTTCTGCATTTGCTCAAGAACGACCCACCTTCTTGAGGCGTTTCCTTCTTTTAATTTTCCCTCGTTGTTAATCCAGTCATCATCGTGATATTTCGGGTCATACTGAGAAGGATTTTTTACGATTGCAGCAAATGCCGCGCATTCAACGAGTGTTAGTTCTGAAACATCCTTGCCAAAGTAATAATTAGCGGCTGATTGAACACCATCACATCCACATCCGAGATAGACAATATTTAAGTAGGCCGTGATGATTTCTTCTTTACTTTTGACTTTTTCAAGATTGATTGCCCTGAAAATTTCTTGTACCTTACGCTGGATTGTAACCTCATCTTCTTCGGTTACATTTTTAATCAGCTGCTGTGTAATAGTTGAGCCACCTGCGGAGCTTCCAGTTGGAAGTACGAAGTTTAAAACAGCCTGTGCCGTTGTAATCCAGTCAACTCCATTGTGAGACATGAAACGCTTGTCTTCAATTGATATGAAAGCGTTGATAAGATTCTGAGGTATCTGATTGTAGGTGACTGCGATTGTATTGGTGCCATCATGAAGGCGCTGGTCTTCAAGCTCAATAGGAGTTCCGTTTCTATTTATCCGGTCTTCAATTGAGTCATACTCCATATAATAAATACGAGTTGTCGAGTCAGTGTTTGCAGTAACTATGAGGGACGGGTCAATTTCAAGGTCGAGATAATTGTTGATATATATCGCAAATACTGAACATACGATAATACCAGTTATCAGACCAATAAGGAGGACAGTCAGCAGTATATTCATAAAATATGAGAATATTTTAAATAATATCCTGCCGATAATTCTGAGAACCCTTAGAATTTCAGCTCCCCAGTTTACCCGCGTGTCATTATTGTAGTTCTGCCCCATAAGCGAGATATTGCCCTTTCATTAAAATAATACGGCTAACTGCCGTTAATGCTAGAATTATAATCTATAAATTTGAATCTGATATTAACAGGAAAAAGGTTTTAGATAAACATTACATTATCTTACCACCACATTTTCATCACCAACTAACTCTTTCAGCTCAGCGATGACGAATGCTGTCGGATTCAGAAACAGTCCAGACGGCTTGTACTCTTTCGTGTTACTAAAATAAAAGATAACAGGGACAGCTCCTTCAAATATTTGGCACACTGCTTTTGCACGTTTGTACATCGCATTTGACTCGTCTGTAGTGCGAAGATAGATTTTTGTGATGAGCTTGGGCGTTTTTTCCGTAGTTGATTTATAATTTTCGGTCGTTGAAGACTTCATGATCGGTTCAGGGGCAGACTGCAGACTTTGTAAGCTGTCTGGGTCAGAATCCGGCACTAGAAGGATTACACGTTCAACAAGCAATTTTGGGTCTTCATCTTCTCGTACGCTTAACGTACCACTGACTGCCACCACTGAATCATACACTAAGAATGCGCCATATTTTGTGAGTGTACGCTGGAAACAGATGATTTCCATTGAGGAAGTGCGGTCTTCAAGTGTAACAAATGCCATCTGCTCCCCGTTCTTAGTGGTTTTATTAGTCCGTTTGGTGACAGAGCCCGCAATGGTAACATAACTTTTGTCTGCTAAATTGAGAGAGGGGCTTTCAATAATATTATCTATATTTTCCGAATTTTCACTTTCACTGTGGAATACTGCCTTAATATCGGAAATTTTGAGAGGCTGTATCAATGAGAGGTGTGTGTTATAGTCGTCCAGAATATGTCCAGTCAGATATAGGCCGCAGCTTTCCTTTTCAAGAGCAAGCTTTTCACGAGTGGTGAACTCTGCTACTGCAGGAAATTCGATTTTCATTGGTTTGGGTATCGAAGCCTTCGCACCTGTATCAAACATTCCGATTTGTCCATCAATATCATTTTGTGCCGGAGCATTCCACTTCTCCAATAGTTTTTCATATACAAGAAGAAGCTGACTGCGCGGCGTGCCGAGTGAATCAAGAGAACCAGATTTGATTAACGTTTCAAACTGACGCTTGTTCATATCGGTACCGCTCATACGATTCATAAAATCGTCGATATCGGTAAATTCGCCGTTGGTATTGCGTTCAGCAACAATTGTTTCAATAAAAGCTGTACCGACATTTTTCAGTGCAGACATACCAAAGCGTATAGCGTCGTTTTCTACATGAAATCCGCTGCGGCTTTTGTTAATATCTGGCGGTAGAATTTTGATTTTTTGTTTTGTACAATCGGCGATATATTCGGCGAGCTTTTCTGTAGAAGAAATGACAGATGTTAAAAGCGCACTTTCGTATTCACGCGGATAATGTGTTTTTAGATATGCAGTTCTATAGGACAGCACGGCATATGCTGCGGCATGACTTTTATTGAAGGCGTAGTTTGCGAAGCTGACAATATCTTCAAATAACTCTACTGCATCTGCTTCCTGAATACCGCGAGATACAGCACCATCAATGAATGCCTGACGTTCACCATCAAGCACACTTTGCTTCTTTTTAGATATAGCACGCCGTACGACATCCGCGTGTCCGAACGAATATCCTGCTATTTCCCTGAAAATCTGCATGACCTGTTCCTGATATACAATACAACCGTACGTAACGTCAAGAATAGGGGCAAGCTTGGGTGTACAGTAATGAATTTTGGATTTGTCGTGGCGGGCTTCAATGTATTTAGGAATGGAATCCATCGGGCCGGGACGATACAGTGCAATTGCCGCTATGATGTCGTCCAGACAACGAGGTTTGAGCTGAATCAACATCTGGCGAATACCAGATGATTCCAGCTGGAACACACCATCGCAGCGGCCGGAGCACAACGTATCAAAAGTTGCGGAATCTGTTATATCGAGTGCAGTCAAGTCAAAGGAAGGATTATTTTCTCTTATCTGGATTTCAGCGTTATTAATTATTGTGAGATAACGCAATGCTAGAAAATCAAATTTCAATAGTCCAAGCTCAGCGATGGTATCCATATCAAACTGAGTTACGGTAATGCCATTATTCACTGCAATAGGTACATAAGTTGTAACGGGATTTTCTGTTATCACGACGCCCGCAGCGTGTGTGGAAGCGTGTCTTGGCATTCCCTCAAGTGCAGCGGCAGTGTCAATCAGCTTTTGTACTGCAGGATCATCATCGTACATTTTTTTGAGACTGTCGATTTTCATAGCTTTTTCAAGGGTAATGCCAAGCTCCTGCGGGATTTGCTTTGCCACTACATCGACATCGCTATTAGACATTCCGAGTGCACGTCCGACGTCGCGTACTGCCGCCTTTGCTGCAAGCGTTCCGAATGTGATAATCTGTGCAGTATGATCTTTTCCATATTTTTCACGAACATAGGCGATTGCTTCATCGCGACGGTTATAGCAGAAGTCAATATCAAAGTCTGGCATACTGATACGCTCGGGATTCAGAAAACGCTCGAACAGCAGATCAAATTTAAGCGGATCAATGTCTGTTATTCCAATGAGAAACGCTACAATACTTCCCGCACCGGAACCACGCCCAGGCCCAACAGGAATTCCCTTACGTTTAGAGTAATTGACGAAATCCCACACAATCAGGTAGTATTCGCTATACCCCATGCTTGAAATAACGGACAACTCATATTCTATTCGCTGGTCATATGCTTCGCGTGGATATTTCTCGTCAAATTTTATATGTCCCAGCGATACGCGAGATTCCAGTCCATCATATGCGATTTTTTTCAGATATTCATCTGGTGGCATACCATTTTCCGGTTTAAATCTCGGCAGCTTGAGCTTGCCAAACTCAAGTTCAAAATTGCACATATCCGCGATTTTTACCGTGTTGGCACATGCATCTGCATAAGCGGAAAACAAACGCTCCATCTCAACGGTATTCTTATAATAGAATTCATCTGTTTCGAACCCGATTGGCTTTCCATCAGAAATGACGTTGTTAGTTTGAATACACATGAGTATCGCTTGTGTTTCCGCGTCCGCTTTTTTGATGTAATGGACATCATTTGTAGCAACCATTGGGATTCCAGTTTCTTCTGAGATACGCTGGATACCCTCGCACACGATGTTATCATCACGAAGTCCATGGTCCTGAAGCTCAAGATAGAAATTGCCATGTCCGAAAATACGGTCAAGCCGTTTTGCATATTCGATAGCTTTATTATATTCTCCAGCAACAATGCAACGCGGAATGTATCCCGCTAAGCATGCGGACAAGCATATTAAGCCATCCGCGTGCGTTTCGAGCAGGTCAGTATCAATACGGGGTTTCGAATAAAAACCGTCTGTAAATGCCTTTGAGACAAGGAAAATAAGGTTTTCCCAACCGGTTTTATTTTTGACAAGCAGTATCAAATGATAACTTCCAGCATCAAACTCTTTTTCGCGGTCGTACATACTGCGCTTGGCAACATATACTTCGCAGCCAATGATAGGCTTTATTCCCTCGGCTACGCACGCTTTATAAAATGCCGCCACACCATACATTACGCCGTGGTCGGTTATTGCAACCGCTTTATGCCCTGCCGCTTTTGCAGCCTTTGGAATATCGGAGATACGACATGCTCCGTCAAGAAGGCTATATTCACTGTGCAGATGAAGATGAACGAAATCTCCCATTATGCCCCTCCTGATTCTGATTGTTTGCTTATCTAAATGGTGATTCTTTTTGCTTTTCTTCTTTTGCGAATTCGAGTATTTTTTCGAGCCGGTGCTTCATTCCCGATTTTGATACCGGCGGATTGACAAGGGCTCCTAGGTCTGTCATGGATAATTGTTCGTTTTCAAGACGCAGAATAGCGGTTTTCCTAAGTTCGGGCGACAATTTTTCGATAGAACCGGAATCTATCAAATATTGTACCGCTTCTATATATTTTTTTACCGATGTAAGTTGTTTCTCAATGTTTGCAGTATCGCAGTTCACTTGGCGGTTTACAGAATTACGGAATTCACGTTCGATTTTTTTATTCATCAATTCAAATGCGGCTGCCTGAGCTCCAATGAAAACCAAAAAGTCTTCAATTGCTGAACTATCTTTGATATAAAGAACATATTTTTCACGCCGCATCGTAACATGAAAATCAAAACCCGACTCTGCAAGTATAAAGTGAAATATTTCTCTTTCGTTCGGGTATTTTACTGAAAAGTCAAGGTGATACGATTTTTCGGGGTCTGTGACTGAGCCAAACAAGACAAAGATTGCACGGATGAAAACAGATTTGCATGTTTCACATCTACATTTAAAGTATATTTCATTTAATTTATCAGAAATATCGCAATTACGTATATTTTGCAATGCCATAACGTCAGAAAACGTATATTTGCAGCATTTCTTCTTGATTTCTTCGGTGCGAAGCTGTTCTTTTATTTTATTGGAAAAACTTTCTCTCGCCATTATTTTACGTAAATCATTTCACACTCGAGCTCGCAGCCAAAGTGTTCAAGTATTGTTTTTTGGATATGCTCAATCAAATCAAGCACATCACGCGCTGTAGCATTTCCACGATTGATGATGAATCCTGCGTGTTTTTCTGACACTTGTGCGCCGCCAATAGAGTATCCTTTCAGCCCCAATTCCTCAATCATTTGTCCAGTATATCTACCAGGGTACCTTTTAAAAACGCTGCCTGCACTGGGATATTCAAGCGGCTGCTTGGTAATTCTGCGGTTCATATAGTCGTTCATAGTATTGCCGATCTCATCTGAATTTCCCTTTTGAAGTCCAAATGTGGAAGAAAGAATTATATTATGGTTACGCATGTAGACGCTTTCGCGATATCCATAGCAATGTGCCGTGTTAGAAAGGGTATGTACCGCGAGGTCGGTCGGGTCTAGGTATGAGCTTTCCATTAAAACATGAGCAATTTCTCCGCCGTATGCGCCAGCATTCATATACACAGCTCCGCCAACAGAACCGGGAATGCCATATGCGAATTCAAGTCCAGAAAGACCGTCAGCACGAGATTTTTTACAAACATTAATAAGCTGTGCGCCCGATTCTGCAGTGATTTGCAATTCGGTTGTACTGATAGCAGAAAGTGCGGAAGTTGCGACTACTGCCCCGTTAAACCCAGCGTCATCAAACAAGAGATTGCTTCCGTTGCCAATGATATAATATCTTACATCTGTTTCTTTTATGAATCCACACAATTCTTTAAGCGCATCCACAGTTTGCGGAATCAAATATAAAGCGGCAGAACCGCCAATACGGAACGTTGTATGGCGGCTCATCAGCTCATTTTGCCTCATGTCTATTTTGTTTTCTTTGTTATTATATTCATTAACGAGCAATTTGAGTTTTATCAGATTATCAGTCACAGCGACCTCCGATTACAATATTTCCTCAAGTTCAGACAGCTTCTTAATAGTATATGTGAGAGTTAGTCCACCGTCCGGTTTATCATGCGGATTAAAGTAGCATACATCAATACCGTACGTTATCGCCCCAGCACAGTCTGATGTTAGAGAATCTCCGATAACAAGGTATGCTGATTTGTGGCTGTCACCTATCAGATCGATAACATAGTCGAAATATTCCGGGGCGGGTTTTGCAAAACCTATTTCCTCTGATATAAATATATCACGGAAATATGAATACAATGCTGATTTATTAAAACGGGAGTGTTGAATCTTACTGACCCCATTTGTAATAATATACAGCGCATAATCTTGCGAGAGTTTTTTACAGATATTCTCCGCGCCATCTATGAGGCATGACTGATTTCCGAGATTCGCCATATAAGTGTCACGCATTTTTGATGCTTTAACAAATGTCTCATCATTATCAGCGTGTCCGAATGATAACAGAAGTTTACGGAAGCGCTCGATTTTTAAAGTGTCAAGAGTGATGCCGCCTTTTTCGAGTAGCTTCCAGAAACTGTCGTTTATTTCGGAATAGCGCTTGTATATCTCGTCAGAATACTCAATGTCGCAGCTACGGCAAGTATCGCGAAATGACAGAAGTTCTGCTGTTGTAAAGTCAAATAAGGTGTTATCCGCATCGAATAACAGATACTTATATTTTGCCATATTTATTTTGTGAACTTATGATAGGTCTTTTTACCCTTCTTTACAATGATGCCATCCCCGTTAAAGGCAGATTCATCTACTACGTTTTCAAGGGAGTCCACCTTTGCATCATTAACAAATACGCCACCTTGTTGGATGAGACGTCTTGCTTCACTCTTAGAAGTGGCGAGGTTGGATTTTAAGAGCATGTCAATCACGAGAATTTTACCATCAGTGAAATCTTCAGTCGTAAGAATAGTAGTGGGCATGTTTTCAGCCATAGCGCCGCCTGCATAGAACAAAACCTTTGCGGCGGTCTGTGCTTTGTTCGCCTCTTCTTCACCATGCACGAGCTTTGTGAGTTCATATGCAAGAATCTCTTTTGCCGTGTTGAGCTGGCTTCCTCCCCATTTATCCATTTCGTCAATTTGTTCGAGAGGCAGGAAGGTCAGCATACGAATACATTTGAGTACATCTGCATCACCAACATTTCGCCAGTATTGATAGAAATCAAACGGACTGGTTTTATTTGGGTCGAGCCACACCGCGTTACCGGCAGTTTTGCCCATCTTCTTACCTTGTGAGTCTGTCAGCAAGGTGATGGTCATTGCATTTGCATCTTTGCCGAGCTTTCTGCGAATCAGTTCTGTACCACCGAGCATATTTGACCACTGGTCATCACCACCAAACTGAAGGTTGCAGTCGTAATGCTGATAGAGGTAATAGAAGTCATAAGATTGCATAATCATGTAGTTGAATTCGAGGAAAGAAAGGCCTTTCTCCATTCTTTGTTTATAGCATTCGGCGCGAAGCATATTGTTTACAGAGAAGCATGCACCAACGTCACGCAGAAGCTCTACATAATTCAGGTGAAGAAGCCAATCTGCATTATTTATCATTAAAGCCTTACCATCTGAAAAGTCAATGAACTGTTCCATCTGACGCTTAAAGCATACGGCGTTATGGTCGATATCTTCTTTGGTGAGCATTTTTCTCATATCAGTGCGTCCGGAAGGGTCGCCTATCATGGTGGTACCACCGCCGATCAATGCAATGGGCTTATTCCCTGCCATTTGAAGGCGCTTCATAAGAGTCAGCGCCATAAAATGCCCTGCTGTAAGACTGTCAGCGGTACAGTCAAACCCTATATAAAAAGTTGCTTTTCCGTGATTGACAAGTTCTTTGATTTCTTCCTCGTTGGTCATTTGCGCGATAAGCCCACGCGCTTTTAATTCGTCAAAAATTTGCATGTCTTTATCTCCTGTGATTATTTGTTATTGTGTTTAGAAAGCATCTCTCGTGCGGCAGCGGTCTGCTTTTCGGTTACGGATATACCGCCGATAATACGTGCAATTTCAGTCACGCGTTCTTCACCGGATATTTCACAAACCGAGCTTACGGTGCGGCCATCACGTTCTTTTTTCTGTATGAGCATATGGCAACGAGCAATTGATGCTATTTGCGGCGAGTGCGTGACAGAAATGATTTGGACTGATTCGGCAAGACGGTTTAGCATGATACCAATTCTTTCTGATGTCCCGCCCGATACGCCGGCATCGATTTCGTCAAATACGAGGGTTCCGGCATCATTCCTTCCTGCAAGCGCCGTTTTTACCGCCAATGTGATTCTTGAAAGTTCCCCTCCGGATGAGACTCGTCCGAGCGATTGCATCTCTTCACCGACGTTGACTGAAATAAGAAAATCAACGTCATCGATCCCATCGGAACGAAATATATATGCTCCGGCAGAATCATGTTGTGGATTAACCGATATGCGGAACCGCACTTTGGGCATATCGAGAAATTGCAGTGACGATATGACCTCATGTGATAGATTTTCTGCTGCGGCTTTGCGCTTGGCACTGATTTTTTCCGCGGATTCAGCACACAGCGCGGATTTCTCCTCATATTTTCGTTCAAGTTCGGATAATTTCAAGTCACCTTCTTCAAGGTCCGATATCTTTGCTGCAATTTCGGCACGTTTTGCTTTGATTTCCGGAATTGTGGTTCCATATTTTTTTTCGAGTTTTTCGAGAAGTGAGAGGCGGGATTCAATTTGTGTCAGCCGTTCAGCGGGATTATCGATATCTTCATCGTTTGTCGCATCATACACTCGCTCTGCTATATCGATAATTTCATAACGGAATCCGGCGAGCTTAGCAACCATTTCGTCAGCACCTTCTACCACATCCGAAAGTTGTGAAAGTGCTGTTTCCGCTCGCTCAATGAGATACGCCGCAGTAGCGCCCTTTTCGCTGTTTGCGAGAGCCTTATTGACAATAGAGGAATATTTGGACACGCGTTCAAGGCTTTTAAGCTTGGTACGCAATCGAACTAGGCGTTCTTCTTCATCGTCGACGGTTAACTTGGCAGCGTCGATTTCCTTCTTTTGATAGCGAAGAATATCAAGCATCATCTCGCGTTGAGACATAGATTCTTTAAGGGTGGAGATTTCATCTCGCACTGCAGTAAGTGCAGCGTACCGCTCGTGGTATTCCGCACGCTCAGCTTCATTGTCGGCAAAGGTATCGAGCAGGTCTACATAGGTTGACTTATCGGCGAATGCGCTACGCTCATTTTGTGTTTGGATTCCAATTAGTGTTTCGGAAACTTCACGCAACAGCGATAACGGTACGGTACGTCGATTGATTTTTGCACTTCCCCTTCCGTCGACTGAAATGGTTCTCGTAATTTGTATTTCACCGTTTTCATCCGGTGGACACCCCAAAGCATCAAGTGTATCGCGATACTTTTCAAGTCCGCCAAAAATGCCCGAAACAACAGCGCGGTTTTCGCCGCTCCGGATCAGTTCACGTCCATTTTTTGCACCGCATAACAAAAGCAGACTATCAATAATAATTGATTTTCCTGCTCCGGTCTGACCTGTAATTACTGTAAATCCTTCTTTGAACTGTATTTCAAGCTGCTTTGCAACGGCTATATTTTCTATATACAAGTTCCAAAGCATAATTTCACTCCCCGGTTTTATGTATCAAGTGTTGATAAGCTTAGTAATTCTGTGCGCTATTGCAACTGCGGAATCAGTATCACGTGTTACAATGATAATACAATCGTCTCCTGCCACGCATCCAAGAATGTCGGCTTCATGAAGAGAATCAACACCTGCGGCTACTGCTTGTGCCATGCCAGGATATGTCTTGATGACAATATCATTATACGAGGAATCTACGCTTTTTATTGAGTTAGCAAGGGCACGGCTGTATACATGCTGATTTTCACTGGCATTATTTTTCGGAACGACATATTTATAAGTTCCCATATCAGACATTTGCTTCAACAACTTGAGTTCTCTGATGTCGCGTGAAACAGTAGCTTGTGTCACATCATATCCAGCGAGCTTGAGCTTGGCAATAAGTTCTTCCTGAGTTTCGATATTATTATTTTCGATAATTTCAAGAATCTTATTATGTCTCTTAACTTTCATGGCAGTCCTTTCGTCCGGAATTCCGGTAGAAATTTTATATAAAAATAGGGGATTATTGATTTTCAGACAACTTGGAATGAAGTATTCCAAGAAATCCATTGTCTTTTATTCTGATGAGCTTTGTGGTGTGCTCCGAACGTTTTATTACGACCGAATCCCCTTCGTGCAACGCAATTACATCGCGTCCGTCTGCAGTCAAAAATACTGACGAATTGTTACTTCGGATTCCGGACAGTTTTATCACTGAATTTCCGCGAAATATCACTGGGCGGCTGTTTAAGGCGTGTGGACAAATCGGCGTTAGGCATATACAGTCAAGTGAAGGTTCAAGCACTGGTCCGCCGGCTGACAAGGAATAAGCGGTTGAACCGGTGGGCGTTGCCGCTATTATGCCATCTGAGCGGCAAGTTTGGATTTTTATATTTCCGCAGTGTACATCAAAAGTAAGAAGGCGCGAAACAGGACCGTTTGATAGGACAACATCGTTTAGTACAGTGAATTTTCCGATTGACTCATTTGATACAGAGACGACTTCCGCATCTAGCATCATCCGTTCGTCTATTGTATAGTTTCCATCAAGTAGTGCGTCGATAAGTGAAATTTCATTTATTTCGATTTCTGCAAGAAAACCAACATGTCCGAAGTTGATTCCGATAATCGGAATATCTGTGTTAATCAGCTTGTGTGATGCTTCGATGATCGAACCGTCACCTCCAAGCACAACGGCAGCATCACATTGTAAAAGGTCAGCTGCGCTTTTGATTTCGTATATGGTATAGCGTTCGAGATATGACAGTGACTCCGTGCTGTCCGAAAATACGCCCACTTTGCATCTGAGTGTATGGAGATGATTCACAAGATTTGTAATCAGCTGAGCTTCTATATGTTTCGAGGTATTTGGAATCAATACAATATTGTTTGTTTTATTCATAAACAGCCTCGGTAATATTTTTGTCTGAAACGAATGTAGTACCATGAAGAACTGCATACATCAGAAATTCGGTATTCCCGTCGCCTCCTGTAATGGGAGATTTCATAATTCCACATGGTGCAAGACCGTTCTCTCGGGCACATGCAATGACACGTCTTACTGCAGCTATATGCTGTTTTTTATCTTTGACAACTCCGCTATGTCCGACTGTTTCCCTGCCGCACTCAAATTGTGGCTTTATCAACGCTATATAAACAGCGCTTTTTTTTAGAATACCACATACTGCTGGAAGAACGAGAGTCTGTGATATAAATGATAGGTCGCTTACTGCACAATCGCATTTTTCGCCGAGCATCTCTGCAGTAAGGTAGCGGGCATTGCATCCTTCGAAATTCGTAATACGGCTGTCGTGAAGCAGGTTTTTATCAAGCTGACCATGGCCGGAATCTACTGCATAGACATGCGCAGCGCCGTACCTCAGAAGACAGTCTGTAAATCCTCCTGTTGAAGCTCCGATATCAGCACATGTAAGTCCTTCTACATTTACATGGAATCTGTTAAGTGCAGCTTCAAGTTTCATTCCACCGCGGCCGACAAATTGGTGGTCCTCGCCGAGTAACTTTATTTCATCTGAATCAGATACATCATATGACGCTTTTGTGATAATTCTACCATTAATAGAGACATATCCTCCCGAGATTAACTGTGCAGAACGGCTCCTACTTTTGGCAAGTCCCGCATTTGCAAGGTAAACATCCAGTCTCATGATAATTTATTTACGGCGTGAAAGCAACCAGATAGCAAGACGGCATAATAAATCACTGTCCGCATAATGTGATATTGCTTCAACTGAAAGAAGGGTGAGAAGTGCTTCTTCTTCTTCAGCTTCACTTATCTTCATAAACGCGAGCACAGTTTTTTTGTTGTTCTTAATATCGCTGCCCACTTCTTTTCCGAGAGTAGCGGTATCGCTTCTTACGTCGAGAATATCATCATGAATCTGAAACGCAAGTCCAACGGCTTCGGCGTATAATTTCAAGTTATCTATATCTGATTGTATTGGCTTGTCACATGCGGCATAATATCCGAGCAAGCAAGCTGCCTGGATAAGGGCCCCCGTTTTCATTGAGTATATTTTACGCAGTTCCCGGTAACTATCAACAGAATTCTCCAAATCAAGTGTTTGGCCGCCAACCATCCCGCATGCTCCAGCTTCGTGAGCCAGTGTGGAAACGGCAAGTCTTACAGATTTATTAGGAACAAACTGATTCGAAGCACAAAGCTCAAACGCAAGCGTAAGCAGCGCGTCACCTGCAAGAAGCGCTTCCGCTTCTCCGAATTTTATATGGCATGACGGCTTTCCACGGCGCAAGTCGTCGTCATCCATGCACGGCAGGTCGTCATGTATCAATGAATATGCATGAATACACTCAAGTGCACATGCATACGGAAGTGCCGCATCTATACTTCCACCAAATAGTTTACAGAATTCTATGACCAGAAACGCACGGATGCGTTTTCCTCCGCCAAGTGTCGAATATCGCATGGCTTCAGCCACAACTGTCGGTCCGGTATATTGCTCGCTAAGGTATTCGGTAAGTGCTTTTTCAACCCTTTCCGCAGCGTCATGCAGAGCAGTTTCAACAGAATGAGATATTTCCATAATGCACTATCTTTCTATAATTTAATCAAAATGATACTTTTTATTTCATGTCGGTTTCGACGAGCGTTCCGTCTCCGGCATTTGTTAAGATTTTCACTTTTTGTTCAGCGGTATCAAGTTTGGAATTACATAACTTTACGAGTGCCACACCTTCTTCGAACAGGGCTAGTGAGGTGTCAAGAGGAGCATTGCCGCTTTCAAGCATACGCACGATTTCTTCCAGCCTTGCCATTGCAGCTTCGAATGTCATATTTTCAATCTTTTCTTTGTTTTCCATTTATTTATCACCCGTTTCGTTATCACTCATCTTATTTACTTTGTCTACGGTGCAGACAGCTACACCACCAATCGTTTTAAATTCAACCTTATCGCCTTTTTTTACATCTTCAATACGCTTTACCAAACTACCGTCGGTTTTGTATACAGCACTGTACCCGCGTGAAATTACCGCTAACGGGTTGAGTGCTTCAAGTCTTCCAGCCTCTTGCGCAAGAAGAGATTTTCTCATCTGAATGTGATTTTCTTCCGCTCGCACTAGCCTTTCAGCAAGTATTCCTGCCATCATACGGCGATCGTCGAGAAAATTCATAGGATTTGTCATGGCACGCGTGCTGGATAGTGAAGTGAGCTTATCACGGCGCATCTTCAGCATAGCATACAAGATGTTTGCTTCGCGAGTGACGATATTCTGTATTTTGCGCTTCAACTCCTCTGTATCGGGGACCGCAAGCTCAGCTGCTGCCGAGGGCGTGGGAGCACGTTTGTCAGTTACAAAATCACAAATGGTGAAGTCCGTCTCATGCCCGACTGCAGATATGATAGGAATTTGCGATGCTGCAATAGCACGTGCGAGGCTTTCGTCATTGAATGCCCATAAATCTTCAATAGAACCGCCGCCGCGTCCTATAATGATGACGTCAACTGATTTTGTAGCGTTGAAATACTGCACCCCGGAAATAAGCTCGGCAGGAGCACCACTTCCTTGTACAAGAGAGGGATATAGTACCAATTTTGCTGCTGGAAAACGTCTGCCGCACACGTTTATCATATCGCGTATGGCAGCACCAGTTGCAGATGTGATGATTCCTACGCGCATTGGAATTTTGGGAAGCGGACGTTTTTTTGATGCATCAAACAACCCTTCAGCCTCTAAGCGCTTTTTGAGTTGCTCATAGGCAATATATAAAGCGCCCACTCCATCGGGCTCCATACCATCGCAGTATAACTGATAGGTACCATCGCGCACAAAAGCGGAAATTCTGCCATGTGCGGTAACTTTCATTCCATTTTCAGGCATAAACTTCATTTTGGCGGCTGAGAATTTAAACATAACCGCTCGAAGTTGCCCACCTTCATCCTTTAAAGTGAAGTAGTAATGCCCTGTTCCGTAGTGGTTTTTGAAATTTGAGATTTCACCTTTTACGTAAATACTAATTAGCTGTGGTGTGCCGTCAAGAATACGTTTTACGTATTCATTAAGCTGTGTAACAGTCAACGCACCTGGAAACCTCTCTTCTGGTACCGGAAAATTTTCTTTTGATGGTATATTGGACTCCATATAGTTGTTATTCATTATTTTCTGTTAAATCTCGTCTGTATTGTTCAGCGGCAAGAAGCGCAACGCCAACGGCATTGTCAGAAGAATACTGTGCGTCAGCAAACATGCCATATTTTGTGAGCGTTTTTTTGATAAACTGAGAACTCATCACACCGCCGGCGTATATAACCGGCATTTCGCCATACTCTAGAAGCGCATTTTGTGTGATTTTCTCAAGAGTACGGGCGATAAAATCAAGAGTATATGCAGAAGTTTCCGCTATGTCATTGCCCTTTTTATAGATTTCGGCAGATTTGTTTTCCAGCCCGGAAAGGTTACAATAAGTTCCTTGAACTGATAGCTTTGTATGAGATATTTTTCCATGAAATGAAAGTGCAGCTTTATCCATTTCTGCACCGCACGGAAAACACAAACCCATCTTCACGCCAGTACGGTCTATAGCCTGCCCTCCGTTGATATCCCGTGTGCCGCCGATTGGTCGTATGTTGAAAATACGTTCTTCACTCGGTTCACACAATAGAACATCTGTTGTGCCCCCTGAAACATGGAAGGCAATGAAAGGGGTGTGCATAATTTTGCTCACCGGGATGTCATGATTGTGGCAAACAGAGTTTAGGGCAGCCATAATGTGTCCAGCTTGATGTGATACTTTATATAAAGGAATATTTTTTGTAGCTGATACATATTCCGCAGCTGCTACGCCAGATAAAAAACATGGCATATATGAGTTTTCCGCATCGCGAGGGGCATATGAGCATCCGACTGCTGTGAGCTTACCTCCGCTTTCCAGAAGCACTTTACCATATTCTTTTGCAGCGTCCGGAAGATTTTTTACATGATGAAATACCGCTTCGCTTTGTCGAAGACCTCTTTCTCCCTCAGCCACAGGGAGTGGTATTTTACAGTTCAATAGTACATTTCCGGCCTCGTCGCAAAGAGCAGTAGAAGTGGTATAGTTACTTGTATCAATGCCAAGAAACAATTTCTTTTCGCTCATTGTTCCTCACCGGTCACAATAAGCCCACGATTTCTCGCGATTTTGTTTAGAATTCCGTTGATAAATCCAGGAGCGTTATCGTCATCGTACATTTTCGCAATTTCGATGGCTTCATTTATGATAACTTTTACCGGAACTTTTGAATTCTCCATTTCATATACTGCGAGTCTGAGGATTGTGCGGGTTACCACAGCCATGCGGGAAATTTTCCATTTTACTGATACTTCCTCGATTTCACGGTCAAGAGCTTCGCGCTGTTCGCAAACGCCAATGAAAGTGCTCTTCACATAATCCGAAAAGGATACATCATTATTTTCAATGTATGAGCTATAAAAATCTACAGCATTTGTGTCAAGGTCGAATTCTTTTGCGAAAAGCAGTGTAAATGCCTTTTCACGATTTTCATGTCGTTTGTCAGCCATATTAAACCCTCTGTGCCCATATAAGGCGATTTGTCGATTGTGTAGAGACCCTGCATCAATATCTGCAGAGTAAAAAATGAAGTTCCTAATACTTTAAATAATTATAATATATTCATTCGCATATGTCAATGGATAATAATACAAATATTCACAAAATACATTTTTTATACATTGCAGTTTATATACAACGCAAAATATATATTTTAACATGAGTGTTGTGAGTCTATCCGACATATAATATGAAAAACATTATATTGGGATGTTTCAATTTTACGCGGAGTGTATATCCATGAAATTAAGTTTTCTTAAATATATTATCTTATTTATTACTGTTGTAGCGGTACTGTCAACTACGGTTTTTTCCGCGGATTATATAAAGTGGGTAGATTTTACTCCTACAGAAACAGTAATGCGCGATACTCTCGCACTGGACATAGAAACATATTCAACAGATACACATATAAAAATGTCATCAGCCTTAGCCTGTCTTGCAGTAAAATATGGCGGAGATTTTAAACGTTATAAAAAAACTGACCTCGAAAAAATAAAAGAACGAGTTTTATCCGGTGAAACAATGAAAGATATTGCTGCAAATGAAAAATTATTTCATTATTATTTAGAAGCGTATCAAGCGGTATTTGATGGGATAGTATGCGAATATGATGAATATACATCGGGCAGTAAAGAAAGTTGTGAGCGAAAATACGGTCTTTGCGCTTATTCGCCATTTGCTGCGGGTTATTATTATAGTCATTATGATGACTTTGGTGCAGCACGTTCGTATGGATATCGAAGACCTCATCTTGGACATGATATGATGGGGTCGGTTGGAACTCCCATTGTAGCAGTTGAAGCAGGATATGTAGAGGCGTGCGGTTGGAATCGTTTCGGCGGATGGAGAATCGGCATTCGGTCATTCGATGGAAAGCGATACTATTACTACGCTCATTTGCGAAAAAATCATCCTTATACAGACATGTATGAGGGAAAGATTGTGGCTGCTGGCGAGGTTATTGGATATCTTGGGATGACCGGATATTCCTCTAAGGAAAACACAAATAATATCAATGTTCCCCATCTTCATTGGGGATTACAACTTATTTTTGACAAATCGCAAAAGGATGGAAATAATCAAATTTGGCTTGATCTCTATGCTTTGACGAACTTTTTGTCAAAATATCGTGCGGAAACACACTATGGTGAAAAGGACTCTTACAGTTTGAATTATAAGATTCCAGTCGGATTATGGGATTAATTTATAAAAAATTTCTTATACAGCGTTAAATTGTTAATTTTTTTGTGATATACTCTTATAAAATTACGTTATTCCAATTAATAAAGAGGTCTGCTTTCATGAAAAAATTACAGTGGCTGAAAAAAATGGTATGTCATGCCTGCGTTTTTTATACCTTTTTTATTACCGCGCTTTATCTTCTCGGAGTTTATGTAGATTCGAACTGGGTTCCCACTTTGCACATGGTATTTGCTCTTCTTTTGTTCTCTTTTGTATTGGCGGCGGCGAATTCTTTTATGTTTTCTGATAAGCTTATATTTGCTCTTCGCTTGCTGATTCATTATATATTAACAACAATTGTCTTTTATATTATTTTTATATTGTGGGGTGGATTCCAAGCAAATGGCGGGTCAGTCTTGACAGCTTTACTTGTTTATAGCTTTGCTTATTTGATTTGTGCGCTTATCATTTTTATGTATCGCTATATTACCGCGGAAATACGCACTTCTAATCAAAAATATAAAAATGCTTTTGAAGAAAAAAATGAGTATAAATCACAATTTAGTACTAAAAAATAAAGGAAAAGAGACTGAAGAAGGTCTCTTTTTACATTTGTTTAGATTTTTGAGGAATTTATGGAATTAAAGACGATTGCCAAAATACATACAGACTTTCCAGCCAAGTTCGGACTTCCACGTCAAAGCGGCCTTGTGAACGAATTATGTGGAACAGTGGTGTTTGAACCGAGTTATAGAAACATAGATGCATTGCGGGGTCTTGAAGGATATTCGCACATTTGGGTTTTGTGGGGATTTTCTGAAAGTTTTGCATCTGCCAAATATCAGTTTAAGGAAGAACGATGGTCCCCCACTGTCCGTCCGCCACGACTCGGCGGAAATGTAAGAATTGGAGTCTTTGCCACTCGCTCTCCTAATCGACCAAATAGAATTGGACTATCGTGTGTGAGACTGGACTCAATAGATTTGGACTCCCCAGATTCGCCTATATTGCATATATCCGGCATTGATATGATGGATGCGACTCCTGTATATGACATTAAGCCTTATCTGCCGTATGTCGATAGTCATCCTGAGGCAAAAGGAGGGTTTGCAGCAGAGCATGTTGAAGATAGCATAGCAGTAGAATTCCCGCACGAGTTGCTCGCAAAGATACCAGAAAAGAAACGCGCAGCATTGATAAAGGTTCTTGAACAAGACCCGCGCCCCTCCTATCAAAAAGATGAGGACCGTGAGTATGGTTTTTCGTTTGCAGGATTTGAAATCAAGTTTAACGTGACAGGAAATAAGGCGATTGTCCATGAAGTATTGGAAATTTAACTAAAGGGAAAACTATAAATATTCAGACCTATACTGTCATTTTTTACGGACGCAGAAAATAAAAAATTTTTGGATTAAATAATTGGATATAAAGAATAAGACTTCGGCCAGCAGTTTTGCATATTTAAGAGGAATTCCAAAAATTCGGGTCAACAGCTCTAAAACAACATATGTTTTTAATATGAACACAATTCCTGCCAGTCCGTAATATTCCGCTAATGCTTTTTTTATAGGTACTTTTGAATGAAACACAACATTGTGATTCAAAAAGAAATTTGTTAGCGAAGATACGCACCACGCACCCAAAGCACCGATTTCCATTGACGCTACAGGAAGAATAGCATTGAGGAGAAGTATTAAAGCATAGTCAATGATGAAAGCGATTCCTGATGAGAGCAGGTACTTTATTTTTTCCTTCATGTCGGCTTTTTATAAATTTTATGTAGTAGCTAACTTATTTTGGGCGGAAGTTCTTTGTCCTGAGTAAATTCATACTTTACAAGAACATTTATATATACGTTCGCTGTTGACTACATTCTCAGCAAGTATAATAATGTCGTCTATATTTGCTATCTTTATTTTAAAATATTGTTTTTTCTGCTTACCGGGTTTAGTGCATACCCTTCTCTAATGAGTTGGTCGATGACAATTGATACGAGATTTACATCGACGTGCATCAGCGCTGCAATTTCAGATACGGTTCTTCCGTTTACTACACATTTCAGTACCTTTTTACGGTCAATAAGCAGCGTCGCAGCAAATACGTTGGCTTCATATTCAAGGCGTGAACTGTTTCCATACATGTTGGTATCAGACATGGGAGATTGCCCGATAATTTTCCGATGAAGAATATCATGACCAAGCTCATGCGCACAAACAAAACGGCGTAGCTCATCGTCAAGTGATTCATTTACAAAAATAAATCTAGTTCGTTTTATTACGCTGTACATTCCCTTTAGAGTGCCAGGAGTGTTAAAATTCAACACATGAATACCAAGTTGCTCCGCTATCGTGTATGGATTTCTTGTTTTATACCGTGCGGTAAGATGCTCCGCTTTTTCTATAATA
>CAZUPI010000023.1:0-39756 GCA_964621755.1 uncultured Ruminococcus sp. | reverse complement strand
CTACACCATGTTTGGCGAGCTGTCCCGCATGACCCAGTTTAAGGACAAATCCGCTAAAAACGCGGACAACATCAACGCCGGACTCTTCACGTACCCGTCCCTCATGGCGTCAGATATTCTGCTCTATCAGTCCGAGCTTGTTCCTGTAGGCGTCGATCAGAAGCAGCATATCGAGCTGACCCGTGACGTCGCCATCCGTTTCAATCAAGTTTACGGCGATACCTTTGTCGTGCCGGAGGGATATATCCCAAAAACAACCTCAAAAATCATGTCGCTCGCCGACCCAACCAAGAAAATGTCCAAATCCGATGAAAACGAGAACGCGGTCGTGCGTATTCTCGATTCGAAGGACGCCATCATCCGCAAATTCAAGCGCGCAGTCACCGACTCGGGCAGCGAAATCAAGCGCGGCGAGGGCAAGGACGGCATCATGAATCTCATGTCCATCTACAGCGCCTTCACAGGCAAGACGGAGTACGAAATCGAACACGAATTCGAGGGCGTAGGTTATGGCGATTTCAAGCTGGCGGTAGGCGAAACTTGTGCTGACGCACTCGCGCCGGTCCAAGCAGAGTTCGCACGCCTCATGGCGGACAAGGGTTACCTGGAAAACGTCATGACAAAAGGTGCAGAAGCTGCTGCTCATGACGCCGCAAGAACTATGTCTAAAGTAAGACGGAAGCTCGGCTTTATCGAACTCAAAAGAGGCTGAATCCATGTAGAGTGAATTTCAGATTCACTCCCCTCTCATCCATTTTGTCAAATTACTAAAATCCAAGGAGATACACCAATGAAAACCAAAGCTGTAAGACTTCACGGTACGATGGACCTGCGTATGGAAGAATTTGAGCTTCCCGAAATCACGGACGGTGAAATTCTCGCCTGCATCATTTCCGACAGTATCTGTATGTCCTCCTATAAAGCCGCTTCTCAAGGCAAAAATCATAAGAGAGTCCCCGATGACGTTGAGACAAATCCTGTTATCATTGGTCACGAGTTCTGCGGTAAAATTGTCAAAGTCGGCGCAAAGTGGGCAGACCAGTTCAAAGCCGGCGACAAGTTTGTCATCCAGCCCGCCATCAACTATAAAGGTTCTCTCGCTTCCCCCGGCTACTCCTACAAGTACTGCGGCGGTGCTGCTACCTACGTTATCATTCCGGAAGAAGTCATGCTGATGAACTGTCTTCTTCCCTATGACGGCGACGCATACTTCTACGGAAGCCTTGCAGAACCAATGAGCTGCATCGTCGGCGGCTACCATGCAAACTACCACACCAAACCGGGCGTATATGTACACGATATGGGCACCGTTAAAGGCGGAAATATGGCAATTCTCGCCGGGGCGGGTCCCATGGGTCTGGGATGTGCCGACTACGCCATCCACGGCGGACGTCCGCCAAAGCTTCTCATCGTAACAGACCTTGACGATGCAAGACTCGCAAGAGCAGCTGAACTTCTGCCTGTAGAAGACGCCAAGAAGTACGGCGTAGACCTTCACTTCGTCAACACTTCATCTGTAGAAAATCCAGTCGAATACCTCCATTCCTTTACCGGCGGCGAAGGCTTCAACGATGTATTCGTATACGCTCCCGTCAAGTCCGTTGTCGAGATGGGCGACGCGCTCCTCGCACGTGACGGCTGTCTGAACTTCTTCGCAGGTCCGACCAATCCCGAGTTCTCCGCAATGTTCAACTTCTACAACGTTCACTACGGGGCAACCCACATCGTCGGCACCTCCGGCGGCAACACAGACGACATGAAAGAGTCCATCTCCCTGATGGAAAAGAAGCTCATCAACCCGGCGGGAATGATTACACACATCGGCGGTCTGAACGCATGCGCTGAAACTACCATGAACCTCCCGAAAATCAAGGGAGCTAAAAAACTCATTTACACGCATGTTGAGCTCCCGCTCACAGCTGTAGAAGACTTCGGCAAGGCAGCGGAAGAAAACGCGGGCACCGAACTCGGCGCTCTTTACGCTGACCTCGACAAGCTCTGCAAGGCTGCAGGCAATCTCTGGTGTCCTGCCGCCGAAAAGCGTCTCCTCGAATATGCCAAGTGCGAGGGGTAATGATAGAAAGAGATAAAATGCGGGGGAAACTTTTTTGAAAAAAGTTTCCCCCGCACCTCTTTCAAGAAACTTTTCTGGGTGGGAAGTTAATTGGAGAACGGTCTTCTCAGGGGATATCTGCAAGGTGTCTATGCGCTATTCTTAGTCTGAATACGCTTCCCACCACGCGGGGATGAAGCCGCATCTGTAGGCAACTTTTTGGGATTCAATGTGGGATTCAGCAGTACCGTAATAAGGCATGAAGCCGCGGCGGGTGACTTCCCTTTTCAGCAACCACGTCAAATAGGAGCCGATTCCGCGGCCTCGCGCCTGATACTGCACCTTTACGCCAATCTGCCACATGGTTGGACTGTCGGCAGACGCGCCTGCCGTTGCGATAATATTTCCGTTTTCGTCAAGTCCGACGACCGCTATCATGTCCGGCGCAGTGTCGGAAAACGCGAGCGATTCGGCAAAACGGCTATCGCCCCGAAACTGCTCAAATTCTCCTTGTTCGTACCACTTGACCGGGCACAGTTCCGGCATGATTATAGAGTCTGCGGCTTTATCTGGGATGTAGTAGTGGTGGAAGTCCTTTAACTTGTGCCCGTATTCCTTCAAGCGGTCGTTTATTTTTATCAAATTCTCGACTTCGCTCAACCATGCCGCATAGCCGTCAAAATTCGACCGCAGCCATGTAAGGAGTGCCTCCGACTCGCTCGCCATAACCCCAGTCCCATCTACCGACAGCATCTTCAACATGCACTTGTCCGAAGAGTATATCCTGCGCCCGTCGGGATATTTCTTCCGCACAAACAGGTTTCTTCCATACGCAAACTCGTTGGGCGACGCCGAAAAATCACGCGCAAGCTGCTCATATAAAATTTTTTTATAGTCCATTGCTTGCCCTCCCAGCATATGTTTTTCACAATTATATCATAAATACGCTCTTTCTTCAACGAATATCGCGTTTGATATATTTTTTTCTTATAATTGGCTAACATTTTTTTGTCATTTACAAAAATAATATAATATGTTATTATTAATAAATAAGTTCAGTTGAGAACGTGAGGAACGTTACATGACAATACAGCAGTGCAAATATATATTGGCAATCGCTCGTCTCGGGTCGATGAACGAAGCGGCGAAAGCACTTCTCGTCTCGCAGGCAAGTCTGTCGTCCGCGGTGCGCGAGCTGGAGACAGAGTTTGGCATACACATTTTCGACCGTTCGAACAAAGGCGTTCGCATCACGCGCGAAGGGTCAGAATTCATCCGGTACGCTCGACAGCTTCTGGCGCAGTACGAAGTCATCACCGACCGCTATGAGCGGGATGACAAAAAGTCCGTCCGCAACTTCGCGGTGACGTCACAGCACTATGATTTCGTGGCGGAAGCGTTTGTGAAATTCATGAAGAAGCACCGCTCAGACTACAACATGTCCCTGAAAGAGGCGCGGACGATTGAGGTCATCAATGATGTGAAAAGCCTTCAGTCAGACCTCGGCATTCTGGCATATCTGAAGGCACCCGCAGGCGGATATATGGAGCGCTATCTCAAAAGGAATGGACTTGAATTCCGCCAGCTTTTCGAGACCTGTCCGTATGTTTTTATCGGAAAGCACCATCCGCTCGCCGCGAAAGGAGAATTGACCCGCGAGGAACTGAGCGAATATCCCTACATCACCTATGACCAAGGGGAAGCGGGTTCGGCGGAGTTTTCCGAGGAGCTGTCGGAATACAGCCATACGAAAAAGCACATCCGCATAAACGACCGCGCGACCCTTATGAATCTGCTTCTGAGCACCGACAGCTACACCTTCGGCACCGGAATAATGACCTCCGAGCTGAACAACGGCAACGTCATTTCGATTCCCCTCTATTCGAACGACGTGTATACTGTGGGAATCATCAACCGCGCGGACGTAGGGCTGAGCGAGGATGCAGAAAAATTTATTGAAATCTTGTGCGAAACGATCAGAAACAAGTGACCCCCTCTTATCCAGTTTCGCTTGATATTGTAACAACAAATTGATAATTGAAAACACCGGTTATACCGCTCCCGCCCAATTAGACAGAAATAAGAACACCTATCACAGAATATCACGTTTTTACGCGGCTTTGCTCCCGATTTTATCGGGAGTAAGGCCGTTTTCTATGTTGATGCGCTCAAAACTCTCCCCGCTCATCGCCAAAGAATCACAAATATGATAGTTTCGAATGAGTTCAGGGAGATACGACGAGGGGAACTTTTGAAAAAGTTCCCCTCTCCTTCCTATTCATTGCTATTCAACTATCCCTACATTGACAGCCGAGTAAACCAGTCGGTACGCGGCAGCAAGACTTTCGCCGCATGACATGCGTTGGCTGATTTCGATAACCCCCATCTCATCGGCATCGAGAATGCCGAGTGAGTAGACATGTGTCACCGCTTTACGAAGACCGTCCTCTGTCACACCGCGAAGTGTAATTTCGTCAGAGGTACGCACCTCTGCGAATGCCGTTGTGATGTCTGACAGCACGGTGCTGCTTTCTCCGATTTCAGCATACCCACGAAACATGTCGGCGTAGGTGTACCCCGCGCGTTTGAACAGAAACTCCGCTGTCTCGTGCGAGCATCCGTCCTCAACTTGTTTGAGATAGTACACATTCTCCTGCTCTCCGGCCATGGCCACCATGAGAATGTTTTTCAGAATCCCCTCTTCCGCTTGTGTAATGCTCGGGTCACACATGTAAAAATCCTTGCCGCTGACAATGCTACTAATCACATCACGCATTGTCGGGCTTAGAGAGTAAAAGTTCAGACTGTCTATTTCAATTTCCTGATAGAATCCCTTGAATTTTGCACACTTCCACTCGTCGTTGATTCTGGAAGTGATAAGGTCCATCATCGCACTCGTGTATAGATAGTCAAATTCTACGTCAGCTCCCTTCACTCCGCGGTTGTAGCACGACAGAACCGCCGCACCCTCCGTTTCCGTGAGCTGAGACAGAACCTTCTCCATATCAGATACGCTTATCACCTCGGGCAGGAGCGCAATATCGCCGCTTTCCGCAGTATTTCCCGAAGACAGCAGACACACCATGCACTCGGTAATCAGCGCACAGCCCCTGTATGTCAACGTTTCGTCCGTTTTGAGCTTCCGCAGCTCCTTCACCACGTCGTCGGATATGTACTCGCTCGCCGCACAAATGCGCTTGAATTTTTCAAGATTGCCGCCGATTTTCTGCCAAAGCTCGACCCCGGATTTGTCCGATACCAAAGTCCCAATCTGCTTGAGATATGTCGATACCGTCACGTTGGAGGTCAGATGCATCGCGCGCGCATCGTCTCCAGTCAAAGCGGCGTAATTGTCAATATACACCGTGTAGTCACTGCTCTGAGATACAATAGGATTGGTCAGACACAGCATGATTATCATCGTGCAAAGCACGACGGACGCCGCTTTTGAAAGGAAATTATGCCGATTGCGGCGCGAAATCGTGCGCAGTCTCGTTTTAAGATGCCTTCCGCTTGCCGACATGTGGCAGCCTGCAGAATGCGCCAGCTCCCCAAACGCGGAGTTCCGGCACAGCATCATGGCATAGTCTGTTCCAACAATCCCGCATTCCTCAAGGGTACGGGAATCGCAAAGCACCTCAATATCCTCATGCAGCATACTGCGCACCAGCCAAATCAGCGGGTTATACCAATACAGGCACGCGATAATGGTGGAAAACAATAGAATTCGGTTGTCAGAATACTTGTAATGATTCAGCTCATGTGCAAATATCATCACGGCTTCCCGTTTTTCAGTGCCCTCGCGGCATATGATACATGGCTTCAAGCATCCGACCAGCATCGGCGAAATACCCTCTCTGAGCTGCGGCACCTTGTTCGGTTTGATTCCCACGTCATGCGCCACGTTATAGTAAATCGCGAGAAGCTCCTCATTTTGGCATGGCGAAGATAAAAGCATGGCAATCCGTTTCGCGCGGCAGTAGGCGATAATGTTGCAGCTGAGAAACGCCACGATACCGAGACAGTAAACCGCAAGAATCGCAATGTCTATCCGCGCGGCGTACGCGCTGGACGTACCATCGATTTTGTCCTCCGCTATCACCTCGGTAAAATACTCGCCGAGAGACGGAGTTTCTTCGTATTCCTCCGGCGCCGCGACATCTTCTGCCGCTGACTCAGCACCGTTCCCGTCCCTTTCGTGAAGAATGTACGGGTTTTCAAGACTTGCCTTGACTGCTTCCCGCTCCTCGATTTTCTCGCCAACGTCGTACGTGAGCGTAAACATGATGTCACGTCCGACAGGAATAAAATTGTATACCGACACTTTGCTCTCCGGGAAAACGGGACACAAAAGTCTCGCGAGAAGCACAATCCACATCCCCATTCCGATGAGGGGAGGAATCCGGCACTTGAGAATCTGCTTGACAACAATCAGAATAAGCGCTGTGATTGACGAAAAGATAGTAACCTGCATAAGCAGCAATACTAAAAATTCCGGCATGAAAATCACCTGTTTTTACGTTCTGGTCAGTCTTCGATATCGCTCAAAATCTTAATGATTTCCTTTTTTTCCTTTGCGCTGAAATTCCCCTCTCGTACAAGAGACGCCATGAGGTTGTAGGCGGAATTATCGAACACACGCTGAATAAAGGAATCTACCTCGCACTTCACACAGTCCGACTTGGAAGTACGGGGGGTATATTTGTAAACCCCCGTGGTCTTGTCGATATCGACGGCGCCCTTTTCGGCAAGTCTTATGATAAGGGTTCGAATGGTAGTATTGCTCCAGTTCGTGGTTTCCGAGAGAGCCGCAACGATTTCGCCGAGCGTCATGCCGCGCTCGTTTTCCTCGCAGCCGTCCCACAGGACCTTCATGATACTCCATTCCGCTTCGGAAATCTTTAACGTTTTTCTTCTTCCTTTCATAATCCTATCTCTCCTTATCGCATATATAAAAATCAAAAAATCAATGAGTATAACTTTCTTCCATTATTATACCGATAATAGCGATAAATGTCAATAACCATTTTAGCCAATTTACCCACATCTGTTTTATACCCTTTGCCCAATTGCAATTTAACACACAAAAACAAGAAGTAAACAGTATAAGATTATTTAGAGGGGGCGGGGAAACCTTCTTTCTCAAAAAGGTTTCCCCGCAAAATTCTATTTTATTTCAGCATTTCCTGTCCGCCGGTTACAGGAACAGCCTGACCGGTCTCATATTTCTGGGAAATAATGTAGAGGACCGCTTTGGCGACGTCTTCGATACGGCACCCGCGTCCGAGCGGGACCTTTGCTTCATAGAACTTACGGACGTCATCAACAGTCTTCGCGCCCGGTACCTTACCAGCGTTCAGATATTGGACAAACAACCCCTTGACCGGGTCAGACCACAAAGGACCTTCAAGGAAGTTGCCCGGGCAAACTGCGTTGACCTTGATACCGTAAGGCGCAAGCTCAAGCGCAAACGACTGCGTCAAACCAATTCCACCAAATTTGCTTCCCGCATATGCAAAGTTCTTGTTGGAGCCGGCCAGACCGGACTTCGAATTGATTTCGATAATATCGGTCATGTATTCCGGGGATGCGGCGCGTTCAAGCTTCATAACAGCAGACGCGTACTTCGCACAGAGGAAGTATGCCGTATAGTTTACGGATGCGACAAGTTCGAAATTCTGCTTGGTCATCTCTTCAAGAGAGCCCGCACGTACGATTCCGGCGTTGTTTACGAAAATGTCCAGACCGCCGAACGAAAGGACGGTCTTTTCAATCATAGCGCGGACGCTGTCTTCGTCTGATACGTTTGCGGCTACCGCGATGGCCGGAACGCCCAGTTCCTCTGTAATAGCTGCAGCGGTCTTTTCCGCTCCCGCGATATTCATATCGGCAATCACAACTGCCGCGCCTTCTCCGGCAAGATATCTCGCGATACCTTTACCAAAGCCCTGCGCACTTCCGGTTACGATAGCAATTTTACCAGCAAATGCCCTCGCGGAGCCTCCTGCGAGACTTACCTTCGCACGGTAGCTTTCCACTTCCCAGTTGACAATGAAGTCAACCATAGCGGGAGCCATATGGCGTACACCGCCGAAGTTTGCCGTGAGCGTTGTGATGGTCATTGCATCCGTCCAAACAGCTGCCGCCGTCTTCGCTTCCTTCACCGTCTTGCCGATGGTGAACATGCCGATACCCTTTGCAAACACAACCTTCGGCTTGAAGCCGCGGCGTGCCGTAAGCTCTTCAAAAGCAGCCTTGATGCCGTCGATTGTAAAGTCTTCGATGAACAGAGGCTCCGCCTTGCAATAGACGATGTGGTCGGGAGAAAGAGGCTCACGAAGGACTTCAAAGGCTTCACGCGATGCTGCATATTTCATGACTTCCTTATTGCATGTAAACAGCACAGCGGCTTCGCCGTTTGCGTCATAAGTCATACGGAGAATGGGAGCAATTTTAGCGGCTGCCGCGGTATCGGTTTCACATGTGGAAAAGTCAGGTTTTACGGTGATTTCCGCTGCGAGCTTGTCCATAACGGATGCCACAACCTTGTCAAGCTCCTCTACCGTATCAGCGGCGAAAAAAATGCCGTGGTTCTGCAAAAATACGACATTTGCGCTCTTTCCGGTGGATTCCGTGTATGCTATAAGCTTTTTGCGGCAGTTCGACGCGAGAATATATCCGGGCTCGCATTCGTCAACCCATACTGCATCTGGGAACAGCTCATGCGTGCGCTTTTCAGCACCGGCCGAGCAGGTCAGCGCGTTGACAGACGAAGGATGAACATGGAGAATGAAAGTCTGCGGGAACAGGTCGTGGAGAAGCGTTTCCACAGATGGACGCTTTGCCTCCTCGCCGATGCACTTCGACGCCATAAGGTCGCGGAGCACCTCCGCTTCTCTGACTGCCTGGTCTGCGGAATACTCGTTTTCCCAGATTTTAGCGAGTCTGCTTCTGTCCATCTTGACAAATCCCTCTGCGGTGATGGTAGCAAGGGATGTACCGCTTCCCTTTATGTAAAGTGTATCGGCGGTTTTATAGGAGGTATTTCCACCTCCCGCCAGTACAAATGCAGAATTTTTTCCGTATCTGTTAGAAAATTCAACAAGCGCTTCGACACTCATGATAAGTATCTCCTTTATGTAAAATTAAAATTTTAACCTTCGTATCCACCGAGTTTTGCGTATTTCTTGACTTTTTCTTCAAGAGACGCCGTATTACCCGGAGCGAACATAGAATCCGCGATATTTTCGCTCGCTGCCTTTTCATGCCCGATGAGCGCGTAAGTCGCTTCTCTGAGATGCGCATATGCCGGGTCAGCAAGAGCCTGGCAAATAAACGACTGACGGGGAGAGTTGATGTCCTCGCCGGAGATTTCGAACAGGCCGTTCGCATGGCATAAATCCATCACGCGGCGAAGCTGTTCTTTCGTATTTCTCGACGGCATGTAGGTTACTGCGGAGAATCCGGTATCCCGGAGGACTTCAAATAGCTCGTCAAGATAGTCGTCCTCAAACTTCTGCGCCTTTTTGTCTCCTGTGGGGGATTCCCCGACGTCACCGAGATAAGCGTATGCGGAGATGGCGCCCAGTTCTTTTGCCAGTGCAGTGAAGTCGCGAATGCCTATGCACTCGTCTGTCGCGTCCACGTAAAATTTGCCGACAAGGTGTCCCTTGAGCACGCCGAGAATGTCGTATTCATAGAAGTTATCTGGTGCGGTCAGGAGCTTTTCGCGGGTCTTTCCGAGCGGGACGCCGGTCAGTTTTTCGATAAAGCCGCACGCATCCTCGCGATTCGGATATTTTGCGGTGATTTTCTTAGTCAGGGCATAACAGATGTGACGTTCGGTCACGCTTCCCCCCTCGCGCGCCATGGCCAGGGGATAAACATTCGCGTCAAAATCAAGCGTAATGCCGTTATCCTTTACGAGGTCGGTGATTTTCGCGCACATTTTGCGGTTTCTTTCGTTTCTCTTTTCGCGCAGCCCGGACAGCACAGCCTCAGCGCGGTCGATATTCTGATGTGGGATACCGTGCATTGCGAGGTACGCACAGGACTTCTGGTCGGGATTGTTGATTTTTCTGCCGACAAGGGGGGTTCCCTCTACGTTCACACGGCATTCAAAACCGCAGGTGATGGGCATTTCCATGATTTCGCCTGCCCGAATAAACTCACGCATACCGCCTACGCTGTCGTGGTCCATAATGCCGGCGGTACGGAGTCCGGCCTTCCACGCGTAGAAAACAGCGGAGGTAGGAGTGTAAGGGGAGAAGGAATAGCAGGTATGGATGTGGTTATTTACGAAAATGCCGCGCTCCGGAGTCGGAATTTCGCCGATATCGATTTGATTTTTCAGCTCTGCAAGCGCTGCAAGGCGTTCGTCTGCTGTAATATCGGTTCTGGATATGGTTTCAAGAAGTACTGTAGTTTCCATATAGGTACCTTTCGGATTTATAAATTTGATGCTTAGTTTAATTTTTCATCGGTTCAGTCCGGGTATTTTCCGTACATAAAGAAATACGCCGCACGGTATCTTTCGCGCTTGTCCAGCGCTTCCTTTGCATCCGGATTCCATTTTTTCCGTCGGTACGCGCGAAGCATGATGTTTTTCGGCGTATCTTCAGGGTCAATGAATTCGGTCGCGTCGGTTTTGTAGCCGGCGGCATCCAGCATCAGAAGCCGCAGGGCATCTGTCGCCGCGTCGCACAGCTTCTGCCGCAACACCGGACGCTCCGCGATAAAATCAAGGGTCGGACAATCCAGCTCGCGGTTCATCTGGTGGTGACAACATGGCGTTGACAAAATCGCGTCCGCGTGGTGGCGCACCGCAAAATTAAGTACAATATCGGTCGCCGTATCGCACGCGTGGAGGGAAATGACGAGGTCAGGCTCTCTTTGGGGCTCAAAATCGTCGATATTCATACAGAGAAATTCCATTCCGTCCATGCCCGCGTTTTTTGCGATATCTGCGCAGTAATCGATAACGCTTTTTTTGAGGTCCACGCACGACATTTTCACCTTGCGTCCGAGGACCGCGGTCAGCACATGATACGCGGCAAAGCTGAGGTAGCTCTTGCCGCAGCACAGGTCGCACACGTACAGCTCCCCATCCTGCTTCAGCTTGGCGGCAGCTTCGGCGATGTATTCGGAAAAGCGGCATATCTGCCGGAACTTCGCCTGCTTTTTGTCGTGAATCCGCCCTGACGCGTCCGATACGCCGAGTGCTTTCAAAAAATCTTCCTTTCCCGTAAGCAGGTGGGATTTTGCGCGGTCATTGCCGGATTCCTGAGGTTTTTCCACCGTCGTCATGCCGATTTTTCCGTGTTCGAGAAGGGTCACTGTTCCCTTTTTGGAAATCATAAGGGATGCAGTCCCGTTTTTGTCAGTGAGGTCAGCTTTCCGAAAGGGGTCAAAATAACGCACAACAGACGCGGCGACGTCCGCCTCATCTATATTTTCGTGTGTCACGCGTCCTTCGGTCAGAGACGTTTCCACCTGTAATATCGTTTTTCCGCCGATAGCTTTTGCAGTTCCCTTTGCTTTCAGCCTATCTCCGGCTGCCGGAGAATGGAAAACCACGTTCACGAAGCCGCCCGACGACAAGCTTTTCTGCACCAATTCGGCAAAGGCGGTGATTTTTTCGTTCTGCATTTCTCGTTATTTTCCTTCCTCATCCGCGTTTTTCTTACTTTTCTTGAAGGCAAACTTGCTTTCCGTCCCGTTGAATATCCGCTTAAGGTTTTCGCGGTGCTTGACCACGATAATAATACCGATTGCCATTGCCACAAATTCAATCAGGCGCAGACCGGTATCGTTCATACGGTTCAGCAGAAGCGGATATATCATGGAGCAGACGACGGAGCCTGCGGAAATATACTTTGTCGCAAGTACAATCCCGATAAACAAGACGAACAGAATGAGAAAAATACGCCAGTCAAGCATGAACACCATCGCGGTGAGACAGACGATTCCCTTACCACCTTTGAAGCGGTAGAACACCGGGAAAATATGGCCGAGAAAACAGGCAAAACCGGCAATATACGCAGTCAGGTATCCAAACACGCACCACCCAATCATGATAGAGAGAACCGTTTTCAGGATATCCCCCACAAATGTGATGAGCGCCGCCTTTTTTCCGTAGGTACGCATGACGTTAGTAAATCCCGCATTGCCGCTTCCGTATTTGCGGATATCGTCGTGATACAGCTTATCTGAGATGATGATTGCAGTATTGATGCTCCCCAGAAGGTACGGGATGAGTACATAAATCAAAACGAGGAGAAGACTTGGGATAAGCGGAATATTCTTCCAGTAACATCCTATCAAACCCATGAAGCCAACCTCATAGCGAAGGAAAAAATGCAGCATGATTAACTTTCTTCCTCACCTTTCTGACGTATTATCAACTTCACAGGGGTTCCCTTGAAGCCAAAGGTCTGTCTCAAGCAGTTTTCGATATAGCGCTGGTAGGAGAAGTGAAACAATTCTGCGTTGTTGCAGAAGATAACAAAGGTCGGCGGCGCTACGGAAATCTGGGTCATATAATAAATCTTAAGACGTCTGCCCTTGTCTGTCGGCGGCTGTACCCGTGCGACGGCATCAGCGAGGACATCGTTGAGCATACCGGTCGACACCCGCATGGTCGTCTGATTGTGGACATAGTTTATCTGTTCGAACAGCTTTTCAACACGCTGTCCAGTCTTGGCGGAAATATACATTATCGGCGCATAGGTCATATAGGACAGGGCGTCGTATACTTTTTTGTTGAATTCGTTGGCGGTATTGTTATCCTTGTCGACAAGGTCCCACTTGTTGATGCAGATAATTGATGCTTTTCCGGCCTCGTGGGCGATTCCGGCGATTTTTTCGTCCTGATCGGTCACGCCTTCGGTCGCGTCAATCATAATAAGACAAACGTTGGCACGTTCGACCGCCATTTTCGCGCGGAGTACGCTGAATTTTTCGACTCTGTCCTCGACCTTTGACTGGCGGCGGATTCCGGCAGTATCAATGAGGTTATACTTGCCGTACTGGTTTTCAAGAGAAGTGTCGATTGCGTCGCGGGTAGTGCCGGGGATATCGGACACAATGCAGCGTTCATCATCGAGGAGCTTGTTGACAATAGACGATTTTCCGGCGTTCGGCTTTCCGATAACGGCCACGGAAATGGTGTCGTTCTCCTCCGCTTCGGATTCAAATTCAGGCAGCGCGGCGAGCACTGCGTCAAGAACATCGCCGCTTCCACTTCCGTGGAGGGACGACAGAGCAATGGGTTCGATATCGAAGCCGAGCTGGTAGAAATCGTAAAACTCTGCGGGGAGGTCGCCGATTTTGTCAGCTTTATTGATGCACGGCACGATGGGCTTCCCGCTGCGCTTGAGCATCATCCCGATATCGATATCGTCGGCGAGAAGTCCTGTGCGGATATCGCACACAAACAAGATAACATCTGCCATATCAATGGCAATCTGCGCCTGCTCACGCATTTTCTGGAGGATGATATCGTCAGTCTTCGGCTCGATACCACCTGTATCGATAACCATGAGGGTCTTCCCCCTCCATTCGGTTTCACCGTAAATACGGTCTCGTGTAATGCCGGGAACGTCTTCGACAATCGCACGGCGTTCGCCGATCAATTTATTAAAAAGCGTGCTTTTGCCGACGTTCGGACGTCCGACAATCGCAATCACGGGCTTTGACATTCTTTTTATCTCCGTTTCCTTTATTGGGGGAATTCCCCCTTTTCCAAACTTTTTAAACTGATTCTTTAACTCGGGAATCACTCAAGTCCGAGAAGTTTCAGACAGAATTCGCTTCCGTCGTTTTCGGTGAATTCGATATCTACGCCAAGGTGCTCTGACAGCTCGGCAGGAGACATGCCGCAGAGGAACAAGTCTCCTTCGGCACGCAGAGTATTGCGCGACAAGTATAGAGTATCGCCGAGCGGTTTTCCCGCAAGCTGCTCCGCCATGTCAACACCGGTGAGGAGGCCGGTGACGGTTACTTCCCCGCCAAAAAAATTGTTTTTGACACAGTATACATGGCACTTGAAGTTTGGGCATTCACCGGTGAGCTTCCGGATCAGCTCTTCGATAAAAGCATACGCTGCTTCGCCTGTTGCGACAGATACTTCTCTTTTCGTTTGCTTTTCTTCCTCTGACAAGGTTCCCAGTATGGACTTAAACTCCGACTCAAACGAGGTCAGCATTCCCACACCGTTTTCAATCTGCAAATACTCGCCATAGTATTCTTCATCTGGGAGGGGTCTGCCGCTTTTTACATAGAATTCATCCGATGCATAAAACAGCCGCTCCGCTAAGGTATCGTTAAAGCGTTCCACTTGATCGATAACCGACGCGCATTCTTCCGCAGTAAACGGGTCAAGAGGATACAGCCCTTCACGGTGTGCGGTCAGTCCGGCAGGGACGATGGAGACACTGTCGAGCGCGGGGTAATATCCCGCAAGGTCTTTCATTGTACGGTCGAGTTCCTTACCGTCATTGATACCGCGGCACAGCACAATTTGTCCGCGCAGCTTGATTCCGGCATCCGCCAACCTTTTGATATAGTCGAGCACCACACCTGCGCGTTTGTTTTTCATCATTTTCACGCGCAGCTCGGGATTGGTTGTATGCACTGAGACATTGACGGGCGAAATATGCATTTCAATGATACGGTCGATATCCTCATCGTGTAGGTTGGTGAGGGTGATATAGTTGCCGTGCAGGAAAGAAAGACGGCTGTCGTCATCCTTGAAGTAGATCGTCTCGCGCATTCCTTTGGGATTCTGGTCGATGAAGCAAAAGATACACCCGTTTTCACAGCGGTGTTTTTTATCCATGAGAGGGGTGCCGAATTCCAACCCGATATCGTCGTATGTGTTCTTTTTTATCTTTACCTCAACAATATCGGAGCCGCGGTGGAGCTTCAGGATAACCACGTCATCCGCGAGCCGGAACCGATAGTCAAGGATGTCGTTAATTTTATGCGAGTTTATCTCAAGCAGGATATCGCCGGTCAGAATCCCGGCGCGCGCAGCTCTCGAATGGGGCAAAACCCCGGTAATTTCAACCATTCTTTGTCCATCCGGTATAATTTTCAAAACATATTACATCAATTTATATTATACCCCAAAAATATGCACAGGTCAATAGATAAAAAGAAAACATCACAGGAATCGAATACGGATATTTTCGTTAAAACTGAAACAAAACATCCCAATAACGCATGGTTCTGGATTTCAATATTTTATATATCGAATTCCCCATCTATCCCAGATGAAAACGTTGTGGAGAGGATGAGACTCACAAAATGAGTTCGGGGGAACCTTTTCCAAAAGGTTCCCCCAGAGTCTTTATTGTCAGTCATTCTCTGAAGAAATTACTTTTTATCCCCTGTACGCATCCAGTTCATCCGTCTTTTTCCGAAGCTGCTTATGCCCCGTGAGGCAGACTGCCGCTCCACAGAAGGCGGCCCCGATAAATACGGCGAACACTGCCTCCCAGCCGAAAACTTCCGAAATCGACCCGACTGCCACGCTTGAGACTGCCGCTGCCGCGTAGGAAAAACAGTTGAGCATTCCCGTCACTGTGGACGCGCGTCCAACTTTACCGAAGTGCAGCGGGATGAAGGTGAGCAGCATGGTATTGGCTCCGAGCATTGACGCGCTCGACAGTGCGAGCAGAAGAGTCGCCACAATGGCCAGCAGGATATCCCCGCCGGAGATTACAGTTCCTGTCTCTTTCGTCGGAACGATATGGATGAACACTGTCACGACCGCGAGGGCGAGTGTACTGACGGAAAACATGGTGCCGCACACGGTCAATTCGTCGATTTTGAAACGATGGAGGATATTCCGCGCAGCATATGCGCCGAAAATATTGAGGATTGGCAGAATCGTACAGATGAGCGATACGACTGATGAAGACGGGATGAATTTATCGGTCAGCACAGTCGGAATCCAGAGGTCAAGACCATCCTTGAGCATCCCGTTAAACAGAATCCCGCACGCCGCAAACACCAATCCGACGCAGAAAATACGCACGCCGGAATGAGCGGCGGCATCGTGGTGGGATTTATCAAAACGAGATACAGACGATGCGTTCTCGACGGTCATATGCGATTTCAGCGTGCTGAAGCATATCGTCAGCACCACCGACATCACGCAGAGGATGCTTCCACAGAGGATAAACGATATGCGCCAATTGAACAGGCGGAGTCCCGCGGAGCAGATAAGGTAGCACAAAATAGTGCCAATCGGGATTGTAGCCGAAAGGCTTGCGGCGGCGGCATGACTGATTTCATCATTCGTCCATGTAGAGACGGCGCGGATAATCGGCGACCACAGCATAGAACAGGAGAAGCCGCAGACCGCCCAGATAAGCATGAACAATGCAGTATGCGAAGTCAGCCCCATCAGGATGTTCATCAAGCCTGCGCACATTAGTCCGGTGCAAACCATATGACGTGGGTGGAACTTATCGCCGAGCCAGCCGTTTGTGAACTGTCCGACCGCGTAGCAAATCATAAAGCAGGTGCCGATGGTTCCGCCGGAAACCTTATCGGCTACACCTTCCGCAATCATGTCGGCGAGACAGACTGATAAATTTTTTCTTCCTATGTATACTGTAGCGTAGGCGAGACAGCAAAAAATCACCAGTCTCCACGACTTTTTTTCATAATCTGATTGGTTGCTCCTGAACATATTCCAGTTCCTTTCCCATATTTCCAAAAGCGGGGACAATCGATGTTTCAACTAAAATTTATGTAAAATTCGGCAAGGCATATATATTATAGCAGAATACGGCGTGTTTTGCAATAGCATGGTAGAATTATTTTCTTTGTAAACGGAGGTGATTAACTGATGGTTGAAATTCGATTCAACCAAAGTCGAATGCACCCCCATTGTTTTTTTTGCGGTGGAATTGTATAATATAGTCGTCAGCTGATAAACATTACGAAAAATGATAAAGAAGGAGAACGGTATGAACATAAGCATCAATAAGCTCCATTCTGAATTCACAGCATTTGAAGGCGACACACGATATATCGGCAATCGAGCGTCTGGAGAATGCGAGAAGAAACAAGCGGGAAAGCGGAATTTGGGCCGGTCACTACCGGAGTTTTTTTCCACAACTTTATATTGCAAATTGCAACGCCGTGTTGTAAGAAACGCTTGCCGTATTCGAAACACTTGAGCATTTGTACGACATCGCATTTGCTGACGACGAGTTATACTCCCGCAGCTGGAGCAATGATTTGATGTGGGAAGTCGCGTCCGAGCTGTATCTGAAAAAAGGAGATACCGAAAACGCGCTCAAGTACATCCACAGATTGAGTGACGAAGCAATCCGCCATGACAGCTACCGTTATTCCGATGACAAGGGGGCGGGCACATTGACTATAAAGTCGCTGATGTTCCGCAGGATATCGGAGAAAAAGGGACGTGTCATGACAAATGGCGGTCCAAGCTATTCGGAAGCTTTGTACAACAGGTTGGTCGGCGAAACCTACGCCGCTCTTCGCGGAAATGCAGAATTGGAGGAGATTCTTAAGCAGCTTACGGAAAGTGCCAAACGCTGCTTAAACTAAACTGAAATTTTAGTTTGACATCATTTTGATTCGCTTCCAATCCAGCGGAGAATATGGTATGATATGGCCATAGCACGAAGGTACCGCGTGGCTGTATGAATATATAACATAATAATTATGGAAGGAATTTTTATCATGTCATTCTCAAATATACTCAAACACCTCCGCCGGCAGAACGATATGACGCAGGACGACCTGGCGGAAGCACTCGGACTGACGCCGCAGGCAATTTCCCGTTGGGAAAATGGGGCAGTCTACCCAGACAGCATCATTATACGTAAGCTTGCGTATATGTTTAACGTAACAACCGATTATCTTCTTGAGGTTGACCCGGTTCGTATGGAGAACAAAGTGGACGAAATTCTTGCCTCTGTCGAAAGAATGAAACCGGAAGAAGCCGTGCAGGTTCTTCGCGAAGCCCTCGTCAGTTATCCGCGCAATCTCCGTTTGATGTCAGCTCTATCTTTCTGTCTCTACTACCGCATATATCACTGCCATCCCGAGGATAAAAAATCCAAAAAGGTACTTGACGAGGCGATAGAACTTGAGGAATACCTCCACGAACATCCTGCCCATGACGGAACGATATATGGGTCAGCCTATAGCCTTCTTGGCATGTATCGCGATGCAGGACTTTTAGAAAAGGGAAAAGCTCTCCTGAATACACTTGGAGACTACAGTCAAGTCAAGCAGGAAATGGCGATACAGCTTGCTACCGGAGAGGAACGAATTCGCTTGATGCAGGAAAACGCGCATATTCTCCTCTCCAAGCTAAGTTGGCAGGTATATCTATTATCCCTGGAGGACAAATTCAACTGTGAACAGAAAATAAAGATGCTGACTCAGATGTATGAGACCTCCCGTACGCTTATGCCGGACGATAACCCATACTTCTACAATGACCAGCCGACGCACATACCGTGGCAGCTGGCTAAACACTACAGCGAAGCTGGGATGGTGGACAAGGCGATACATTGGCTCGAAGTGATGCGTGACACCGCAATGATGGCGGATTCGTTCGAGGGGGAGAAAAAATTCAAGCTGAAATCTCCGGCATTTGAACAGTATGAACTTAGAAAAGCAAGCGGCACCTGGGGAAGCGATTGGATCCTCGATGTGATGGGAGACTCTTACTTTGACAACATACGCGATGATGAAAGATTCCGCCAGATAGCGGATAGTCTAAAAAAATAAGAAATAGAGGGGGAATTTTCGGGAAATTTCCCCCTTTTATTGCACTCCGTATGCAAGACAAAATTTATTTGGATTTTTTCGCGGTATTTTTAATTTCTATTGACAAAACAGTTCCAATGTGACAATATATTTGATGTAATATTCTGTTCAACAGATATTCAAAATTTTAATCCTATATAAAGGAGATACAGAAAGATGAAGAAGTTATTTGCTTCACTCTTGGCTCTCGTTCTGGCAGCTGGCTCACTTTCCGTTGCAGCCGCAGCAGACGAAGCAGCACTGCAGAACTACTGCCTTGGTGCTTCCCGTTGAAGTATCCGGCATAGAAAACGATTCCTATGTCGACGAAAACGCTGTCGACGGCGACCTGTCCACCCGCTGGGCTTCCGACTATGTTGACGATGCCTACATCATTGTAGACCTCGGCTTCATTGTTCCGATTGGATATATTTCCATCGTATGGGAAACCGCATCTGCAGCAGATTTTACAATTCAGGCTGGTTCCGCAGTAGATAACTGGGAACACACCGTTGCTACCGTTACTGACAACGCTCAGGGTGCAACCAACGAATTCGAATTTGACCTTGTAACCGGTCGTTATATTAAGATCGCTTGCACAAAGCGTACAACCGAATATGGCAACTCCATTTTCGAAATCGTTGCTCGTAAGTCCAAGGATGCAGGTGACGCTTCTGTCAGCAGCGCATATCCGTCTTCCGGCACAGACATTCCGGACGGCTCCGTTCTCATCAACGGCGACCGTATCGGTCTTGAAGAAGGTTGGGGCGGCAACCCGGCATCTGGACGTGACGCAGCATTTGACGACGATGTAAACACTTACTTCGACCCGCTGGGCGTTGGCGATGGCTGGTGCGGTATTGACGCAGGCGAACAGATGATTCTTACCAAGATTCTCATCCATCCGAGAGATGGTCAGCTTGCTCGTTTCAACGGTGCTACCATTGAAGGCGCTAACGAAGAAGACTTCAGCGATGCTGAAATGCTTTATGTAAGCATCGAAGAAGCTTCCGAATTCGCTTGGATTGACGTTTCCAGTGAAATCGAATCCGATGTAAACACCGGTTATCGTTACTTCCGTTACATCAACTACACAAACCACGGTGACGTTGGTGATGTTGAGCTCTACGGTTATGCAGTAGATGGCACAAACCCGACAATACAGCGCAGCAGCAGTTGAGGAAGTAGCAGCTGATGAAACTGTTGTTGAAGCTCCGCAGACCTTTGACTTCGGCGTAGTTGCAGCTATCGCAGCAGCTGTATCCCTCGCAGGCTATACTGTTTCTAAGAAGCAGCACTAAGTAAAATACTCCCTAAAATAAGGGTACGGATGAGGGGAACTTTTAAAAAAGTTCCCCTCAAACTTCCCTCAAAACGTTTCAATCTGTGGATTTGGCTTTCAAAACGCATCGAATTCACATTAAAATAAGGGTGAAGTAACTTCACCCTTATTCTTCATTTAATTTTGTTTGGAGGGACAATATTCTCAGTCGCCGCTATAAGCATCCTGAAGTTTTGTCAAACTCTTCTTGAGAGCTTTTTCACTTTTCTTATAATCAGAGGTTAAGTTTTTGTTATTAGCAGAAATCATATTACGAATCTTGTAGGGGAGATTCTGGAAATAGGTTTCACCGAACTGGAACGCAAAGTCAAATGCACGGCCTGACATGATAAGGTCTACCATTTCTGCCGTTGTCGGGTCGGAGGAGTACTTGCCCTTTAGTGCCTGATCATAGTATGCCGGGTAAACCTCCTTATAGGATTCCGCGCAGAGCGCTTCGAAAATTGTACTTACAAAATCAAGCTCACTATAAGACGGAAGCGGAAGTCCGAAGACGGTGAATTTATCATCTGCGTTGGTGTAGTATGCTTCCTGTTCTTCATCCCACTTCGGATACGGGAGCATGGAGTACACGCTGTCCATTTCACGGAGAGTATTATATGCTGCGTGGAATCTCATCGGAGCGAATACGAGTTTATTTTCAAGGAAATATGTTTCCTCGTCGTACTGAGCAGATAACTTAATGAAGCCCGGGTTGTCATAATGAAGAGTAAGCAGCTTTTCGAGTATCGCAACGGTTTTGTCGTTCATGAAGGTTAGCTCAATCTCGCCGTTTTCATTCTTCTGTACAATTTTGCCGCCAAAAGCGGTAAGCCATACGTCGGCGGGGTTACAGATATAGTAACCAAAACCGTATGAGTCACTTGTGTCTGCGGTGCCGTTACCATTTTTATCTATGTACATCTCGCTTACGATGGAATTGAACTGGTCGATAGTCCATTTTCCTTCTTTCACCAAATTATACAGGTCGTCAGTCGTATATCCGTAATCTTGAACAAGGTCAACGTTGAAGAAAATCGCATGCGTATAGGTCATTGAAGTAATTGAAAGGTCGGAGCAAATTGCGTAGAGAATGTCGTTAATTGTAGCGTCATCATTGGCAAGCGAGTTGTGCCACGGCTTATCAAGGTTGACATAAGGAGCATCGAGCCAGTTGAGAAGTACGCCGGCGGTAATGGGAACGTATGCTAAATAGTCATAGAAACCAACGATGTGATAGTCATCCGTTCCGGCCAGAGAGAAGGTCTTTACAGTTGAATACGGTGTGCTGTCGGAAGTTACCGAGATTTGTACATCAAAGCGATCCTCGATTTTTATATTTCTGTTGTAAACCGCGTCGTTGCATACGTCGCCGGTTAACTCATCAACGGCAATTTCAGTGGTATAATCAAAGCCATTGACCGTTGCGTGTGTTAAAACACGGAAATCTGCTCCGTTATATGTAACAGCCGGAAGGTCATCCGATACAAGCTGTCTCAACTCGTAGTCGGTGAGGTCTTCCTCAGAAACGGAGGTGATTTCTGTGCTGTTCGACGCATCAGGAGTATTGGTGGCTCCCTGAGTGGTTTCGCTGTTCACATCGCTTTCGCCGCATGAGAGCATGGTGACGCTTGAAGAAAGCATCAATGCAGCAAGAAGCACGCATAAGATTTTCTTTTTCTTCATAAAAATCTCCATTCTGCCGTAAGCGGCAAGACACAGTTAGAAGAAGTGCAGCCGACCGGCAATTTGTTATATGATGTTTTGAGGAAAAATATAGTTTTTTGTCCATTCCAGCAGAAAGGCAAATAAAACTATATTTTAATTTCCAAATACAGAGGATAAAGACGTATCATCCTCTGTAAAATTTTTTCTTTTACATGATTCTTTTAAATATTGTGTAATTTATGTAAAATCATGCGTTTGGAGGATTTGTCATAAAAATCAACTTTATAATATTGATTATTATTTATTATACAATATCAACTGCTAATTGTCAATAGAAAACCCATTCACGAATTTTTCACATGTTAGCAACTTTAAACAGAGGACATTGCAAGCTAAAACGCTATAAAATTGTGCATTATCACATAAATTAATCATATATTCGAAGTTTTTTTGTAACAAACGAATAATATTAAATTTTCAAAAAATATTTTTTTAATCATTTATTCATTAAATAACGACAGCCGAATTTTGCACCCGTTTTTTTGTGCAATTTGCATTATACCATTCATCTTCAACTCTGAACGCCATGTAAAAATTCCCAGTCAGCACACCACAACGGTTTTTCCGTCTGCGTAAACTTCCATGACGCCGCAGCCGGGAAGCTCAACCTTAATGGTCCCCGCCTTATCAGGGGTAAGCTCAAGCCGAATTACTTTGCCGTTTTTCCATACTGCCGAGACAGTGACGCCGCCTCTTGCGCGAAGTCCCTCGAAAGAGCCGGAGACATGGGCGGGGAGCGCCGGAAGAATAGAGATGAATCCTTCGTGACTCTGCATGACCATCTCGCCGATACCCGCAGCACCGCCAAAGTTTCCGTCAATCTGGAACGGCGGATGTGTATCGAACAGGTTTGGAAGGGTCGACTTGGTAAAGAGCAGACGTACGTTTTCATAGGCGCGGTCCGGCTTGCGAAGACGTGCGAACATGTTGATGAGCCATGCTCTGGACCATCCCGTGTGTCCGCCGCCGCGTGCCAGTCTGCGGTCGAGTGTGACTTCAATTGCGCGGAACAGTTCGGGGGTGTTTCGGGTAATCTGCGCCGCCGGATAAAGTCCGAAGCCGTGTGAGATGTGGCGGTGTCCCGGTTCAGCTTCGTCATAATCGTTCAGCCATTCCATAAGCTGACCGTGTTTGCCGATTTTCAAAGGAGGCAGCTTGGCGCGAATCTCTGCCGCACGCTTTGCGCTGGCGGGGTCGATGCCGAGAAGCTCTTCGCATGTACAGTAAAAGTCGAGCAGCCCGCCGATGATTTCGATATCCATCGTCGGGGAAACCGCGAGGAACACTTCCCTGCGCTCTCCATTTACATCGACCAAATAGCGGTTCTCCGGAGAGGTTGACGGTCCGGAGTAGAGATAGCCGTCGCCGCCATCGAACAGGTAATCCATGAAGAAGTCCGCACAGCTTTTAATATAGCGGTATGCGGTATTTTTTAGGAAATCGATATCGCAGGTATAAAGGTAGTGCTCCCACATGTGATAGGCAAGCCACGCGCCGCCGAGAGGCCACAACCCCCACAAACCATCTGCCGCGGCCGCAAAGCAATAAATATCGGATAAGTGATGCACCACCATACCGTGCATACCGTAATTCTCACGGGCCACACGTTCGCCGCCGGGCAGAAGATAGGCGTTCATATAGTCGAACAGAGCGGTAGTACATTCCGAAATGTTTGCCTCCTCCGCCTGCCAGTAATTCATCTGGAGGTTGATGTTTGTATGATAGTCAGCATTCCACGGGGAGGTTAAGCCAATCGACCATACGCCCTGAAGGTTTGCCGGAAGGGTGCCGGGTCTGCTGGAGGAGATGAGGAGGTATTTGCCGAATTGCCAGTAGAGGGAAAGGAGCGCAGGGTCCTCACATTCGGGATTCTCGCGAAGTCTGTTGATTCTCTCGCCGACAGACAGCTCGTCGAGAGCGGGGTCTCCATCGAAGCAAATTTCAGAGCGCTTCATCATGCTGGAAAAATCTGCGGTGTGTTCAGATTGAAGCGTGTCCCAACCGCGGTCAGCGCGAAGCATAACGGCAGCAGCAGCGGAGCGGATATCATCAAACTTGAAGGCAGTGAATACCGCAGTATAGAGCTCGATATGCGTAGCTCCTGTGATATGGATGTGGTCACCGGCAGATTGGGAGTCGCCGTCGGTCAGAATTTTCACAAAGACCGTAAAGCGGTTTTCGCCCTCCGCCGTCTTACAATCGGCAATGATGTCCGCGCCGCGAACGTCGAGTTTTATGATGTTCTCGCGGGTATAGCGGATTTTGGCGTCGAACGAGTCGTCTGCGGTGAATCTTGCACAAAGCAAGCCTGCCGGATAAGACGCGAAATACTCCCGTCTCCATGATACGCCGTTTTTCCTATAGGAAACGCTGGCGACGCCGTTTTCTAGGTCGATATCACGGCGGTATGCATCGCATATGTCGTCGTCGTGCAGCTGAATCCCAAGCTCACCGGCGTATTCGTACGACTTGATGCGGTTGAAGCAGTCGCTCATGTTTTCCGCAGCCCAACGGTCCGCCTCATACTCATGTCCCTCGAGGAACAAGCGGCGGATGTGTTCTATTTTGTCGGCGTAGCTCTCGACTTTTGTATTCATAGGGCCGCCCGACCAGATGCTTTCCTCATTCAAGCTGATTCTCTCGACAGCAACTGTACCGAAAATCGACATACCGGAATGTCCATTTCCGACAACTGTAGACTGTTCCCAATCAGGCGCCGGATAGTCGGTATGCAGCAATGTGTTTTTCATATATACCTCCTTGGGAGATTTTGTGAGAGAAATGTCTCCTCTTACTTCATTATAAAAGTTTAGGATTTAGAAATTCGTGGGTTTATTCTTCGCGGGTCTGTACTTTTTTGGGACGACCGCGTTTTTTCTTTGGTTTTGCCGGGGTATCGTCTGAATCCTGCGGCTCGGTTTGCTCGATTTTCTGGAATTTTATCTCATCCGGCGCAGAGAGGTCGGCGAGGGGGTTATTGTTCATCGCGGCCTCCATCTGCTCGTTGGAGACATGGGTATAAATCTGCGTGGTGTTGAGCTGCTCGTGCCCGAGGATATCCTTGAGGACGCGGATATCGACCCGTCCGGATTGATACATGAGGGTGGCAGCAGTGTGACGCAGCTTATGAGTAGAGTAGTTTTTATACGCAAGACCCGCTTCGCCGAGATATTTTTTTACCATCCATTGGATGGTTTTGACCGAGATACGCCGTCCCTGCCCCGACAGAAACAGGGCGGTTTCTCCTTTGGTTTTGACAGGCGTAGCGAGTCTGACCGGGAAATAGGCACCCAGAGCGTCACGGCAGGCGTCGTTCAAGTAGATGATGCGTTCTTTTGAGCCTTTTCCCATGACGCGGAGGGAGCGCAGTTCGGGGTCCATATCGGGCAGGCTGATACCGGCAAGCTCAGACAGACGCATACCGCAGTTGAGAAACATCGTCAGAATACAATAGTCGCGCGCTCTGGTCTTTGAAGTCTCGTCATGTTTTACGGCGTCGAGAAGCTCCACGCATTCCTCGACAGACAAATGTTTCGGCAAGCTTTTCTTCTGCTTCGGCGTTTCGATATTTATCGCGGGATTGTTTTCAAACAGCATCATTTTGGCAGTGCAGTATTTATAGAATCCCTTGATAGCGGAGAGCTTTCTTGCACGCGCGCTGACGCCGTTTTCTCGCTTAGTATATGTAAAGGATAGAAACGAATATATTTCAGATGTCATGACCCCTTCAAAAAAGTCCTTGTCGAGGTCGGTAATATCGATATTTTCAAATTCTTCGCCCGTCATCGGCAATCCGCCGCGGGAGGCTTTGAGGTAGCGGCAGAATGTGCGCAGGTCGAACAGGTACTCATTCACGGTCTTCTCGGAGCAGCCCTGATAAACAAGTTTATAGTTGGCAAAATCCTGAATCAGCTTCGGGAATTCCGCGACAAATTCATGTTCCTGCAATAGTATCACCTCACAGTAGGTTGGTTGTTAAAAAGATATTCATTCTTACGGAAGATTCTTCACGTTCTATTATACAACAAACTTTAATGTTTTAATGGATATTTTGTAAATTTTCGCTGTAATCACTTGTAATCCCATGAGAAAAACAATACAATATATAGTATCTTGATAAATGCGTATTCTCTGCGCTGCATCGTGAATTGGACGGGAATGACGTTTGGAAACGCATCCCTACTTCTCCAAGGAGTATCTATGAAAGAATTCTGGAGTGAAAACTCAAAAATTATCTCTAAGCTGCTGTTAAACCAATTTGGCGCGACCTTTTTTGGATTGATGATAGTTGCCGCAGCGTCTGCAGCCAAAAGTCAGAAGGCGTGGCTCATGCTCTTTGCAAGCTGCTTTGCCGCGATTTTTTACGTGTTTCTGCTATATAATCTGGTATGGGAACGGGGCGGTCGGGACAGAATCAAGGTCGACGGCGGTCGTGCGGTGGCAAAGCCGCTCACAGGGCTTTGGATATCGCTTTGTGCAAACATACCGAACTTTATATTGGCAGCGCTTGTCCTCATCTCCGACCCGTTCAAGGCTTCATACGAATGGGCAGGCAACATGAATCTGATTAGTCGCGCGCTGTGCCTTCTCTGGGAGGGCATGTACGCCGGAATTGTGTCGTATTTCTCACCGAACAATCCGATTATCCATCTGCTTTACATCTTTCCGGCAATTTTCGTGACCACTCTCGGCTACCTGCTTGGCTTCTCAAACAAACGGATTTTGTCCATTTTTGAACTCAAGCAGCCGAAAAAAAAATAAAGTTTATGTAGGAGACCTTTTTCGTATATCTCCTTCAAAATCGGAAACAATATACCGGGGACGAAAATCCCCGGTATATTATTTGTGAGGTTTTGGAAAATGAACGAAAACAGACCGTATTTTGAATCCGGCGACAGAACCGAAGAGGTAGAGAAAATCATCGAGGAATTTGCTTTGTGCATGAAGCGCGGCGACAGCCCGGACAGCAGCGTAGCGCAGTCGACTGTCGAAAAGTGGAAATATTGTCTTGGCAACTGCCCTGAACTGCTCGGCATCGACAGCGTGAACTGCGATATCGAATCATACGGCCGCGGCACTACGCAGTACATGAATGACGCAATCGAATTTTATAGGCGTCACGGAGACTAAAAATTCCAGCCGCTTAAAAGTCACCCGCCGGTGCTGGATAAGTATTCCCCAGTGGAAGCAAATATAGTCGCGGCGAGCTTGAGTCGGTATTCGGGTGTCTGCAAAAAAGCACGTTCCTCATCATTCGAGAGGAAACCGCACTCAATCAGCATGGCCGGAATTTTGATGCGATTCAATATATATATCGCCTGCGTCGCTTTTTTAATTTCGCGGTTATTCGTCGGGTCAAGGTATTTCTTGGCGTAGGACTGCGTAATAGAAGCGGCGCGCTCGCTTTCGTCCGTATTTGGTGAGTAATAAACCTGTAGACCCTTATACTGCTGCTGCGGGAACTTGTTCATGTGAATTCCCACGTACAGCACCGCCCCGGATTCCTCCGCAATTCGAAGACGTGAACGAAGGTCGTAGGTTTTTTTCTTACCACGGTAATCTTCGAGGTCGTCGAAGTAGTCGTAGAGCATGATATCCTCGGCGCGGGTCATTTGCGAACGAATTCCGAAAAGAGAGTATATATCGAACAAACACTCAGAAATCTGCAGATTCAAATCCTTCTCAAGAACGTCGTCGACCGCAGCACCGCCATCTTCGCCGCCATGCCCGGGATCAATGATAATCTGCGGCGGTTCGGTATCACCGGAGGTCTGTGCCGCATTTTCCGCATCACTGTTTATCGTTCCCATAAGCGCAGCGCGTCCAATTAAAACTGCCGCTCCCATAAACAAAAAAGCGTATATAGCGTAATTCAAAACAAGACGTGGAACATATTTCATTCTGCAACCTCATGCGTTTTTTTATTAAATTATATTCCACGTGCGGAGATTTAGAATACAAAACTTGATTGGCGGAGGAAAACGACGCCTCCACCAAAACTTTATAAACTATGGTATAGGATTTTTGTTTGTGCAAATTCTGTCCCGAAAAGTTAGTCCTCCAAAGCCTGAAAAGTTTTGAAGGGGTTTCATCGTTCTCACACTCTTAGTTCATCACGCAGATACGCGCCGGCTTTAGTAAGCTCAACTTGAAGAGCATGGGGAGAAACGCGTCTGACGTCTGCGGCGTCGACTGCGAGGGCGGCTGCCGTTCCCGCTGCCTGCCCGGTAATGTAGCAGCCCGGCATGACGCGGATGGAAGCTTCCATTTGACGGTCGGTACCCATGCAGCGTCCGGCGGTCAACACGTTGTCAAACGATACCGGAATCAGCGAGCGATATGGGATGCCGTATGACTCGCCCTTGCTGTAGCGGAGGTTCTGGTACTCCTGTGTGAAGCGGCTCATTTCATCCTTGCTCGTGTTCATGATGTGGATGTCTACCGGATAACAATAACGTCCAATTTCGTCGTCGAAGTCCGCGCGCTTTATAAAGTCATCAACCGACAGCGTATAGTCGCAGGTGATTCGTCTGGATTCACGTACGCCAAGCATGTGCGCGGTGGAAACAAGCGTGATATTCTCGCAGCCTCCAACGTATTCACGATAAAACCGCTGATACTCGAGAAGGGATTTTCTTCCCCACACCATCGCTTTCGTCAGAGAGCGGTTGTCAAGCGGGTCTGTACCAAAGATATGCCCAACGTTTCCTCCCCCAAGGCCATCCTCACGGAAGGAAATGCCGCTGAGATGCCTGTCTTCATAGGTGAAAACATGGTCGCGAATCGCGTCCTCCAGCCTCGCGGAAATGTTGGTATGTCCGTAGCCTTTCGGGTCCGCGCCGCTCCACAGAGAACAAACTGTCGGCGGCATGGTATTTCCCTGCTCGTCACCAAGGGAGAACTTGCCGCCTGCAAGAGCCGTGAAATCCCCATCCCCGGTACAGTCAATGTAAATCTTCGCCTTGACCGCATACAACCCGGTTTTGGAGGTCAGAACCGCATATTCGATATGTCCATCCGATGCAACGACATCGACTACAGTGGTGTAAAAAAGAAAATCCACTCCAGCTTCCGCGACAATCCGGTCATATTCGCGCTTTAATTCTTCCGCCTGAATGGGGGTCCAGTATTGGCCAATCGGCACATGCCGCGACACATTGCTGCGAATTTCCGCCCCAATGCCAGCCGCCAGAATGCGCTCTCCATCCGAAAACGGCGCAAATGACGGCACCATCCCCGAAGTACCAACGCCGCCGAAGCATCCGTAAGTCTCAACAAGCAGCACACGCTTTCCCATACGCGCCGCAGCAACCGCCGCCGCTACGCCGGACGCACCTCCTCCCACGACAAGTACGTCCACTTCATACCGAGTTTCAAGTTTCTTCTGATATACCATATCATCTCTCCTTGCAAAGCAAACTTATATAGGTTAAAAAGGTTTTGAAGGGGGCGCGGGGGTGACTTTTTTAGGAAAAGTCACCCCCGCAAAACAATATTTCTCAATAACTTGTAACCGTCTTCTTCGTGCCGCCGATGTAGTCCCGATGGAGGGAAAGAACACCGTCGTCCATGCGGAAAATACGGTCCGCGTGGTCGGCAATCGACAAGTCGTGCGTTACCATGATGAGTGTCTGTCCCATTTCTTCTCTGGTTTTCAATAGGAGCTTCAGAACCTCGTCGGCATTGTTTCGGTCGAGGTTACCGGTAGGCTCATCGGCAAACACAATATCAGGCATGTTGATAAGCGCACGGGCAATCGCAACACGCTGCTGCTGGCCACCGGAAAGCTCGGACGGCAGGTGGTTCAGACGTTCGGTAAGCTGAAGCGTTTCCACAAGACGGCGGAGCGTCTCCTGATAAGACATCTCGGACTTGTTGCACATCATCGTCGGAATGAGAATGTTTTCCAACGCTGTGAACTGCGGAATCAAATTATGTTTCTGGAAGATAAATCCCATGTTCATGCCGCGGAAACGACTCAGTTCGTCTGCGGACATCTTCGTGATATCCTGTCCGCGAATGAGCACACGCCCTGCGTCCGCTGAGTCAAGACCCGCACAGATGTGCAGAAATGTCGACTTACCTGAACCGGACGTACCGATGATCGCCACAAATTCGCCGGGCTCCACCTTAATGCTGACTCTGTTTACAGCGGTAATCACAACATCGTACTGCTTGTATTGCTTAATAACACTTTCGGTTTGCAGCATATATTCTGGCATAATTTATACCATAGCCTAAGTAGGCCTTTATCCTTTCTCAATCAAAATTCATATATACTCTATTAAAAGATCAAACTCATTCTTCCCCGAATTCTCCGCCGGCGCCGCCGTTCTGGAGCGAGTAGCGGTTCTTGTAGTAGCTTCTGAAGGGAAGGTAGGTCGAGAAGAAGCCGCACGCTACCGACATCACAATGCTTGTGAGAATTGCGTACCACGGCATATAGAAGACGTAGCGGACGTTCTCTCCTGTGAAGTACGGCATCAGTACATTATATACATAGAACAGGATATAACTGCCGATGTAACTGAGAACGATCGATACAATGAGCGACATTCCCGCCATGCACAGACCGCCCTGCAGGTAGATTTGCTTGATTTCTTTTGCGACCGCGCCAATCGACTGGAGAATGTTGAATTCCTTTTCTCTCTTTGTGTAGTACAGCGTCTGGGAGAAGAACCATACCAGCGGAGAGATGCAGAGAATAAGAATAGAAATGCAGACATACAGCTCGCTGTAGTGCTTATCCTTTGCAATAGCGTTGAGAAGGGTGATGTCTGTGCTGTGAACTTTTACTTCACCATATACACGACCCCACTCACGGATATCGTCGTAGAGCTGCTTAACCGCACCGGTTGAGATGTCGTGGTCTACGTAGATATTAAGAGAGGTAGCCGACGGAACACTGCCGGTAATGGTCGTATAGTTATCAACGCTCATGTAAATCGGCGTCGAGCCGGACGGAACATCGTAGATAACCGCGCCAACGGTGAATTCCATATAATCATAGTGGAAGAACTGAATCTGATTCTTGAGAAGCGCACGGCCCGTCACATTGCTGTCCACGCTCTTGATCTGGCCCGTTTTTATGCTGATGTAAATCTTATCACCCACATCAAACTTATAGGTACGGACGTTAGAAATGGAGTCGCCCACAATTACGCTTGTCGGATCGTTTACGATACAGTTGAGGTCTCCGGTGTAGTCGTAGTCTTCCAGAATCTTAAGCTGCTCCTCTGTCATCGCCGTATACAAAACATCGTTCGATACGCGGTAGTACTTGTCGGGGTCAGCCATGGTAAATTCTGTTCCCTCGTATGTAACAAGGTTTTTGAGCGGGAGCACATCTTTCTTTTCAACTATTATGTGCGACGCGACATGACGCGCTTCTGTAGAGTTATTGTTGATTTCAACCGCACGCACGCCTTCGAGGCCGTAGAGCTCCTTGCTCATAATTTCATCATACTCGAAACCGGATTCCTGAAGGTTTATCGTGAACTGCGGGCGCGGATACTCGAGGTCCGTGGTATAAATATCCGCCATGTAAAGACCCATGATGAACAACGCACAGAACACAATAGCGGTCGTGAGAAGCTGGATGTTGTATTTTCTGAAACGCCAGATGGAGTAGAACTCGTACTTCACCGGGAACTTTTCAGCAAAAATGTTGAAGGAGCGCATCGGGGAGGTCACAAGGTTGGAGTTATCTTCCGTAATAATAAGGGACATCGGGTCCTTCACAGACATAATCTTCATCGGGGTCCATACGGAGGCGAGGATTACAAAGAGGGTAAAGAGGAAAATCTTCAGAATCGACAGACCGTTGAAAAGGAAACCGTATCCGGACGCGCTGTAAATAACGTAGGAAATCAGTGTAGACGCGAGGAGCGAAGGGATAAAGGTCACGACGAAAATAATGAACAGCTCCCAGAATGCCGTACTGAACAGCATCTTAAAGTCCGCACCGAACGTAAGATAGATACCGTATTGGAATTTGTACTGATTGATACGGATATTATAAAGCGAGGTCAATAGGAAAATCGACACAACGAGGAGCACCAGAGTAATGAAAACAAAAGTAACCGCGTTCGCACGTTCGTTGTTCTCAAAGGTCATTAGAGGTGTCGATACTTTCGAGAAGCTCGTCCCCTCGGAGCCGAGGTTTGCGAGATCCTTCTGATAGTTCGACTCGAATCTGCTAAGACTCTTGTCGATGTCACCGACGAAAAAGAGGTAAACGTCGAACCGCTCCTCTTCGGTGAAGTAGTTCGTGTATTCATCAACGGCGGTAACCTGAAAAATTACGTCGCTTTTGAACACAGTACCTTCGTCTTCAACCAGATACTGCATCTGGTCACGGTTCAGGTCTTTCAGAACCATGTGGTAGTCATATTCCTCCATGATATGCTGATATTCGACGTTATTGTTGTTGTCCGCCGAAATCGACATCATACCGTAAAGGACCTGCACAATGATTATTGCAATGAAAAAGCATACGTATTGATTGAAATTAAAGAATACGCTTTTCCACGCGATAGTCAAGCTTCTTTTTAAGTATTCGAATACTTTTTCCAAAACCGAAACCGGCACCTCTTTTCAGTGCCATCCTCCCGTTTAGTATTTTCCCTGTGAGAACACAAGTGTTAATTATCTATGTTATTATATCATGAAATAACTCAAAAATATATTATATTTTGTGAACAACTCGATTTTGTCCCTTTTCAAAAAGTACAAATTTTTCTCTCCTTTTTGTACATATTGTCTATTGTAGCTCTATTGTGTCTATTTTTTGAATAGCAAAACCGATTTTCTCTTCCCTCCCGTAAAGAATGCCGAATTTTATTTTGCAATTCCCGCAAACCATCTTGAATTATACAGGAAAATCATGTATACTTTCCGTAATCAACACTTTACAGCAATATGGAGGTTACATATGAGTCAGGCTTATTTATTTGTGCATTTTCGCGAGATGTCGACGCCGGATGGAGAGCAGGTACGCTTTTCTGTCAGCCGTGACGGATTCCATTGGGAATCGATTAACGAAGGACGACCGCTGATGTGGGCGTACTACGGAGACCACGGTGTACGGGACTTTACGATTACCCGCTGCCGCCACAACGGCAAATTCTATATTTTCGCTACGGATTTAAGCCTTGCGTACGGATTGCGCGGCAAATATAAAAAATCGTGGGAAAGCATACGCAGGTACGGGAGCAAATGCCTTGCCGTATGGGAATCCGATGACCTTGTGAATTGGTCCGAGCAGCGGCTTGTTCCGTTGGGTGACGAAGATTTCGGCTGTCTCTGGGCGCCGGACATCCTTTACGACCGCACGGCAGACGATTACGTTATTCACTGGTCGTCCGCGCACAAGAGCAACGATTACGGCAATATGGGAATTTACTACAGCCGTACGCGCGACTTTACCACCTTCACAAAGCCGGCGCTTCTTTACCGCAAAGAGGACAGCGGTGTAATTGATTCGGCGATTTATGAGGATCACGGCAAGTACTACATGTTTTTGAAGAGTGAAGGAAATCCGAGCAGAATTATTCTGCTGGAATCGGATGCGATCGTCGGCGAATACCACAGAATCCCCGCATTTGACGAAAGCATGGAAGTCTGCCAACCGGGACTATATGAAGCGCCGACCGCAGTCAAGCTTGAGGACGGAAGATGGTGCCTGTTCATCGACTTCTACGGAGTGCCCGGAGAAGGACAGGGATATGTGCCGTTTATATCGGATGACATTTCGTCAGGCAGATTTGTACGTGCGGATGAAAGCTTCTGTTTCCCGTACGGATTCAAGCACGGCTCTGTGGTTCCGATAACACTTGAGCAATACGAACAGATTAAGGCACACAATTGGGGAAAAATTATCGGGTGGTAATGGACGTACACGAAGGAAAGGAAAAAACAATGACAGTTACGGAAAGATTTCTTGAATACATAAAAATCCCCACAAGCAGCGCGGAAAATGCGGAGACTTGTCCTACTACAAAAAAACAGTTCGCGCTGGCTGAGCGGCTCGCTTGTGAGATGCGGGAAATAGGAATTGCGGATGCGTTTGCCGATGAGCACTGTTATGTTTACGGGCACATACCTGCAACGCCCGGGTATGAGGGCAAGGTGAAAATTGGGTTTATCGCCCATATGGACACCTCTCCCGATTTTGCGGACGCGCCTGTGAACGTGCAGATTCTGGAAAAGTACAACGGCGGTGACATACCGCTCGGGGACTCCGGAAGAGTCATCACCTGCGCAAACTTTCCTCACCTGCCGTCTCTCGCGGGACGCACGCTCATCACAACAGACGGCAATACCCTACTCGGTGCGGACGACAAGGCGGGAATCGCGGAAATTCTCACAGCGGCAGAAAAAATCATAGCAGACGGTACGCCGCACGGGCAGATTTCGATTGGCTTTACGCCGGACGAGGAAGTTGGCACCTCAGCGGACCGGTTTGATATCGGTATTTTCGACGCGCAGTTCGCCTATACAGTAGACGGCGGACCGGAAGGCGAGGTGGTTTATGAGACATTCAACGCGGCGGCAGCTGAATTTGTCATCAAAGGTTACAACATTCATCCCGGCTCGGCGAAAAACCGCATGATTAACGCTTCTCTTGTCGCGATGGAGATAAACGCGATGCTGCCGTCCGGCGAAACGCCGCGTATGACAGAAGGATACGAGGGCTTTTATCATCTCTGCGACATGTCCGGCTCGGTTGAGTCTGCTCGGCTGCATTACATTATACGCGACCACGATGCCGCGATATTTGACGCACGGTGCAAAACGCTCCGGCATATTGAAAAGCTGATAAATGAAAAATATGGAGACGGCACGGTAGTGCTGACCCTTCGTGAGCAATACCGCAACATGGCGGAAAAGATTCGTCCGGCATTTGAAGTTGTTGAGACTGCGGACAAGGCGGTCGAGATGTGCGGGCTGAATCCGATTCATGACCCGATTCGCGGCGGCACGGACGGTGCGCGGCTGTCGTTCATGGGTCTTCCTACGCCAAATCTCGGCACGGGCGGGTACGCATATCACGGCCCGTATGAGCATATTACTGTTGAAGGATTGGAAGCATCCACGGCGGTGATTGAGAATATTATCAAGCTTTGGGCGTCCCGCGGGGGCAGGAGTGAGGCACATTAGTTTAAGCTCTTCCCGCTTTTTTGAAATTGAAAATCGTGAGCGAGCGTGTGGAAGCCGCCAAGCCTTCACTCGCTGCAGACATACAGAAAACGCGAAATTTCGTGTTTATATTTTAAAATGATGCTGCCCTCATTATTTCTTTTAAAATACTTGACATATTCTAAAATTTAGTTATAATTAATAATAGGATGGTTTGTTTAGAGAAATATCCTGCATAAGTAAAAATATATGTCCGGTTTGCTACACGGACTTTATCACATAACAAAAACCACGGCGCAGGCCGTGGAGAAATGGAGACTATTTATTTATGAAAAAGAATGCCGCTGTTATCGGTTATGGCGGAATGGGCGCAGGCTTCCACTGCAAGCACCTTGCAGAAAGTGATGTCTGCAACCTCGCCGGAATTTACGATATTGACGAGTCAAAGCGTGCCCTTGCTGCTTCTCGCGGGATTAAAGTCTATAATACCCGTGAAGAACTGCTCGCTGACCCGACAATCGACATGGTGACAATCGCAACGCCGAACGATGTCCACGAGGAAATCGCAATCGCGGCACTGGAAGCCGGAAAGAACGTCATTTCCGAAAAGCCTGTCACCCTCTCGCTGGAGAGTCTCGAGAGAATGATTGCTGCTTCCAAAAAAGCAGGAAAGATTTTCTCCGTTCATCAGAACAGACGCTACGACGTCGACCACCTTGCTATCAAAAAGATTCACGACAGCGGTGAGATCGGCAAGGTCATCAACATTGAATCCCGTATTCATGGCAGCCGTGGTATCCCCTCCGACTGGCGCGGAATCAAGAAATACGGCGGCGGTATGCTCTATGACTGGGGTATCCACCTCATCGACCAGGTATGTATGACCCTCGGCTTTGACATCAAGTCCGTACGCTGCACCTTTGAACACATCACTAATGACGAAGTAGACGACGGCTTCAGCCTTTGGATTGAATTTTCCGGCGGCGAACGTGCGTATATCGAAGTTGGTACCTACAACTTCATCGCAATGCCGAGATTCTATCTGAGAGCGGAACACGGTTCGGCCATCATCACCGACTGGAGAGTGCCGGCTCATGTGGTGAAATGCAAGGCATGGCATGAATCTGATGTTCTTCCTGTACAGAACGCGAGCGGTCTGACAAAAACAATGGCGCCGCGCGACAGCATCACGATAGACGAATATGACCTTGAACGTCCGGTATCTGACGTGCACGATTACTACCGTAATTTTGTACGCGCAATTGACGGCATCGAAGAACAGTTTGTCACACATGACCAAATGAGAACCGTTCTCAAAATTATCATGACTGCATTTGAATCTGCAGAAAACGACGGCAAAAAGATTATCTGGTAAGGTCGGCTTCACAAATTTATAAAGGGGCTTTCTTAAAGTCCCTTTATTTCATGAAGATGGTTGTCAAAACACGGATAACGGATTCTGTACGCGGTCAGTCTCTTGCAGATACTGTTGACTATCTAAAAAATAAGGTCATCGACCACAACCATTGTTCCCCCCCGGAAACCGTCGGATTGTGCGATGAACGGAATCAATTAATATTTACCAAGGTGTTCTTATGATTTGTGAAATTTTATGTGTCGGGACAGAAATTCTGCTCGGCGACATTATCAATACCGACGCGGCGTTTATCGCGAAGGAGATTGCCGCGCTCGGATTTGCGTCGTATCACCAGTCCGTGGTAGGCGATAATCCGGACAGACTGCGTGCAGCGATAAACGAGGGACTACAGCGTTCGGACATTCTCATCATTACCGGAGGGCTCGGTCCTACCTGCGACGATATCACCAAAACCGCCGCAGCCGAAGCGTTCGGGCGCAGGATGCACCTCGACCTTGACGTGAAAGCCGATATTGAAGAATTCTTCCGCCGGGTTGGGCGCGAGATGACGAAAAACAACCTCCAGCAAGCGGAAATTCCGGATGGTGCAACCGTTTTCTATAACAAATGGGGGACTGCACCGGGTATCGCGCTTGACGGTATGGTCAATGGTGCGCAGAAATATGCCATTCTTCTGCCCGGTCCGCCGGCCGAGTGTGAACCGATGTTTGTGGAGTGTGTCGAACCGTATCTGCGCAAATTCTCGCCGCATACGATATACAGTCTGAATCTGCATTTGTACGGCATCGGTGAATCCGGCGCGGAGCAAATCCTTCGCCCTATGATGGAGGAAGCGGAAAATCCCACCATTGCACCGTACGCGTGTGAACATGAAGTCAGAATCCGTGTGACCGCCTTTGCAGATACACTTGAGGAAGCGAAGGCGCTCTGCCGGGCATCCGCTGACAAAATCTACAAAACAGAAGCCGGACAATACATTTATACCGAAACTGACAATCCGGACGACTCCAAAAATGCGGTAGTTCTCGCGCTCCTTGAGGAGCTGCGCCGGAACAATATGACCTTTGCGACTGCGGAAAGCTGCACAGCAGGTATGATATCCTCTCGTGTTGCTGACATTCCCGGCTCGTCGGACGTTCTTCTGGGCGGTATCGTATCATACGCCAATTCCGTGAAGAAAAATGTACTCGGCGTTCCGGAGAAAGTGCTGGACACATACGGTGCGGTGTCGGAACCATGTGCGGCCCATATGGCGGAAGGCGCAAGGCGAGTTACCGGAGCTGATATTGCGGTATCGGTGACCGGGATTGCAGGTCCGGGCGGCGGCGCCCCCGAAAAACCGGTCGGAACGGTCTGCTTCGGGATTTCGGACGAACACGGCACTTATACAGAAACCGCACATTTCAATGGAAAAAACGACCGCTCAAAAATTCGCAGGCTGACAACCGCACGCGCAATGATGATGGTCATCCGCAGACTGCGCAGAAAGGAAATTTAGATGGAAAAATTACTCTCTCTTCTTCTCGCTGTCCTGATGTTGGGTATGGTCTCCTGCCAGAGCGGAAGCATCCCTTCTTCGGAAAGCCTCGAATCTCCTTCGGAAGCAGAAGAGGGCACAGAAACGGCTGAAACCAGCGAAATCGTCTTTGCAAGCCGAGGGCAGGAGTGCAAATTCTGGCTGGTTTATAACGTGGATGTGGACAAAGCAGAACGGGACGACATTCTGAAAATTCGTTCCGCGCTCTCGGAGACGCTCGATGTAACAATCACCCCCCTCGACGATTATCTGATCGCGGACGAAAAGGAATTTGAAATCATCGTAAATTCCCAACGGCGTCCGGAGTGCCTTGAAGAGATGAACGCCCTCTCGGAAAACGAATATACCATCAAGACGATTGTTTCCGAAGAGAAAACAAGTATTATTATTGCCTATAAAGGAGAATACGCGCGTATGTGTGCAATCGAAAATTTCATTGACAATTATGTAAACACCGACGGAGATGCGGCAAAAATTCCCGCGCAGCTGGACGTGACCCAAAAGGTCAAGCCTCTTCTGATCGAATCCGGCATCGAATGTCTCCGTGACCCTTGCATTCTGTACGAAGACGGCGTCTATTATGCATACGGCACCGGCTGGGTCTGCTATAAGAATTCTTCCGGCGCTTTGGACGGCGTGTGGGAAGGACCGTATAATGTGGTCGAAACTCCCGCAAGCTGTGACGGCAATCAGTGGGCGCCTGAAGTCCATAAATATAACGGCGCATTCTATATGTTCACAACCTATCACTCCTCTACAACCGGTCACCGCGGATGCACAATTCTGAAGTCTGACGACCCAATGGGACCGTTTGTGGAAATCACCAACGGACATATCACTCCGTCCGATTGGGACTCCATTGACGGTACATTCTACATCGATGGGGACGGCGCACCGTGGATGGTCTTCGTTCACGAATGGACCAGCACAGACGACGGCGTGGGACGCATGGCCTGCGCAAAAATGTCCGACGACCTGACGCACTTTATAACCGAGCCGGTAGAATTGTTCCGCGCGGATGCCCCGAAATGGGCGGTAAGCGATGTCACAGACGGATGCTGGATGTACACAACCGAGGCGGGAAGCCTGCTTATGCTTTGGTCGAACTGGGATAAATACGGCTATTGCGTGGGCATTGCACGCAGCGAAAGCGGACTTGTCACCGGGCCGTGGATTCAGGAAGACCAAGTACTGTACTCAAAATCCATGACTGGGCAGTACGACGGCGGACACGGTATGATATTCAGCGCTACCGATGGGCAGCTGTACTTGAGCATCCACTCTCCAAACTCTGCGCAGGACGACCGTCGTGAAATGCCTGTATTCATCCCCGTCTGTGAAAAAAATGACACGCTGGTTTGGGACAAAGAGGCCTAAATGATTGAAGCTTGTGGGAACACCACGACCGCAAATGTATCCATATCTCTTTTCATCCAGATTAAAAGGGGTAGGAAGGAATGGCAGTGAGCCATGAGGAAACATTGAAGAAAATATGACTTTTGCCAGGTAAACGGAAAATCAAAAAACTCTATGGGATTGAGAAATCAGTCACATAGAGTTTTTCAATTTTCGGAAATATGCCGATTTGTCTTTTCCGCGTTTTGCAGAAACACACAGCCGTCCCGGGGGAACGATCTCAAGGGTTGGGGGATATGTCACCAACGAGCATTTAGAGAATTTCACGGTAACGGGAAATCCTCTAAAATACGCAATCTTACGGAAGATTGCATTGCTTGCAAATTTGAAAATCTTGTTTTTTCGTCAGCTTCATAAAATTATCCCGCTTGACTTTAATAATA
>CAZUPI010000022.1:0-40682 GCA_964621755.1 uncultured Ruminococcus sp. | reverse complement strand
TGGAATGTATGTTTTCATTCGCAGTGAAACCAAAGAAGAAACCGAATGCGATCTTTGCTGCTATTACAGAAGGAAGAAATGTGATCTTCCTACATGTCCGTTTATTCGGGAAAAGATCAAATTCAGAACTGCCACAAGGAAACAGATTATGGATGCCGTTTTCATGAACATACGAAGCAATAAGTTCAGAGAACGGCTTTCTTTATTTATCAGGGAAAGTGAGAATACCAACATGAACTACACCGGAAAGAAGCACGAAAGTGACTTCAAGAAAACGCTCGAAAGAATCGACAGCGAAAATTACAAACTTGTATCCGCTGTCTATCTTCTTACAGCCGATACCCAGCTCTGGCGCAGGGTACAGAATCAGGTGGAGAAAAACGGCATCCGGTTCGACAAGATCAACCTCGGCTCTTTGGATGAAAAAGCCTACACACTGTTCTGCTGTGCGAAGGATCTGTACCTCGGCACCAAACACATCACCATTGCCGATCTTGCGGATGAGCAGCTGATCTCTCCGAAAATGTTCGGAATCATCTGCAATGCGATGGCAATCCGTCGATTTGGTGTCGGTGTACTCAATCAAAACTAAAGGAGGATTTATGCTCTACGCAATCATCGAAAACAAAAATAATACCCTCATCATGGAATTCCCGTGCAGATGTATGACGATGGCGGAACACCTTGCCTCTGTCGGAATCCGTACACCATCACACGAAATCAAATGTGTGGATGAAGAAAACATCCCTGTCAAAGTGAAAATCTTCGGTGAGAGCGAGTTTGGTAAGAAGCTCGCTTCTGTTGTTTCTGAAAGTGATACGCTTTCTATGGTCAACAGCTTCTGCGAAATGTATCAGAATATGCCCTATGCCAACAAACAAGACATCATGGAAGCCGTTATCAATGATAAGATCGGTTCCCTCAAAGAATTCGGTCAATTGATGATGCAGCGGAGAGAACAGGATGTTACCGAACATTACTACTGCCCGCTGGTGGCGATGGTCTATCCCCGCAATGATTATGGGGATTTAGAAGATTATCCCGATGAATACGACGGCAGCTATCTTGCGGTGTATGAAGATAAAATCCGTGAGCTGATTCAACGGGAAGCATCCTTTGATGACAAGAACCTTGCGGAGTACTTCGACGGATCAAATTCCGCTGTGGCAAAGCTGAAGGAAATATATTTCAGTACGCAGAATGTGGACGGTATCTTATACGGCTGTATTCGCGTGGAACTGAACGAAGCTCTGACTCCGGAAGAAGATGCCGAAATCAAAGATTTTCTGACCGGTCAGTGTTCGGACGGCCTTGGGGAGTCACTGGAACAGCGTGAAATCCGTGTGGAAGACGGCGATATGTACGTCAGCTTCTGGCACGCCGGTGAGGAATATTTCATGCTGAACAGTGAGGAATTCGACGAATACCTTCAGACACTTCATAACGGAATGTCGATGGAATGAAAGAATGAAATAGAAATAATGAGAAGAAAGGAAACACAGTATGTATAAGATCGAAAATTTTCTGAATAACGACGATATCAAAGTCGTAGGCAAACTCGGGGCATTCACCGTCATCGAATACCAGCGGGATCTGAGCGTGATGCCGTCCGAATCGCTGATTGCTTACTACTGCAACGAAATGAACGTCCGTAAACGTCAGGTGATCTGTGATCTCCGCCAGTCCGATATCATCCTGCAGGCGGGTGCAATGCAGTGGACGGTCGGCAATGTGAACGCCACCACCGGCGTGAAGGGTGTCGGTGATCTTTTCGGTAAAGCCATTCGCGGTAGTGTGACAGGAGAATCCGCCATCAAACCGGAATACACCGGCGACGGCACACTGGTTCTCGAACCGACCTACAAGCATATTCTGCTCGTTGATCTGGCAGACTGGAACGGTTCCATCGTACTGGATGAAGGTCTGTTCCTTGCCTGCGATTCGACTTTGAAGCACAAGGCTGCTGCTCGTTCAAACATTTCCTCCGCTGTTGCAGGAAATGAAGGACTGTTCAACCTCGGTATTGTCGGACGCGGAATTCTGTGTCTGGAATCACCCTGTCCGAAGGAGGAACTGGTGGAAATCACCCTCGACAACGATGTGCTGAAGGTAGATGGCAACATGGCGATTGCATGGAGTGGAAGCCTTGACTTCACGGTGGAACGCTCCGGCAAGACGTTGGTTGGTTCGGCTGCTTCGGGTGAAGGTCTGGTGAATGTGTATCGCGGAACCGGTAAAGTGCTTCTGGCTCCGGTGACGAAAGGGATGGTATGATGACATCACAATATGAAACAACATGGAGGATACCAACATGAACGAATTTGATAAACTCAGAAAACTGGCAGAACGGTACAAATCCATGTACCCGACCGGTACCCGCATTGAACTCCAGCACATGGGCAGCGATCCTCACCCGATCCCTGATGGAACCCGCGGAACGGTAAAAGCCGTGGACGATATCGGCACGATTCACTGTGATTTCGACAGCGGCAGACATCTCGGACTGATTCCCGGCGAAGATAAATTCCGTGTTCTGACCATTCAGGAACTTCTTGATGAAAAGAGTGAGAAACTGCAGACCGCATTCTTCGATAAGGTAAATGATGATGTTCTTGCTTACACCGACTGGACCGACATCAGAAACGCCTACAAAACCGGTGATATGGAAGCACCTGCGGAGCTTTTGAAATCCCTTCATGAAAAATTCGTGGAAGTCTACGGAACGGATTTCCTTGATGACGATTACGGTTTCGTCACGGTTCCCGGTGTTCAAGGGCGAAGACGGTAATGTTTATGTAGCCTTACTGGAACTGGATGTTTCCTCTTCCGGTGAGCATTGTGGAACGGTTTTCTTCACACCGCAGGGAGCTGTTGACGGAAACGAGAATCAGGAAGATGCACAGGAAATCCTCCATCAGATCGGTGTATACGACTACTAGTACACCCCCGAACTGGAACGGGAGCACCACGTCGATTGGAGCAAATGCCCCGATGAAGTAAAGGAAATGCTGGACTATGCGGTCGGAAGGGAGCAGACAAATGAGGTAAAGCTTGAGTGAAGAAAATACGATATTTTGATATGTTCGCCGGTGCGGGCGGGTTCCGATCAGGGCTCACTAACACCGGCGATTTTTTTATGCCTGTGGGCTGGTGTGAGATAGACAAATACGCACAGAAAGCCTACAGAGCCTTATATGAAACGGACGGTGGATATTTCTGTGATGATGCAAGAGCAATCCGAACCGATGAACTTCCCGAAATCGAGCTTATCTGCGCCGTGCTTCCTGCATTTCAACAAGTTGAAATGCGCCAGCCGTTTTCGGTCAGCGGCAGAAGACTCGGCTTCGCTGATACCGCACCAAATTTTTGGCGCAAGGTACATCTCTTTCATGAAATCGTGCGAGTGGCTCAAACCCGGTGACCTGCTTATCTTCTGCTTGAAAACGTCCCGGGGCTGCTCAGTCACGAAAACGGGCAGACATTCGGCACTATCCTCGCCGCGATTCATGAGCTGGGGTATTCTCTTGAATGGTGTGTGCTTAACAGCGCGAATCACGGAGTCCCGCAGCAGCGAAGGAGGGTGTACATTGTCGGATATCTTGGTCGCAGACTGTCCGGAAAAATATTTCCTGTCCCCCAGAGCAATGGAACGCCTCTTGTCCAGCTTGTACCCGGAGGACAGGGACAGAGAGTGTACAGCACAGAAGGAGCAAGCACATATTTTACAAGTCAAGGCGGCGGTTGGGGAGCGAAAACGGGACTTTACTGCGTAGACTTGAACCCAAACCCTATCGTTACACACGAAGCGCGCTTGTATCATGCATTTCGATGCAATCGAAATGCGCAAGGCGAGGACGCGGGTATAAGCCATCGGAAAGGAGAGCATTCGCACTTGTTCACAAGTGGAGCGTTCATCGTCACCGGCGCAAGGGCGGTATTAAATCCCGCAAAAGATAAGACCAGGCAGAACGGCAGGAGAATGAAGGAACCGGACGAGCCGATGTTTACTCTCACTACCGTGGACAGACACGGCGTTGAGTATAGTGGGCGTGTTCGCAGACTGATGCCCATTGAATGTTTCCGCCTGCAGGGATATACCGATGAACAGTTCAACAAACTTGTAGAAATCGGAATTCCCGAATCACAGCTGTACAAAATGGCGGGCAACTCCGTGACCACCAATGTGGTAACTGCTGTGGGGCTGAAACTGCTTCAGGAAATTCAGAAGTTGGAGGAATGCTCATGACCGACGAATCTGTAATGACCTTCAAGCAGTTTTGCCACGGATATGACCGCTACAAAGATGCCGCACGGCGAATAGTTCGCAGAAACATCACGGGTGACATGAAGTGGAAGCGGGATGCCGACAACTTCATGAATGCCGTTGCGGAATCCTTCTTCGACCGGGACCGAAACTTCCGACGTTGGCTGGCTTTGGAAAAGTGCATTTTCCGCAATCCCATGACGGACGATTATGTGGCAGTCACCATCGGCGACGATCCCGAAGCGGTGTACTATTTCCTGTTGTTCTGCAAGAAAATCAACTGCCGTGAGGATATTGATGAAACCTTCACGGAATATCTGCAGTATCTCATCAACAAAAGTTTGGAGGGAGGATGCTGATGCCGAACTATATACAGAACAGAGTCACGTTCGACTGTTCCGAAGAAAAACTCAATGAAATCCTGACTGCGATCTGTTCGGAAAATAAAGAAACAGGTCAGAAAAATGTAGATTTCAACAAGATCATTCCCATGCCGGATCATATCTACCGTGGAAATCTCGGCATTCGTGAACGTGAGATTTACGGCAAAAACAACTGGTACGACTGGAGTATAGAAAACTGGGGAACGAAATGGAATGCTTACAGCTTTTCCCGTGATGGAAACACCATCGGATTCCAGACCGCATGGTCAGCTCCACATCTGATTCTTGCGGAACTGACAGGTATGTTCCCCGGTGTATATATCACTCACGAATGGGCTGACGAAGATATCGGTCAGAACTGCGGCACCAGAGAATATCTCAACGGCGAAATTGTTGGTGAAATTATCCCCGAAAACAATCGTGAAGCACTGGAACACGCATTTGAGGTGTGGGGATATACGGCAGAAGATTTTGAAATGTGCCTGAACGCTGCCGGAACGGATTATATCCGGAGCGATGATGATACCGAATACGAAATGGTGGAACTGTTCGGAAAACCCGCATTCTTCAGCAATGATCGTATCACCGATGAAGATATTCCGCAGGGATTCCATTGTTACCATCTGCGCTTCGATGATGATCTTTCCGAATTTGCCACCGTAGAACCGAAAGTGGCAATCAACCATGCAGGCAGTGTGATTACCACCGAACCGTTAGATTTTGGCGAAAGCGGTGTTCTCGAACTGACCGACGAAAACGGTATCAACTTCATGGGTGCCGTCCTTACGATGAAAGAAATCATCGAAGCCGAAACTGGAGCACTGGAATCCACCGAGGAAGAGGGGATGACGCTTGGATGAGAGAATAATCCTCTTTATCGTGGGCATGATCTTCGGCGGCAGTGTCGGAGCCATGCTGACGCACCTCTGGATGCTGACCAATCAAAAGTAAATACAAAGGCCGTTTTGTGTAAGAGATCAAAGACGATTTCAACACAGACGGCCTTTTTTCTTTTGCACAAAATCGCCGGAAAGGACTGCAATGAACAGTTTCATGAGCTGGATCGGCGGGAAGAAAGCACTCCGTGATGAAATTCTCGTCCGGTTTCCGCTCGGTTATAAGCGATATATCGAGGTGTTCGGAGATGGCGGGTGGGTACTGTTCCACAAACCTCCCGGCAGGGATTTCGAGGTATACAACGACTTCAATGCCAATCTCACCAACCTGTACCGCTGTGTCAGGGATTCCCCGGAGCAGCTGATCGACGAGCTGACCTACACCTTGAACTCCCGGCTGGATTTCGATTATGTCCGGGTGATTATGCACACCCAGGCATCAGAGCTGCCGGATGTGAAACGTGCGGCGTACTTTTATCAGATCATCCGACAGAGCTACGCATCGGGGCTTGATTCCTTCGGCGCACAGGCCACATCGGATGTGGAACAACTTTCCGCTGATCCGACAGGCTTGTGCCAGACTGCAGAGTGTGGTGATCGAGAATCGGGATTTCGAGAAGCTGATCCGACAGTATGATAGACCGGAATCGTTCTTCTACTGCGATCCACCGTATTATGCGACGGAGGACTACTACGAAGATGTAGGATTCACCGCCAAGGATCATGAACGGCTGGCGGATGCGTTGTGCGGGATTGAGGGGAAGTTTCTGCTTTCCTACAACGACTGTCCCGAAATCCGTGAGCTGTATTCCCGTAAAGGGATCATCATCGAGGGGACAACACGACTTTCCAATATTGCACAGCGATATGAAGCCGGTAAGCAGTACGCCGAACTGCTGATCTCGAATTACGATACAGCAGAACGGTATGAAAGAGAACGGCAATGCACGCTGTTCGATATGATGTACAACGAAAGAATATTGGAAGAAAGGATTCCTATATGGACAACAAAGTAGAAAAATATGTTCACGATGAATTCGGGGAACTGGAAATAGTACAGATTGGTGAAAAGTTTTGGTTTCCGGCATCAGAGTGTGCAAAAATGTTGGGGTATTCCAATCCCAATGATGCGGTCGCTCGTCACTGCAAGGGGTGCGTGAAACACGATACCCTTACTGCGGGTGGTAAGCAGACGGTCAACTATATTCCCGAAGGGGATTTATACCGCTTGATTATCCGTTCCAAACTGCCTTCTGCACAGCGGTTTGAAGAATGGGTTTTCGATTCTGTCCTGCCGAGTATCAGAAAGCATGGCGCATATATCATGCCGGATCTGCTCGAAGAACTCCAGCGGAACACCGAAAAGAACGCCGAACTGTTAAAATCCCTCGCCAACGAACAGCTGGAACGCATCGCAGCCGAAGACCGGTATCACCGATTGGAATGAGAGAATCAGGAATACAAGGACAAGACAATTCAGCTTGAAACCGCCTCCAGATTACTGGAAGAAACTCTCGAAGAAGCAAAGCCGAAAATCTCCTACTACGATACCATCCTCCAGAACCCCGCCGCCGTTCCCGTCACGCTGATCGCCAAGGATTACGGAATGCCCGCTATCCGCTTCAATCGACTCCTTCATGGGTTCCACATCCAATATCCTGTCGGCGGCACATGGGAACTGTATCAGGAATACGCCGATCAGGGGTATACCCACGGGAACACCTATCGCCTTGCGGACGGCAGAACCAAAACTCACACCTGCTGGACGCAGAAAGGAAGGTTGTTCCTCTACGAATTTCTGAAAGAATGCAGAATTTTTCCGAAAGTTGAGGTGGCAGGATGAAAATACAGATTGTGCGGAATGGGCATCTGACATGGCTGAATCTGCCGTGTACGGAGCAGGAAATGCAGGATGCCGAACAGGAAATCGGGATAACCGATCCGACGGACACCAAGGTTCTCCTTGTCGATATTGACAGCGGGATATCCGAGCTGAATGTTCTGTCGGGCAAAGTACACGACCTCGACCACTTGAATCTCCTTGCCCGCTATATTGACGGAATGTGTGAAGGAGAATTCAACCAGTATCGTGCGGCGTTGTTCATCACGAAAGCGACTGACCTGAAGGACATCATCAATCTCACGCAGCATACGCAGAACTATTCGCTGGTTTCCCCTACGGATACGCTGGAAAGTGCGGGACGGAATCACTACCTCGATTTGCACGGCTGTTACACGGTTGGTGAATATGAAAATGTTGCATTGAGCATGGATTCTGAGTATCAACTGATTCCAATACTAACAAGCAATGGGAACATTTCATATGAACTGATTGATACCAAATTGGACATGTATCAAATTTCAGAGATCGATAATGATATATTAATTATGATTAAAAGTAAATCTGACGGTAATGGACATAGTGTCGGGGGGAATGGTTGCCTATAATGAATATATAACAATGACTGCTATCCCTCACGGAAACGACACATTCATTGGATGGTATCTCAATGACGAACTTGTCAGCTCAGACCCTTCATATAGTTTCTTTGCTACACAGTCGCAATCCTATACTGCAAGATTTACCAAAACTTCAAGTTCAATTGTGGGTAATATTACCAGCTATAATCCCAACAATGCAACAACAATTCAGTTGATGCAGGATGGCGAAGTAAAGTATACAACCACTATTGCATCAGAAGAAGGAAGTGGACAGGTTACACAGCAGTTTACTATGTCAGAAATAGAGGAAGGAATATATGACATGGTAATAAGCAAAGAAGGTCATCTTACATATACAATCACAGGAATCAATGTATCTTCGGAGGATATTGATCTAACACAGTCCGAAAAAGAATACAGCAATATTACATTGATTGCCGGAGATGTGAATGGAGATGGAAGTGTAACCGAAGGTGACGTAATGATGATACGCTATTCGACGAATATGAACCGAACTGTAAGTGCAGCAGCCAACCCGGCAGCAGATCTGAATGGTGACGGAAGTATTACGGAAGGTGACGTGCTTATCGTTCGTTACAGACAACACATTAACAAGGGTACACAGAATTGTACTTTTGGCTATGATGAATAAACCAATTCAATAATTGCTAGACTAATCCAAAGGCTCTCATGGTATATATTGGTATGAGAGCCTTTGGCATCATTACAAAAATTACTATACTCATAGTAACACTAAACAAGCGAATTTACAAAAACTGTCGTTTGATGTAGAATATACATGGGTGTTATTATGAGCAATAGTTTAAATACGATTCTTGTCAAAAAAGAGTATGGCAAAGTCGATATGCGTCTGAGAGAAATCATGGATGCCAAAGGAATCAAACGTCATACATTGGCGAGAGCCGTTGATACGCGTTTTGAAGTAATCGATAAATGGTATAATAACAAAGTGGAGAATCTTGATTTGGACATCCTCGCAAGACTCTGTTATGCATTGGAATGTTCTATTGAGGATCTTCTTCACTATACATACAAATAGCCATGTTGGTTTTTTGGAGACTGTGACAACATCAAAATACGATAAATTATATGAATACACATGAAATAAGGATATTTCTGTGTGATGATCTCCGTTTTTGGGTATGAAGTAAACAAAGAAAAAGCACATTTACTAAAATCGAACAGCGTAGATTCCTTATAGGTTGACTGCGTACCAAGAAGAATTACAGCACAAGGCTGCCAGCCTATTTTACACTGGCAGGTGACTTGCGCTGTTTTTTTATTACAAGCGAGGTGGACATTATGAAAAACACAAAACTTCTTGTGAGAATACTGATCGGAATGTTTGGCCGCTGGGTAACTGTAATTGACCGCATGGAATATGAACAGCTGGAAGACGCGTACCAGAGGAAACTCGCAGAATGCGAAAAGATGATTCAAACCTTGCAGGTGGATCGTGAGGAATACGAATATCTGAAACATCTGGCGGATACGCTGGTCAGACTAGAAAAGCGTCTTCACAACACCGACAATGCTTCGGAGATACTGCGGGAAACCTTCCGTACCGCCTGTGAGTTCTATGGCGCAGACTGGGCAGGATTTCTGGAAGTTGACCCTAAATCCAATGTGTGGTGGCCGTTTGACTGGCTGTCGATAAAGTCAAACGATATGACAAAGAGCTATTTGAATGAGTTTGAACCTCTGTCGGTTGTTCCACGATGGGTGGCAGCTATGGAACTGAATCAGGCGATTGCTTTGCGGGACAGAGAAGAAATCAAAGACGAGTATCCTGATGAATATGCCCTGTATGAACGGGTCAAACTCTATTCGGTTCTTGCGGTACCGGTGAAGCCGCGCCCATGCGGGTTCCTTGCCCTCCGAAATCCGACCCGATATGTGGATGAGGCATACGCCGATGTGCTGCAGCTTCTTGCGTTTGTTGCTTTGGTGAATATCAATGACATTATGCAGCGGCGCATGAGAAAACTTGTCCGCTCATCGAAAGATATCGAGAGTGCCAATGATATTTACATTAAACTGTTCGGGGATTTTGAATTGTTTGCTGACAAAGGATCTATAACTGCGGATGATGTGGAGCGATCCAGTACGGTACTGTTTCTGTCGTATCTGGCAATCCGCCACAAAGAGAAACTGCCGTCTTATCTTATGGATGAGCTTCTGGGAGAAGACGGTACTGCAAAACGAACGGTTTATAATATTGTTTCTCAGGCGAGGAGAGATTTGCAGGCTCTGCGGAAACCTGACTTGCTTCCGGCTGCAAAAAATTCCAGTGGATATTATTTTAACCCTGTTTATAATGTCATGACTGACCTTGATCGTTTCGATGAGCTGTATAATAGCATCATGGAAGGGGGCAATACATCGCGCAACTATCTGAATTGTGTTCAGATCATGGAACTGTATGAGGATGATATCCGCCTGGACAGCAGCAACGAAGCAATCAATAATATCATCCGTCATTACCGCAGCAGGTTTCTGGAAGTGGTTGAAAAACTAATCCATATCCTGTATGAAAGCAAATTATACAACGATATACGTCAGGCGGCGGAGAAAGGATTGAAGATAGAACCCTGTAATCCGGCGATGTATTTCTGGTTAATCGTATGCAGTCATGAGACTGCGATGTTTACAACTGAGCGGGATTATTATAGAAGAATCCCGCAAGCATCTTGTTGAAGAAGAATATGCCGAAATGCTTGAAAAATTGGCAGAATTCGGCGTGAAAATATAGAAAAAACGGTTTGGTGAGGTTTCTGTGAACTGGAAATTTTCTTGGTGAGGTTTCAGTGAACACTATGGTGAGCATCTTGGTGAACTCCGAAGTTTAAGATGGAGTGGCAAAAGCACATTGCCATGACACATAAACTTCGGAGGTTTTTATTTTGACTCCCCCTGCTTACCTACGGGCGGCAGCTTTTGCATTAACTTGTGAAAGTTGCCGTCCTTTTTTTGTCTCCGTGTGGCAGACCGCTGTCGCACGATATCCGTGATCTCCGAATATTTGATTTTCACCCAAATTTCAAAAATTCACAGGAGATCACAAAATGGAAAAGGAAATCTATACCCTCAAGGTTTACAATACCCTGACGAAGCAGTATGAAGATGTTGTCGTCACGAAGGATGTGTATGATACATACTGTCGTACTGAATGGAACATCAAAGATAACAATGCCAGTTTTTACGATCATGAAATTCAGATGAGTGGTTTGATCGGCGGCGAAGATAATGGTTATGAAAACTTTCATGAGTTTGTCCAAGAGGAAACGCCGGAAAGCATCGTTGTTCGGAACGAAGTTGTTCGGGAGATTCAAAATGTTATCGCTGAATTAAATGAATCTGATAGAAAGTTGATATCTGCTTTGTTCGAGGAAGGAATATCGGAACGTGAATACGCCCGTCGTACCGGCGTTCCTCGTACCACAATCAACAATCGGAAAATCTTCCCCTATACAAGTGAGAAAAGGATTCTTCCGATTCTCACCCGATCATTGAAAACCGCATATTCCTTCAGCAGATACATTCCCGTTGTTGCAGAGGTGATGAGCCGGCAAGCAGATGAGTCCTATGACTTGACCGCAGGATTGCTCCCTGTGGTGTGCGATGACAGACAACGGTGACAATGATACTTCAGCAGCGAAAGCGCGGTCGGCGGAGTACCCGGCGATGGTGAGATTCCAATGGAGACAGTTCGCAGCTGTCCGTCTGCTGAAAGCCCGATGAAAATCAGTCCGTGGGTACGAGAAAAATTACGGACAACACACAAAACGACAAACAAAAATAGGGATGGTCGTGTACATCATTATGTGGCCATCCCCTGTACTTATAAGGATATAAACAAATGAAGGAAATCAAACGGGGAGAGGTATACTACGCTGATCTGTCTCCCGGTGTTGGCAGTGAACAGGACGGCTTTCGACCGGTCGTTATTGTTCAGAACAACCTGGGTAACAAACACAGCTCTACCACCATCGCCGTGGCAATCACGAGCCGTAAAACCAAAAGCAATATTCCGACACACGTTGTCATTGAACCAACAGATGCAATGGTGCAGTCAATCATATTGACCGAACAGATACGGACGATTGATAAATCCCGGCTGGGCAGATATCTTTGCACCTTAACAGAAGAACAGATGAAGAAAGTGGATCAGGCACTCCACATCAGCCTTGATCTGAAAGATTGAATCCGATGAACGACTATCGGTGAAAGGATATATTATGGAAGAAAAGAAACGGAATCCCATGACCGAATCCGAGCAGAAGAATGCGCCTTCAGGAGAGCGCAGAATCAGGATCATTGTCAAGCGCAGTTTCGGTGACCGAAGCGTCATGGAACTTTACTCCGACTATGTTGCTATGTTGCGGAAAAGATTCTGACCGACAAGCGGATCGCCGAACGTGGCATCGCATAATTATCAATAATGTAACAACTTTTGAAGCGGTTGGGGTAGACTATGGCACAGTGATGTGATATACTGTAGTCAATCCCAAACCGCTTTGCTCGGAAAGGGAATGAAAATGAATTATACAGAGCAAAGCAACAGAATTATCGCAGGGTGCTATTGCCGACTGAGCGACGATGATGATCGGGACGGCGCAAGTGTATCCATAGAAACACAGATGAGAATCCTCAGTGACTACTGCAGGGAACACCATTTCACAGTATACGACCAGTATTGTGACGATGGGTTCACAGGGACGAACTTCAACCGTCCGAGCTTCAAGCGGATGATGCGGGATGCGGAGAACGGTCTCATTAACGCCATTATCGTGAAAGACTTATCCAGATTCGGACGCAACCACGTTCAGGTGGGCAACTTCATGAGTGAGATCCTGCCGAACATGGGAGTGCGCTTCATCGCCATCGGTGACAATGTGGACTCCGCAGACGGAAACCTCGACTACGACCTGATGGTGCCGATCAAGAACGTGCTCAATGAGTTCTATCCCGCCGATTGCTCCCGCAAAACCAGACAGGCATTCATCGCCAAAGCACAAAGCGGGGAGTTCATCGGATCGTAGGCTCCATACGGCTACAAGGAATCGAAGAACGACAAGCACGTTCTTGAAATTGATGAAGTCACAGCCCCGACCGTCACATGGATCTTTGAAATGGCAGCATACCACGGTTACGGATATAACAAAATCGCCCGTGTACTGACAGACCGCAAGATCATAACCCCTGCCGCATATCAGGCACAACAGGCGGGAAGGGAATACGACAAGGATCCGTATGAATGGAACCTCGCTACCATCTACAAGATGTTCGAGAACGAAACCTACCTCGGTCATCTGGTCAGCGGAAAACGCCGCAAGGCTTCCTTCAAGAGCAAACGTGTAATCAAGACGGCAAAAGATCAGTGGATTGTGGTCAGAGATATGTTCTCCGCACTGATTTCTGATCAGCTGTGGAACGATGCCCATCACCGGCTCGAAACCCGCAAGCAGGAAAGCAGATCGGGGTTCGTGAATATCTTCGCCGGACTTCTGAAGTGTGACCGATGCGGATACGCCCTCGGCATTGCCAATGCGAAAAACAGAAACAATTACTTTATGTGCAACACATATAAGAAAAAAGGACCGGAACGATGCTCCAGTCACTACATCATGTACGATGAGTTGTATGAGGTTGTTTTCCGTGACATCCAGCAGATGCTGTACGAAGTGAAAAACAACAAAGAAGAATTCCTTCGTATGGTCATGGCAAAGATCAATGCTGACGATGCCAGTGAGGAACAGCAGATCGAGCGTGAAATCGAAGCTCTCGAGAAACGAATCGCAGAGCTGGAAACCAAGTTCGACAGACTATACGATGACCGCCTCGACGGAATCCTATCAGATAAGAAGTTCAAGGAACTGTCCGCCAAGTGCGAAGCCGAGCAGGAAAGTGCATCTGCACGGCTGGCAGAACTGAAATCGCAGGCGGCAGACAGAACGGACTCGGTGCAGGGAATCACGCAGTTCATGAAAACAGCGGAACAGTACGATGAAGTGACCGAGCTTGACAAGGAACTCGATTGGTTGACCCCATTGTGGTGGGTGACAGAATCAAAACCACGGGCGGATGTGAGCAGGTCGTTACGGTTAACTATAAGTTTATCGGTGAAATCTGAAAGGTGTTACTCCTCCTTGACCAGCGGGTCACAGGTTCGAGCCCTGTTTGGGGAGCTCTTGACCGGTTACTTTTGGTAACCGGTTTTTCTTTTTCTTGCTCGATTTATATAGATAATTTTTAAAAAAAGCTTCAAGGATGATTCAATCCCCTCATATAACTCCGAAAAACTGCACATAATAATTCCAAATTCGATAAAAGGATGAGATTTTTAGAATGAAAGACAAGTTTTTCGGAGTCTTACAGAGGGTGGGACGCAGCTTTATGCTTCCTATCGCGATTCTTCCGGTCGCGGGGCTTCTCCTCGGTATCGGCAGTTCCTTCACCAATGAAACGACTATCGCGACCTACCGGCTTGGTTCGATTTTGGGGGAGGGGACCTTCCTCCACGGTTTGCTCATGATTATGAGCAAGGTTGGCAGCGTGGTCTTTGATAACCTGCCGATTCTGTTTGCAGTCGGCGTGGCAATCGGCATGGCGAAGGCGGAAAAAGAGGTCGCCGCCATTTCTGCCGTGATTGCCTACTTTGTCATGAATACCGCCATCTACGCACTGCTGGTCCTCTCCGGTCAGATATCGGACAGCGGTGAGATTGTCGGCGATGTCCTGAGCGGCACCATTTCGTCAGCATGCGGCATTCCGACTCTGCAAATGGGCGTTTTCGGCGGCATTATCGTCGGACTCGGCGTCGCCGCTCTGCACAATCGGTTTTATAAGACCACGCTGCCCAATGCACTTGCGTTTTTCAGTGGAACGAGGTTTGTCCCGATTATTTCTACCGTTGTCTATATGTTTGCGGGAATTCTGCTCTACTTTGTATGGCCTTTTGTGCAGCGTGGGATATATGCACTCGGCGGCCTGGTCACGGGAAGCGGATATGTGGGGACTTTGATTTTCGGTTTAGTGAAGCGCGCGCTGATTCCGTTCGGTTTGCACCACGTGTTCTACATGCCGTTCTGGCAGACAGCGGTCGGCGGGACAGCGGAGGTCGCCGGACAGATTATCGAGGGCGGACAGAACATCTTCTTTGCGGAGCTGGCGAATTCCGCCAATATTGCGCACTTCAGCTCCGACGCGACCCGGTATTTCTCAGGTGAATTCATTTTTATGATATTCGGCCTGCCGGGGGCTGCGCTCGCCATGTATCAGTGCGCAAAACCGTCGAAAAAGAAAGCGACCGGCGGTCTCCTGCTTTCCGCGGCGCTTACGTGTATGCTGACGGGAATCACGGAACCGCTTGAGTTTTCATTCCTGTTTGTCGCGCCTGCTTTGTTTATCGTGCAGGTGATTCTGGCGGGCACTGCGTATATGATAGCGCACATGTTGGACATCGCGGTTGGGCTGACCTTTTCCGGCGGCTTTCTTGACTTTTTCCTGTTCGGTATCCTGCAGGGCAACGCCAAGACGGGCTGGCTGAAGGTCATTCCGGCCGGAATTGTGTATTTCCTGCTTTACTACTTCATATTCAAGTGGATGATAAAGCGGTTCAACTTTAAAACGCCGGGCCGTGAAGACGACGACGTTGAGACCAAGCTGTACACCAAAGCAGATGTGGCGGAGCGGAATCAAAAGGGAAAAAACACCGCGTCGGACAAAGACGCGGTTAGTGCGAAAATCATAGAAGGGCTCGGAGGACGAGAGAACATCAGCGACGTTGACTGCTGTGCCACAAGACTGCGGTGTACGGTCAAAAATCCCGATAACGTCGACGACGCCGTGCTGAAGTCCAGCGGAGCGGCGGGCGTCATCCGCAAGGGAAACGGCATTCAAGTCGTATACGGCCCTCAAGTGTCCGTAATCAAGTCCAATTTGCAGGACTATCTGGGAAAGAATGATTAGGCAATCTTTGATTTCAATCTGCGCACCGACACAAAATACCCGATTGCCAAAATGATAGTGGCGCCGGTCCACGCGGAGACCTCGACGAAGTAGATGCCGTACAGCTTGTTGGTGGCGGTGAAGCCCGCCATGAACAGAAAGCCGTATCCGTTTACCACGTATTGAACGGTAAGTCCGCCGACCGCGATGATGGTGTTCTGGAAGGCAATCGGGATGCCGAGTTTCAGCAGGCGGGGCGTAAGACCGCGGGATATTTTAAAATCCTCGTGCGACAACCGGATTTGGTCGATTTTGCGGATGACAGCGAGGCAGTACGCTGCTGAAAAAATCTGCGAGATGAGGGTCGCGACCGCAGCTCCGGCAACGCCCCAATGGAATCCGGCGACGAACAGAAGGTCGAGCACGATGTTAATGCACGACGCCACGAGCATTGCAATCAGCGGCGTACGGCTGTTCCTCATGGCGCGGAGGACAGCGGCGAAAATGTTGTAAGCCGCGATAATCGGCAATCCGCTGAAAATAATGCGGAGGTACAGCGCAGAAGTGTCGATAACGTCAGCAGGCGTATTGAGAAACAGAAGCACCGGGCGAAGCGTCACGTGACTTACAACCAGCGTGACAACAGCAATGATTGCGGTAAGCACGTAGCTGTATGCGACCGATTTTTTCAGATTTCCGGACTCTCCGCCGCCATAATACTGCGCGATGAGAATAGAAAAACCCTGCGTCATGCCGGTAATAATCCCCTGTACCAGCCATAACAGCCAGTCCACGGCGCCGAGCGCCGCCAGCGCTTCAATCCCGACGACCTTTCCGACAATGATGCTGTCGACCATCGTGTAAAGCTGTTGGCAGACATTTCCAAGCATGAGAGGGATGGCAAAAAGAATAATCAACTTAGCCGGCGACCCGGCTGTCATGTTTTTTACATTAGTGGACATGCAAGCTCCGCGTGTATGAGATAGTTAAAGTGGTATGAATTCGATGATTTGTTCGGGGATGCGTATGGGGAAACTTTTGAAAAAAGTTTCCCCAAGTCGCGTCCCCTCACTTTACATCCGGGACTACAATCGGGACTTCGTCGAGCTGCCACGGATTTTTGATGATGTTTTTGAGCATTTTCAAAGCGGAGGCGAAGTAGTAACCGTCGCAGATGCGCTCGTCGGTGACAAAGGTGAAGTCCATGTACTGCTTCTTTTTGACGATGCCTTGCGCGTCGACTTCGTAGGCGCGGCGTTTTGCACCAAAGGAGAAGAAGACCGGGCAGGTACCAAAGTCGTACAGGTGGTGATATATCGGCGGGATGCCGAGCGAGCCCATCGATGTGATGAAGTATGAGCAGTGGAAGGGGCTGACTTTCTGCAAAAACTTCGGGAGAATGTTGAAGTAATCCAGCACTTTCAAAAAGTATACAGCGAATTTGAATACAAGGGCGGGCATAAGCGTCAGGGCGCGGGCGGTATCGTCAAAGTCTCCGCCGGGATTTTCACGATAGCTTACGATTTCGTGATTAAGCGTTTCGTATACGTCTGCGAGTGTCGCATCCGGAAGAAGCGAGATTTTTACGACCGTGTCCGGGGAATCGAGCGCCATTTCCTTTTTGATTGTCAGTGATACTTCTACGTGGCGGCGCGTCCAGATGCGCTGACCGCGGATAAAACGGTTCAGAGCCGGACGCTGCGATACCAGCCGTATGTACGCCGCTATCATGATGTGCATCATGCTGATGTTTGTCATCCCCGCAGCCTGCTTTTCCTTCATATACCGCTCAAGACGTTCTATGTCGATGCTGTCGCGGATGAAGTTCTGCGAACCTGTGCGGTTTACCATGATAAACGGGACGACCGCGGACATCGGGGAAATGCTCTTGACCCGGCGGAATTCGCGCTCTCTCTTTTTCTTTTTCACAGGAGCGGGCGCCGCTTCCTCGGTCTGTTCTAACGGTTCGGTTTCTATTATATTTTTTTGAGTATTCATAACACTCTCCAAAGATAAACTTCAATTTTTTTAATTATATCACGACTTCAAAAAAATTTCAATATGATTCAGTGCAACCGTGAAAAAAATATAAATAAAAAACATCCCTCAAAGGGTTTTCTATCGAAAATGGAAATAGTGCAGCTTTTATGATGTCATAAAAACTGCACTATGCTTTTATTCTAAGGTTTGATGGCTTAGCCCCTGGGGAGGAACTTGTATGCTGCAAGAGGGAGGGTTCTAAAAAGGCCGAATGCCGGGAATTCTGCATCAACTGCGACTTCTTCCTCTTCTGCAGTTTCAACGGGAACGAGCGGAAGGGTTTCGCCAGCTTCCACTACTTCAGCATAGGCATATTCCATTTCAGGTTCGTCTGTGGTGAGTTTGAAGAGGGCAAGCTCAGCGATTTCAAAGCTTTCGCCATATTCGAGGGTGAAATCGAAGCGGTAGAACGCATATGTAGTGGGCTCGTCCGCAATAGTAAAGATTGCATATTCATCAGAAAAGGCGATATCTTCGGAGAGAGCGAGAGGAGTCCAGTCGATGAGAAGGGAGTCATTTGTGCCATATGCGGAGATGGTAATAATAACGCCGGGTTCACCGTCGAGGATGGTAGCAAAAGCGGAAAGCGCTTCCGGAATCTTTGTTGCAGTGTATACGGAGAAGGTCTTTTCCTCTTCTTCTGCGCCAAATCCGATTTTGCAGCGTGTATCGGATGTGCCGTCGTAGAAGTTGGAGGCGTCAACGTTGCCATTAGAATCGGAGCTTGTCACAACAATCTGTGTCATGCCTTCGATGGTGAGAGGCTGCAATTCTTCGGATTCAGCAACGTCATCTGCAAGAGCAGCAACAGAAGCTGTCAGAAGGAGCGAAGCGGTCAGCAGAATTGCGGTAAGAGCTTTTTGGAGAGTTTTCATTTCTTTTTCCTTTCTGAGACTTTGTTACACACTATATTATATCATAATTTTCCCTTTTTGGCAAGGGATTTTAAAGGATTTCACAAAATTATTGCGCTGGAAAAATTTTCAAAAAAAGTCCCCCTGCTGCGGCTGACCTCCCCCTTATTGATGAAATAATGATAAAATAATTTTTGTTTTACTATTGACAGAAGTAGATGACTGTGATATACTGTAAATGTAGAGAATTTACTACAAATTTAGATTAAAAATGGGGGGAACAGAAATGAAAAAGAAGGTTTTGATTACAGCGGCGGCGCTGGTATGCGCGGCGGCAATGGCTGTTGGAGCGGCAGCGGCGTCTATACCGAAGAGCATTACCGGATGGCACAGCCTTTCCCGAGCGACGCTCGTGTGGGAAAAGGAGCTCGTGGGGGAAACAGAGGAGGTTAAGCTGGAGTCGTCAATTTTGGAAAACGCGATTCGCGAGTATTTCGGACTGAGCGAGGATGAAATTTTGACTGCTGATATGGCGGCGCAGGTGGAGTACATCGACTTTGTTCCGTCGTTGTGGCAGGATGGTCTTGTGATGCTTGAGGGGTACGAAGACAAATATGCGGTAAAGTGTATTATTAACGGCGGCGCCGTTATCGCGGACGATGGGCAAAAGCTTCCTTCATACAATGAGCAACTATTCGACTTCGATGAGCAACTATTCGACTTGATGAATGGGGTAAAGGGTGTGATCGGTTACGAAGTAATTCCGGTGATGGCTCGCTCCCAATACCTCGACCTCATCGAAAAGAAAATCACCGACGAATTTACGTATTACAAGTTTGACTCGTTCTACACGAGAAAAACTTTGGCTGGGCTTGACGCGGAAGGGATCGCTTACCTTACAACGCTTTACCCCTGTGTTGAGGTCGATGAGTTTGCCGTGGTAGATCCCTTAGTGAAGCCACGGGAAATGCAAGAGCTGTTGAGGATTGCATTTGCGTTCGGGGTTGCGAACGAGGATACAATCCTCGACAGCGGAGTGATTGAAATCCCCAGCTCCGACTACGACAAGCTCCCGGGTCTGATTCTCGTGACCGCCGACGAGGGGCTGACTGTGGAAACGGTAGATTGATGCCGGATTTCCCTTGTGCACATTCCCGTCTCTGTTGAAATATCCCCGGATTTGTAGTATAATATCTACATTATTCTACAAATTCGGGGGTATTTTTTATGGCACACATTCCGTCAGCCGATACGGAAACACTGGAAATTTTGACCTTCGCAGATGCGCTGGACCGTTACGGCACCGCACATGAGCGAGATTACGACCCCGCACGGTGGCTGTACGTTCCCGATTTTTATACTGAATACCGGTACATCCTTGGCACGCGCGGAGAAAATCCGCTCATCGCAGTGGGCATAAACCCATCGACCGCCGCGCCCGACAACCTCGATAATACCTTGAAATCCGTCGAGAGAATCGCGCTCGGGAACGGGTACGACAGTTTCATTATGTTCAACGTTTATGCACAGCGGGCTACGGACCCGCGTCATATGGAGCACGCCTTCAATGAGTCGCTCCACCGCGAGAATATGTCTGCGTTCGAGTATATTTTGTCTCTCTCCCCGAGCCCATCCATTTGGGCAGCGTGGGGGACAATTATCAAAATGCGCCCATATCTCAGACGCTGCATGAGCGATATGGTCGCTCTCGGCGAACGGTATGGCGCGGCGTGGTATACTTGCGGTGCGCGTTCGAAGGTGGGCGGACACCCACACCATCCGCTGTACCTGAAAAAGGACGCCAAACTCGATTCGTTTGACGCGAGAGAATATCTGAGCACAGATTGGTGAATAATATGAAATAAATGTGAAGAAAACAGGCCAAAAGTGTTTGCTTCCTGAAAATCAAATTAAAAAAGCCGCGCCGTTATTGACACAACGGGCTTAATATCGTATAATTATACTTACAAAAAAAGACCTGCCATTTTATGTGAATTAAATATAATGTATAGAATATAAGGAAGAAAAAGATTTTTGAAAGGGGTTCGGGGAAGACTTTGCGTGGAAAAGTTTTCCTTAGAAATAAACTTTGACCATGAATAATACATCAAATCCGGCGGTGGCTTGCTACGGACTGACAAAGTCCTATTCGGGCATTCTTGCACTTGCGGGTGTAAGCCTCGAGCTGCCGCGGGGAAAAATTATCGGGCTGCTCGGTCCCAACGGCAGCGGAAAAACCACTTTCGTGAAAACGCTCGCCGGGCTTCTCAGACCGACTTCGGGAGTTGTCCTCGTCGAAGGGCTGGAACCGGGTGTTGAGACGAAGTCCTTCGTTTCGTACCTGCCGGAGCGCACGTATTTCAACACAGGGATGCGCGTATCGGCGTGCGTTTCGATGTTTTCCGATTTTTATGAAGATTTCGATTATGAGCGCGCTATTGCCATGCTGAACGTTCTCGGCGTGCCGTATCGGGCAAAGCTCAGGACCCTGTCGAAAGGGACCCGCGAAAAGGTGCAGCTTGTGCTCGTGATGGCGCGTCGCGCGAAGCTCTATCTTCTTGACGAACCAATCGGCGGGGTGGACCCTGCTGCGCGCGAGTATATTCTCAACACCATCATTGCCAACCGCGACCCTGATACCACGATTCTCCTCTCGACTCATCTCATCCGGGATGTGGAAGACGTCCTCGACGGTTTCGTCTTTATCGGCGGAGGGCAGGTTATCATGAGCGGAGACGCGAACGACGTGCGCGCGGAGCACAACAAGTCTCTCGACGAGCTGTTCCGGGAGGTGTTCAGATGTTACTAAAGCTCTTCAAATATGATTTCAAAGCGTCGGCGCGGTACGGTGTGCCGCTCCTGCTCATCATTCTTGCGGCGACGATTCTCGGATGCTTCAACATCATGATAGTTGGCTGCGACTTCGTGTCGGACTCATCTGCTTCGAGTGCAGCGTCAGGGAATATGAGCGAAGTGATTATTTTGGCGTCCATGAGTGGACTTGCTCTCATCGGAATGGCATTGGCAGCCGCTGCCGCTGTGATGACGGTGCTTCTTCTGGTGCAGTTTTACAGGAGCACAGTGTCGGATGAAGCCTATCTCACCTTTACGCTTCCCGTATCGGTATCACAGCTGCTGTTTGCAAAACTGCTGAATGTCGTTGTGTGGTCGCTGTTTGTCGGACTTGCGCTTTTCGCGGCGGGCTCTGCGATACTGACGGTCGGCATAGCGGCGTCCGGTATAGCGGCGGATTTGATGCAGATATTTGGCGGAATTTTCGACGCCCTGCACTCATACTTCGGTCAGACCGGGCTGACGGTATTTCTAGCTTGCCTGATGGGTGCGGCTTCATTTGTTTCAACGTACTTACAGCTTTTTATGGCGATAACCTTCGGCTCGAGCATCGCGCGCCGCCATAAGGCCATAACTGCCGTTGCGATGATTTTCGTCATCAACTTCGTCATGAACGGCGTTACCTGCGTAATGCAGTTTGCAACCATGGGGAGTCCGACCATCCAAACCGCCATGTACGACTTTCTTGCTGCTATAAACATCTACCTCATTTCCTGCACCATTCTCTACGTTGTGCTTGCACTCATCTACTTCCTCATTACAAAGTATATGATGGAGAAAAAGCTGAATTTGGAATGAGAGAAGATAACTCTTGAGCGAGGTCTATCCTTCCCTTACCCAGTAGAAATTTTGAGGAGGGCTGAACGCATGTCCTCCATACCAAATAACGGAGGTACCCTATATGAAGAAATTCAGATTGCTGATAACACTAATTGGAATTGCACTTTTATTTGCTTCATGCAGAACGGAGGCGGATGTGCTTTCGACGGAAGAGACAGGGAACGGAGCCGAAGTCGAAGTGGCGGACACGACGGGAATGCTTGACAATGGTGAAGTGCATATTGTCAACGTTGAATTTTCCGATTCGTCGGAGATTGCGCTGGATGATGTTTCCGGCGGCTCGGTGATAATTTCGACAGGCGGGACGTACCGGTTGTACGGTACGCTCGACGGGATGGTCATCATTGAAGCGGAAAAGACGGATGCGGTCAATTTGATTCTCGATGGAGTGACGATAAACTCTGCGGATTCGGCAGCAATCTATGTAAAAAAGGCGGCCAGCGTTGCGATAACGCTGGCGGCGGGAAGTGAAAATGTCCTCTCAAACGGCGGCCAATATGCTCAGATAGACGAAAATAACATTGACGGGGTGCTTTTCTCGAAATCCGATTTATCGCTCGGCGGTACGGGTTCGCTTGTCATTACGGCGGATGCGGGACACGGAATCGTGTCAAAGGATACGCTTGAGATTTATGACGGGGTGTATACCATTACTTCTGAGAAACACGGCATTTCCGTAAAGGACTGCCTTGGGATAGAGAACGGCAGCTTTACGATATACGCCGGTAAAGATGGAATTCATGCCGAAAATTCGGAGGATGCGGCCTTAGGTTATATCTATATCAAGGGCGGCACGTTTGCGATAACATCGGAGGGAGACGGAATTTCAGCGGCGAACAGTCTGCAAATCGATGATATCGATGCGGTAATCACGTCCGGCGGCGGTGCGGAAAACGCAGTGACACAGACGAACAATGACTTTGGCGGCGGCAGGTTCCAGTGGGGAATGATGACGGGAACTGCTGCGGCCTCAACGGATGAGACGGTCAGCATGAAGGCGCTCAAAGCGGGAGGCGACATGTTTCTTGCCGGCGGTACGATAACAGCGAACTCTGCGGATGACGCCATCCATTCGAACGGAAGCATTACGATAAACGCTGGGGAATACCAGATTTCTGCGGGCGATGACGGAATGCATGCGGACCTTGCGTTGACGATAAACGACGGGTCGATTGCCATTTCCACATCGTATGAAGGGCTTGAAGGGCAGACGATTGATATAAACGGCGGACAGTGCGTGCTGAAGTCCAGCGACGACGGTTTCAACGCGTCCGGCGGCAATGACTCGTCCGGTTTTGGGGGATTTGGCGGTGATATGTTCGCATCCAGCGACGATGTGTGCATCACGATTACAGGCGGTACGATATACATTGACGCAGGGGGAGATGGAATCGACTCGAACGGCAACCTTGTTGTCACAGGCGGGGAGATTTATGTAGCCGGACCGAAGAGCAGTGGAGACGGTGCGCTTGACTACAACGGCGAAGCAAAAATCACGGGAGGTACGATTATCGCGGTTGGTGCGTCCGGCATGGCGGAGACCTTCGGTAGCACGTCGACGCAGGGTGTTATCATGGTGAACACCGGAAATCAGGCGGCAGGCACGACCATAACGTTGACCGACGCGTCCGATAACGTTATGGTGGAATATACGTTTAACAAAACATTTGAAAATATCGTAATAAGCTGTCCGGGCGTTACGGCGGACGGGACATATACCCTGACCGCCGGCACGTACATTGAAACGATTACTATGAACAGCATCACCTACGGCGGAAGCGGAAGCGGTTTCGGCGGAATGGGCGGCAGCATGCAAAACGGCACAGCAAAAGGCCGTGATTTCTTCTCCGGTGATATGTCCGAGATGCCGGAGGGCGAAGTGCCCGAAAAACCGGAAGGTGATATGTCCGAGACGCCGGAGGGCGAAGTACCCGAAAAACCCGAAGGTGATATGTCCGAGATGCCGGAAGGACAGGTGCCCGAAAAACCGGAAGGTGACATGTCCGAGATGCCGGAAGGACAGGTGCCCGGAAGAACATCCGGCGGCTTCGGCAAAGGCGATCGGATGTAATTTGACAGACCAAAGAAAAGTCCCTGCGGAACCTCCGCGGGGACTTTTGTTCATGTGGATCGACGGGTTCTCGGGAAAGGCGCCTGAAAAGCATCATAGAGCCACTGCCTTTTTGATTATAAACAAAATGCTTATTTTCCAAAACTCACGGTGCAATCCACAAAGTGAGCGCGGTGGCGTCTACGTATTTTGCAAGGTCGTCGATTTTCAGCGCGCCATTTTCGAATACGTAAATTCGCGCGCACGCACCGCCCTTTTTGCCGGTTTTCGGGTCCTCCACCGATACCGCGAACGACACGCTGCTGCTCTTCAGCGCAACTGAGTACCTGTCCTCCCAGAAGGGATTCAGCTCGTTTACCAGTGTGAATTCTGTCGCGGGCGTCACGCCCATACCCGATACTTCAAAGCAGCCGTTGCGGTTTGCTTTCGCGTAAATGTCGTACGCCCCATCTACGGCGAACGAAATTTTTACACCAGACGCCGTTTCCTTCACCTTCACAAAATCCGCCGCCGGAACGCCGCAGATTTCCGTGAACGCGCGCTCGTCGCTCTGACTCATGTCAACTACTTCCCCGGTCAGCATCGCACCTTCGATTTTGTTCAGGTACTTCGCAAAGCTGCGCCACCTTACGCCGCCTTCCCGGCATTCCGCCGCAATTTTTGCGATTTCTTCATCCGGAAGGCCTGCGATTTTGTCAAGTACCGCGCCGCGCTCATGATAAAAAATACCGAGGGAGCGGAAGCGGTCGTAGTTTGAGGCGATGGTGCGTTTTATCGAGACGATATCTCTGTTTCTTCTTAAGTTGTTCATTTGTAGAATCCTTTGTTTTACGTTAGTGATATATTATTATAGCACGCACACGGTAAGATGTCAATAGGGACGTAAAGAGGCGGCAGGAATCCCCCATGACAAATTGGTAGGTCGAACTCGATGATTACAAAGACCCAACCCCTCCGAACATCGCCGTTGCCAGCTTGGCGAGTGCGCGGGCACGATAACGGTAGACGCTGCTCCTCTCGAGTGCGCAGAATTCACACACATCGTCGAATGATTGTTCTTTTTTGAGGTATAATCCTGTAATTATGTTCCGTTCCGTCTCGTCTAAAAATGAGAGCGCATGTTCGACCGCGGCTATCGTCCGGGAAAGATAAGTGATTTTTGTTCGCATGGCACGCGCAGACGTAAGGGATAGTTCCGCACAGCCTTCAATGGATTTTAAATACTCCAGCGAGTTTTTGTATGCGTCAAGTTCCTGTAGAATTTTCTCCACTTTCTTTGTGTTATAATTTTTTTTCAAAAAAATCCGTCCTTTCCATACAATATCCGCAAATTTTTAACGAACAAATGTTTTGACTTGTGCGTATTATATCACAAACAAATGTAATTGTCAATAGCCAATGTAGGAACATTTATTCTATCTATATAAATAATACACATGTCTGCGATATTTTTGGCGGGATTTCTTGCCCAAAACGGCTATTGTAAGTTGAAATCGGTTGTGTTACAATATTCCTAAAAGTGTCTTATGAAAAAGAATTGAGGTATTATTATGGAAATGTTAGTAAATTTGCACTCTCATACCGTGCGGTGCAACCATGCGTCCGGGACGGAGCGGGAGTATATTGAAAATGCGATTGCAGGCGGTTTAAAGCGCCTTGGTTTCTCAGACCATGCGCCATACGCTTTTCCGGAGGGATATTATTCCTCTTTCCGCATGAAGCGGGAAGCACAGGAGGATTATGTGACCACCCTACAGGCGCTACGGGAGGAATATAAGGATAAAATCGACATCCAAATCGGCTATGAAGCGGAGTATTATCCGGCATTCTTTGAGGATTTTCTGCGTCTTATTACAAAGTACGAGGTCAATTACCTCATTCTCGGACAGCATTTTATCGAAAACGAAATTACCGGCAAATATTCCGGCGTCTCCACAACGGATGAGGAGTATTTGGAAACCTATGTAAATCAGACGTGCGAGGCGATGCGCACCGGTTTGTTCACCTATTTTGCCCATCCGGACCTTCTCAACTACACCGGTGACGCCGCAGTCTACGATAAGCATTACGAGAAGCTCATCGCGTGTGCCATCGATTGCAAGGTGCCGCTGGAAATCAATCTGCTCGGCGTGCGGGAACATCGTCCGTATCCCCATGACCATTTCTTTGAACTGTGCGGCAAAATGGGGGCGGAGGTCTGCATCGGCTGTGACGCCCATTCGGCAGATGTGGCATACGACGGGGCGTCGTTCCACAAGGCGCTCGACATGGCGGACCGATTCGGGCTGAAGCTGAATCACAATCCGACGTTGAAGCCGGTAAAATAAAAATACTGAAGGAGAACGGTTCGATGAATTCCAGAAAGACCGGAAGGGACAATTTTTACCCGGTTTTGATTTTGATGAGTGCCCTGTGCTTTTCGACAGGCGGCATTCTTGTGAAGCTCGTGCCGTGGTCGTCTATGGCAATCAGCTCGGGACGGTCGATTATTGCGGCGGTGCTTCTGCTCGTGTATATGAAGATTCGCCGGCACAAATTTGTCTTTAACAAAGCGATGCTGATTGGCGGATGCGCGATTGCGTTTTCGAGCATTTTTTACACCATGGCGAATAAACTCACCACCGCGGCGAACGCGGTTCTCATACAGTATACCGCGCCGGTATTTATCATCTTCTACTGTTGGGCCTTCTTTCATGAGAAACCGAAAAAACTCGACGTCGCGGCGACGATTGTCATTTTTGCCGGCGTGCTGTGTTTCTTCCTCGACAGTCTCGACGCGGGCGGAATGGCGGGGAACCTTCTCGCCCTGCTGGCAGGTGCGATTTATGCAGTCGTATTTATGATGAAACGGTTCGATGGCGCGGACACGATATCGTCGGTATTCGTGGGATGCCTGATTGGAAGCGTAGTTGGATTTCCGTGGCTTGTGACCGCGGGAAACTTTACCCCGGCGGCTGTCGGCGGAATCGCGGCGATTGGTATTTTCCAGTTCGGGCTTGCGTACATCTTTATGGCGGAGGGACTTGTCGGCACGCCGCCGCTTACGGCCTCGCTTATCAGCATGGTGGAGCCTGTCGTCAATCCGATTCTGGCCGCGGTCGTGATTCATGAGACTTTGAGTCCGATATCGCTGGTTGGGGCGGTCGTTGTGATTGGCGCGGTTATTGCATACAATATTGCGCAGGAGTATCAAAAAATTCATAGAGAATCCGAGAAGAAGCAAGTACAGCGATAAATGTGTACTTATCAAATATCACTGAAATATGACAAAAAAAGCTACACTTGATTTAACCACGGGGGCAGTGCTTCCTTTGATGCTGCGGTTCTGTCTGCCGATTTTGCTGGGAAACGTGATGCAGCAGTTTTATAATATGGTGGACGCGGCAGTTGTAGGGCAGTTCGTCGGAACGGACGCGCTTGCGGCTGTCGGCGCCACCGGTTCGATTACCTTCCTCGTCATCGGATTCGTTGAGGGGATGTGTGCGGGATTCTGTATTCCCGTGTCGCAGGCGTTCGGGTCAGGTGACAAGAAGATGCTGCGGCGGTGCGTGATGAATATTCTTTATCTCGCGGTCTTCTTCTCTGTTGTACTGACAATCGGCACGTCTCTTGCGCTGCGGTGGATGCTGACCGCGATGGATTTTCCGGCGGATATTTTTGGGGATTCCCTTATTTACCTGCGCGTGATTTTTCTCGGAATTCCGGCGACGATTCTGTATGACACGGGCGCTGCTCTTATGCGCGCGATGGGAAACAGCCGAACCCCTCTTCTCGTGCTGATGATGGCGTCGGTTTTGAATATTGCGCTGGATTTATTGTTTGTGTGCGTGTTTGGACTTGCCGTATTTGGGGTTGCCATTGCCACGATTACCGCACAAATCGTATCGGGGATTGTATGCTTAGTTTACATATGCCGCAGTTATCCTGATTTGCGCAGCTTTGAGAGTGACAGCGAGCGGCATTTCAATCTGCACATATCGCAGCGGCTGGTGCTGTCCGGTCTCCCGATGGCGCTGCAGTACTCCATTACCGCAATTGGCTCGGTGCTGATTCAGGCAGCGGTCAACAACCTTGGTTCGGTTGTCGTGGCGTCCGTGACGGCGGCGAATAAGGTACAATCGTTTGTGCACCTGCCGTTTTCGACGCTCGGCGTGACGATTTCCACGTGGTGCGGACAGAATATGGGTGCGGGAAACTACAATCGCGTGAAAGAGGGAATTCGCTGCGGTCTGATAATAGCGACGATGTACAGCGTTGTGATGGGTGTGATCATGTACGCGGGCGGTGAATATATTTCGCTTGTCTTTATCGACAAAGACGAGCCGCGTCTTGCCGAGCTGCTTACCTATGTACGTCAGTTTATCCGCACGAATTGTGTGCTTTATATTCCGCTTGGCGTGCTGACGGTCTGCCGTTTTGGTTTGCAGGGACTGGAGTATGGCGTTACCGCTATGTTTGCGGGGCTGTTCGAGATGGTCGCGCGCGGTGTTGTCGCTCTGGCGTTTGCAAAACCTTACGGTTTTTCCGCTATATGTTTTGCCAATCCGGCAGCGTGGATAGCGGCGTGCATTTTGCTGGTGCCGGCATGTCTGATTGTCTTTCCTCGCGTGAGGAAGAAACTGGGCGGGAAGTGAGTTGGATGGGGCTGCCCTTAAGACTCAGGTCTCCTCGCCGCTTCGACCCTTTTTGGATTATTTAGAGTGAGAAGGAGTTATACGATGTATATACATGATGAACGTCTTCCGGGAGAGGATGGCGAGAAGGTTATTGATGGGTCAAAGACGGTGCGTCTGACGCTGACTTCACGGCATATTATGACGCGGCATCTGGAGGCGCCGGCCTCTATGTTTGGCGTAGAGGGTGCGGAGGAAAAAAACGATTATGACGACATTCCGGAGGGGTTCTCGCCGGATGCGATTGCTGATTTCGACGCGGATTACGAGGATGACGGTTCCGAGTATGCTGAAGACGGGGATGAGGTTGAGGCCGATTCCGAGGACGCTGCGGATGAGCTGTATCACCGGCTTGAGGAGCTCGCTGATATGCTTGGGGACGACGGCGGAGATGATACGGAAGACGACACGTTTGTTTTCAAGACGCTGGCTGAGATGCGCGTTTCAAAGGATGCCCATGGAGCGGAGGCAATCGAAATTTCTTATATTGAGGACGAGTCCATGGAGGACACCCGCACGCTTATTGTCTACACACCGTCACAGAACGGAAGGGTGAGTGTCATTCACAGCGGTGCGGTGATGAGCAGTCTTATCTGCGAACGCGGCGTACGTCATATTTCGGCCTATAAAACGCCTGTCATGCCGTTTGAAGTTGCGGTATACGCAAAAAAATGTGACGGCAGCATCAATTTTGAAACCGGCGGCAGTCTCGAGCTTGACTATCTCGTAGAGCTTCGCGGCATGGATATACAGCGGACGCAAATGACCATCGACGTGGTGACGTTCTAACGCTTGTCCCGTTGATTTAGTAGGGAAAATTTGGAGGGAATCCGGGGAAATCTTTCCTAAAAAGGTTCCCTCCGATTTTTTTATAAGTGATTGCTGCATACGTTCACACTGTGTTTGTTGACATAATATTTGGTTTGTGGTACAATGAATTTATTATCTGGAGAATATGATTCAGGAGGTATATGATGGAGCTTTTTTGGAGAGTGCCTGCGAGCAAGTGGGTAGAAGCGGCTCCTGTTGGAAACGGGCGCCTTGGCGGCGTAGTTTATGGCGGATTTAAAAAGGATGTCATCCAGTTGAATGAGGAGACTTTGTGGGATGGCAGATTCGACGAAGAGGCGGATAACCCTGCGTGCGCCGAACATCTTGACGAAATCCGGCAAGCTATTTTTCATCGTGATTATGCAAAAGGAGAAGAACTGACACAAAAATATATGGTGTGCAGAGGAGCGGGAAGTGGTTCCGGACACGGCTTCGGTAAAAACTACGGTTCCTTCCAGACGGCTGGGGAGCTTGTCGTTGAATTTCCTCATGCCGGCGCCGACATTCCTGCGGATTATCGGCGCACACTTGACCTCAATACCGGACTTGTCACCGTTACGTACTCCACGGATGGCGCGCAGTTTAAAAACTATTCGTTTTCGTCTCTTGCGCGCGGCATTATGACGCAGCGGTATTCCGCAGACCGCCCGTTCGATTTGCACCTGTCCTATAGCCACGCCGATGCGCGTGTGGAGTATGCACAGGATTCTATCACGGTGCGCAAAGCATTTGCCGATTCTCAAGCGTTTGCAGTGTACGCAAAAATCGTCTGTGCCGACGGTACTGCATCCGCTGACGAAACCGGCGTGACCCTTATCGGAATTACGTGTGTCGATATTTTTATAGATGTGCGTACTACATATGTGGAACCCGGCGTAGACGGTACGCCGAAACCCTCGAACAATCCCGACGACGCGCTTGCGGTATGCCGGAAGTCGATTGAGGGAGTACTCCATCACGATGTGGAGGATTTGTACAATGAAAGTGCGCAGATTTTGTCCGAAATGATGAATCGCACGACTTTAAAGCTCGGCAGATCCAATCCTGCGCTCGACAGTCTTCCGACCGATGAGAGAATTACAAGAATGCGCGAGAACGACGACGATACGGGACTTTTGCTTCTCTACTTCGCGGTGGGCAGATATTTGCTCATCTGTTCGTCCTATAACTGCGTCCTTCCGGCAAACTTGCAGGGTATCTGGTCGGGCGACTACGACACCATTTGGTCGGCTGATTACCACATCAACATCAATCTGCAAATGAATTATTGGCTCGCCGAATCCTGCGGTCTGACGGAGCTGACAAAGCCGCTGATGGAATATATCCGGTTCATCTCCGAGCACGGAAGACGTACCGCGAAAACGCAATACAAAGCGCACGGCTGGGTCGCACATACCATCACCAATCCGTGGGGCTTCACCGCACCGGGCGAGGGCGCATCATGGGGTTCGTTCATGTGCGCAGGCGCGTGGTGCTGCCTCCACATTCGTGAGAGATACAACTATTCCGGCGATATTGGGGTGCTTCGTGATTATTATGACATCCTCCGCGGGGCATGTGAGTTTTTCCTTGACTATCTTGTGACCGACCCGAACACGGGCTATCTCGTGACATGTCCGTCGAATTCCCCTGAAAACCGGTTTATCGACCCGGCGACGGGACGCCACGTAGCGATTTGCGCCGGTCCGACGATGGACAATGAGATCATTCGCGAACTGTTTGATATGACGATAGAGGCGTGCGAGAAGCTCGACCGGGATGCGGACTTTGCGGAAGTGCTGCGTCAGACGTCCGCTAAGCTCCCGCCGATACGCCTTGGCAAATACGGTCAGGTAATGGAGTGGAGCGAGGACTTTGAGGAAGCGGAACCGGGGCATCGTCATGTATCGCATCTGTTCGCTCTCCATCCTGCGGCGCAGATTACGCCATCCACACCGGAGCTGATAGCCGGCGCAAAATGCACACTGGAGCGGCGTTTGGCGGCGGGAGGCGGACACACCGGTTGGTCGCGCGCATGGGTCACGCTGCTTTTTGCCAGACTCGGCAATGGAGATAAATGCCTTGACAACTTGAACAAGCTGCTTGGCCGCTCGACCCTGCCGAACATGTTCGACACGCACCCGCCGTTCCAGATTGACGGCAACTTCGGCGGGGCGGCAGCTTTTACGGAGATGCTCCTGCAAAGCCATGACGGCAAAATCGTTCTTCTTCCGGCACTGCCTGCCGCACCCGATTGGCAAAGCGGCGAATTTACCGGCCTTGCTGCTCGCGGGGGCTACACGGTAGACTGCAAGTGGACCGACGGACGCGTCACCAAATTCGTTCTCCATCGTCTTTCCGCTGCCTCTGTGGACAAAATCGCCGTCGAAGCCAACGGCACAACCAGGATTTACAATATGACCGGCGACCACGTTTTGGTATGTGAGCTTGCGGTCTGAGTGGGAGAGAACCTTCGGAAAACTCCCGCAAAAACTTTTCATTTGATGCACTGTACCACTGTACGAGAGGGCGCCGTGATAAAGTGAACAATAAACAGGAAAGGAGCATACCACCATTGGTGAAAAAGTGGATTGGATGGCTGATGGGGATTGTGCTGGCGGTAACGGTTTTGGCGCTGCCTGCGTCCGCGAGAACGACCCATGCGAATTCATATGCAGTGACGGGATATGCCGGAAGTGAAACCGATGTATTTGCGCCTTCCGGGGATGATGTGTACCTTTTTAATATGGATACGGAGGAGTGGGACTTTCTGGGCGACGCGATGCACGTTCGAAGGTATATGCAAAACGGGTATTATATGGCATATGCTATTATCGACACCGATGAATGCAGCGGGGAGACTGTTTTTTCCATGGATCTTGCGGACAATTTGTCGGATTACGGGGTAATCTGCTTTGGAATCGGGGTTACTTCCCTGATGGGTGCGGACGTGAAGCCTATGCAGGTCGAGCTTGAGCTGTATGATGACGGTGGAAACTGCGTGACGTCAACGCTGTATTTACAGCTCGATGTGGACTCTGATTCGGTGAATTCCATAAAGTGGAACATGGTTTTCTTCGATATTTCGGATTTTGAGGGCCGAAACGATGCCGCTGAGCTGCATATGACCATAAAGTACGACCTTGATTCGCCGCCGAGCGTCCTGCGCATTTCCAATCCGTACGCGATAGAGACCGATGCGGGCGGATTTACATATGCGGAAAAATACCTCACCAATTTGTTTACCGCCTCTGTTGGCATTGTGGGGATGAGAAGCGGCGCTGTTCGTCCCGACGAGCGGGGACAGGCAAACCTCTCCGGTGCGTTTATCGTGCCGGAGCAGCCGAAAGAGGGGGCTGACGCCTTTCTTGAGATTCAGATTTCTCGCGTGACCTCCGGCGGATTGACTATCGGAGTGGGGTTCGACAGCGGCACAACAGAATATCTGAATCGCGTCAACCTGACTTCCAATGACGGGGAAAGCGAGGTTTTCACTGTCCCGTTTCGGGTGAAGGGAGACGTCAGCTCCTTTGAATTGATGTTCGACAGCGTTGTGTGCGATACATACTTAAAAATTGAATCTATAAAACTTCACTATATCGACGACGTGCCGATTATGGGAAATTCCGATATCGGGCAGGTGAATTCCCTGACGCGTGACGGCAGTTCCGTTGTGTTTTCCGGCGTCATGGAACGCGAAGCCGTGAAGGAGTTTGCCGATTTCCAGCTTCATTTCTATGCAATTCCGGGATGGAGCTGCGGAGACCTCGCTACAGCGGTCGACGTCGGTCAAATGAAGGTCACCACGCGCTTTGAATATACGGCGGATTTGTCCGCTTACCCGGCTCTGGCGGATACGTACATGTTCTTCGCCGCCGTTATGGACACTGACGGGAAGCTCCTCCCGTTGTCCGCCCCAGCCTATACCGACGATTCCGATATCCAAGAAAGCGCTTTGTCAAATATCGGCCTGTACGGCGCGTCGTCCGTCGGCGTATTTGAGTCAAACGTATCGCACGTCATTGTCGACGTCCCGCTTGATCAGCTGTTAGCGCCTACCATTTCAGACGTCGAAACAGTCGCCACCTCACTGTCATATTCAATTTACGATACGACGACTGAAGAGGGACTTGCAGAGGAGGATGCGGGAAGCGTGAGCGTCATTGCGGCGCGGACAGAAACGGTCACGGTGAACCATGCGCTTCTCAAACAGCTTGACAGCGACATTAACTTCTATATTTCCGCCGGAATTGAGGTGTATCTGCGGATAACGTCGGACAGCAAAATTCCCGGCCTGACCTATCCCGAGCAGGGCGCGTACAATTACGCCGTGCTTCCCGATACGGCGGAAGCCATACATTTTTATACCGCGATCGTGCGGTTTTTGTGCAAGCGCTACAGCGGTATCGGCGGGATAATCATCGGAAAGGAAGCAAATCTCGGGCTTTACACTGGCGGCGGGATCGATGCTGAAAATGCCGCGCATTATGCGAAAGAGCTTGCGGCGCTCTGTCGGCTGACTTATAACGCTGCGTCGACTGTCACACCGGATATTCTGATTGTGCTGCCATTCGGGGAGTTTGAGACCGATGGAAATGAGCTGTTCCAGTACGTCGACCCGAAAACGCTTTCGGTAATGGCGTCACTGTACCTAGAGAAAATGGGCGGCGCACCGTGGGTCATGATGTACTGTTTTGACAGCACGAACGACATTTTGTCCGACGACATGCTGCAGGTCACCCAGAACGTGCCGCAGAACGTAAAGCGTCTGACCGACGACCTCGGGCTTGAAGGAAGCGCCGCGGTTATGTATTACTATGAGCCGCTGTATGCGGATATTGTTGCGGGGGAAAATTACAATGAATCCTTAGCGCGGACCTTTGCAGAGCTGTGCGGGAGCGTCAAGGCGCGCGCGGTATTTCTCTCCCTCAAAAATTTGACTGCGTACATTGAGCATAATTTTTATTCGTATCTGAAAAATGCGGAAAATCTCGTACAGTCTGAGGTTGAGGTAAAAAGTTTGCGTGCGGTGTTCGACTATGTTGCGGAGCCGGTCGATGCAATGGCGGACAAGCTGGAAAATACTGTGGGTTCCTACCTGCTGTGGGACTTTACGGATAAGTTCTACCCGCTCGATTGGATTGCGGGAGGCGGCGTTTCGTCGTGTACGACAGTATACAGCGACCTGTTCAGCCTGAACCAATCGGAATCGGGGCGGTATGCGCGCGTACTGCGGTCGGTCGTTTCGTGCACGGAGAACGGAGGCTACTATGGTTCCGGCGTATCCGGTGCGGCGGGAATATCACTTTGCAACTTTAGCCGTACAGTCGACATGAGCGGGATCGACTACGTTGAGTTCACCTTTGCGCTGAATCAGGCAGATGAGAGCAGCGCAGAGAATAGCGGTACGGTGGTGTTTGTGATTGGCTCCGACGATTTCCGCGCGGAGTTCGACGTAGAGACGGTGGAATACGGAAAGGTGCTCCGGTACGTCTGCGACCTTTCGAGCTATGAATACCGCTCGTCGGTGAACTACGCCGGTATTATGGTCTACGCTGAGGAGGAAGTATACTTCGACCTGTCGTCAGTGAGGGTATACAGCGACGCGCTGGCCGACGCGGAGCTGGCGGGGGTATTCGAGCCTGCGGAAGAGGACGAAAGCCGCACGGCTGACCCGTTAGCGATCGTATTTTGTTCGACAATCGTATTTATCTTGTCGATATGTGCGGCGGTGCTGCTGACGCGTCACGACGCGGAGGACCTGCGGGAGCGTGAAAAGAAAATGCGCGAGGAAAAGCATCTGAAGCGCGAGAGAGCAGGGAGGAATTACCGATGAGTGAGAACGAAAAAAACAGCAAAAAAAGCGGACAGACGGAGGAAGACAGGCTCTCCGTGACGCCGAACCTCAAGCCGTTCACAAAATACCGCGCAATAGAGATGGGTGTATGCGGCATATGCGTAGTGCTGGGACTGCTGTACTTGTACGCGCACATTTTGACGTTGTCGGTACTCCTTCCGATATACGCCGTATGCTTCTGCGCCATCCCGGTACTCCAGTACTTCAACATACGCACAAGCGGCAGACGTGGTTTTGCATCCTACCTTCCGGTCCTTTTCTGGTCCCTTATGTCCATAGCTGTCCTGGCCGCGGCGATTGCTTATTTTGTAAAGTGATAGAGCTATGCGTTAAAATTTCCCCTCCAACCTTTATAGGTTGGAGGGGAAATTTTTAGCTATGCGATTCGATTTTATTAATCAACGCCATAGGACGGAAGAATCTTCCTTTCTATGTTCTTGCCGATTGACTTTTGCAGCTTCTGGAAGTCGGAGGTGAGGGAGGTCTTCTGACTTGCCAGTTCGTTTCTGATAAAGTAAGGAAGCTGCTGGAAGGTTTCGCCCCACTCAAAGGAGAAGTCGAAGTTACGACCGGTCATAATCAGGTCAATCATTTCAGCGGTTTGCGGGTCGGAGGAATACTTGCCCTTCAGCGCGGTGTCATAGTATTCCGGATATACCTGCTTGTAGCTTTCTGCACAGAGAGCCTCGTAAATTGTGCCTACAAAATCCATCTCGGCGTAGGAGGTAAGCGGGAATCCGAATGCGGTAAACTTGTCGTCTGCGTTGGTGTAATAATTTGTCTGTTCAACATTCCACTTCGGATAGGGCAGGATGGAATAAGTGTCTTCCATTTCGCGGAGTGTATTATATGCTGCATAGAAACGGAGGGGAGCCATAATCAGGTTGCCGGAGAGGAAATACTTCTCCTCATCATACTGAGTCGAGTATTTATAGAATCCGTTGCCGTTGTAGTGCCAGTCAAGCAGCTTTTCATAAATTGAAATCGTCTTGTCTGTCAAGAATGTAACTTCAATTTGGTTGTCGTCTGTAATCTGGCAGAGCGGCTGGTCAAATGCGGTGAGCCATACGTCGGCGGGATTTACGATACAATAACCGAAGCCGTAAACGTCGCTGGCGTCCCGCGTGCCGTTACCGTTTTTGTCTTCGTACATCTGCTCGGTCATGGAAATAACCGTGTCGATGGTCCATTCACCGGACTTTACCATATCATAAAGATCGGTGGAAGAGTATCCGTAATCGGCGATTTTGTCAACATTAAAGAAGAATGCGTAAGTGTAAGTCATAGAGGAGATAGAAAGGTCGGAGCAGATTGCGTAAAGGGTGTCGTTAATGGTAGCCGCACTGTTTGCCAGGGCGTTATGCCACGGCTTTTCCAGATTTACATTGGGAACAAGATTCCAGTTATACAGGGATTTGCTGCTAATCGGAATAGAGGCAACATAATTAAAGAATCCGACAATGTGGTAGTCGTTTGTTCCGGCGGTTACAAAGGTACTGACCTGAGTCTGAGGGGAATCGGAGGTCTCGCAGACAATTTTCACATCGAAACGGTCCTCAATGGCAATGTTTCTGTTGTAAACTGCATCGTTGCAGGCGTCGCCGTTCAATTCTTCCGCTACAATTTCGTATTCTTTGCTTCCGTATCCATCGTTCGAGGTAAGAACTCTGAATGAGGCGCCGTTAAAGGTAACATTAGGCAGGTCGTCAGAGATCAATTGACGAAGTTCATAGTCGGACATGTTGGAGGCGTCTATCTCTTCTACGGCTTCAGTTTCTGACGGCTGAGCCGATTGCGTTTGTTTCGTATCCTCAGAATCATTGTCGCTGCACGAAGCAAGTGCTTGTGCAAGCAGCAGCGACGTTAGGGTAACGGCAAAAATTCGTTTCTTCATGGTGCGTTATATCTCCCGATGTAATAATAGTTAAAAATGTCATTCTGGACCAGCATGCTTCAGTAACAATTATTATAACATATTTAACTGAATGTATAAACCTTTCGTTGTGATTTGTGTGTAAATAATTTATAAATATGTGCGTTTTTTTGACTATTTTTTATATAAAGGGACCTTTTATTTCATCCACACAATTTCGCCGAGGAGACCGGTGGCGGGGATGGCCAGATAGGAGGAGAAAGAATCGCGGATTGCGTTGGCGAGGGTGTTGGATATCTCTATTGTAAGCTCGTTTGTGCCGTCGCGCAGGGCGGAGGTCAGGTCATAGCGATACGGCGGGCAGACGCGGACGCCGAGGTCGACGCCATTGAGCCGCAGGCGAGAGGTCTGACCTACTTCGCCGAGGTCTATTGCGGAGGTCCCGGCTGGGATGCCGCTTTTGTCGAAGGTGCAGGTGTAGCGTATCTTGCCGGAGAACGTGGGCATGTGCGACGCGCCGGTGATGCTGAACAGCTCGCTTGCCTTAACATTTTCCGCGTAGACGGTATACTGGCTCATATCGGTGTACGGCGCGGTTTCGATTTTGAATGTCAAATCTGCGTTTCCCGCACTTACCCACTCCTTCTTTTTCGGAAGGGTCGTCTCGTCTTCGCGGTCGAATACTGCGAGAACGGACTGATAGGGCGCGAGCATGATAGGAAGACTGCCGTCGGCAATTTCAATGGAGGCGGTGTCATCGTTCAGCAGGTCGAGCAAGACGCCGCGCGCGCTGCCGATTCCGCTTAGGTGTATTGTCGTGTTTACCGCTTCCTTTACGGCCTCGTTCACGAACATGTATATGTCTGCGGTTTCGGTTGCATAGTGGCAGCAGCGGAGGAGCGGATAGGCGCCGTCCACGGTGATATCCTGTTCGATCAGCCCCTGAACCCTTGTAAGGAGCTCATCTTCCGCAACGTCCACACCCATTCTGAGCACCGGAACGCCGGCTTTTTGCAGTTTTTCGATTGCGTCGATAAGCGCGCAGGGGAGAACCTCCGCCGCTGGAAGAATCAAACAGCCATAAGTCTCCTTGCCTACGCGAATTCTGCCGTTTTCAGCGACTGCGGGATAAATTCGGCTGCCGCTGTCGTTTGTGAAGCAGTCGGCAGGGAGAATGTCGAAATCGATGTGCGCGTCGTACAGGATTTTCGCCGGAACCTGCGTCAGCATTGCCGCGCCGTCGCGGTTCATCCACTCTGCGTCTGCGTGATAGAGGATGGCTGCGTCCGCTTTGTGAACGCCGCCGGACAGGAGATGCGCCACACGGTTTCCATAAGTCATGAGCTTCGAAAAGCCTTCAAACTGCGGGTCGAAGCCGTTGGCGCCAAAGTGCGGAGGGCAGTCGCCGTCCGGGAAGGAGGGAGAGAACGCGTGCGGAACAAAGTGATTTACACCGCGCACAAGCAGGTGGTCGAGCAGCCACTTCATAGTGGGCGTTCCTTCTGCCCAGCCGTATGCGCCGAAGACTTCGCACATGGCGCGGCCGTCCATTTGTGTACCGATGTGCGAGAGAGAGGACGCCAGCTTGGCGAGAACATAATCGAAAAATGCGGGGTCCGCGTTGTTTCCGAATGCGCTTGCGGTGTGGATGTAATGGCTGAGTCCCGGGATGAGCTGGTGGAGCACAATGTCGATGCCGCTCATATGCTGCCCGTCGAGAGCGCGGAAATAGTGACCGGTACTGCATCCGAGGCGGGCGTGGGCATTCATATCTTCGATGATGTGACCGATGTACTGCACGCCATGCGCTTCACACCAGTCTCCGAGTTGACGGGTGAAGCAGTCGCGATACAGCTTGGTTACAGCGTCCATGTAGGCATGGCGGACGTCTGCGGTTGGCTGGCCCATATCGAACCACAGGGCAGGGAGGTACTTTTCTGCGTTGCAGCTCAGCGTGTCCGACATCATACCGGTGATTTTTTCGTTCCACGGAAGGGCGAGTCCCGGCATACCTACGCGGCGATTGTACATGCCGTAGTCACGCGAATGGGCGCCGAACCAAGTATTGCCGAGAGAGGGCTCATCTGAGAAGAATCCCGCAACGGTGTTGCCGAAATATTTGCCGTAATGGGCGTAGTGAGACTCGTATACTGCATCAATCAGCACGCGCACAGACGTGGGATTCAGCATGTCGATGTAGTCGGGATGATCTGTTCCGCGGCGGGATTGATAGAGGAAGAAGACCCTCCAGCAGCCGTCGGGAATATCGAAATGGAGAAAGTTCCCATGAAGCTTGTCGGTGAGTACGACAGGTTGTGGAGCGCACGCCTCGTCAACACCGGTGCGCGGGTAGGCGTAAACTGCGATAAGCCGATGATTTTCATCGGTATGGTCGGCGATGAGCATGGCGTCGCGGCTTGGACCGAAAACATCGACGTGGCGTTCGACGAGCTGCCAACCACGGAGCTCGGGGTGGTATTTTTTTATGTGGCCGGCGGCATGACCGGTGGGAAAGTGGTCGTCGTCGAGAATCCAGACTTTCATTCCGCGGCGTGCTGCTTCGGAAAGAATGAGATCCATATCATTCCACCAGCCGTCGCCGCCAAAATCCCGGTGGGGGCGGGACTCTACGCAGAATGCGCGTGCGCCGCTTCGATAGATGCGCTCGACTTCCTCGGGAATGGTGTCGTGGTGGTCGCCGTGCTGCCAGTAGAAGGGAAGCATATAGTTTGCTTCATGTCCGGCGAGCACATCGGTCAGTCGATTGTACATAGGTACCTCCAGAAATTTTTTCGATGATACAGAAAAAGCGATGTACAAATTCATACATCGCCATTTTCTTATAAGCGGATTAC
>CAZUPI010000021.1:0-40782 GCA_964621755.1 uncultured Ruminococcus sp. | reverse complement strand
TAACCGTTAAAACAGCAGCCACCCTCAGCAGTATTACGGTTACAAATCCACCTACGAAGACAGAATATTATGTAGGTGAAAGTTTCAACTCAGCTGGTATAACCATTCAGGCGAGATATTCCGACGGCACAACTAAGAGCATAACATCAACAACAAATCTTTCCTACTCCCCCGCATCGTTCACCACAAGCGGAACTTCTATCCCGGTGACAATCACCTATACGGAGAATTCCGTTTCCCGGACAACGACTGTATATGTAAAAGTAACTGACAAGGTCGATGTTATTGGTATTGATAACGATGAGGATACATACGAGCTTAACAAAAAGACGGTTCTCGAAGTCGGCGATAAGCTCGATTGGGAAGATGTCTTCAACGAACTCACCATCAACTATACAAAGACTACAGGTACAACCACTAAGACATACAGTTTTACGATTGAAGATGATTACGACCTTCAAAAGTATCTCCCGGGCGCAGAGCTCCATCTCGAAGTATACAGCAAGTACAAGAGCACCAGCGCAAGCAACGTTAGCAAAATCGAAGCCGGCGACGTCGACAGCAAGGGCGAAGTAGAGCTCATTCTTTACCTTGAATATGCCGGAACGACCTATACAAGTAAATCCTCTCAGTACATCCGCTTTACTGTGGCAGTAGAGGAAGCAGGTGTTGTCGTACAGATTTATTACAACTCCAGCTCATTCAGCTCAACTGCTCTGAGAGAAACCGTGTCCTTCGATACTTTGAAGGAAGCGCTTGAAGCGCTCGCAGAAGAGGACGACTTCGATACCTCTTTCAGCGGTACGGCAACTTCTAAATACACCATCAAAATCAAACTCGGCGAGAACCAGACCCTCAAGTCCACTTATCAGTTCGCACCCGATTTTGAAAACGCAATCACCGTTGACTTGAATGGTAATACGCTTACCCTTCCCTCTGAATGGATTGATTACGACGACTGCGACGACCTCGTCGTTACCATTACCAACCTGAACGATAACGACGCAAAGCTTGTCTACAGCGATGAAAGTCTTACCCTCACGCTTAATGAAGACGATGTCCTCAAGTTCTCCGATGGCGTGATTCCCGGCATTTATAAAATAACGATAAAGTCCGGCATCACAAACGGCAAGATAACTTCCAATAAGACAACTGTACAGCATAACGGTGAGGTAAAGTTCACCATTACGCCGGATTCCGATTATAAGATTTCCGATGTAAAGGTCAACTCTAAGTCCATTATCAAGAGCACCGACTACAGCGTAAACTCTACTACCGGTGTAGCTACCTATACGCTCAAGGAGGTAAAGGGAGACGCAGAAATCACGGCAACCTTTGAAAAATCCACCACGACGACTGCTGCAGCGTGGACGAATCCCTTCACCGACATCAAGACGACCGACCAGTATTACAGCGCAATAGAGTTCGTTTGCAAAAACGAGCTGTTCAACGGTATGTCCGCCACAAAATTCGAACCCACGACCACAATGGACCGCGCTATGTTCGTGACGGTTCTCGGACGTCTTGCGGGAGTTGACGTTTCGAAGTACACCACTTCCAGCTTCACAGACGTAAGTACAAGCGACGCGTCGATTGCATATGCGGTTCCGTATATCGAATGGGCAACCAAGGTAGGTCTGGTAGAGGGCTACGGTAACGGCAAGTTCGGGCCGAAAGACCCAATCACTCACCAGCAGATGTATCTTCTTATGTATCGCTATGCTATATTCATTGAGAATATGCCGGTCAACCTTGCAAACGTGAATGTCACGGTATCGGATAAGGCAGATATTGATACATGGGCAGAGAGCGGCGTGAAATTTGCCACTTACTACAACATTCTGATTACGAGCGGCGGCAAGCTGACCCCAACGAGCAATGCTCTCCGCTGCGAGCTCGCGATGCTCCTCCAGGGCTTCTGCCAGAAAGTCCTCAAGTGGGAGTAATAAAATAAGATAAAACCATATTTTACATGGAAGAGACTCACAGGAGGGTCTCTTCCATGCTTTCGTGTAAATTATCTGGCTGAAATTTGGTTTAATGCCGCATGTTTACAGACATGAAATCAAGCTGAATTTCGCAAAATAAAATTGTAGCCGTATGGCATAGAAATACCGTACGGCTTTCGTTTTTATGTTTGGAGGTGAGCGAATGGGAGCTGCATTGCTGCCGGAGGACGGCGAATATCTCGTCCAGTCGATGGCGCAGGAGTGTGCAGATTTGTCCTACGCTGCACGCGTAGGTATCGCGGCTGTAATATTAAACCGGGTAGAGGACAGCCGGTTCCCCGATACTGCTGCGGGTGTGATAGCATCATGGGACAAGTTTGATATCCGGTCCACGGTTGTTGTCGATGAACGGGAATATCGCTTATGCGCCGATGCCTATTCCATAGCGGCATACGGGGCCGACCCAACCGGAGGCGCTCTGTACTTTGAATTTTTGGACGACGACGCGGCAGCCGACTACAGCAAATACAGTGCGATTATCAGTGGAGTGGGGTTTTGGTAATATGATGAGGGTGTGTTCTTAATTTTTCATGCTGGTATCCTAAGAAATATGTGTTTTCCTATTGATTTTTGGCTAAATATGTGGCATGCTAATAAAGACAGATGAAATTTTCAGAAAAAGTGTACGCGCTGCCGGAAGAGTAAAACTCTCAGGTGCACCGGAATGGTGCAGAGACTGAAAATGGATGTGTCTCTGGAGAACGCCGAAGTTTGACCTGAAGGTTTGACCTAAAGGTCAGATAGGTCTGCTGCCGAAGGTGCAAGGTTGCGTGCATCGCGTGACTGAATCTCTCAGGCAAAAGGACAGAGCAGATAGAGTGACTGAAATCCCAATTTTTGGAATTTTTGCGTTTTGTCCGCTTTTCTCCAGAGCTATCGTGTATTCGATGGCTCTTTTTTATCATAACAATATTTTGGAGGAAGCATCAACATGGATACCCTGCTGAAAATCGTTCAAACCATCAATGTATATTTATCAGATTACATTCTGATTATCCTTCTCGTGGGAATCGGTGTGTTTTTCTCGATTAAGACCCGCTTCGTTCAGGTCCGCTGCTTCGGTGAGGGAATGCGTAAAGTTTTTGGAAATATATCCCTCAACGGCGGCGCCAGAAAGAACGGTATGAGCTCGTTCCAGGCGCTTACCACCGCAATTGCGGCACAGGTCGGAACGGGCAACATCGTCGGCGCATCAGGCGCGATTCTTATCGGCGGACCCGGCGCGATTTTCTGGATGTGGATTATCGCCTTTTTCGGCATGGCAACTATTTACGCTGAAGCGGTTCTCGCACAGAAGACCAAAAAGGTCGCGAAAGACGGTACAGTTTCAGGCGGTCCGGTATATTACATTACAACGGCGTTCCCGAATAAATTTGGTAAGTTCCTCGCAGGTTTCTTCGCGGTTGCGGCAGTCCTCGCACTTGGTTTCATGGGATCATTGGTGCAGTCAAACTCTATGGCCGAGTCCTGCAATACCGCGTTCGGTATTCCCACATGGATTATCGGTATCATCGTTGCAGCAATTGCAGCGTTCATTTTCATCGGCGGTGTGAAGAGAATCGCATCCTTCACGGAAAAAATCGTTCCCGTTATGGCGGTGCTCTATCTCTTAGGCGGTCTCATCCTCCTCATCTGCCGTATTCGCTACATTCCCGAGGCCATCGGCATGATATTCAAGTATGCTTTTGTTCCGAACGCCATTATCGGCGGCGGCGTCGGATACGCACTCAAAACCGCTATCAGCCAAGGTGTAAAACGCGGCCTCTTCTCCAACGAAGCCGGTATGGGTTCTACCCCTCATGCACACGCCCTCGCTGATGTAAAAGACCCGCATGACCAGGGCGTGGTAGCCATGATAGGCGTTTTTATTGATACGTTTGTCGTTCTTACCATGACCGCTCTCATCGTCATTTCGACTCTGTACGCAGGCAACGGCGTCCTCGCATCCGGCGTAGCGGAAGGTATCTCCAAGACCAACATGGCGCAGCTTGCATTTGCCAGCATCTTCGGCGACGCCATTGGTAATAGCTTCGTCGCGATCTGCCTTCTCTTCTTCGCCTTCTCGACTATCATCGGATGGAACCTCTTTGGCCGCATTAACATGAATTATCTCTTCGGCAAAAAATCCAACCTTATCTATTCCATCATCGCAATCGTCTTCATTTTCCTTGGCTCTGTCCTTTCAAACGACCTCGTTTGGGAACTCACCGATACATTCAACCAGCTCATGGTAATCCCAAACGTCATCGCCCTTTTTGCACTTTCCAAGCTGGTGACAGTTCATAAAAATGATAAATGATTGAGAAAAAAATACCCTGAAAACAAGCATGGTGTGGGACTTCAAAAATCCCATACCATAGATGAGAAAGTTTTGAGGGGGGTAATAGGGGGAACTTTTTCAAAAGTTCCCCCCATTACTATATTTATATATATGTGTATTATTTTATAATTTCCCCGTAACATTCGCCGAATGCGCAGGCAGCGTTAGCTTCGTCGGTGTCGATGTGCATTGCTGCTGAGAATTTCGGGCTTACACGAACGACTACATCGCCGAAGGTGAGGCTTCTGCCGCCGGAGTCAATTTTAACGGATACGATTTGCTTGTCGGATACGCCGAATTCTTCTGCGTCAGCGGGTGTAAGGTGAATGTGACGCTTTGCGGCGATGACGCCTTCGGAAATTTCCACTTCGCCGGCGGGGCCTACGAGCTTGCATGCACCGCTTCCCGCGATGTCGCCGGATTCACGAACCGGAGCGGTTACGCCGAGTGTACGGGCATCTGTGAGGGAAACTTCAACCTGTGTTGCGGGACGGGCAGGTCCAAGAATGATAACGTTCGGAATGGATTTCTTCGGTCCGACTACGGTTACACGTTCTTCACATGCGAACTGACCGGGCTGGGAGAGGTCTTTCTTATGAGTCAGCGTTGCGCCCTCGCCAAACAGAATTTTAATGTGTTCTTCCGTAAGGTGAACGTGACGCGCGCTTGTTTCAACTAAAACTTTAGCCATTATATGTACCTCCTAAAGTTGGGAATGCGTTATTCCTCAAACTTTTGTTTTTTATCTACAATATTATATCACGCATGGTTTTGCTTGTCAATAAAAAGTTCAGACTTTGACGAGGCAGCAGCATTTACTTTTTCGATGGGAAACTTTAACAAGCTCGTGAGGAACGCCGAGACCTCACGAGCTCTGAATTTTACAGGATTTTTTCGATTATGGCAAAGATGCCGTCGTATACGCCTTCCGCAGCGGCCTTAACCTCCGCGCGGGCATTCGATACAGCGCAGCCATGAAAGCGCGTTATCATCGCCATGTCATTGAGGTTGTCCCCTGCGCACCAGATGTTTTCGTGGGGTACGCCCATTTTTTCCGCGTATCTAGCAACGCCCACACCTTTGTCGATTCCGCACGGGGGAATGTCGATGCAGTTGCCGTTTGGCAGCGCGTTGATGCAGTCGCCGAATCGCTCGTTCAGCTCTCTTACCGCCTTCTCCGCAAGCTCGTTTGAATCGACCCACGTGTTCATCATTGTAAAACGTGCTATCTCGTCTGCTTTGGCGAGGGGCGCGTACTTCTCATTCCCTTCCGGGTACTTGCTGTGGAAGGTGATACGGTCGCGGTTCATAACACAGCTTAGCTGGTGGCCGTATCCTTCGCCCAGCAGCTCCGCGATACCGCGCACAACCCGTCCGTCCCCGCTTTCCTCGTAAACGGTATTTCCGTCCGCGTCGAGCGCCATCGTTCCATTCATCACAATCACAAAATCAAACGACACCTTTTCATGGACGAGCGTATCGTACATATCGCAGTGCCGCCCGGTCACGATACCGAACAGATTCCCGGCGGCGCGGAATTTGTCAATCGCATCACGGTCTGCTTGCGAAATTCCTCCGCGGTTGAGCGTCCCGTCAAAGTCAGTTGCTAATATTTTTTTCATTAGAATATTTTCCCAGAGACTATAAAGTCCGGTCCTTTTTTAGTTTTTGTCACCGTATCATGCGGATTTCGCCGTTAGATGCAGCTAATGCATCGATTTCTGCGGCCTTTGCCAGAAGCGCGTCGCCGTGGATGGAGTGTTTATAAGCATTCGCGGCGGCAGCAAATTCGATTAGGTGCGCTTCATCGAAGCCATGCCGCTCAGCATAAATGACGCCGGCGGACAACGCGTCCCCGCCCCCGACGCGGTCGACAATGTGGACCGGGTAGGTGCGGGACATAGTGAACGCGCCGGTTTTCGCGTTAAGCGTCGCCGCACTGACCTCGTTGTCGTCCGCAGACAGGCTGCGGCGCATGGTCATGATGCAGCGTTCAAGTCCAAATTGTGCGCACATTTTTTCTGCAACATCGCGGAGCCGGTCCGCTTTGTCCGTCAGCTGCGAGGTGATACCGAACAGAAGTGCGGCATGTTCCTCATTGGCGATGCAGACGTCTGTTAGCGGCAGCAGACCGCGCATAACAGCTCCGGCGGCGTCAGGAGACCACAGCGCGGCGCGGTAATTGAGGTCGCAGTAGGTGCGAATTCCACGTGCACGGCAAACTTCAAGGGCATTATGCGAAATTTCTGGCAGATTCTCTCCCACTGCGGGTGTAATCCCGGTAAAGAAGAACGCATTCTGTCCTGCACCGTTGTCGGACAATATCTGGTCCCAATCGTAGTCGCACGATTGGGAGTTCGCAAATGCCGACCCGCGCCGGTCATAAGTCACAGCGGACGGACGCAGCGACGCGCCTTTCTCGAGATAATACAGTCCAAGACGCTTCCCGCCCCGCACAACGTGGTCAACCTGGACCCCGTATCTGCGAATCGCATTCAGACAAGCGTCTCCAACCGCATTCTCCGGCAGCTTCGTAACATATGTGGCGCGCTCTCCAAACGAAGCAAGCGCAACCGCCACATTCTCCTCTGCCCCTCCGTACACGACATCAAAAGTTTCCGCTTGTGCAATTCGGTATGCTCCTACCGGAGACAAGCGAAGCATAATCTCTCCGAAAGTTGTAATCATTTTTATCCTTTTCTGGGGGAGGAGATGTGTACCTCCGCAAAACTTTTATACCAGAGAAGAATGAGTTTTATTTGGATACCTGCGATAGGTAGGACAATCCAAAACATCATCAAATTCTCGATTTTGGACTAAAGTTTCGCTCAAGCCCCTTTATTTTTTCATCCCGTATCTCACAAAGGCGTATCTCTCTACGTAGCCGCGGCATTCCCGGCCGTGCCATTCTTTTTCGAAGGAGAAGGTACCGGGGCCTACGCCGTACGGTTCAGGGTCGTGACGGTGGTGCGGCCCCATTGTGTTACGCATAGCGTTGCAAAGGGTTACTTCAATCGTGTTTTCGCCTTCGGTGAGGTAGCTTGCGAGGTCGAGGGTGCGGGAGAACATCATAGTGCCCGCGTATACGCCTCCTACTTTGATGTCTGCGGTCGCGAAACGACCGTCCAGCTTCAGGACTGTCGCTTTACCGGGCGCGTACTTGTATGTGAATTCCGTCTTGATTTCGCCGCTGTAGAACGGGAAGCCGCCGCGTACGATGTCGCGGGACGGAACGACTGATGGCTGCTTGACGAGGGTGAACGCACCGTCGTAGAGAACCGACGAGCGGACGCTGTCCTTGAACTCACCGTTGCAACGGAGTGCAAAGTCGCCAATCAGGTAGATGTTTTCGATTTCTACATCAAATACAAGGCAGTTGCGCAGGGATTCCGATACGCCGCTGTAGAGGACGTAGTATACGTAGTCGCGCTGATGATGGTTCACCTCAATGACGATTTCATTTGTGCCCGATTTGGTCAGCGCCGCAACGTCAGCCGTCGCGAAGGATTTATCAAACCACGGCTTGTTTTTGTCCGGCACAACTTCCACGCCGTTGACGGTCACGCGCTCGTACATCGGCTCGATTGCCACGCGGAGTTTCTCAGGCGCATAGTCCACGTCGTAAGTGAATTTGAGGTAGACCTTTCCGTCGTACCGCTCGCGGAGGAGATTATCTTTGATGCCCATTACGGACAGCGGCTCGTCGTAGGTTACGCCGTCTTTGGAGAGGGACGCGACGTCGAGTGTCAAGATGTTCGGTACAGTTTCGGCGAGCTTTACGGTGCATGGAATGTCGATAAACGCCGTCACAGGCTTTGGAATCTTGGTGGGAGCGAGGTCCGGAAGGTCGCTGCCGGACACGAGAACGCAGGATTCACCATCCGCGAAGGAGAGGGTCGCTTCGACTGCGCCGTCTTTTTCTGTGCAGCAGAGGGGAGACGTCTCAAGGGTGTTCATGTCCAGCTTTGCCCACTTGCCGGCGGGGAGGGTCACTTTCACCGGATAGAGCACATCGGTGCGTACGTTTGTGATGTATACAGCCCGGCCGTCGTCCGTGACGCGGGACATTTTGCGCAGCGCCGGAACGTTTTTGCCTCCCTTGGTGATGACCACGTCGCGCATGGACTTGAGGTCGTCGAGGGTGATGTTGGATTTCAGCCACGGCATGTCGGCGGTCTCACCGTCAATATACGGGGGAACGTCGGCGAACATCCATACTTTACCGCCGTTTTCGATGTACTTTTTCAGGATTTCCACTGTGGTGTGGTCCAGCGAGTAGGTGAACGGAACGATGACGGCGCTGTAGGTACAGCGTCCAAGCTTGATTTTGTCGCCTGAGACCTCTGCCATGTCGCTCATCATCCACTCGTCGCCGTAGTGATATGGTATCTGGTTTTCGCCGAGGAGACGGGACAGTTCAAAGAACTTGCCCTCGATTTCGTTTAAGGAGTCGGTGTTTTTCTTATATTTGCAGTATGCGCCGTGAATCGGGTGAATCACGAGAATCGGGGCGTATTCTTCCCCTTCTGCAAGGGTCGCGCCGAGGTTGGCGAAGTAGATATCGAAGTCCTTCATTTTCGCTTGCCACGGATTGTGTTCGGAATAGTGGAGCGGGTAGTCGCGTTTTCTCTGGCCGCGTTCGGAATACGGGTAGAGGTGCTGGCACATGAGGTTTACGCCGCCGGCATACTGAAGTTCCGCGATACGGCGGAGCTCGGTTGGGGAGACGTCCCATCCGCAGCAGCCGAACATTTCAGAGATGGCCTTTTTCCGTCCGAGCTGTGCGCAGACGCTGCCGAGCTGCTTGGGAGCTATGTCGTCAGCGATGCCGCGTCCGAGGTAGTCGATGCCCGGGATATGCTCGTACTGATAGAAGGGCATAACGCCGCCGATGCACATCATCTGTCCGCCGAGGGAGGATTCTTCCACCGCGTGACCGGTGATTTCCGCGCCGTTGGCCTCGCACCAGTCGTAGATTTTTTTGATGAAGTTATTGACAAACAGCTTATGAATGAGGTAATAATAGTCGTAACGGAATTTGTCCGCCCCGTCGAAGTCGAAGAAGACGGCAGGGAGTTTATCGAGGATGTCGTAGCCGTACGTTTTTCTGAACGCATCGGGGAGGGTATTGGAGTACGGGTTGCCCCAGCGGTAGTACTGCGGTTCGTCGGTGAAGAAGCCGGGCATAGCTTTGCCCGTGCCGAAATCCTCTTCGGCGATGCGGCGTTTGTACTCCTCATGGGTAGCGGCGATAAACTTATCGGTGATAGTTCCGTCGAGCGTATCAACGTAGCTTTCGTCGTAACGCTTGTAGAGAATAAGGTATTCGGGGTCGCCGACGTCCTCCGTCGCGCGCGTAAACGTTCCGTCCCCGTTGATTCTGTATACGGCGATGATATCGTCGTCTATTGCCGGAAACGGCCCATTTTTGTGTTCCACAGCGAGTGCGAAATTCTTTTTATCCTTCAGCAGCTCACCGCCGGCGAAACCGCTCGGCCAACCGTTTTCGTCATACGACCACGCTTCCATTCCGAGCTTTTTCGCCTCGTCGACACAAGCGTTAATGCAGTCGAACCACTCGTCGGAGAGGTACTCAGTTTCAAGTCCGCCGCGCGCATGCATGAAGAATCCGTTCATCCCCAGATTTTTCATATCGCGAATCTGCCTCCGAAGCTCCCCTTCTTCAAGCTTATCATTCCAGCTCCAGAACGGAATACTTCCGTACGCCGGCGAATTGCGCCGAATCTTCTCAACTGTATTTTTCATAGCTTTCTCCTATATGGAATTTTTTGTTTTATTTTGATGGGGCTCCGCCCTACGCTTTGCGTGGGAACCTTTTGGGGAAAGGTTCCTATGGACCTTCACACCTTTTGATAAACCGGTATTCCCTTGGTATTGACGTGGCGCCAACCGGAGGGGACGGCGTCGCCGGTGAAGTAGTCGACCCAGGAGGCGTCTGTAGGGAGATAGACGTCCCGTTCGTCGCCGGTGTTGGCGGCGATGGGGGCGACGAGGAGGTCGTCGCAGAAGAGCCATTCGTTGTCGATTTTGTAGGTTTCCGGGTCACTTGTGAAGTCCATGACGAGGGCGCGGACCGGAGGTTTGCCGGCGTCGCGGTATTCGTCAAACGCTGCTTTCAGTTTGGGCATGAGCTTGTGGCGGAGTTCAAGGAGTTCGCGGACTTCGTCTTCGCATTCGTGAACGACCCACGGAATGCCGTTGTAGTTCCATGCGTTAATCAGGCACTGGACGGAGAAGACGACCGCTTGAATGCGTCGGATGCACTCTTCTTTCGTGTGAGCCGCGCGGAATTCGGGCGCCCACATGAGACCGGAGAATCCGGAATTGACTACGCCGCGGATGAAGTCGCGGTGGTCGTAGAGGTCGCTGTACAGCACAAACGGGTATGACGCCGCAAGTGCGCCCATCTGACGAACCTCGGACAGCGTTTTATTTTCGCCGAGTGCGTCCATAAGGGTCTTTGCGTACAGCGTCCCGAACAAGGAGTGGTACTGTTCGCCGTCAAGCCCCGACGGGAATTCGGAAAGAAGTGGGAAACTCCAGCTTCCGGTGTTATCGCTTGAGTCACATTCGTCCAGTTTGAAGCCGTCGATGCCTAACGAGACGAGGTTTTCACGATGGTAATCTGCGAAGATTTTGCGCGCTTCCCTTGTGGCAAAGTCCGGTACGACGCCGCCCCATACGAGGTAGTCGCCGGAGTACGGCGCGATGGCGTCGTGTATAGGGCTGTCCGGATGCGTGAACGCGTGCTCCCACAGATTGAGATGATACCCGCGCGATTTGATGTAGTCGACAAATTCTTTGGGGTTGGGGTAACGGGAGCTCCACTTATATGTACAGGAGTATGCGTGTGTCTGCCAGCCCGGCTCAAGCCCGAGGATATCGCAGGGGATACCGGACTCGCGGAAGTAATCGGCAGTCTTTTTGATTTGTTCGTCGTTCCAGCCAGTGTAGCAGCGGTAGAGGACGCCAAGCCCCCATTCCGGGACGTCGGGACCGCCGCCGGCCAGCATATTGTACTGCTTTACAATATCAGTGATGGTATTTCCCTCTATAACGTATACGTCAATTCCCTGCGCGCTCGGGATTTTGACGCTCATCACCGCGCCTGTTTCGCTGCGGACGGCGTACAAATCGTCTGTATTGTCGGCGGCGCCGCCGTGTGACACAGTGCGTACGGCGCTATTCTTCTGCTTTCCGCAGTAAAACTCGGCGTAACGCGCGGTATCGAAGTACATGCCGTATCCTTTGTTGGTGACGAAGAAGGGGACTGGCGCATGGGACTCGCCGTTATTGGTGACGGGGTCCGCATTTACATCGAGCCGGAGCTTGCGGCCGCGGTGGTCGAACTGTTTGAGCTGCAATCCGAATCCGAAAATGTGGCAGTCATCTTCAATGGGAAACTCGACCACGCATCCGGCTGCTGTTTGCTTAAATTTAAAATTCGATGCCGGATATTTTACCTCTGTCTCCGTATAAGTAAATCCGTCGCAAAACATGGACGGCGCCAGCGTTTCCGGTGTGCCAAACGAAAATTTCTTCATGTAAACCTCCTTAAAGAGAACGAGGGAAACGTGAAATTTCTCTAAAAATTACACATACTTGAAATCATTAACCTTGTTTTCGAGAACCTCAAGATACCTGCGGCATTCGATTTTTGCGTCGGCAAGATTGAGGTTTTTGTAGTTACCGCATTCGGCGGCGGATGCGCCAAAAACTTCGCCGTCGTAGTCGAGAATTTGACGGAGGACGGAGAGGGTAACGGCGAGAACTGTTTCGTCGGGGACATCCCGTGTAAGGAGGTAGAAGCCCGTTTGGCAGCCCATTGGACCGAAGTAGATGACGTTGCCCCCGATTTCCGAATTGCGAATGAAGGTAGCAAACATGTGCTCGACGGTGTGCATCGTGCGGTTGTCCATGTAGTCGCCCGCGTTCGGCGTCCGGGTGCGCAGGTCGTAGGTCGTGATATCTCCGTCGCGGCGGGATACGTATATTCCCGGCGTCAGCTTGTTGTGGTCTACAGTAAAGCTCGCGATTTTCTGCATATTGATAGTACCTCGGTTATTTTTTTATTATCCTTATTATAACAGCAAAACCTGCTTTCGTCAATCCGAAATTTTTCGAAAAAGAATGAGAGGAAAAGCCTCGGCTTATAAAGCGAAAAAGATTTTGAAAAAGGGTGTGGGGGAAACCCTTTTCTAAAAAAGGTTTCCCCCACAAAATACTTCTTCAATTTATTTTGCAACTTCTTCCATGATATAGGCTTCGAGGATGTCGCCGATTTGGATATCTGAACATTTCTCAAGACCGATACCGCATTCATAGCCGGCTGCAACCTCGCGTACGTCGTCCTTGAAGCGGCGGAGAGACGAAATTTTGTCTTCCATGATGACTACACCGTCGCGTACGATTCGTATCTGAGACTGACGCGTAACCTTGCCGTCCTGCACATAAGAGCCTGCGATTACCCCCACGTTGGGAACACGGATGGTCTGCCGTACCTCGATGTGGCCCTGCAGGACCTCCTTATAGGTCGGCGCGAGCATACCCTTCATTGCTGCCGTGATTTCCTCGATGCACTCGTAAATGATACGATACGTGCGGATATCTACGTTCTGACGCTCCGCTGAGTCGAGCGCTCCCTTGTCAGGACGTACGTTGAAACCGACGATGATTGCATTTGACGCTGCCGCGAACATAACATCCGATTCCGTGATTCCGCCCACTGCGGAATGGATGACCTTTACCTTCACTTCGTCCGTCGAGATCTTCTCGAGAGAAGCTTTTACCGCTTCTGCCGAGCCGCCGACGTCCGCTTTCACGATGATGTTCAGTTCCTTTACACCTTCTGCAATCTGCGCAAACAGGTCGTCAAGGCTGACTTTTGCATTCATCTTGAACTGTTCTTCTTTTGCCTTTTCACGTCTCTGGTCTGCAAGCTCGCGCGCCATACGCTCATCTTCAACTGCGTTAAACTCGTCTCCTGCAACCGGAACTTCCGCAAGACCGATGATTTCTACCGGAACCGACGGCCCTGCCTTTGTCATCTGCTGACCACGGTCGTTGCTCATCGCGCGGACACGTCCTACCGATGTACCGGCGATTACGATATCACCTGCGTGGAGTGTACCGTCCTGCACGAGCACAGTCGCAACCGGACCGCGTCCTTTGTCAAGCTTTGCTTCGATGACCACGCCGCGGGCCCTCTTGTTCGGGTTTGCCTTATATTCCTTCACATCCGCAATCAGGAGAATGTCCTCGAGAAGGACGTCAAGACCCATCTTTGTGTGCGCGGATACCGGAACGCACATGACGTCGCCGCCCCATTCCTCGGGAACCAGCTCGTATTTTGTGAGTTCTGTCATGACCGCTTCCGCGTTGGCGTGCGGCTTATCCATCTTATTGATGGCTACGATGATGTCAACACCTGCAGCTTTGGCGTGGTTAATCGCCTCAATGGTCTGCGGCATGATGCCGTCGTCTCCCGCCACTACGAGAATGGCGATGTCTGTGCACTGTGCACCGCGCGCTCTCATTGCTGTGAACGCCTCGTGACCGGGCGTATCAAGGAATGTGATCTCACGGTCGTCAAGCGATACGCGGTACGCACCGATGTGCTGCGTGATGCCGCCCGCTTCCCCTTCGGTGACGTGCGAGTGGCGAATAGCGTCAAGAATGGAGGTCTTGCCGTGGTCGACGTGACCCATGACGCACACAACAGGCGCGCGTGTCACAAGCTCCTCATCCGAAGATTCTACTTCGTTGAACAGCTTTTCCTCGATTGTAACCTTGACTTCGCGGGTTACTTGGGCGCCCAGCTCGTCGGCTACAAGGTACGCGGTATCGTAGTCGATTACTTGGTTGACCGTGACCATCATGCCCATCATCATCAGGCGCTTGACGCACTCCGCTTCCTTGATCTTCAGCCGCTGTGCAAGCTCGCTGACAGTGATCGCGTCGGGAAGAGTGATTTTGAGAGGGGTTTTCTTCGCCTTTTCGAGGTTTTCGCGGCGGAGCTTTTCCATCGCGATGCGCTCCTTATCGGACTTCTTACCCGTGCCGCGCTGCTCACCGCGCTGATTCTGCTTCTTGAGCTTTTGCTTATTCGACTGCGAATCGTCAATATCGGGTGTGAAGCTGTCGAGACGTTCGTCGTACTTGGAAAGGTCGACGGAGGAGGAGCGCGTATCGACTACGCGGATTCCGCCGGTACGCTTTTTAGCCGCACTATGACTCTGTCCGGATTCCTGCGTCTTGCGCACGGGCTGCTGCGACTGATTCGGCTGTGTCCTGTCGTCGCGACGCTGTTGGTTCTGGTTCTGATTTTGATTCTGATTCTGACCTGAACGATCCCGGTTATGATTTAGATTCGAGCGGTTGTCGTTTGAACGGCTATCCCGTCCCTGTCCGGTATAGTTCTGGTTTTGTCCCTGTTTCTGACCGCTGCGATTGTCACGGTTGTCGCGATTATCGCTGCGCCGTTCGTTGGAACGATTGTCGCGGTTTTGACGGTTCTGATTCTGTCCGGCGTTTGCTGCGCCGTTGTTTTGATTTTGTGACTTGCCTTGCTGCTGTCCATCCTGCATACGCTGACCCTGTAATCTTTCCTGCTGATTTGTATTGTTTTGCGCCGCCTGCTCTGCCTTTTTGGCTTCTTCGGCTTTGCGCGCTTCCTCTGCCTTGCGTGCCTCTTCTGCCTTACGCGCCTCTTCTGCGATGCGCGCTTCTTCGGCTTTGCGCGCTTCCTCTGCCTTACGTGCCTCTTCTGCGATGCGCGCCTCTTCTGCGATGCGCGCCTCCTCTGCCTTACGTGCCTCTTCGGCTTTGCGTGCCTCTTCGGCTTTGCGTGCCTCTTCGGCTTTGCGTGCTCTCTCTTCTGCCATTGCTCTGGCCTCGGCTTCCCGTTTTTCGCGGACTTCCGGGGATTCCGGCATCGTGATGGAGGTCTTGCCCTCCATGTAGCCGTCTATATCCTTAATCTGAGCCTTTGCCGTAAGCTGTTCGAACAGAAGGTTCACCTCGTCGGGAGTGAGCGAAGCGGAGTTGCTTTTTACGGCGATACCGAGTTCTCCGAGCTCCCCGCAAAGGTCCTTAGCCTTTACACCGAGGTCTTTTGCAAGCTGATTTACCTTAAACGTCGATGTTTGCTGCTTTGCTGCCATTCACTATCATCCTTTCTGTATCGCGGCATTCTCATTTCCGTGCGGATTTTCTTCGAGCTTTTCCAGAAGCGGTTTGCACGGTCCCCTACCGGTGAACGCGGCCGCCGCGCATGACGACTTTTTCCCGATGATTTGTGCAAGCTCCTCCGAAGTGAGTCCGGCAAGAAAATACTTTACTTTATAATATTCACATTTATCCGTGATTTGTTTTTTCGTTCGTTCGGACGCGTCGCGGGCAATCAGGACAAATACGGCGCGCGCTCTGCGGATTTCGCCGAGTATAGAGTCGAATCCGGTGACGACGCCGCCGGCTGCGCGGCAAAGTCCGATATAGCTTATGATTTTATCTGTCATGAATCAACTGTTTTTCTCCGCTGTAAATTTGATTTCCTTTTCCAGCTCCGCGTAAAGCTCGTCGGAAATTTCGCATTCGAGCGCGCGGTGAAGGATACCGGATTTTTTTGCTTTTTTGAGGCAAGTTTCGTTCTGACAGATATATGCGCCGCGCCCCGATTTTTTCCCGGTAAAGTCAATGGAGATGACGCCGTCCGGCGACCTCACGACGCGAAGCAGTTCTTTTTTCGGGAATGTGCCCTGACAACCGACGCACCGCCTCTCTGGGATTTTCTTTTTACTTTGCTGCTTAGGCTTGGTCTCAGCCACAAAATCACTCTCCTTTTATTGCAATTGGGATTTCGCTATGAATTTCCGTCCTTGATGGAATCAGCACTTGATTCCCTTGATATCGATTTTGCAGTTGGTGAGCTTTGCGGCGAGACGGACGTTTTGTCCCTCCTTGCCGATTGCGAGGGAGAGCTGGTCGCCGGCAACATGAACGGTTGCGCTGCGTTCGCCGTCAAATTCAACGGAGAGAACGGCGGCGGGGGAGAGGGCGGCGGCGATGAATTCCTCAGGTTTTTCGGAGAACTTGATGACGTCGATTTTTTCACCGCGAAGCTCCTCCACGATGGAGTTGATGCGCATTCCGCGGTTACCGATGCACGCGCCGACCGCGTCTACTTCGGGATCGCGGGAGTATACGGCGATTTTGGTTCTTGAGCCGGCCTCGCGGGCCACGTTCTTGACAATGACCGTGCCGGCGGTAATTTCGGGAATATCGACTTCAAATATGCGCTTAATCATCATCGGGTGTATGCGGGAGAGGGTCGCTGCGGGCTTGCTGTCGGATTCGCTACCGTGGTCGTGGTTGACTTCGGTGATAAACACGCGGATTCTGTCTCCGACGTGCAGTTCTTCGCCGGGGATTTGCTCGTTTTTGGGGAGTGCGACGATGCTTGTTCCGGTGTCGACTTCGACGTCGCCGGTTGTTTCGTCACGCTTCACAACGAGCGCGGTGATAACCTCCTCGCGCCTTCTGTCATACTCTTTGGCGATGTTGCTCTTTTCCGCCTCGCGGATTCCCTGCTTGATGACGTTTTTGGCGGTCTGTGCGGAGATTCGACCGAAGTCTTTTGTCTTGATTTCATCCTCGATGACCGAGCCAAGCTCATACCTGCGGCTGATAGCCTGCGCGTCCTCATATGAGATTTCCGTTTTAGGGTCGTTGACTGTCTCGACGACGGTACGGCGGCGGAAAACCTTAACGTCCTTTTTTTCTTTGTTTATATCAACTCTGACCGACGCGCTTGCGTATTCTTTTTTAAACGCGGAAACGAGCGCGGCTTCGACCTTCTCAAGCATATAGTCAACGGGAATTCCCTTTATTTTTTCAAGCAGTTCAAGCGCTTCAAAAAGCTCTGCATTCATGACATTGTCCAAGCCTTTCATGTTTTTAAAATAGAATATTTAAAGAGGTGCGGGGAAATTTTTGTTTTTTACCAATCAAACACCGTTTCGCATTTTGCGACAGACTTGCGTGCGAATTTCTTTTCTTCGCCGTTCACGGTGACTGCGATATCGTCGCCGTCAAGCCCGACCAACGTTGCGCGGAGGGTTTTTGTCCCGCCGGTTTCCGGAGAGGCGGCAAAGAATTTCAAGATGACGTCGGAGCCGGCCATGCGTTCGAAATGTTCCGAACGTGTGAGCGGGCGTTCGACGCCGGGGGAGGATACCGCGAGCATATACGCGCCTTCGATGGGGTCTGCCACGTCGAGCAAGGGGTCGATAGCGCGGTGCATTTTTTCGCAGTCGTCGATGGTGATGCCGCCTTCTGCGTCGGAGTCAATTGTAATTCTCAGAATCATATCGGCTCCTTCGCGCACGTATTCGACATCCCAGAGAAGATAGCCGAATTCAGCGGCAAGCGGCTCCGCGATTTCACGCACGCTATCTGCGATGCTTTTCTTTTGTTTCATGAAAACCTCAAAATACATGCATAAACAAGAGAGTGGACTTTGTTTTGCCCACTCTCCAATACTTATAATCTTTATTCATATTATATCACAAACATGAGATGATTTCAAGCTGAATTCCTTGTCTCATCCAACAATTTTTTAAATGATATGATAGCTGAATATAGTTATTTTTAACAATGTTCGACTGGAATATTCATCTTGCGTGCAAATTCCGCCGCATCTGTGGCAACACAGGACATTGTATCGCGCGTCACACCGGTGAGTGCGGGCACATACTTTAATTCCAGCTCGACCGCGTCATAGTCGTCGTCGTTTTTCACTGCGTTGGTAGCGGCAGTGATAAGCACGCCGGCGATACCCGCGTTCACGCCGGACATTCCGTCAATCAAGCGGTCCCCGACCATCACGCATTCTGCAGGGATGAGCTGATTCCGCCTGATTATTTCCAGCACGGCATCCGGCGCGGGCTTGTTTGGAAATCCCTCTTCTGAAGTAACGAAGTCTGAAAAGTATCCATCCAATCCAAAATTCGACAGATAGCCAAGGGAAGACTTGTCCCGATGCGTGTAAAGGTAGTTCCGCCCGCCGTTTTTCAAGATTGCGCTAAGCAGCTCCCGAATTCCGCCATACGGCACAATTTTAGGCTCAATCTCGTCCTCTCCCATTCGCAGCTGATACGCTAAGAAACGCCTGTACGCCTCGTCCGAGATTCCGGCATACCGTTTCCCGATTGCAAAATTCACAAGCAGACGCCGCCACAATTGAAGCCTGTCGCACGAAACGCCCTCTTCCTCCAGCACTATCTCCATACACGCCAAAATGTGCGGATAAGAATCAAACAATGTTCCGTCAAAGTCCCAGATATAATTTTTATACTTCATATTATTTTTCCTTTGTATGATGGATAAATTATGGAGGCAGCGTTCCTAAACCGCAATCACTTTTTGACCAACTCTCCCAGCCCGGATTGGATGGCGGCGGTGAGAGCCAAGATGTCTTCGGGGGTGTTGCGGTGGGAGAGACTGATGCGGAGGGTGGAGTCGATGCGGGCGTCGGGAAGACCAAAGGCGGTGAGAGCGGCGCTTTTTTTCTTCGAGTGCGCCGAGCAGGCTGAACCTGCGGAGACATATATTTCACGGCTCGACAGGTAGTTCAGCATGGTTTCGCTGCGGACGCCTGGAATGAAAACGCTTGCAATGTTGTCAAGGTACGCGCCTGCAGGGGTGTTGAGGGATACGCCGATGGGGGAAAGCGCAGTGATTTTTTCGTTGAGAAGCGCGCGCAATTTTCCAACATGGGCGCGATTTTCTTCCGCATGGGCGAAGCCGACTTCCGCTGCCGCTGCAAATGCTGCAATTGAAACGAGATTTTCTGTCCCGCTCCGGAAGCCGTCCTCCTGACCGCCGCCGGGCATTACCGGTACGATATTTTTCCGCTTGATTACTTCGCCTGAGATGTACAGTACGGCTGCTCCTCGCGGCGCGTGGATTTTGTGCGCGCTTACGGAGAGCGTGTCTACACCGAGTGTGTACGGGGTAAAGCGCAGTTTGAGATAGCCTTGTACTGCATCGCAATGGACCACCGCGTCCGGAAAGTACCGCTTCACAAGAGAAGCCGCCTGCTTTACGTCGTATATCGCGCCGGTTTCGTTGTTCACAAGCATGAATCCTGCGAAAATTACCGGCGCCCCGGCGGCTTTTGCGGATTCAAGTGCTGCACGCAAGTATGCAAGGTCGAGAATTCCCCCCGGCGTGGGGACTCGGATAAGTGAATATCCGTTTTCTTCAAGCCTCTTTGCGGGATTGTCGATAGACGGATGCTCGCCGTCGGAGATGATTACCGTACCGAGCAGACCGTCCTTGTTCGGCGTGCGCTTTTTGGCGTAGGCGCATCCGAGCATTGCGATGTTGTTTGATTCTGTGCCGCACGATGTGAACAGGAGCTTGTCCTGTGAAAACCGCGGCATTCCGAGCGTCTTTGCGACCGTGCGCCGATAGGAAGCAAGTGCATCTGCCGCTTCCTTGCCAAGATGGTATACCGACGACGGATTTCCCCAGTTTAAGACCGCCTCCGTCATTGCGGAGACCGCCTCGTCACACGGCTTTGTTGTAGCTGAATTATCAAGATAGTGCATAGTTTGTCTTTCTGATTTTATTTAATCACAAAATACTCCAGCATGTCGGACACTTCCTCCGTGTGGGCGTCAAAATTTTCCGGGATGGACGTGTAAGTGAACAGGTATACCGTTGTGTTTTTGATACACGCTGCTTGCATGATTTTGTAACTATAGTCGCCGAGAGTAGCAGTATATGTGTATTTTTTGGCGTACAGGTCGCTCATGGTGATGTTTTCTTCCGATTCGAGCGAGAAATCTGAGAACACAGAGCTGACCTCGCCTACGTTGGTTTCCCACCAATCGTCGAGGGTGGTATCCGTATATTCAAGTTCCCATGCCATTACTGATACGCTTGACGGGTCTGCTGCACTGAAGTAGGCTCCTGCTGCCGCTGTACTGTAGTCGACGGTCCAGTCGTCGGGAACAAACAGGCAGAAGTCCGCTTTTTCATCGGTTGCGCTGGCCATTCCGGAGGGCGGCGCGTAGGGGTCGTTGCTGTTGCCGCAGGACGATAGGGAAAGTGCGTACATTGCAAGTACCGCGATAAGCGCTATTTTTAGAAGAAGATTTTTCATTTATTTTACCTTTCCGAGGATTTCTTCCTTATTGTATTCTTATAGTATAAAATAATTCATCCTTGCTGTCAAGTATAAAATGTAAACATCGCAGAGCAGTAGCAAGAAAAAACACAAGCTGAAAAGGGTCTCCCCTTTGTCCCTTTTCGAAAAAGTAAATTCCGCGTACATTTTCCCAAAAACACTGGCATTTGTACCCGATTTGTGCTATAATATCATTAACATTAAAATGGGGTGATGTTTTTATTATGTTAAAAACCAAAATCATATGTACGTTGGGTCCGGCGTCAAATTCGCTTGAAATGATTGAGAAAATGGCGCACGCCGGCATGAATGTTGTCAGACTCAACTTTTCGCATGGCACACACGAAGAACACGGCGAGGTCATCGACCGTGTGCGCGAGGTCCGCGAAAAGCTCGGGATTCCGATTGCGATTATGCTCGACACCAAGGGACCGGAAATCCGTCTCGGCAAATTTGCCAACGGTGAGGCGACCCTTGAAAATGGCGCCAAGTTTACACTGACCACAGCGGACGCTGAGGAGATTGGGGACAGCTCACATTGCTATATTTCCTATAAGGATTTGCCATCGCAAGTTTCAGCGGGCTGCGCAATTCTTCTGAACGATGGCAGCATCGAACTGCGCGTCGTAGAAGCGCATGACGGTAAAATCCTGTGCGAAGTGGCGTCCGGTGGGGTCATCGCAAATGGTAAGAGTGTGAATGTGCCGAACGTCTATCTCGATATGCCCCACATGTCCGAACGGGACAAGAGCGACCTCTTGTTCGGTATCGAAAAGGATGTCGATTTTATCGCCGCTTCCTTTGTGAGACGTGCGGACGACGTTATCAAAATGCGGAAATTCCTTGACTATAACGGCGGTCACGAAATCAAGATTATTTCTAAAATCGAGAACACCGAGGGCATTGAAAATTTCGATGAAATCCTGAAGTATTCCGACGGCATCATGGTTGCGCGCGGCGATATGGGGGTTGAGGTCGATTTTGAGCGGCTCCCGGGCTTGCAGAAGCGGTTTATCAAGAAATGCTACCAGTCGGGCAAGATGGTCATCACCGCTACACAGATGCTTGAATCCATGATTGAGCACCCAACTCCGACCCGTGCGGAGATATCGGACGTTGCAAACGCGGTTTTCGATGGAACAAGCGCGGTAATGCTGTCGGGTGAAACGGCAGTAGGGCGGTATCCGCTGCGCGCTGTCCGTGCCATGGCGAAGATTGCGGAACAAGCAGAACGGGATGCGGTTGAGATGGGCGCATACAAATCTATGAGTTACGATATCGACTATACGGATGTCACCAACGCTTTGTGCGACGCTGCCCGTACGACTGCGTCCGACATCAACGCGAAAGCGATTATTACGCTGACCACTACGGGCAGGAGCGCTCGCCGTATGTCAAAATTCCGTCCTATACAACCGATTGTGGCGGCAACTCCGCGGGTCAAGACGCTGAATCAGCTCGCTCTTTCGTGGGGCGTCTATCCCGTCCTCGCACGCATACAGGATTCTTCGGATAAACTCTTCCGCCACGCTATCGATTGCGCTAAGCAGGACGATATCGTCTCCCCGGGTGATATTGTGGTCATTGCTGCCGGCATACCGGTCTGCACTCCCGGCAACACCAATATTTTGAAGGTTGAAGTAGTGGCAGGCAACGAGTAATATATATGAATAAATTGTAACGAAATATCGATGTCGTTGACGGAAGATATTCCGCCAAAACGCCGTACAAATGGGCATTGCGCTCCATTTGTACGGTGTTTTTTTCTTTATAAACGCCATCTTCCGCCACAGATTCGCCCATTTTCCTATTTTAATTGTGAATAAAAATGGGAAAATCCTTGGAAAAAATCGAGATGACAAACGCGAACGTTCGGGTGTATAATATGCTCACAACGAACGATTGTTCAGAAAGGAGAGGAGATAGTGAACAGTGGAGAAGCAGAGTGCCCTGAAAAAAAGCAGCGCGATGTAGCACGTGCTATGGTCCGTTCGGAGCTGACCCTTGCAGAAATTCTCGCCGCGCATTCCGTAAAGGACGAGGAGTTCATCGAGTGGATTCGCGACGGCAGTTTCACGGAGTACGCGGCGTCACTGGCGAGAGGGTTTGCTGAGGCGGGCGCGCCGCATGTGTGGAAGACGCTGCTCGATTTGGTGGATGATGGCAGCGTTTCGGCAATACGTTTGTACTTCGATGTGATAAATAAAAAGCCGACGGTACAAAACGGCGCGGACAGAACGCGTTTCGCAGAGCTTGAAGGGCTGCGCAGCAGCGTTTTCGCCGAAGGAGATTTCGCGGATGGATAATCTGGGTTACGTCTTCAGCGAAAAGCACCGCGCGTATATGAGGCGTGCGCGTACTTGCACGATAAATGTCGCGGAAGGCGCGGTCCGTGCGGGCAAGACGATTGATAATGTGTTTGTCTTTGCCAGTCTGTTGGAGAATTCTCCGGACAAATTCCACCTTGCGACCGGGTCGACGCTCGGCAATGCGAAGCTGAACCTCGGCGACTGCAACGGACTGGGGTTGGAGCATATTTTCCGCGGCCGCTCCAAATGGATGCGGTATCGTGATAACGAGGCGCTATGTGTGAATACACGCTTGGGAGAGCGAATCGTGATTTTCGCCGGCGGGAAGAACGCCGACTCGTACAAAAGGATACGCGGCAACTCCTACGGTATGTGGATTGCGACGGAAATCAACCTGCACGACGATGGCATCATCCGCGAGGCATTCAACCGCCAGCTTGCGGCTCAAGAGCGCAGGGTGTTCTGGGATTTGAATCCTTCGTCCCCGAACGCGCCGATTTATCAGGAATACCTCGACAAATATGAGGAAATGCATCGGTCCGGGGCGGTGCGGAGGGATTTTTACAACTACGCGCACTTCACTATATTTGATAATCCCGTGATTACGAAGGAGCGTCTTGACGACATTGTGGCGCAGTACGACAAAAGCTCGGTTTGGTACAGGAGAGACATTCTCGGGGAGCGGTGCGCGGCGGAAGGGCTGATTTACCGGCGTTTTGCGGACAATCCGGCAGCGTTTATTATCGACGGGGTCTCGGTGGAGTCGATTCGCTTTGTGAACATCGGGATTGATTTTGGCGGAAACCGCTCGAAGACCACGTTCGTTGCAACCGCATTTTTAAGCGGCGGCGGCATTGTGGTACTGCGAGACCATGCGGTGGAAGGCGGCAAAGGAGAGATTGACCCGGAGAAGATAAACCATGCGTGTCTGCGTTTCCTCGACGGCGTCCGGCGCGACTGGAGCGGGGTGTACATCAAGTACATTTTTGCGGACAGCGAGGCGCAGTATCTCATCAACGGGCTCAGACGGTACCTTTCGGCGGCGGGCGAGACGGTGGCGGTGCTGGATTCCGCAAAACGACGGATTGCCGATCGGATTGCGTTTGTGAATCACTTGATGGCGACGGGAAAGTTCCATCTGACAAGGGAGTGCGAGCGTCTCCGCGACGGATTGGCAGCTGCGGTATGGGACACAAACGCAGCGGAGGATAAGCGGCTCGACGACTTTACGTCTGATATCGATATTCTCGACGCGATGGAATATTCGATTGAGCGATACATGAACGGGTCTGCGGTAAGCGGCTAATTTAAAAGTTTGGAGTTTATGATGGATAATGAAATTTTAGCGTATCTTGGGGAGCGCGCGGGCGGAGTGAGTTCCGCGATTTACGCGCACATCCGGGAGTGGGAATCGTGGTGGCGCGGGAAAAACAAGGCGTTTCACGAGTACCTTGAGAATACTGCGAGCGGGCGTCCGGTGAGGCGTGAGCTATACCGCATGAACATGGCGAAAAAAATCTGCGAGGACTGGGCGGCGGTGCTGTTGAACGACCACACGTCGATGTGGATTGACGACGATGTGGGAGACGCGTTTGTGAAGCGGGTCTTTGCGGAGTCCGGATTTATGCGGCAGGCGAACAGGCTCATTGAAAAGGCATTTGCCACGGGAACGGGGGCGGCGATTCTGCGTCTTTCCGACTGCGAGGTGACGGACGGCGCGATGACCGCGGGAGCGGAAACAAAGCTGTCGTTCGAATTTGTGGATGCAGCACACATTATTCCGTTAAGCGTGCAAAACGGAGAAATTACGGAAGCGGCGTTTATATCCGAGAGAATCCAGAGAGGCAAGGAGTACGTATATCTTGAGATGCACGTGATAGAGGACGGCGGATACTGCATTCGGAACACATTTTTCGACCGTGAGGACGGCAAACTCACCGAGCGCGCGGGCGGAAGGTATGCCGGCATTATCAAAACGAAGTCGGCGGCGCCGTTGTTCTCCATTATCACGCCGAACATTGTGAACAACGTTGACGAGGGTTCGGGCATGGGAGTATCGGTCTTCGCAGATGCGCTTGATTGTCTGCGCGGGGTGGATTTGGCGTTCAACAATTTCTGCCGCGACATCAAGCTGGGCGGCAAGAAGGTATTCATCAACCAATCGCTGATAAACCGGGATGATAGAGGGAATATCTACACGCCGGACGACGTGGCGCAGCAGCTTTTTGTGACGATAGGAGACGGGGATATTGCGGAGCATCCGATGATTACGGAGCACAATCCGGAGCTTCGGACAACGGACAACGCGGCGGCGGTGCAGAGCCAGCTGGATTACTTATCGTTCCGGTGCGGGCTTGGCACGCATCACTACGCATTCGGGAGCACAGACGAATACACGAGGCTGACGGCGACCCAGTACATAGGCGAGCGTCAGGACATGCTGCAAAACGCAGTGAAGCATCAGAAGAATGTGGAGGCGTTCCTGCGCGGTACGATACGGGCGCTGCTATGGTGCGCGGAGTCGGTATATCACCTGCCGGTGAAGGCTGACGCGGGAATTTCAATTGTGTTTGACGATACGTACTTTACGGATACCGAAAGCCAGCGTTCGCGCGACCTGAGAGAGCTTCAGGCGGGCGTTTTAACGGTGGAAGAATACAGAAAAAAGTGGATTGAGGTGTAAGAATGCCAAACATAGCAGATATTTTCGGCAGTGAGAAGCTGTCGTACGAGGAATTTGTAAAAAAAGCGGCGGAGTCAGGCGGCGAATTCGGTGACGTAGCGGCGATACGCAAAGCGCACGCGGAGGAGATAAAGCGTCTGCAAATAGGACACGAGATAGAGCGTGAATCGGTCCGCGCGGGTGCGAAAAACAGCGGCCTTCTCATGCGCGTACTCGACATGAGCGCGGTCACAGTCGACAACGCCGGCGTCCACGGCATCGCTGAGCAAATCGGCAAGCTTCGCGAAAGCGACCCTTACCTGTTTACCGACAGCGCGTCGTCCTCCCCCATTCTTGTCAACACCGGCGCCCCCCACGCCCATGCTCCTCTCGACCCCGATTCGCTGAGCGACGAGGAGTTTTACAAGGGAAAGTATAAGAGATGAGAAATGGCGCTCTGCCCCTGAGCCCCGAATCGCCATAGCGGCGGGGAACAATTTTTAATATCATTTTATAAATAACAATGTTACATTTAGAAAGGATTTATTATGGCAAAACTTGATTTTACAGTAAAGCAGATTGCAAGAGAGGCTCTTCCCAGACTGATTGATAACCTTGTATTCCCGAATCTGATTTATAAGGAGACCATTCCGGGGAATGCGGCCAAGAAGGGAGATGTAGTGTCCGTTCGCTGTCCTGTGAGACTTGAGGCGAGTGATTTTGACAGTTCTACAGGAATTTCCGCGCAGAATCTTGACAATGACACCATTGATGTGAAGCTCGACCACATTGCGACCGTTGACCTTCAGCTTGGCGCAATTGAGGCGGCTTGCGATTTTGATTCTGTGACCCGCCAGTTTATTGAACCGGCTGCAGCTGCGCTTGCTGAAAAGATTAACGCGGAGGGACTCGCTCTCTATCGCGATATTCCGTATGTTGCCGGAACTGCCGGGACAACTCCCGATGGTCTTGACGACATCGCTGAGGCATCTTACATGCTTGATATGAATAAGGTTCCCTTTGGAAGCAGATGCGCAGTGTGGAATCCGCTTGCAACATCCAAACTCAAGCAGGTTCCCGCTATCGTGAACGCGGAAAAATGCGGCTCCACAAGCGCACTTCGCACAGGCGCTATCGGACGCGTGTTCGGGATTGACAACTACATGTCGCAGGCTGTGGTGAACCATACGCCAACCTATTCCGGCACACTTACCCTGTCTGCGGCCGTGACGGATGCGTCCGAAGTGACGTTCACTGCATCGCAGGCGTCCGGTACGCTCCAGTACGGAGACCTTATCGAAATTGGAGATAAGACTTACACCGTAAAAGAAGACGCGCCGGTCACTACCACTTCGGTAAAAGTCAAGCTCTACCCGAATGTGACTGCCGCTGCAAACGCGTCTATCTCCCTTATTTCAGCACATGCAGCTAACCTCATCTTCCACCCGAACGCATTCGCGTTCATTTCCAGACCTCTCCAGACCCCGGCAGGCGTCGAATCCTATGTCACAAGCTATAACGGCATTTCTCTTCGTGTCGTCCGCGGTTACGATATCCGTTACAAACGCGAAATCCTCTCCATGGACGTTCTCTACACCTTCCAGACCCTGTATCCCGAACTCGCTGTGAGATATCTGGGATAAAGTATTAAAGCCCCTAAAACTTTTCAACTGGGTGAAAGCAGGATTTTGTCTGGTCGAAGGGTGATGGCGCACAAAATATAGCCCATAAAAAAGCAAATTATCAGGAGGACATATGATTACTTACGATTTTTATTGCGACGAGTACGGCGGCGGGGCTGGGGAAGAGGAGTTTGATGCGGCCGTGGGCGATGCGGAGACGGTTATTACGGCGCTTGTTTATCCTGTAGTGGAGAGCGATATGAATGAGGCGCAGGCGGCGGGGTTTGGACGCGCGGTCTGCTTGCAGGTGGATTACCGTATTGCGAACAAGTTCGGTGCGGCGCGGGTCAAAAGCGAGTCGCTTGGGGACCACAGCGTGACGTATGATTTGAACGCCTCAGGCGGGGTCAGCATGATGGGGGTTCCGGTTGCTCCCGCAGCGGTGGCAACGCTCCAAGCTTGCGGATGCTTGTCAACATGGATTTGAGGTGATGGGATGGATTTTTCGAACGATAAGGTCGTGCTTTTGAAGTTTAAATCGGAGACGATGGGGAGCGCGGCGGAGTATGAACGGTTTTCGCTTGACGACGTGATGGTGCGCGAGACGTTTGCGGACGATGCCGAGGCGGTGAACGACGGCGGCGCAGTGGTGTATTTTCTCAATAACGTCAGCATCTGTCGGGATGCCGACGGCAGGACAGTTTCCCTGCCGAGAATCGCAAAGGGGGATTTGTGCCTCCTGCACAGCGGATCGGCGGACGAAATGACGATGAGGATCGCGGAAGCGGGCTATTTTACCGGCGGAAGCTTGGCACATGTCCGATTGAAGCTGAAATGAGGGGGCGCTATGGTTAAAGTGACGGTGACTTCGTCGGTTTCCGCTGTGACGGGAGCGCTCATAAGCCGGATTCCGACCACGCTGCGCAGTCTCGAACAGGCCGTGATTCGATCGTGCGAACCGTTCGTGCCGTATTGGTCCGGTGAGTTGTGTCGTTCCGCGACGGCGTGCGGCAACGATACGGAGGGAAAGGTGGTCTATACCGCCGGACATGCGTCGATGTGCTACTATGCTACGCGAAAGTTCAGCCAAAAGCGTCATCCAAACGCGTGTGCAAGATGGTTTGAGGCGGCGAAGATGGCAGATTTGTCCAAATGGGTCGATGCCGCGGCCTCATCCATGATAGGTGGTAAACAGTCGAGATGAACAGTTATATATACAACAATCATGAAGAGCTTCGCATACCGGAGATGATATGCGAATACTTAAACGGGAGCGGAAGCGTGTTCCTTCCCGAAACGTGGCGCGACGGAGCGGCGTGCGTGTCGATGACAGGCGGTCATGAGATCTATCGTGAATATGTCGATGGTTCCTATATTGCCGGTATGCCGTTCGATATCCGCGTCCGAACGCCGCGCGGGACGCACAACAGCATCGCGGATAAGCTCGACGTGGCGTCCTTCTACGCCGCTCTCGCCGAATATATCCGCACAACTCCGCTTACACCCGCGTCGGATACTTTGTCAGATTTCAAAATACTCCCCATGGCGGGCGGAACTCCGTATAAATCCGCCGTCTACGACGACGGCGCCGAGGAGTACAGAGCGGGGTACATGTGCAGATTTTTTGTAAAGGGGCAGGCCCCCAGTGAATCATAAAGGATAGGAGAAGGATATGGCTATAGTCAACAGAGCTGAGAGAAAGCATTATTTGAATACCGGAACAACGGAGAATCCGGTCTGGAAACAAATTGGCGAGGGGTTTACCGAATTTATGGAGTCGAAAAACGCCGTGAGCTATAGCAGACGCTACATCCATGAGGTGACAAAGCGTACCGATGTGACCGGATATGCGCCTGAGATCGATTATGAGTTCGAGGTCTACCGCGACAATCCAGTCATCGAAGTACTGCGCGAGATTACTGACCTTGAAATGTGCGGGAACAGCGCGCAGGTCGAGATTCTCACCGTCGATATCTTCGACGAAACACAAACAAACGGCGTTTACAGAGCGGTCCGCAGACGCTATTCCGTTATCCCCGACGAGTGCGGAGAGGGCACAGATGCGCTGTGCTACACCGGAACCATGAAGGCGGTCGGCGATATCATCCCTGGTACATTTGTCATGTCAACGGCAACATTTGCAGAGGATTAAAAATCCTTTGCTAACACACACAATAAATCAAGGAGGATCATATGAATCATATTTGGGTATACGGCGGGCGGGAGCTTCCGTTTGATGTGAGTGAGAGTGAATGTATGGAGCGGATTTCCGATGCGCTGGCGACATTGCGCAATAGGATTGACGCGCTCGGCAGAGAAAATGCCAGCGCTTCCGCGAATATTCGCGAACAGTGCGAGATTATCCGCAGCTTTTTCGATACCGTCTTCGGCGGCGGGTATGGCGAGGAGGTCTGCGGCCATGAGATGAGTGCGGAAGCACATCTTATGGCGTATATGGAATTTATCGCGTTCGTCGATGCGCAGGTCAAGGCTTTCCGAAGCAGAATGGAGGCGGTGGAGGAGAAGTATCTGAGCCGTGCAAACAGCTATGGCGAATGTGTATAATCTTCTCACCGACGAGATGCCCGATTTTATTACCGTCTGCGGTGTGCGATATCCGGTCGTCACCGATTTCAGACGGTGGATTCTTGTCGTCGAGCTGTTTGACGACGAGGAGGTCTGCGCCATGGTCAAGGCGGCGTGCGCGGTCAAACTCATTTTTCACGACAGCGGGGCCTTGCTTGGACTGATGCGGGACCCTGCGGTCTGTCGGGAAGTGGTCGGCGGGATAACGCGATTTGCGGCGTGCGGCAGAGTGGTGCCGGAAAGAAAAGGCGCAGGTTCGATGGAGGACACGCGGGCGTTCGATTTCTCTTGTGATGCAGAGCTGATTTTCGCGTCATTCATGCAAGTATACGGGATGGATTTATGCGCTCCCGGGCTCAGGATGCACTTTTGGAAGTTTATGGCGCTTCTGCGCAACCTGCCCCGTGAGTCGGAATTCATGCGTGTCGTCAGCCTTCGCATGACGGATACAACAAAAATCGAGAATGACAACTTGCGCCGTAGCGTCAGACGTGCGAAAGCAGCGGTGAGGATACGATGAGAATCCCCATGCGAAGTAAGGTTAAAAAATAAAGGAGGTACACTATGGCGGATGGGTCGGTTACGATTGGAGTATTGCTTGATACGGCGGCGTTTTCAAGCTCGATCGCGGCGGTGGAAGGGCAGATTTCCAGTCTGGGAACGAGGATCAATCAGTCACTGTCGGCGGCGTTTTCAGGTGCGACGATTGATTCGTCCTTTGTTACCGCGCTGACGAATCTGGCAAGCTCGATTATGGAAACTTCTTCCATGGTCGAGACGGCGCTGCTGTCCGTTGCTACTGCTGGGATCAATTCGTTTCTCAGCGCGGGATGGGCGGAGGCAGGCTCCGGTGCGGCCGGTGTGATTGCCGGCGGGATTCTGTCCGGCGGAGGAGCGGTTACGTCGGCGGTCCAGTCGATTGCGCAGACTGCAATGTCGGCGTTCAGCTCTGGAGCATGGTCGTACGTCGGTACGAACATGATGATGGGCGTGGCGGAAGGGATTCGTGCGGCGGGTGCGGAGGTCATCGCGGCCATCAACGAGGTCTCAAAGCAGACGGAGACCGCGGTGAAGGAATATTATGACATTCAGTCGCCGTCTGCACTCATGCGCGATGAGGTCGGCGTGATGATTTCACGTGGTATCGCGGAGGGAATTCTCTCCGGTTCGGGATTTGTCCATACCGCGCTTGAGTCGGTGTGGCCCGGGACCGGGCAGACGCGCGCGTCGGATTCAACTAGCAGTCTCGCAGGAGGAAGTGTGACGCAGAACATTTATTTGCGCGACAGCGACTCTTCGCCGTATAAGACCGCGCGGCGTATCAAACAGGAAAGCGAGGCAATTTTCAGAAATTGATATGGAGAAAAGTTACAAAATTATCTTTACATCCGGCGAGCGCACGCTGGAAATTTCCCCCGATTCGCCGTGCAGACTTGTTGCAAGCGGACTTATCGGCTTCGACTCTGCCGGAATGGATGTGACGATCAAGTCATACGCGTCGAAAAACGGCGGATATGTGGAAACAAGGCGGTTTACGGAGCGCGAGCTTGGATTGGTATTCGATATCGTCGCGGACAGCGATGAAACTGAGAAAATCCGACGGAAAATTATCACCATGATGAATCCGGCGCTCGACTGCGAAATCGATATTGAGATCTACGGTGTGCACCGAAAAATCGACGTGATTCCTTGCGGCGAGGCGGCGTTCGCGCGAGAAACTATGCACGACCGGATTGAGGTGTCTCTCGAATTCGTGGCGCCTTCGGCGTTCTTTATGGCGGCTGAATCTGTGGAGGTTCTGTTTCGCGACCCGGCGCCGCTTCTTACCTTTCCTATGTCGTTTATGGAAGGGGCAGGTACAGTTTCCGGCATTTTTCGCACCACAAGCAGCGCGTCCCTGACCAACGAGGGAGATGCGGACTGCGGCATTGTCATGGAAATTACCGCAGACGGCGGAAGCATCGTGTGTCCCGGGATAGCGTGCGGCGAGAATTTTGTCAAGTGCCCCCTGACTCTTGCAGATGGAGACACCCTCGTGATTGACACGCGCGACAGGAGAAAGAATATCTACCTCAACGGGGAGCGGTATTTTTCCTTCGACCGTCAAAGCATATTTTTCAGCCTGCCGGTCGGAGAGAACACCGTTTCCGTCACTTGCGACGAGGGAGAAGAATACATCATGGCGCGGATTGCGTACGTTCCGCTGTATTTCGGCATATAGGAGAGATTTGAGATGGATTTATACTTCCTTGACGAAAATTTTGCGCCGATAAGCGGGGCGATGGACGAGTTTTCGTCAATCGTCTGGTCGGAACGGTATTTTGAGACAGGCTCGTTTACGCTGCATTTCTCAAAGGAGATGCTCCCGGAGATTTACGATGCGGTGTACGTGCGAACTGGAATTGAGGATGGACGCATCAAATGCGGGCGCATTGAGTATGTTGTGGCTGACAGCGGAGAAGACGGAGACTGCGAAATGGGAGGACGCCTTCTTGAGGCTTTGTTCGACGACAGGCGGATGTCCGGAAAGGGCTGCTGTTCGGGCACTTTAACGGAGGCGGTGCATCAGGCTGTGACGGCGAACCTTCGTGGCTGCGGGGTCGTGATTGGGGAATCAAGCGCTGTGATAAACGATGAGGTCAGTCTGACATACGAATGGGACAGTCTGTCGGAGTGGCTGTACTCGGTACTGCGGCCGTTTGGAGCGTCGTACCGGATAGAGCTTGACCCAAAGGAAAACGTTCCGGTATTTCGAATCGTCTGCGGATTCGACAGAAGCTCCGGCGTGGGCAGCAGTGTATCGGAAAACTACAACACGTGGCAGGCGGTATTCTCGACCTCGTTCGGGAACATTTCGTCGATTCGGTTCGAACGGGACACTGCGGAGATGAAAAACGTTGTGTATGTAGAAGGCTCGGACGGAACTGTCGTCACGGTTGATAAAAGCGGCGGAAAGCCGATGCGGGAGACGTACAAACTCGCGTCTGATGTGAAGCCGTCAGATTTTGACGACACGGCAGGTTATATCGCCGCTCTTCAGATTCGTGGTGCGGAGATTCTCGCGAACTATCCCGAGTCGGTTTATGTATCGGCGGAGACGGACACGGGCGTACCGCCGATATACGGTGTAGACTACAGCCTTGGCGATATTTGCGATGTGGCGGACGATACGCTGGGTCTTTCGTTCGGCATGCGCCTGACCGCGGTAGATGACGTGACTGAAAATAACACCCGCGTCTTTTATCCTTCCTTCGGTGAAGAAGTGAATCAAGTCCGCAGAATTATGAGCAATAAGAGATGTTGAGGAGAGAAAATGCGGGGAGAACTTTTTAAGAAAACGTTCCCTCAAGCCCCCTTTAAACCCTTTTGGGATAGGGGCGGAAAAAATTATTTCACAAAAGGAGAAAGCTATGGCGGATATTGTTTTGCCGGTATTTGGTGGAATGTTTGATTCCACAACTGTAGAGGAGACGGTAAACGGGTTTCCGAGAGGGAATAAGGCGGTGGATTCCTCGTTCTTTGCGAAGATGATTTCATCTTTTTACAGCGACGGGATACTGGCTGCCGGAGATTATGCAAGCGGCGGTTTTGCCGTATCGGCGGTGAGCGGCATGACGGTAACGGTTGCGCCCGGAATCGCATGGATTCGTGGGTATATGGCGTGGATGGAGAGTGCGCAGAACTTTGTGTTGACCGCGGGGCACAGCTACACCATCGTGCTGCGGCTTAACACAGCGGCGGGCGCATTTACACTTGTTGCGGCGGAGGACAATACGTCTCTTCCGAGTGACACTGAACTTATTCGGGACCTTGTGCTCGCTGAAATCACGATACAAAGCTCGTCAAGCGCGATCACGGATGACATGATAACCGATACCCGCGCAGATTCCACAAAGTGCGGCTTCGTCACTTGTGCAATTGAGGCTTTACAAAGTGTACCGTATGCGGATAATGCGGGTGCGGTCGGCGGAGTGCCGGAATATCAGTTCCTGCGCAAGACCGGCGGTACGATGACGGGCAAGCTTGTGGCGGCGGCGGAAGAAACCGGGGTCTCGGCAGTACGCAACATCAGCTACGGGACGGTGATCCCTGATACGCTTGCTGATGGCGAGATTTTCATTCTGATTTCCTAAGTATGCGGAGGCGGAGATGAACATATTATTTAGAACGACGGCGGATTTATCGATAGATGGGATGCTTGCGCAGCTTACGGTATACCGGAACGGCGGCGAGCTTATCGTGGAAATCCTCCCGTACAACAGCCAGCCTGCAGACTATACGTTCGGGGTGGCGGTGGCCGTTTCATATAACGGCGTGTCGAAGGAGCTATCGTCGAGTCCGTTTGTGGAGAAGATGCGCGCGGTATTCGAGTATCAAGATAGTGTTCGGACTATAACGGTAGCGTCAGACGCATCTATTGTATACGATTCGGTCACGGCGAATTCGCATGCGATTGCATGGAAAGGAGACGGAACAGTGTCGGCGCCGACACTGGCTGTGACGTCGTATTCCGGATTTGTGACAGGCGCGACGCTGCTGTTGGAGTGGCGGATAACGGACGCTGCCTCCGGATACTACGCACGCACCATCGGCATTTGGTATTACTATTCGAGCACACAGACAGTGAAGCCCACGAGATACACCGCGATGAACGAAAAAACGAGCAACATGTACTATTCGCATACACTGTCCGGTACGGCAAAAAACAATACCATATGCTATAAGGTGGCAGTTGCGTTGTATGAGAATGAGTCGGATGAGAGGGATGATTACGTCGCGTACGCGGAGCTTATGTCACCGGTGTATACCTGCTCCGGCAGCAGCTTTTACGCCTATGCACCCATCAATCTCAGCTACAGCTACCCGGTTCTAAACAAGCCGATTCAAGTTAGCTGGGAACTCATGGACAACAGCCCGGTCAGCAGCACGAAAGTCCGCCTCGAGCGTGCGCTTGACAATGAGTTTTCGTGGTATTTGATGTATGATGGAACTGCAACTTCTTTTACAGATACTGTGACCGGTACGCATACTTCGGTCGCTTATCGTGTGTATGTCATTAGCTCATCCATAAACACTTCGGCGTACGCTTACAAAGATTACTGCAAATTTGAGCCATTTATCTCCTCCAACGTATATGTGGGCCAGTCCGGCGTTCCTAAGTCGGCGGTCGGCATGTACGTCGGCAGTGCATCGGCCGTTCCCCTTGTGTATGTAGGCTGAGTTATTACCGGGAAATCCCACCCCGTTGTCATAATCCCATCCGAATCAGCATATACATATAACAAACAGAGAAAGAACAGCAAAAGCACCGGTTTACAGTTAAAACTGCATCCGGTGCTTTTGTTTTGGAAAACGGGGATACGGTAAGTCCCCGAAGATTTTATGCGAGTGCGTGTGAACGTCTATTTTCTTCTTTTCAGCGCACTTTCGTATAGGTTTTCAAGTTGGCGGGTCATGGCGGCGGCGGTGAATTTTTGGATATATTGGGCGAGTGCGCCTTCAGAGAGGCGGGCACGGAGGGAAGGATTGTCGATGATTTTGCAGATGGCGGCAGTCATGGCGGGGATGTCTTTCGGGGGGACGAGGAAGCCATTGACGTTTTCCGTGATCATATAAGGGTTTCCGCCAAAGGTGGTGGCGACTGCGGGAACGCCGAGGCTCATGCCTTCCGAGAGGGCGAGACAGGAGGTTTCCGTTCCCCAGGAACAGTTGAGATTCAGGTCCATGATGTTGTAGTAAGGAGCCACGTCGGTGACGAAACCGGTGAAGTGAACTTTGTCCGTGATACCGAGGGACAGCGCCTGTAATTTCAGTTCTTCCTCGCAGGAGCCGGCGCCGATAATCAGAAAGACAGTGCTTGGATGGCGTGAGATAATCGCTTTTGCCGATTCAAGCAGATAGGAGTGGCCTTTGTACGGTTCAAGGCGTGCTGAAATACCGCAGACGAAGGCGTTGTCCGGGATTTTGAGTGATTTTTTCAGTTCCGCTTGCTCTGTTTTGCTTGTTTTACGCATTTCTTCGACGCCGTTGATGATGACGGTTATTTTTCGCGGGTCAACGCCGGTGTCTGTCAGGTTGTCCGCTGCCGCCTGTGCCACCGCTACAATGTCAGTGGCGAGGGTATTGTTGACAAAGCCGTTGATTTGCTTGCCCGGAAAGGTCGTCAGCCGTTTCGGCATCTCGAACGCGCAGTGACGTGTATAAAAACGGCACTTCACGCCGCAGAGGTATGCCGCCAGTTTGCCGGAAAATGAGGAGTGGGTGTGCACGATGTCCGGTTTCCACTGGCGTATGATTTGAGTAAGCTCGCGGACAGCCTTCGGGTCAAAGCTGCGGTCGCGCCCGTTCTTCATTTCGATGACGGGGTATCCTTCCCCTTCCACGAACGGTTTCAGCGCGGCGTTTTCCGGCAATACGACTGCAATGTCGAATTTCTGCCGGTCGAAGTTGTGGAGGTAGTTCACAAGCAGTCTTCCCGCGCCGCCAATGTTGCTGTCAGTCAGAATATTCAGTACACGTATCATTGCCATTTTCCTTCCTTGGTTGTGGGGAGTGATTTATTTTTCAATAGTTTCTTCATCTCGTCGCTGCGCAGGAGCGTTACGCAGATTGCGTAGACGAGGACGCCGGCGAAAACGGACAGAGCAAAACCGACAAGGCGGGGCATATCGGCCGTGAGGGTATTCACAAACCACACTGCTCCTCCCATGACGGCTGCTGACACGACGGTTTTTGCAATATCGAGATAATCGTGCGCATTGCGGCGAATGAGGTGTTCACGGTATGCGAAGATGAGATTCATTGTCATGTTGACCGCCGCGGCAAGTCCGGAGATGAGAGCGATTCCGCCGACGGACAGACGGCTGCCAAAGAGAACGATAACCGCTACGTTGAAGGTCATCGAGACGGCAGCTGCAATCATGGGAAATTTGGTCTTTTCCGTTGCAAAAAAAGCCTTTGTGAGGACCTCGCAGACCGCGGCGAATACCATGCCGACCGCGTAGAAACGGAGAGCTTCCGCGGTAATTGCGGTATCAGAGGAGTTGAACGTGCCATTTTCATAAATCAGCGAAACAAACGGTTCGGCAAGCACGGCAACACCGACTGAAATCGGCGCGATAATAAAGGTCAGCACCTTAACGGACATGCGGGTGAGGCGGTCCTTTTCCTCAAAGTCGCCGGCAGCTTCGGCGCGGGACATATGCGGAAACAGCAGATTCGTCGCGACGAATGAAAAAAGTCCGACGATGATAATATACAGTCTGTTTGCATATCCGAGGGCGTTGATTGCACGTCCGCCGTCGATTCCCGACGCGATTCTCGTATTGATGAGCGTACACACCGGCGTGGTCCACGTTGCAGCGAGGATAGGAAGGGTATTTTTTGCGGCACGCTTGGTTTCGGGCGTGAGAAGCGGCGCGGTAAGACGATAGCGGAAGCCGCGTTTGTGCACCGAGGGAATCTGTACGAGCGCCTGTGCCGCCCATCCGATGAGCATGGCGACAGACAGCCCGGTGACAGCGGTAAGGCTGTCGTCAAGGACGCGTCCGGCGAAAGCGAGGTAGGCGACCATGATGAGGTTGGACACAAGGCTGATGACTGCGGGAATGTTGTATTCTCCTTCGGACTGCAAAAATCCGACGAAGGAAAAGGCGAGACCGACGAAAATGACCATCGGAAACATGATTCGCGTAAGAGAAACGGCAAGCGCGGCACATTCGGCAGACAAATCAGGTGCGATGAAAAAGACAAGGGCGGGCGCAAAAATCACGCCGAGCACGGCAATCGCGCCAGTGATAGCGAGGATAAGGTTCATATATGATTGCGCGAATGCCGCCGCCTTTTTTTTGCCTTCCTTTACGGCGACGCTGTTGTACACGGGAATAAACGCCGACGTCACGACTCCTCCGAGAACAAAATCAAATATTGTGACGGGCAGCTTCGACGCCGTCTCATAAGCGACAGCGTAAATCGTTGTCCCGAACGCTCCGGCAATCATCACATCGCGCACAAGGCCCATCAGCTTCGACGCAAGGATAATGACTCCCATCAAAACAGCAGTCCGAGCGAAACCGGATGTTTTTTTCATGATAGCTCCGTGAGTGGGAAATTTAATGCGGGGTTGCGAAAAATATCAGACCACTTGAAACAAATAAAACTTGAGATAGTCGGTTTCCGGAACGTTCCAAAGAATAGGGTGGTCCGGGGATTGGGTGCGATGTTCGATTTGGCGAAGATTGACGGAGGCGTCAGAAGCGGCGTCGGCGAGCATTTTCTCAAAGAGATCCGTTTTCATGAAATGGGAGCAGCTGCATGTGGCGAGGTAGCCGCCGCGTGGGAGGCTTCGCATGGCGCGCATGTTGATGTCTTTATAACCGCGGTAGGCGTCGCGTACGGTTGCGCTGGATTTGGTGAAGGCGGGCGGGTCGAGAATGATGTAGTCGTAGTCGTGGCGCTTTTCGTTTACCATATTGGTCAGGAGCTTGAAGACGTCAGTGCAGAGAAAGGACATTCTTTCGGTCAGGTTATTTCGGGCAGCGTTCTTTTTCGCCTGCTCGATTGCCGTTTCCGATATGTCCACTGCGGTGACGTGCGCCGCGCCGGCTGCCGCGCAGTTCAGAGCAAACGCGCCGGTGTGGGTGAAGCAATCGAGAACGCGCCGGTCCTTTGCCAACCTTGCGGCGGCCCGACGGTTGTACTTTTGGTCGAGGAAAAAGCCTGTTTTCTGACCATTCACATAGTCTACATCATAGCTTATCCCATTTTCCGTGATAAAGGCGTGTCCACCGCCGTCATCGCCGCTGAAGCGTTCCGGCTTCCAATAGCCGCAGAATTGGTGCATTCCTTCCAGCTCGCGGATCGCCGCATCGCAGCGCTCGTAAATCCGGCGCACCGTGACGCCGTATTCGGGGAGAACGCGGATGAGAATATCGAACAGCATGTCCTTGATTTTCTCGGCGCCGAGGCACAGCGTCTGTGCGACGAGGACGTCGCCGAACAGGTCGATGGTCAGCCCGGGAAACAGGTCGGCCTCACCGAAGATGAGCCGTGATGCGCAAAAATCATCGCCCATGACGGTCTTTCGGTAATCAAGCGCATACCGTATACGCCGTTCGTAAAACGCCTCATCGAACCTGTCATTTGCGTTTCGCGAAATGAGTCTGACCCGAATTTTCGAAGCGGAGTTGTAGTACCCTGTCCCAAGGAACCGCTCCTTCTGTGAGAACACATTCACAAGTTCCCCGTCTGCAGCGGTCCCATCTATTCGGGTCACCTCTCCTTCGAAGACCCACGGATGCCCCGTCTTCGCATGCCGTTCCCCTTTCTCAGTTATAAAAACACGCGGTAAATCTAACATAATTCGTCCTTATAGATGTAGTTTTGGGCGGGTGGATGAACAAAGGCGCCACCCGGCTGAAAAGTTTTTGCGGGGTTTTAGGGGAGCTTTTTTCGAAAAGCTCCCCTAAATAGCATTTCCTACCTTATCCCAGCTTAGCAATCGCTGCGAGGATGCCTTCGCGTTTTTCCTTGTATTTTTCGAGCTTAGCGCGTTCGGATTCTACGACTGCGGCCGGTGCGCGGCTGACGAAACCTTCGTTTTTGAGTTTGCCTTCGGCGCGGGCGATTTCGGACTCGACGTTTTTGAGCTCGTTTTGCAGTCTCTTGCGTTCTGCTTCGAAGTCGACGAGGTCGCCGAGCGGAATGTGGATGGTGGCAGAATCGGTGATAACACGAACTGCGGTCTCATCGTCATAGGAGTCGACCAGCTCAACTGACGCGGCGGACGCCAGCTTTTCGAAGAAGGAGGCGCTGTTTGAGAAGGCTTGCGGGTACTTTGTTTCGATATACAGCTTCGCTTTGCGGGAGGGGACTACGCCCATCTCGGCGCGGCGTGTGCGGATTCCGCGGATGGCCGCGATGACTTTTTCCATATTTGCTTCGTCTTCGGGGAAGGTGAGGGACTCGTCGTAGAGCGGATAGTCCTTGACCATGATGCTTCCCTCTTCGCCCGGAAGACCGCTGTAGATTTCTTCCGTGATAAACGGCATAAACGGATGCAGGAGCTTCAGTGTCTCGCGGAGAATGTAGGCGAGGACGTTCTGTGCGTATTCGCCGCGCTCGCCGCCTGCTGAAACGGAGGGTTTTGACAGTTCAATGTACCAGTCGCAGTATACATCCCAGATGAAGTCGTAGATGGCGGACAGGGCGACGCCGATTTCGTAATTATCGAGGTTGGCGTTGACGGTTTGAGCGCACTGCTCGAATTTGGTGAGAATCCATTTATCCTCCGGAGCGAGTCTGTCCGCTGCGGGAAGCTCGATTTTATCGATGGTGAGATTCATCATAACGAAACGAGCGGCGTTCCACAGTTTATTTGCGAAGTTGCGGGCGGATTCAATGCGTTCGTCGGAGAAGCGCATGTCGTTTCCGGGGCTGTTGCCGGTAGCAAGGGCGAATCGCAGAGCGTCCGCGCCGTATTTATCGATAATCTCAAGCGGGTCGATGCCGTTTCCGAGGGATTTTGACATTTTGCGTCCCTGCGCGTCTCTCACCAGACCATGGATGAGGACGGCGTCAAAGGGGATATTATCCGTATATTCAAGGGCGGAGAATATCATGCGGGAGACCCAGAAGGTGATGATATCATAGCCGGTTACGAGGGTATTGGTAGGATAGAAGTATTTCAAATCTTCGGTATTGTCAGGCCAGCCGAGGGTTGAGAAGGGCCAGAGGGCGGAGGAGAACCAAGTATCAAGGGTATCGGGGTCCTGGGTCATATGGCCGCCGCACTTCGGACAGGTCGGATTTTCGTCGAGGGTCACGACGGTCTCGCCGCAGCCGTCGCAATAGAAAGCAGGGATTCTATGGCCCCACCAGAGCTGACGGGAGATACACCAGTCGCGGATATTTTCCATCCAATGGAAATAATTCTTTTCGAACCGTTCAGGGACGAACCGGATTCTGCCGTCGCGTACAGCTTTGATAGCCGGTTTTGCGAGGGGTTCCATTTTGACGAACCACTGGAGGGAGGCACGGGGTTCGACAGTGGTGCCGCAGCGG
>CAZUPI010000020.1:5917-44008 GCA_964621755.1 uncultured Ruminococcus sp. | reverse complement strand
ACGACAACAGCCATTCTTTCCTGCGACTCACTGATTGCCAATTCTGTACCATCAAGGCCATCGTATTTTTTTGGAACTTTGTCAAGGTCGATAGAAAGACCGTCGGCAAGCTCGCCAATTGCAACAGAAACACCGCCGGCTCCAAAGTCATTGCATCGTTTGATAAGTCTTGATGCTTCAGAATTTCTAAATAATCTCTGGAGCTTACGTTCTTCCGGAGCATTACCTTTTTGAACCTCAGCGCCACAGGATTCAAGAGAATGCAGATTGTGTGATTTGGAGGAACCAGTAGCGCCGCCGCATCCATCACGACCTGTTCGCCCGCCAAGCAGAATGACAATATCTCCCGGGGCAGGGCGCTCACGTCGAACATTTCTTTCAGGAGCCGCCGCGATAACCGCACCAATTTCCATACGCTTTGCCGCATATCCTGGATGATATAATTCATCTACCTGACCTGTTGCCAGACCAATTTGGTTGCCATAGGAGCTGTAACCGGTTGCAGCAGTGGTAACGAGTTTTTTCTGTGGGAGTTTTCCGGGAAGGGTATCGTCTATAGGTTTGGTCGGGTTCGCGGCACCGGTCACGCGCATGGCAGCGTAAACATAAGAACGACCAGACAGCGGGTCACGGATAGCACCGCCGATGCAGGTTGCTGCACCACCGAAAGGTTCAATTTCAGTTGGGTGATTGTGGGTTTCATTTTTGAACAAGAGCAACCATTTTTCGTTTTTACCATCAACATCTACGTCAATTTTTACTGTGCATGCGTTGATTTCTTCGGACTCGTCGAGCTTAGGCAATTTCCCTGAAGCCCTGAGTTCGCGGCACGCGATGGTTGCAATGTCCATAAGCGTTATCGGTTTCTTTTCACGTCCGAGTTTTGTCCGGACCGCCTTGTATTCGTTAAAGGCAGACTCAAGAAGCGGATCATCGAATTTTACGCTGTCAATTGTAGTAAGGAATGTGGTATGACGGCAGTGATCGGACCAGTATGTATCAATCATCTTGATTTCAGTGATTGTCGGGCAGCGATTCTCCGATTTGAAGTATTCAACTGTGAAACGAAGGTCGTCTTCATCCATAGCAAGACCGTGTTTTGTGATAAATCCTGCAAGTTCTGCATCCGTCATGTTGGTAAAGCCTTCGAGAATTGCAACATCGGCAGGCGTGTCGTATGCAACAGTTAAAGTATCGTGGGTTTCAAGAGATGCTTCACGCGCTTCTACTGGGTTAATGACATATTTCTTTATCGCTTCCACTTCCTCACTGGTAAGGTTTCCAGATAAAATGTAGACCTTAGCGGTGCGGACTACCGGTCGAAGTCCCTGCGAGATAATCTGAATGCACTGAGAGGCGGAATCAGCTCGCTGGTCATATTGTCCCGGAAGGTATTCAACTGCAAATACGATATCTCCTTCTTCGGAGAAAAGGTTGCTATAAGTTACATCAACCTGCGGTTCAGAAAATACCGTATTTTTTGCATACTCAAACAGCTCCGGCTCAATATTTTCTACATCATAACGGTTTTGAATACGAACATTTGTCAAAGATTTAATACCAAGGAAGGAGATAATATCGGATTTCAGCGCGTCAGCTTCAACGGTAAGTCCTTCACGCTTTTCAACATAAATTCTATATACCATAAAATACCTCTTACTTATACATAAGGGCGCGATGTCCTATATCATGTCTCATATATGCGCCTTCGAATTGGATATCGGCAGTGGCTTCATAGGCATTCTTTACTGCTGTTTCCAGCGTGTCGGCAACCGCCGTAACCCCCAGCACGCGGCCGCCGCCTGTCACAAGTATGCCATCCTTGATCTTAGCACCAGCAATGTATATTTCTGCATCGTGACGTGCTGTTTCAGGCAAGGTAATAGGGAATCCGGTGGCATATTTTTTAGGATAGCCGTTTGATGCCAGAATGACACAACAAGCGTGCGCATTCATGAATTTTACATCTACTTTATCAAGATCGCCACGCTGAACTGCCTGCATAATTTCGAAAAGGTCAGTTTCGAGAAGGGGAAGCACTACCTGAGTTTCTGGGTCCCCAAAACGACAGTTATACTCAATAACCTTGGGCCCGTTTTTCGTAATCATCAGTCCAAAGTAAAGACAGCCTTTAAAAGTACGGCCTTCTTTGTTCATGGCCTCAATAGTCGGAAGAAATATCTTCTGCATACATTCATTGGCAATTTCAGGGGTATAGTATGGATTGGGAGCAACTGTTCCCATGCCGCCGGTATTAAGTCCGGTGTCATTGTCGCCAATTCTCTTGTGGTCCATTGAAGACACCATTGGTACAATTGTTTTTCCATCCGTAAAGGAAAGGACAGATACTTCGGAACCCTCAAGGAATTCTTCGATAACAACGCGATTTCCGCTAGCACCGAATATTTTATCTTCCATAATTTCATGAAGTGCCGCCTCAGCTTCGTCACGTGTCTGGCATATAAGGACACCTTTTCCCAGTGCAAGGCCGTCAGCCTTGATAACAATCGGTAGATTGCAAGTTCTGATATATTCACGTGCGCTGTCGACCGTTTCAAATACTTCGTAAGCTGCAGTCGGGATTCCATATTTTTTCATAAGATTTTTCGAGAAAACCTTGCTGCCCTCAATTTGCGCTGCTGCAGCTGTAGGACCAAAACAGGGAATTCCAATTTTTTCAAGCGCGTCAACACAACCAAGTACAAGCGGGTCGTCAGGTGCTACTACAGCAAAGCCAATATCATGTGTTTTCGCGAACTCAACAATCGCACTAATATCTTTTGCGCCAATATCAACACATTTCGCCTCCTTCATGCCGCCGTTTCCCGGAAGCGCATATATTTTTTCTACCCTTTCAGACTGCGCAAGTTTTTTTATAATGGCATGCTCACGTCCGCCTGAGCCAATTACAATAATTTTCATAACTAACATACCTCTTTGCAAAATGTTTAATCAATGGTGGAACAGACGCATACCCGTGAAGCACATAGCGATGCCATACTTGTTGCATGTCTCAATGACATTCTCATCACGGACGCTTCCACCGGGCTCAGCAATGTAAGATACCCCACTGCGTCTTGCTCGTTCAATATTGTCACCAAACGGGAAAAATGCGTCAGAGGCCAGCGAAACGCCAGTAATGGCAGAGAGATATTCTTGCTTTTCTTCCTTTGTAAGCGCTTCCGGGCGTGTGGTGAAATAATTTTGCCATACATCATCTCCGAGAACATCTTCATTCTGGTCCGAGATATAGACGTCAATGACATTGTCGCGGTCAGGTCTGCCAAGCGTAGGAAGGAAGGGAAGAGAGAGCACCTTAGGATGACGACGGAGGTGCCAAATGTCGGCTTTGTTTCCGGCAAGGCGTGTGCAATGAATGCGGGACTGTTGCCCGGCGCCGACGCCAATAGCCTGTCCGTCAACTGCATAACATACGCTATTTGACTGCGTGTATTTCAGTGTAATAAGGGCAACAATAAGGTCGAGTTTGGACTTTTCTGGAATTTCCTTATTGTTTGTTACAACATTCGCAAGACCCTCAGCGGAAATTTTATAATTGTTTCTGCCCTGTTCGAAGGTGACACCGTATACTTCCTTGGTTTCAACAGCCGCCGGAATATATTTGGGGTCAATTTTTATGATATTGTATGCTCCTTTTTTCTTCGTTTTGAGAAGTTCCAAGGCTTCGGGAGTATATCCAGGGGCGATGATACCATCAGACACTTCACGCTTAATAATAGTTGCAGTGGTAAGGTCACAAATGTCGGAAAGTGCAATCCAATCGCCGAAAGATGACATACGGTCTGTACCGCGCGCTCTTGCATATGCACATGCGAGAGGGGAGTCATCAAGTCCGGCGATATCGTCAACAAAGCACATTTTTTTCATATCTTCATCGAGTTTGAAGCCGAGCGCCGCAGAGGTTGGAGACACGTGTTTGAACGAAGTAGCGCAGGTGATTCCGGTAGCTTCTTTTAACTCCATCACGAGCTGCCAGCTGTTGAAAGCATCCAGAAAGTTAATATATCCTGGTCTGCCGTTGAGAATTTCTATTGGAAGGTCGCTACCGTCCTTCATGTATATTTTCGAGGGTTTCTGATTGGGATTGCAACCGTATTTAAGCTCAAATTCTTTCATTGTTCAAACCAAACCTTTCACTATAAATTATTATCTATGTTGATTTTTATTGTCTCAAGATGAAACCATGCCGCACCATCAGGACACGGAAAAGCTATTGTATATACGCCACTGCCACCAAGGTTTCGTAAGTCTCTTCCGGCGCGAAACGTACAATTATGCGTTTTGATGCTTGTTAAGCATTCTGTCTGTAATTTCGCCGTTTTCAAGATCAATATATCTGGTATAAAGGGAGATTTTGTTAGCTTCATTAAGATTTTCCCAGATTTCATTTGTAAATTCATCAATAGATTCTGGAATAGCAATTCTTTCCGGTTCTCCGCAGAAGGTAGGAATCGGACTGCCATCTGTTACATACGTATGGATAAAGTGACCGAGTCCGGCTTTCTGAGGGTATGTAAATGTTTGACGAACACAATCACTGCCCTCTGCGTCAACGGACTTAAGAATGCTCATCTTGTACTTAAAAGAACCGTCTGCGAGATAGAGGATACCAGAAATTCTCGGGGTAAAGTTTGGTGCATCTGGTTCAAAACAACGTGTGTCGAGAGCCTGCTCAAATGTACTGCCGGACAAAATAAAATCACGTATAGTATCAGTTTGGTCGCCGTTTGTGACTATCATTATTTTTCCAAGGTCACGTACAGGGTAATATATAATCAGCGACGGATCCTCCACCTTAGATTCATCGAACGGACGAATTTCGATATCGCTGCCGACCGGAATAAATATACGATTACGACTATTTTCGCTGCGTCCCATAATAAAGTATGCGAATGCGGCGTATTTTTTATCAGCAGTAGAACCTATCATAATCCCGCGTCCCACGTATGGATTTCCCCGGAGAACGTCCTTAATGTCATTTATTTTGTAAATATCCATTATATTAAACCGCCTGTTAGATTTATTTTATTTATCAAGTTTACTTTTCGCTATTTCACACGCTACTTTTTCACATGCTTCAGGAAGAATTTGCCACTCCGCTTCTTCCATCACGCGGCGTTGGAGAATTTCGGGGGTGTCGTTTTCCTTAATATAGACGGCCTTCTGCATGATGATCCTGCCACCGTCCGGAATGCTGTTCACAAAGTGTACCGTAGCACCTGTGACTTTTACCCCATAGGCAAGTGCCGCTTCGTGCACCTTTAAACCATAGAATCCCCTACCGCAGAACGATGGAATCAGGGAAGGATGCACATTTATAATTCTATCGGAATATTTGTCGGTAAACTCTGCTGAAAGAATACTCATAAAGCCCGCAAGAACGATCATTTCAATTTCACGCGCCTGGAGTTCGCGGATAATGCAGTCTTCAAAATCTTCACGATGCTCTTTGTGTGACACAACGACCGATTCAATCCCATGATTTTTCGCTCTTGTAAGAGCGTATGCCTCATAATTCGACGCTAAAACCAGACAAATCTCACAGTGTGGCATAAGTCCCGCGTCTGCTTTGTCGAGTAAGGCTTGTAAGTTGGTCCCTCCTCCTGAGACAAATACCGCTATTTTCGTTTTATTCATACCGTTCACCTTATGCGAGAATAACGCCTTCTTCAGAGGCCACCGTCTCGCCAATGATGTACGCATCTTCTCCATTTGCTCGGAGAATTTCAATAGCACGGTCAGCCTTATCCTTTGAAACAGTAAGACTCATGCCAACTCCCATATTGTACGTATTGTACATGTCGTGTTCAGAAATGCCTCCTTCTTTTGCAATAAGACTGAATATCGGAAGAGGGCGGACTGCTGACTTTTCAATTTTTGCAGAAATTCCGTTTGGTAGACTACGTGGAATATTTTCATAGAAACCACCACCCGTAATATGAGAAATGCCTTTAACCTTTATTTCGTTCATAAGTGCGAGTACCGGTTTTACATAAATTTTTGTGGGTGTGAGGAGAACCTCTCCGAGGCTCTTTCCTGATAGTTCTGCAACAGGCTTTGTAATATCACGACTTTCTATATCAAATACCTTACGAACGAGTGAGAAGCCATTTGAATGAACCCCACTTGAGGGGAGTGCAATTATGATATCACCGGGTACAATCTCATCTTTATTGATGATGTTATCATGGTCAACCATACCGCAGGCATATCCGGCAAGGTCGTACTCGTCTTCAGGATAAAATCCGGGCATTTCTGCAGTTTCGCCACCAACAAGGGCGCATTCGCTCATCACACATCCGTCCGCAACCCCAGATACAATAGCAGCTATTTTTTCCGGATAATTTTTTCCACATGCAATATAATCAAGGAAAACGAGAGGTTTTGCGCCACAGCAGATAATATCGTTGACACACATGGCAACACAGTCGATACCGACGGTATCATGCTTATCCATAAGGAACGCGATTCTAAGTTTTGTTCCTACACCATCGGTACCGGAAACAAGCATTGGGTGACGTACGGAATACTTTTCCATAATCAGACCAAGGTCGAAAATTCCGCCGAAACCTCCGATTTTATCACATACGCCAGGCACTGTCGTACGTGCGATATGTTTCTTCATCAGTTCAACAGCCGTGTATCCCGCCGTAATATCGACACCGGCATTTTTGTATGCTTCACTATAGCTTTTCATTTCTTATCCTTTCTTTACCTATTTTATTGTTTAATGGTCTGCGTTTTCATTGGATATATTTTCCGAAATCTTCTGGTCGTATCTGTTTTTATAAATCTTATCCGGTATGTCTGTGGGGAATTTACTGGTGAAGCATGCCGTGCAGAACCCGGAACATTTTTTAGGCGCTAGTTTTGTCACATTCTCAACGCTGAGATAGCCAAGAGAGTCGACACCGAGAATTTCCTTAATTTCTTCCATACTGTGGCGGCAAGCGATAAGATTATCTTTGGAGTCGATGTCAGTACCGTAATAGCAGAGGTCAATAAACGGCGGTGCGGAAGAGCGCATGTGCACTTCGGTGGCACCAGCCTGCCTCAAAAGTCCGACAATACGTGCACAGGTTGTACCGCGTACAATGGAGTCATCGACAAGAACAACGCGTTTTCCCCTGACAGCAAACGAAATGGGGTTCAGTTTAATTCTTACAAGACTTTCTCTGAAGGACTGACCAGGCGCGATAAATGTTCTTCCTATGTATTTATTTTTGATAAAACCAAGCTCATATGGAATACCTGATTGACGAGCATATCCGATAGCAGCGTCAAGACCGGAATCTGGAACACCGATGACGACGTCCGCCTCTACCGGATGCTCAAGAGCAAGAAAGGCACCTGCACGAAGTCTTGCCTGATTGACAGAACAGCCTTCAATAATAGAGTCTGGACGTGCAAAATAGATATATTCGAATACACAAAGCGCAGGTTCTGCCTTGCCAATGTGTTCCGTTATAGAGCGAACGCCATTTTTGTCGAAAATCATGATTTCACCGGGCTTGATCTCACGAATAAGTTCCGCACCGACAGCATCAAGAGCGCACGATTCAGAAGCTACAATATAGGTTCCGTCCTCACGTTTTCCGTAGCAAAGTGGACGAAAGCCGTGAATATCACGAAAGGCGATAAGCTTTTGAGGGGACATGATGACCATGGAATATGCTCCACAAAGTTTATTCATCGTACGGCTCACGCTTTCCTCAATTGAAGGAGCGGTAAGACGTTCGCGGGTTACAAGATAAGAAATCACTTCCGCATCGCTTGTCGTATGGAATATCGCACCCTCTAACTCGAGCTCCTCACGAAGCTTGTACGTATTGACAAGAGTGCCATTAAAGCAAAGTGCCATTCTGCCCTTGATATGGTTTACTACGATAGGTTGTGAGTTAAGGCGGTCACTTTTGCCGGCTTTTCCGTATCGTACATGCCCGAGCGCCATGTTGCCACATCCAAGTTCCATCAGTCTTGCTTTTGAAAAAACATCGTTTACCAAACCGCTATCTTTATAAGAGGTGAAAACACCGTCGTCATTGACTACGATACCGCAACTTTCCTGACCTCTGTGCTGAAGTGCGTATAGACCATAATAGACAGTCGACGCAACATCTGTAGTAGTTGGTGAATAAATACCGAACACGCCGCATTCTTCTCTTAATTTTTCCACGTTTCTCCTCCATTTAAAAATATATTTATTTTACTATTTTACTTAGTAAGAACAGTACTGAAAAACGCAGGGACTTATCCATATAAAGCTCCTGCGTGTACTATTACTCTTTGGTTAATTTGATTTGAAGGGCAGCATCTTTTGCATATACTTTTTCTGCGCCCGCACGTCTTGCGTTGTCAAGCGTTTCTGCGAGTGTGTCATCAGAAAGCGCGATTATTTCACATGCGAGAATAGCCGCATTTGCGGCACCGTTCATTGCTACAGTTGCTACCGGGATGCCAGTCGGCATCTGAACTGTAGAAAGAAGCGCATCAAGACCGTCGAGCATTCCGCCACGTACCGGAATACCGATAACTGGAAGAGTAGTTCCCGCTGCGCATACTCCAGCAAGGTGAGCTGCCATACCTGCTGCCGCAATGATAACACCAAAACCATTCTTGCGCGCGTTTGTTACGAAAGACGATACAGCTTCAGGAGTTCTGTGTGCAGACATAACATGGGCTTCATAAGGAACACCATATTCTTCAAAAACCGCAAATGCCTTTTCAACGACAGGGAGGTCACTGTCACTACCCATAATTACGGCAACTTTTTTCATATGCAATCCAATCTCCGCCGCTTTATTATGCAGAGGACATACGGCGGCCAAGTCATTCTGCATGTTTCAAAAAACGAAAAAAAACATACAACTCCCCTTATAAGAAGCTGTATGCCCAGACGGTCGACTGTTTAGTAATCGAACCGATTTGGTACGAAGCTAAACGATATCCGGAAAAAATCTATATTTAGATGTTAGATACCGGACAAAAATATTTCCTGCTTCATGCGGTCAATTCCGCTGGCATACGCCTTCCGTCAGTCGCAAGAAATGCGCTTATCTATAATTATACTAAATTTATATTATATCGTCAAGTATTTCGACAGACAAAAAAATAAACAGGGCTATGAAATGTTTTTGATATTTTCTACAATTTTTATATTGCTTATGTTTTCTTGAAAAGGTTGACAACGCTCCTTATGGGTGATAAAATAGTTTCAAGAAAAAATTGTCATAATAATAGAAAGGACTAAAAATGATATGTACTACAAAAGCGAAACCGGGCTTTGTGATGACAGTATCAGACAGGCACTTGCAGAGTCGATAGAGGGCAAATCTTTTAAAAAAGTACTGATTCTGCCGCCTGACTTTACAAGGATGTACTCCGGAGCCGGTAAGATTACTGCTATATACTATGAAATGCTGAACGAAATGTGTGGGGTCGACGTCATGCCAGCACTCGGCACGCATGTTCCAATGACCGAGGAAGAATGTAGAACATTTTTTATGGGCGTGGTACCGTTTGAAAAAATTATTGTTCACAATTGGCGTCAGGACGTCGTAAAAATTGGGGAAGTTCCCACAGATTTTGTCTCGGAAGTTTCGGAAGGTTTGGTAAACGATAAAATTGATGTTGAAGTCAATAAGAGGCTCGTTTCGGGGGAGTATGACCTCATCATATCGGTCGGTCAGGTTGTTCCGCATGAGGTCGTCGGTATGGCAAATTACTCAAAAAATATCTTTGTGGGATGCGGAGGTTCCTCCATGATAAATTCCTCCCATATGCTCGGTGCGTTCTATGGCATGGAGCGAATTATGGGAAAAGATTTTTCTCCTGTTCGTAAAGTATTCGATTATGCGGAAGAGCATTTTCTTGCAAGTGTGCCTCTTATGTATGTCCTCACATGTACAACAAATACCGGAGACATAACCAATATTCATGGTCTGTATATCGGACGTGAACGCTCGAACTTTGAAATGGCAGTTGCACAGAGTCAAGAAATCAATCTCATTCATGTCACAGAACCGTTCCAAAAGGTTGTCGTATATCTTGATCCACGCGAATTCAAGAGTACGTGGCTCGGGAATAAGTCCATATACCGTACACGAATGGCAATTGCAGATGGCGGAGAACTGATTGTTCTCGCTCCCGCTGTCGCAAAATTCGGCGAGGATGAGGAAAACGACCGTCTGATTCGCAAATATGGCTACTGTGGACGGGAAAACATTCTTAAACTTGTTCATGAAAACAATGACCTCCAAGCGAATCTTTCGGTGGCTGCCCACCTCATTCACGGCTCGTCAGACGGAAGATTTCGCATAATATATTGCACTCAGCATTTGACGGAAGAAGAAGTTCGCAATGCAGGATTTGAATATATTCCCTATGCGAAAGCAGTACGAAAATATGACCCAAAGGTGCTGAAAGACGGCTATAACACAGTAGAGGGGGAGAGGATTTTCTATATCAGTAATCCGGCTCTCGGACTTTGGACGCGCGAATGATGAAAGAACGACTGATTGACCTGCATACTCACACAACCTGCTCTGACGGTTCTATAACTCCTGAGGAGCTTGTACTGCACGCTCAAAAAAGCGGACTTACGGCGGTAGCAGTATCCGACCATGATACAGTCGATGGTGTGAGCAAGGCGATTGCAGCAGGTAAAAAATATGGTATCGAAGTAGTTCCAGCCATTGAACTGTCCGCAAAATCCGATACAGAAACACACATACTCGGATATTTTATTGACCTGAACTCGTCAAAATTAACCGAAGCAATGATATATATACGTGAAGTGCGAACAGCACGACTCGGCGAAACTTGTGCGATGCTACAAAAATTAGGCATTGCCGTAACACTTGACGAAGTAAAAGCAGAAGCAAGTGGCGGAATTCTTTGCCGCGCTCATATTGCAGCTATTATGACGCGAAAGGGATATTCGGAATCTCCGAAATCTGCCTTTCAAAAATGGCTGAACGTCGGCTGTCCGGCATATTCGGAGTCACAGGCTCTGACTGACACTGAAGCAATTGACCTAATCCGCAGCGCAGGAGGAGATGCGTACCTCGCACATCTTCATTTAACAAAAAAGACGCATAACGAACTTGATAAGTTCGTATGTCATCTTACTGAAAATGGTTTGTGTGGACTTGAGGGATATTACACAGACTATACCGACAGCATGGCGCAAGAATATCGCGCTCTTGCCGCGAAGTACGGGTTGAAAATATCGGGCGGAACAGATTTCCATGGCACGTTCAAGCCGCATATTGCAATTGGGAGCGGAACAAATGGGATGAAAATTCCGTATAGCGTCCTTGAAGGTATGAGAGAGGATAGAGAATAAAAGCCTATAGGCAGATTGGAGAATAAATTCATGAAAAAAGCAGACATAGGTATGATAGGAATGGCGGTTATGGGAGAAAACCTTTCTATGAATATGGAGAGGCACGGCTATACTGTTGCTGTATTCGACATATGGGAGGGTATAGTTGACAAGTTTATAAACGGTCGGGGAAAAGGGAAAAATTTTATTCCTTGTGCATCCATTGAAGAACTGGTTGCCAATCTCGAAAAGCCGAGAGTTGTAATGATGATGATTCGTGCAGGTTCACCTGTTGACGAAACAATCGACAAGCTGCTTCCGCTTCTTGATGAGGGCGATATTATTATTGACGGCGGCAACTCTCATTTTCCGGATACCGCAAGACGTTGCGAATATGTAGAAAAGCATAGGATGCTTTACATAGGGACGGGGGTATCAGGCGGTGCTGAGGGAGCATTCAACGGGCCGTCTATGATGCCTGGAGGTTCGCCGTCGGCGTGGAAAAGAGTCAAGCCGATTTTACAAGATATTTGCGCTAAGGTTGAAGATGGCTCGCCCTGCTGTGACTGGGTCGGCGAAGGCGGCGCCGGGCATTTCGTAAAGATGGTGCATAACGGCATCGAATATGGAGATATGCAGCTCATTTGCGAAGCATACCAGATTATGCGCGATTATCTCGGCATGACTTGCGATGAAATGCATGAAGTTTTTGCAGAATGGAACAAGGGAATACTCGACAGTTACCTCATTGGCATTACTGCGGATATTCTTACACGACGTGACGAAGATGGACTCCCTCTTGTAGATAAAATTCTTGATACCGCTGGACAGAAGGGAACCGGGAAGTGGACTGGCATCGCTGCTCTTGATGAGGGCATTCCGCTTACTCTTATTGGGGAAGCAGTCTTTGCAAGATGCCTCAGTGCGATAAAGGATGAGCGTGTATCTGCATCGGCTGTACTTGATGGGCCTAAGGTAAAATTTACAGGAGATAGAGAAGCATTCATTGAGGACCTCAAAAATGCACTATATGCCTCAAAAATTGTATCATATGCGCAAGGATATACCCTTATGCGTTCAGCAGCTAAAACATACGGATGGAACCTCAACTATGGTGGTATCGCACTTATGTGGCGCGGTGGTTGTATCATCAGAAGTGTATTTCTCGGTAAAATCAAAGATGCCTTTGAGAAGAATCCTGATATTGCAAATCTTATGCTTGACCCATACTTTAAGAATGCTATTGATAAAGCACAGGGTGGTTGGAGACGTGTCTGTGCAGCGGGCATTACATCCGGTGTTCCAATGCCCGCAATGACATCCGCTCTTGCGTACTATGATGGATACAGATGTGAGCACCTTCCTGCAAACCTTCTTCAAGCGCAACGCGATTACTTTGGCGCCCACACATATGAACGAATTGACACGGAACGCGGCAAGTTCTTCCATACTGACTGGAATGATGGCGAAGTTGGGACGACCGCTTCTACACAATACACGATATAAGCCCGATTAGTTAATACCTTTGCTGACAGAACGTTAGGAAAGACTTGCGGCAGGAATCATTCATAATAATTAAAAAATATGGCACAGAGGAGCTGACTTTCCCTCAGCAATGTGTTAAATATAAAAAATCCATACAAGGAGAAACCACAATGGAACTTAAGTTTAGAGAAAATTGCCAATACGCGATAGTAGTGCCGACCAGTATGGGGGTACGCATTTGCCCAATGAACGGTCAGCCCACACAGTCTTCAGATACCTTTTTCATGCAGGCGACAAGTGCTGAATCAAATGTTATTTCGATTGCTTCTTATCTCGGGATGAAGACGAAAGTTCTGACAACCTTTGTAAAGGGAAGTCCCATAGCAGACTTTATCAAACGCAACCTTCGTTCCCGTGGCGTTGACTACGAAGGACCGGAAGTTGAGCAAGGAGGGCCATGGGGATACCGCCACCAGTTCAACATTGCTGACAGCGGATATGGAACGAGAGGACCACGGGTATGCAACGATCGCGCCGGCGAGGTTGGGCGTACACTCAATATAAAGGACTTTGATACAGACCGTATTTTTGGTGAGGAAGGAGTGCAGATTCTCCATCTCTCAGGACTTATTGGTGCACTTTCCAAAGAAACAAGTGAATTCTGCCTAGAACTTGCACGCGCAGCAAAAAAGTATGGTACACTTGTATCTTTTGACCTCAACTATCGTGCGTCCTTCTGGAAAGACAGAGAAGAAGAGCTTCGCAGGATTTTTACTGAAATTGCCTCTGTTGCTGACATCTTAATTGGAAATGAGGAAGACTTCCAGCTTGCCCTTGGTGCAAAGGGACCAGAAGCGGGGGGGCAAGATGTTTCAAAAATCGACAGCTTTAAAGGAATGATTGGCGAAATAAAAAAGAGTTTTCCCAATGCTTCTGTATTTGCTACAACCCTGCGCCAGGTTAAAAATGTAAACACGCATGTATGGGGAGCCATTATGCTTGCCGGAGAAGAGTGGTACATTGCAGAGCCACGCGAAATTACTGTACTTGACAGAATCGGCGGTGGAGATGGCTTTGTAGGTGGAATGTTATATGCAATTCTTAAAGGATGGGAAGCCGAAAAATGGGTACAGTTCGGTTGGGCAACCGGAGCACTTGCCACTACCTTCCTGACCGATTATGCACAGCCTGCTGATGAAGAACAGGTATGGTCCGTTTGGGGCGGAAATGCGAGAGTAAAGAGATAGTTTAATAAACCCCCATAGCCTATGCTAAGCTATGATTTATTTTGAAAAGGATGATTTATGAAAGACATCAACACGATAAAGGCGTTTGCAGAAAATATAGGATTGCCGCAAGAGGCACAATCCATCGCACTTGCGATATGTGAAAAAATAAACGCTTCACATGCAGAAGATTATCAGCAAATATATACCAAGTCTCAAGATGTCTCATTGATTTATGCGCTTGCAGAAAATATGGGTGAAAGCCGCGATGCGGTCATGCTTGCCGTTGTTTTAATGCTTGGTACAGATGCACATGACTTGTATGAAAAACGCGGTATTTCCGAAACTATATACCTGCTTTCTATGCGTGATATTACTGTTTGGACGAAAACCTGCATGAAAATGCGAGGACATGTTGGCCTGTATGAGTATGGATGGATTCTTAATTTTATACAAGCGTCGATTGTACGGATTCACCGTCTTGAGTTTCACAAAATCAGCTTTTTGGAAGATAGAACATGGTCTCGAGCCGGAGTCACAATTAGTGGAGGAGATTCTGTCATAAACATCCACATTCCTGAAGACGGTTCTCTTGCTCACGAAGATGTAATAGAATCATATAGGCAAGCGTACTGTTATTTTAAATGCAACGGGTTGTAAGCGTTTGTTTGTGATTCATGGTTACTTTATCCGGGAAATTATAATTTTTTACCAGAAGAGTCAAATATTAGAAAATTTATGGATGACTTCGATATAATAAAACATGAGAAGCGACGCAATAACGGAGATTTATGGCGTGTACTTGGCCCTTGCAGCTATTCGTTTGATACTTCCAAATTTCCACGCGAAACTACACTTCAGCTCAATATGATAAAGTATTTGAATGAACACGATAATGTTACCGGTTCTGGATACGGTATTTTCCTGTTTGATGGGAAGCAGATCATTGGATAAATTAAGGAGAGAAAAAATGAAAATTGTTGTTACAGATGGCTTTGCAGTAAATCCTGGAGACTTATCTTGGGAGTTTTTTGCAAAATTCGGTGAATATAAAGTGTATGATAAAATATCAGATGAAGAAGCACCTTTGGCAATTGCCGATGCTGATGCGGTATTTACGAATCGCGTTAAAATCGGTCAAGAAGTTATAGTCAAATGCAGAAATTTGAAATATGTGTCCACTTTTGGCACCGGATATGACATGATTGATATAGACGCTTGCAGAAAACACAATATTGAGGTTTGTAATGTGCCAGGATATTCCACTGCCTCTGTTGCGCAGCACGCATTCACCCTTCTCTTGGCAAATGCCTTTGACCTTGAAGGATACCGAAATATGGTCAAGGAAGGAAAATGGACAGGACTTCCAGGATTTATGTATCAAAATACTAAATTTGTGGAGCTTGAGGGAAAGACGGTGGGAGTCTATGGATGCGGTGCTATTGGAATGCGGCTTGCAAAAATATGTCAGGCATTCGGTATGCGTGTGCTTGCGGCAAGGAGAAGCAAAACGGCTGGTGAGGTGGAAGGCATCCATTTTACAACACCAGATATTTTACTTCGCGAAAGCGATTATGTTTCATTCCATTGTCCACTGACAAATGAAACGCGTGGTATGGTAAATGCGGAGTTTATTTCGAAAATGAAGGATGGTGCAGTGATTATTAATACATCGCGAGGTGCTGTATTAAATGAGTATGACGTTGCCGAAGCGTTGAAATCAGGCAAACTGTCAGGTGCTGGGCTTGACGTACTTGCCAAAGAACCCGCTGATCCAAATAATCCGCTCTTATCCGCTCCTCATACGATTATAACCCCTCACTGTGCTTGGAGTTCGCGCGAAGCAAGGGAACGTTTGTTAAAAATTATCGAGGACAACTTGGCCTCATTTGTAAATACAGGATTTGGCATATATCGCGTATTTTAATATTTTTAATCTGAATTTAGTGCACACATGATTGAACTAAATTGAAGGATATGTTATACCGAATCGAAATCAATAAATCATAATGGAGTTTGATATGAGTCTCACTGTAACTAATCTCTCTAAACAATACGGTTCGAAGACTGTACTCGAAAGCTTGAGTTTCGAAATGAAAAAACCAGGCGTATATGCTCTTCTAGGAACCAACGGCGCAGGCAAAACAACAGCCATTCGCATGATACTTAGAATGCTGTCCCGCAATTCCGGAGAGGTAATATGGAATAATGCTCCTCTCGATATCACAACCTGTAATGTTGGTTATCTGGCGGAAGAACGTGGACTTTACCCAAAATATCAGTTAATGGACCAGCTCATGTACTTTGCTTCTCTTAGAAGTGTGTCGAAATCGGATGCTAAAACTAGAATTCGCCATCTTGCAGAAAGACTGGAAGTAATAGAATACCTCTATCCGAATGAAATTCCTAATAAAAATAGAGAAAACGCAAGTCTTCACAGAAGGAAAAAGAAAGTACAAAAGCCCAAGCTGGCAGACCAACTTTCAAAAGGGAACCAGCAGAAAATACAGCTTATGATATCACTTATCTCGAACCCTGAGCTGATAATCCTCGACGAACCCACTTTCAGGACTTGACCCTGTCAATGCTGACTTGTTTAAAGGGATTATCCGTGAGGAAATCGCGGCCGGAAAATACATAATCATGTCAAGTCATCAAATGGCAACTGTAGAAGAATTTTGTACAGATATTACAATTCTGAACCGTTCTAAAACCATTTTGCAGGGACACCTGAATGATATTAAAAAAGCTATGGGAGGGTTAACTTATTCCTCAAAACCGAATCCGACATTGCCGAATATATTGAAGCTTCTGGAGTGACCTTAGTTTCGAAGAAGGAAAACGAATATGAAATTAAGGTACAGAGTGAAGAACAAGCCAACACCCTACTTGGGCTGCTTATCGCTAATCACGTAACGGTTATTACATTCGACTTGCGCGAACCGTCTTTGCATGAAATATTCGTAGAAAGAGTAGGTGAAGCAAATGAAACTGATAAAAAGTGATTTTCGCGGATGCACCAAGGTTTATTCTTTTACTTTGAAGCAACTTGTCGGAAATCGTGCAAACATCCTTTCGTTTGCCATCACTTTTGTAATTATTCTTCTGATAATGCCTATAATGACCCTGATTAATGCATCGAATACCCAGACTGTAGACAACAATTTTATACCTCCCCAAATTGTCTATGTATATAATGAAACCTCATACCCATTAGACTTCGCTGCAGACTCCTATCCAATGTTTGCGGATACGAAATTTGAGGATGTCGACTATTCGCTGGTTGAATATACAGTAGATGCTTCCCACGCCTTTCTGCACATATACAATGATACGGAAGGGAAAATTTCTATTGATGTAGCAAGTGAAGAGGATACGGCATCCATACTTTCTTCGTATGCTTTAGAAATTTTAAACAATGCAAAGCTTCGCGCCGCAGGAGCAAGTTCTTTGCAGGTCAATGTTCTTGCGGCTCCACACAGTGTATCCGTTTCAAGCATGTCTGATTATGGGTCCGCGGAAGAAGATAACTCGATGAGCGGATATTACCTTCAGCTTATCTACTCCATTATCACTATGATTGTTAGCATGTATACGTCTGCTTACATCGTCCAAACTGTCGTAGAAGAAAAAGCATCTAAGCTGGTAGAATCCACTTATGATAAGTGTAAGGCCGCTTGCGCTGATTCTTGGAAAAATACTTGCAGTAATGACATTTGTATTTGGTATGTTAGCGTTGAATGTTGTTGCAGCCTTACTATCCGGTGTAATAAACACTGTCATATTACATGGAGGCAGCTTCAGCGAAGTTGTTTCCAGAATGGGTGGTAGACCTTACCAATATTACACTTGACTTTTCCGCCATTATAGTATGTGTCATATCTCTGTTGCTTGGATACCTGACCTTTTCTCTCATTGCGGGATTATCAGGAACAAGCTGCTCAGCAATGGAAGATATACAGACTGCAAATACAACATCAGTGATGATAGTAATGGTTTGCTACATTGTGGCTTGTTTCACCTCTGCGTTCGACAGCATTGGGATCAACATCGCAACTTCCATTGTACCGATGATTTCCATTTTCTGTGCGCCAGTACAATATATGAGGGGAGACATTGCTTTTGGAACGCTCATAGTTTCGTGGTTGCTCCAGATTGCAGTCATCGCTGCTTTGGCGTTGCTTTGCGCAAAGGTTTATGCAGATCTTATCATCTATAGTGGAAAACCTCTTGGCTTCCGTGAAATTATAAAAAATGGCAAAAAATAAGCAGATAACGAAGGAGGTAAAAAGATGAAAGAAGAATTCAGGGGATTTACTAAAATTTTTGTTTTTACCCTCAAATCTTTTTTTGTATCAAAAAAATGGAGGATAGCAACTGTACTTCTTGCAGCAATTTTTTTACTTTTTCCGATTGTAATCATGCTCATTTACGGTCTTTCAAACGATAGCGAGGCAGAAATTTACAGCGGCAGTATAGAAACAGTATATGTTGCTGATGAAACAGATGGGTATACAGATTTGTCCATTCTCTCGACACTTGGAGGGGAATTTTCGAAAATAACATATGAAGATTGCCAGACCTACGAAGAAGCATGTGAAAAAGCAAACCCCCAGGCCGGTACTGTTGTACTGCAAATTTGTTATGATGGCTTCGAATATTTTGCCAATATTATTACACCCGAGTGGTTTGAAGATGATTCTATACGTGAACATGATGCAGCAATGTACGCTGCTTTTGTTAATTCCAATTTTCAATATATTCTAATTCAAAAATCCGGGCTTGATGCAGAACAGCTTGCCGTGTTAGCATCACCTGTGGAAGTAAACATCGTTGAAACAAGCGAAAAAACAGAAAATTTCCAGAGCGATAGCGACAATGAAGGCATTCTTTACGAGGTATTACGTTATATATTGCCATATCTAGCCGTTATGATTCTATATTTTCTTGTCCTGTTTTATGGTCAGAGCGTTGCGCAAGCAGTTATTATTGAAAAAACTTCAAAATTGATGGACACATTTTTAATATCAGTAAAACCATCGGCCATGATATTCGGAAAAGTATTTGCATGTGTATCTACCGCAATTTCACAACTTCTTATTTGGATTATATCGCTCATAGCAGGCTGTTTAGGCGGAATTGTTGTTCTGAGCATAGTAAATCCTGAAGCAGCTGACATGGTCAAGGAAATATTAAAAGGAACGGAAGTGCTGCAAAATATCATGTCCCCCATTGGTATTGTTGTTGCAGTGTTGATTATGCTTGGCGGATTCCTACTGTACTGCGCCCTCGCTTCAATTGGCGGTTCTCTGGCCGGTAGGCAGGAAGATTTGCAGTCAACCAATATTCTGTTTACGATGATTCTTGTTGTCAGCTTTCTCGTTGTGCTGTACAATGGCAGCGGACTCTTTTCTGATGGAGAAAGCTTTTCTTCCGCTTGGCTTAACTGGATACCGTTCACGGCTGTGCTGATTACTCCAGCACGTGTACTTTTGGGAGATATCTCCATTGCGCAGGGGGTGGGTTCATTTATCGTAATCCTTACATTTTCAGCTGTCATCATGTATTTAGCGGGAAGACTTTATAAAATTATGGCGTTATATAAAGGAAATGTTCCCAAGCCAGCACAAAATCTATCAATGTTAAAAAATAAATAACTTATACACGCAAATTTCATGTACAACATGTTATTTGCGTTTTTGTTTTTCTTAATAGCTTGACTAATTTTATAAAAAATGTATAATAGTACATACCTTATAAAAAAAGAGAGGAATATATGGATAAACCGAACGTAATCTTGATTATAGCGGATCAGTGGCGTGGTGATTGTTTGGGTGCTGCGGGACATCCGGATGTAAAAACGCCATATCTTGACACGATGTATACGCAGGGAATTCGGTTTCCAAAAGCCGTGTCCGCGACCCCAACGTGCATTCCAGCTCGCGCTGCACTATATACTGGCATGTCCCAGGAAAATCACTGCCGTGTCGGTTACTGTGATGGAATACGTTGGGACTACCCAAATACAATAGCTAGTGTATTTGCTGAGAACGGATATCAGTGCCACTGCGCAGGGAAACTGCATGTTCACCCACTTAGAAACAATGTAGGCTATCATTCGATCAACCTGCATGACGGATATCTTCATTATTATCGCCGTCCCGAGGTTCCTTTCTACGATAATCAGCGCATAGCAGACGATTATTATTGGTGGCTGAAATCGGAGCTTGGAGTAGAGGCAGACCCAACCGAAACTGGAATAGACTGCAATTCATATGTCGCCAGACCATGGATTTATCCGGAAAAGTATCATCCAACAAGGTGGGTAACGGACAAAGCCATCGACTTTCTTCGCAAACGTGACCGTGATAAACGCTTTTTCCTGACAGTTTCATACGTCAGACCGCATCCGCCGTTCGATGCCCCCACAATTGTTTTTCGACATGTACCGCAACAAGAATTTGCGTCGACCGCTCATGGGGGATTGGGCAGACACAGAGCGCTTAAATCGAATAGGACGTATATTTGATTCCGAAACGGGGCCTGTTGACCCGGATTTGCAGAGAGAAGCACAGATAGGATATTATGCTGCAATTACGCAGGTGGACTATGAATATGGCAGACTGCGGGAAACTATGTTTTCTCACGGGCTCGACCGCAGCAATACGATAGTTATGTTTGTGTGTCTGACCATGGCGAGATGCTGTGCGACCACAGTCTTTTCCGAAAGAGTCGGCCCTATTGTGGAAGTGCTGGAATTCCGTTTATTATTTCTGCTCCCAACAGTTGTTTAGAAAGAGCAGCCGGCAGTAAAAATGCAGATTGGCATAAAATCAGTCAGCGTATGCCAGAACTGCGTGACGTAATGCCCACGCTGTTGACAATGTGCGGATTAGATACTCCTGAAACTGTTGATGGAAAAAATGTGTTTGCACCGGACTGGGACCGTGAATACATTCATGGGGAGCATCTTTATGATGGTGACTCATATCAATGGATTGTTACAGAAAAAGATAAATTCATATGGTGCTCAAATGGAGGTCAGAGACAATATTTTGACCTTGAAAATGACCCTTGCGAGCTGCATAATGCCATAAATGACAAAAAACACCTTGAACGGATCAACAAACTGGAGCACATTCTTATAAAAGAATTGGCTTGGCGCGAAGAAGGCTTTGTTCAAGATGGGAAACTGACTCCTAATATACCAGTAAAACCATTATTAAATCACAGCCGCAGGGAAGTACTTGGGTATTAAAGAAAAAACTGCCTGTCTTATGTATACAGGCAGTTTTTCTTTAAAATCTTAACATAAACCCAAAATACTGCTCAATTTCAGCGGCAGTTTTAGATGGAGTGGAGTGGTCATCACGGATTATTTGCTTTACACCATATTTTTTCGTTTCATATGGTATTTCATGAATGTTTGCTTGAGGATTTTTGGGGTCATAGCCAACAATTTTATAAGCATTTTCTATGAGTTTCTCTCGTTCGGAATCTGTCAGGTCTGGACGATTTTTGCTTTCTTCAAGCATATGACTCTGCTCAGGACGTTCAAAAAAATCAGTTGCTTTTCCATAGTTTGAAATTGTGACCACATGAGATGCTATCGGAATTACCGCATCAATGTCGATATCTCCTTCGCATATCACAGTTTCGTGTAAAGCTGACAATTCAATCAAGTCAGCAACTATCATGGGAGTAAATTCACGCACAATAGCAGTCTCCCATGCGACTGCCTCCTCTGGGGGCAATGCCCAAAAATCAGGAACATTGCGGCACATCTCCGGTTGATACTCTGGATCAGCATTTTTGAAATGTATTCCTCTGACGTTATCTGTGTGGTAAACATAGTATCCGTATTTTTGACCTATATAGTTTGCAGCAGTAGTTTTTCCGCTTCCCCAAATAAAGTACACATTTTTTAATTTATTTTTGAGAATATTGTCCTGTATAACCATAATGTTCTCCCGAATATCTTTATATAGATTATCCATATTATACAATACAGACAGGGAAAAGTCAATATATAATAATAAAATATGTCCAAAACAAAGGTTGCCGTCTTATATTTACGACAGCTTTTACATGTTATTATTTTCAAGGTCGATACACGAAACAATAACCTCATACACATCGTTTAGTACTAAAACTATCTTTGAAGCATAATTATTAAAGAAAGCATGATTGTATCATAATCGAAATAAAATTTGAATTTGAAGTGGAAAGGTGATGTTTCAAGAAAATAACCTTAAATAATGTATATTAAAAGAATTAACGGCAAAATATTGTAAGGAATTATAAAAAGTTAAATAATTTTATAATTGGGGACTTGAATTTATCAGCATGATGGTATACAATAGATGGTATACAATATAAGTTGAAAAATTTGCAGTGATCATATCACTAAACATCACCGGTTAATACCGTGTAGGAGGAATTTATTATGACTTTATTTATTCTTGCAGCCGGAATGGGCTCGCGTTACGGCGGATTAAAACAGATTGACCGTTTCACCGAAGACGGAGAATTCATCATTGACTTCTCTATTTATGATGCAATTAAGGCCGGTTTTGACAGAATCGTATTCGTTATCAAAGAGGAAAACTACGAAATTTTCAAGGAAACTGTAGGGCACAGAATCGAGAACAAGGTTAAAGTTGAATATGTATTCCAGGAAATGAACACACTTGTATCGGAAGATAAAATTCCGTCAGAAAGAGTTAAGCCGTGGGGAACAACTCATGCTCTTCTTTGCGGTAAGGAAGTTCTTAATGATGGCTTTGCTGTAATCAACGCTGATGACTTCTACGGTAGAGATGCCTTCTTTAAAGCTGCTGAATTTATCAAAAACGCGGATGTAAACTCTGCTCATTATTGTATGGTAGGTTACCATCTTGGCAACACACTTACGGATAACGGCAGCGTAGCAAGAGGAGAATGCCATGCTGATAAAAATGGTATGCTTGACAAAATTGTCGAGAGAACCAAATTCTTTAAAGAAGATGGCGGCGCTTACTTTACCGCTGAAAATGGCGAAACAGTACATCTTCCGAACGAGACAGTCGTATCAATGAACTTCTGGGGATTCACTCCTAAGGTATTTGCAGGTCTTGAAGAAGACTTCGAAGCTTTCCTGAACGATACAGAACGCGAGCCTCTCAAGAGCGAGTGCCTTCTGCCGAACACAATTGGTAAGATGATTAAGGCGGGAGAATGCGATGTCAAGGTGCTAACCACTACTGCGAAGTGGTTCGGTGTTACATATGCTGATGACAAACCGGATGTAATAGCAAAACTGAATGCCCTCATCGAAGCCGGCGAATATCCGCGCGGACTTTGGAAATAATTTTGCATTACAAGATTATATTTTATAAAAACGACAGAAAGGGTTAATTATGTCTATTCTTGTAACAGGCGGTGCGGGATATATCGGTTCTCACACTGTGGTTGAACTCCAAAATGCCGGATATGATGTAATCGTATGTGACAATCTTTGCAACTCAAGTAAAAAATCACTTGAACGTGTAGAGAAAATCACAGGTAAACCGGTAAAATTTTATCTCGCCGACATTCTCGACCGTGATGCTATGAACGAAATTTTCGATAACGAAAAAATCGATTCTGTCATCCATTTTGCAGGGTTAAAGGCTGTAGGAGAATCCGTTGCAAAGCCGTGGGAATACTATAGCAACAATATTACGGGTACACTTATACTCGTTGATGTTATGAGAGCACATGGCTGCAAAAACATTATCTTCTCGTCCTCCGCAACAGTATATGGCGACCCTGCGTTTATCCCGATTACAGAAGAATGCCCGAAAGGGAATTGCACCAACCCCTATGGCTGGACAAAGTCTATGCTTGAGCAGATTCTGACAGACATTCAGAAAGCGGATAACGAATGGAATGTGGTTCTTCTTCGTTACTTCAACCCAATTGGCGCGCATAAAAGTGGGCTTATCGGCGAAAATCCAAACGGTGTGCCGAATAATCTGATGCCTTACGTTACACAAGTGGCGGTTGGCAAGCGTCCAGAACTCGGCGTATTCGGAAACGATTATCCTACACACGACGGAACAGGTGTACGTGACTATATCCATGTAGTTGACCTTGCAAAAGGGCATGTGTGTGCAATCAAGAAGCTCGAAGAAAAAGCCGGTCTCAAGATATATAACCTTGGAACCGGTAAAGGATACAGTGTGCTTGATATTGTTAAAAACTTCGAAGAAGCAACGGGTGTAAAGATTCCATATTCCATAAAACCGAGAAGACCTGGCGATATTGCTGAATGCTATTCTAATGCTGACCTTGCTAAAAAAGAGCTCGGTTGGGTTGCTGAAAATGGCATTCGTGAAATGTGTAAAGATTCTTGGAGATGGCAGAGCATGAATCCCAACGGATACGAAGATTAACAGGAGAATAAAATGATTAAAAAAGAATTGTTTGGAAAACTTCCGTGCGGATGTGAAGTGTATGCTTACACACTTACAAATGCTTCTATTACTTCTGCTGCTATTCTTAACTATGGCGGAATTTTGAAAAGTATATTCGTAAAGGATAAGAATGGGGAAGCAGCTGATGTTATTTGTGGTTATGACAAGCTTGAGGGCTATCTTACCGCTGGTGGCTATCAGGGCGCACTGATTGGCAGAATCGGAAATCGAATCGGAGCAGGCAAGTTCGTTCTTGATGGCAAGGAATATGTGCTTTATAAGAATGACGGCAACAATTCTCTTCATGGTGGTAAATTTGGATTCAATGCAAAAATCTGGGATGTCGAAGAAGTTCCATCCGATGAAGAGCCCGCGCTTATTCTTTCCTATGTAAGCCCTGATGGAGAAGAAGGGTATCCTGGAACACTTTCTGTTAAGGTTACATACACCCTCACCAAAGAAGGTGGCATATCTATTCACTATGAGGCAGAAACAGACAAGAAGACTATTGTAAATATGACAAACCACTCGTATTTCAATCTCGGCGGTTTTGATTCCGGTATAATTGACAACCATATGATGTGGCTCGACTGTGACAAGATCAACAGTCTTGATAACGAGCTGATTCCAGATGGAAAATTTATTGACGTCGACGGTACACCATATGATTTCAGAAAAGAACATGCAATTGGCGAAGGCTTTACAGCAGATTTCCCAATGATGAAGGAATTCGGCGGATATGATAATAATTTCTGTTTTCAAAATTATGATGGTAAACTCACACTTCGGGGAACAGTCACTGACCCCAAGTCCGGACGCAAGGTAAGGATGTATACCAATCAGCCGTGTGTACAGATTTACACTGCTAATATGATTAACACAGCAGATCATCCTTTCAAGAAAAATGTCGCACAGTACAAACACTGTGCAGTATGCCTTGAAACACAGTGCATGCCGGATTCCATTAATCATCCAAACTTTACAAACGTAATTCTTAATCCGGGTGAAAAGTACGACACTACAACTGTATATGTGTTTGAAAACTAAAGCACATGCGAACTTTTCTTAAATAAACAAAATAAAAGCTGTGATGAATTTAATTTCAACACAGCTTTTTCATTGGTATACGTTATTTAATTTCAACAATAACCTTTTTATCGGCTATTTTAGCCGCAGCTTTTGCGACGGTACGGAGCGCTCGGGCAATCTTGCCATGTTTGCCGATTATCATGCCCATATCAGCTTCTGCTACCTTGAGAGTCAAAACAGTACCAGATTCGGTTTCTTCCTCAGTGACACTTACAGAGTCCGGGTCGTCAACAATAGCGCGTGCCATATCCACAAGAACTTTCTTGAGGTCGATATCGTGATAGCTTGCGCTGCTTGTATTATCCATAATTATTTAATAATACCGCTCTTTGTGAGAATGGATTTTACAGTTTCGGTCGGCTGTGCACCAGTATCAAGCCATTTCTGAACCTTTTCAGCCTCAACTTTGATAGTAGCGGGATTTGTCATAGGATTGTAATAGCCAACTTCTTCGATAAATCTGCCGTCACGCGGAGAGCGGGAATCAGCTACGATAATGCGATAGAAAGGAGCTTTCTTGGCACCCATTCTTCTAAGTCTAATTTTAACAGCCATTGTGTTTTTGTCCTCCAAAAATGTGTTTGTGTAAATTTAATTTTATATAAAAACCCGTTAAGAATTAAAATGATAACGGAATTTTCATCTTTTTCTTACTTTTCTTTCCGGTCATCTGACCTGAAAGCTGTTTTATCATCTTGCTCATTTGCTCATATTGTCTAAGAAGGCGGTTTACTTCTTCTACAGTAGTTCCACTCCCGGTTGCAATGCGCTTGCGCCGTGAACCATTGATAACATTTGGGTGCTCACGCTCATATTCGGTCATGGAAAGAATAATCGCTTCGGTATGCGACATTACCTTTTCATCGATTTTTGCATCTTTCAGCGCTCCGGGCTTGATGCCAGGAAGCATACCGACTATTTCGTCAAGGCTTCCCATACCTTTAACGTGCCTAAACTGTTCAAGATAATCATTGAGCGTAAAGGTATTTTCGCGCAGCTTTTTCTCAAGTTCAGCCGCCTTTTTATCGTCAAAACTCTGCTGTGCCTTCTCAATAAGGGTAAGAACATCTCCCATTCCGAGAATTCTTGATGCCATTCTATCAGGATAGAATGGTTCAATTGCATCAAGCTTTTCTCCTGTTCCGATGAACTTAATCGGTTTGCCAGTAACATATCTGACCGACAGGGCAGCACCGCCTCTGGTATCTCCATCAAGTTTGGAGAGCAGAACGCCTGTGATGTCGAATTTTTCATTAAACGAAGTTGCTTCGTTTAATGCATCTTGCCCCGTCATTGCGTCGACTACAAGGATGATTTCGGTCGGATTTACCGCTTCTTTTATTGCTGAAAGCTCATCCATCAATACTTCGTCAACGTGCAGACGCCCTGCTGTGTCAATAAACACCATGTCATGACCATGCTTTATTGCGTGCTCACAGCCCGCTTTGGCGATCTCCACTGGATTTGCAAGACCCATCTCAAAGACAGGAACGTCAATTTGAGCGCCTACAACCTTCAACTGGTCGATAGCGGCAGGTCTGTATACATCGCACGCCACTAAAAGCGGGTGCTTGCCTTGCTTCTTATACATACCAGCTAACTTTGCAGAGTGAGTTGTTTTACCTGACCCTTGTAATCCCACCATCATCACAACTGTCGGCGGTTTTGAAGAAATCTGGAGTTTGGTATTGGTTTCACCCATCAAGTTTATAAGCTCTTCGTGAACAATTTTAATTATCTGCTGTGCAGGAAGCAGACTTTCAAGAACATCTGAACCAACTGCGCGTTCGGTGGCTTTTTTTACAAAATCACGCGCAACTTTGTAGTTTACATCCGCTTCAAGAAGCGCTATCCTTACCTCGCGCATTCCTTCCTTTACATCTGCCTCAGTCAGTTTACCTTTGCTCTTGAATTTCTTAAATGCGTTATTTAATTTTTCAGATAAGTTTGAAAACATTTATTACTCCCGTATATCAGATATATCAGCAGATTGTATGTTATTTAAGCTTTTCAGCTTTTCGATCAGTAAAATAACGGTTTCAGCTTGCTGTGAGACGGAAACGTCGCTGGCACGCTGGATGATTGTTGTAAGCTCTGTTATTGCACTTTTGCATAGTTTGGCGGATTCTTCACGTTTAGCAACTATTTTTAGTTTTGATTCATATTCATAAATGTCTTCCTCACTCTTTTTGATAGAATCACGCACGCCCTGCCGCGAAATTCCGGTAAGTTCCGATATTTCTGACAGAGAATAATCATCGTCGTAGTAATATTCAAGTATCTCACGCTTCCGTCCTGTCAACAAAACTCCATATGTATCGAGAAGAAGCGGAAACTTCATATTTTTTTCAAATATAACAATCACCGCACTATGCTGTAAAGTAAATTACTTTACAGAGTATACCACACACGCGCTGTTTTGTCAAGCAGAATTACAAAAAAATATTAGTTTGTAACAAATATACAAAAAAGCAGCTGCAGAGTGTTAGATATTCTGCAAACTGCTTTTGGATAAAATGATTATCTTCCAGCAATCTTGTGTACGATTGCATTGAGCTCATCCATCTTTGATTCGATATCAGCTACAAGCTTGAACTGTGTGCGGCATCTATCAAGATTATGATTTGGATAATGGGTTTTGAAATAAATATCGCCATTCAAATAATCGGCAAGGAATCTTGAGCCGCATTCGTATGTCATGAGCTTGATTGAAAAGGGAAGCAGGGCAAGTTCCGCATTGGTGATTGAGGGAAGCTCTTCGATGAAGCCACGTGTAAAGTATTCAAATTTTTCAATGTCAAACCAGATTTTAGAAAGGTCAGGTTCATCTTCTGCACCGCTAGAACCACCGAACCGGAGGGCATCGCCGTAATCATAGAGAAGAGAACCAGGCATTACGGTATCAAGGTCAATAACACACACACCTTCTCCCGTAACCTCATCTAGCATAACATTGTTGAGCTTGGTGTCATTGTGTGTTACACGAAGTGGAATCGTACCGTTTGCGAGAGCATCAACAATCACACTACAGTCTGCTTCGCGGTCGAGAACAAATTTGATTTCTGGTTGAACTTCGTCAGCACGACCAGCCAAATTGTCGTCAACTGCCTTTTTGAAGTTTGCAAAGCGAACCTTTGTATTATGAAAATCTACAATCGTTTCATGCAGCTTTTCGGCAGGATAATCAGCGAGCATATTCTGAAACTTACCAAAAGCTTTAGCAGCGTGATAAAGCTGCATCGGATTTTCAACAGCGTCATATGATTTTGCACGGTCTATAAATTTATAGACGCGATAGTATTCACCGTCTGTGTGAAGGTAATACGGCTTTCCATCGGTTGTATAGATGAGATTTAGTGTCTCTCGTTCAGGGTCACCGCCGCTTGCTTCTATTTTTTTGCGGAGGAATTCAGTAACACCTTGAATATTTTCCATTACCGCAGGCGGATTTGTAAATACTCTTTTGTTAATTCTCTGCAAGATATAATTCGGCTTGGAATGAACGATATAGGTATCGTTAATATGACCATTTCCATAGACAGAGGGTTCTATATCAAGGGCAAAGTGCATTAAGATATCAAAAAATTGATTCTGCATGTCAAAAAGTTTTCCTTTCTGTTTTCGTCATCTGGTTAAAATTTGTCGTAGCTTCTTGAAAGTTATTCAAAGATGTGTAAAAGTTATTTATAATATAATACCACATTTTTTTGGAAAAGTAAATAGAATTTCATTTTATTAACATAATTCGAAAAGTTTATTATAATTATATAATATAAGAAGATATGCGAAACACCTATTGACAAAAACGTCCGATAATGATAACATATCTATGTAGTGAATATCGTTTCTGATACAGGAGCCGCTAAATTATGATAGTAATAAATTACGCCGGACACAGTGGTTTTTCGGTTGAATCTGAAACGCACATGCTGATTTTCGATTATTCCGAAGGAATCCTTCCCAAACCAGTGAAAAAGAAGAAGACATATGTTTTTATCAGTCACGCGCATGAGGACCATTTTAATCCCGATATTTTCAGTATATGCAGCGAATACCCAAATGTTAAATACATAATTTCCTATGACATTGACAAAAAGATTCTTGATAAGTACGGAATTGATGATTATCTTATCGCAGATCCTGGCATGGATATACGCATTGAAAGCAGATTTAGGCTCAAGGTGCTTCCGTCAACTGATTGCGGTGTGGCCTATCTTGCCGGATATTCAGGGCGAAATATTTTCCATGCAGGCGACCTCAACCTTTGGCTGTGGGAAGGAATGCGTGAAAGTGAAGTATACGATATGACCGAAAAGTTTCGGGAATACACCAAAGGACTAAAAAACTTCTGGATAGATACCGCATTTCTGCCGCTTGATGCAAGGCAAGGTATGTATTCGTACCTCGGATTTGACTACTATATGAAACATTTCAGAATTAAAAATGCTATTCCGATGCATTTTTCAGGTTCACCGAAGATATGCGACGATTTTCTTTGCGATCCTATTTCGCGTGACTATAAAAATAAAATTATATGTATAAAACCTGGCGAAAAAATCAGTCTTGTATAAATTCAAAGGAGTGTACTATGAATTTTCGACCTGTTCATGAGAACTACAATGTGTCAAATCTCGAAAAATCCCTCGAATTCTATAAAAATGCCCTTGGCCTTATCGAAAAACGCAGACACACTGCGGCAGACGGTTCCTTTACAATATGTTTTATCGGAACAGAGAATGGTGAATTTGAAATGGAGCTCACTTATCCAGCAAATCATCCGCAAAAATATGACCTTGGGGAAGATGAATTTCATATTGCATTTGTAACGGATGATTTTGAGTCAGCCCATAAGCACCATTCCGATATGGGCTGTATCTGTTTTGAAAATACCGCAATGGGGCTGTATTTTATTGAGGACCCGGACGGATACTGGATAGAAATTCTTCCATTGAGGTAAATTACACTTGATTTATAGGAAATATACTGGTATAATATAGAAACTTAACATATGATGATGCAAGCTGCTCGTTCAATAACGGGCTTTTTGCGCGTTGCAGCAAAAGAAAAGAGGGATAAGCATGGCGGAGCTATTCGAGCTATTCAAAAAAATATCAACTGGCGCAGAAAATGCCAAGACACCACCAAAATTTCTAATCGTTGGGTTAGGAAATCCGGGAGATAAATATGCATTTACACGTCATAACGCGGGATTTCTTGCACTTGACTATATTTCGCAGAAATGCGGATGTCCAATAAAGCAGCTGAAATTTAAGTCCTTGTATGCTGATACAACACTCAAAGGACATCATGTTATCTTAATGAAACCCCAAACATATATGAATAACTCAGGGGAAGCGGTCTCTGCTGCCGCCTCTTTCTATGAGATACCTCCAAAAAATATTATTGTTTTGGTTGATGATATCTGCCAAGCACCGGGAAGAATGCGGATCCGGAAAAATGGCTCTGCGGGAGGGCATAATGGGTTAAAGAGTATCATAGAGCATTTATCCAGTGAGGAATTTCCGCGAATTCGGATTGGCGTCGGTGAGAAACCTAATAAGGAGTATGACCTTGCAGATTGGGTCGTGGCTCAGATTCCAAATAAAGACCGTGAGCCTATATTTAAAATTTTGAAAGCGTCATATGATGCATGCCTGATGCTGCTTGAAGGCAGGATGGAAGAGGCAATGGGAAAGTTCAACGGACTAAAATATTAATATGAAGATGGATGATGGTGGCGAATGAATTATAAATTATTATGTGATACTTTTCGCAAAAATAGAGACTATATCGGTATTAGCGAAGCATTAAAACGACCGGCTTTCGGAAAACGTAAACCCTATTATGTAAGTGGGCTTTCTGAGGGAGCGGAGTATATATTTCTTGAGTCACTGTGTGAGGACTTTGGAAATGCGTATTCGCCAGTAGTATTAATATTTGCCGATGAAAAAAAAGCGGCGCTATATCGCGATTTCCTTGTGTCTGTAGATATTTCGACGGACTATTTTCCGGCACGTGAATATTGCTTTAACAACATTACTTCTTCACATGAATACGAAAATGAACGTTTAAAGGTTCTTGCTTCACTTGTCGGAATTACAAAGGGCGCGTCGGTCATATGTACTACCGCTGAAGCAGTACTGCAAATTACAATGTCAGCTGAAAAACTGACAGAACTGTGCGTCAAAATATCTTATAATGATCCGTTAGAACTTGACAAAACAGCTGCTTTGCTTACTACAGCAGGTTACCAACGGGTAGAACTTGTTGAAAGCGTCGGACAGTTTGCCGTTAGAGGCGGGATTCTCGACATATATCCATCTGGTGACATGCCTGTACGTGTTGAACTGTTTGGGGATGAAGTTGACCGTATCGGATATTTTTCAGTTGAAACGCAACGTTTTGTAGATGGTGCGCCTAATGAACTTGTGATTCCTCCAGTGCGTGAGCATATAATAACTAGCCAACTACGTCAAATGTTGATTGACCTCATCCGGCGTCATATCAGACGTATTGGTAAGACTGACGGTGCAGATGAGAAGCATGCGCACGCAGCAACTGTACTCGAAAGTGAACTATCTTCTTTGGAACATGGAATGGAAATCAACTTTGCCGATAAATATCTTCCGTTTATATACCCCGACGGAGATTGTTTGCTTGACTATATAAACGGACCTGTCATTATAGTCGACTCAGCTGCATCCGAAGAACGCTTTGCGGCGTCAAATGCTCTTACAGAACAAAGCATTGCTGGAATGTCTGAAGCACTCGAACTGCCTCCTGTAAAAAACGGAATATACATGCGGACTTATGAAGAAATTGGAGAGAGGCAGTCAGGCTATACGATATTTATTGATGCACTCACAAGAAGCCATACGGGCTTTACTCCCGCTGAAATATTTGCGTTCAATACGCGCCATATTCCCGCCTATTCAGGAAATACAGAAATGCTGTCTGAGGATATCACACGCTTTCATGCTGAAAACTACACCGCTGTCGTAATCTGTGGAAGCGATATTGAAAAAGACAACTTAATAGAAAAACTCATAGACGACGGATATAGTACGTTTTCGGCAGACAGCAATACTCTTACCAAAATACCAGATGTTCCAGAGGGGAAAAAACCAATATTGCTCATGACCGGAGAATTTGCAGGCGGATTTGAATTGGCATACCCTAAACTGGTTGTAATGGATTATTCCCATGACAGTGCGAAACCATCACGCATCAGATATTCTAAGAAGATAAAGCGCAAGAAATCCGCCTCGGAAGCGATTATGTCTTATGCCGACCTGGAAATTGGTGATATTGTCGTTCATGAGGCATATGGAATTGGCCAATATATGGGGATTGAAAACTTGACAATTGACGGAAGTTCGAGAGACTATGTGCATATAAAATATGCAGGATCTGACAAACTTTTTCTTCCAGTAGACCAGCTCGACCATGTTTCAAAGTATATTGGGGCAGGTTCTGACACTGGTATGGTTAAGCTTTCAAAGATGAGCGGTGCCGAATGGAACAAAGCCAAAAGCAAAGCAAAAGCCTCAGCGCACGAAATGGCAAAAGAATTGATTGAACTGTATGCCAAACGTAAACGTACCCAAGGTTTTGCATTTGAACCAGACGACGATATGTGCCGCGAATTTGCCGATTCTTTTGAATATGAGGAAACCGATGGACAACTCGAAGCAATAAACGACGTTCGGCGTGACATGGAACAGCCATATCCAATGGACAGACTCATTTGTGGTGATGTTGGATACGGAAAAACTGAAGTCGCTCTTAGAGCTGCCTTTAAGGCAGTTATGAATGGAAAACAAGTAGCCGTTCTAGTTCCAACAACGATTCTTGCCTACCAGCACTATCAAACCTTTCTCAGCCGCATGAGGTCATTTCCAGTGAATGTTGATATGGTATCCCGATTCAAAAGTCCTACAGAGCAGCAGGCAGCCATACGCAAAGTAAAACGAGGTGATACAGACATCATCATCGGCACACACAGACTCATCTCCAAAGATGTAGAGTTTCATGACCTTGGTCTTATCATTATCGATGAAGAACAGCGTTTTGGTGTCGCACAAAAGGAAAAGCTGAAAAAACTACAAATCGGTGCGGATATTCTGACTCTCACGGCAACACCAATTCCTCGGACCTTGAATATGGCAATGGGTGGCCTCGTGGATATGAGCGTTCTTGAGGAAGCCCCTGGCCTTCGCACGCCCGTTCAGACATACGTTATGGAGTTTGATGAAGCCATCATAAATGAAGCCATCAGACGCGAACTACGACGCGGAGGACAGGTGTTCTATCTTTATAATCGCGTCGAGGGAATCTTTAATGTTGCTGATAGAATTGCACGAGCAATACCAGATGCTCGTATTGCGGTTGCCCATGGAAAAATGGAACGTGAAGCCATCGAAGATGTATGGGACGCGCTGATTCGCGGTGATGTCGACATACTCGTATGCACTACTATTATAGAAACTGGTGTGGACATTCCGAATGCCAATACTCTAATTATCGAAAATGCAGAAAACTATGGACTGTCACAACTGCACCAGCTCCGCGGCCGTGTGGGACGTTCTAGCACGCGCGCATATGCTTATTTCACATATAGACGTGGCAAAAGTCTTACTGAAATTGCTGAAAAACGATTATCAGCAATACGGGAGTACGCAGAATTCGGCGCAGGCTTCAGGATTGCGCTTCGTGACCTTGAAATTCGGGGAGCAGGAAATCTGCTTGGTGCAGAACAACATGGTCATATGGAGGCAGTTGGATATGATATGTATATGAAACTGCTTGAAGAAGCCGTAGTCGAAGAAAAGGGGGAAGAGGTCAAAAAACCTTTACCAGAATGTGCTGTTGATGTACGATGCGATGCATATCTCTCAAAATCCTATATTGCATCAGCACCGCAGAGAATGGATATGTACAAAAGAATTGCACGTGTTGAGTCGCAAGAAGATTACGATGATATTATAGATGAGCTTTGCGACCGCTATGGTGAGCCAAACTCTTCTGCGATAAACCTTTGCCGTATCGTATGGATCCGCGCAATGGGTAGAGCAAATGGATTTACCAAAATTGAAGAGCGTGACGGCATTATAAAACTGTATACCAATCAAATAAATGCAAATGCAGTGCAGAAACTCGCGTTAAGCTATCCAAACCTTGGCGTGAAGGTCATGCTCGGACAGAATCCGTATGTTATGTTGAAACTTAAGAAAAATGTACGCAACACAGAATTTTTACTTGAACTTCTACAGAAATATTCAAGTATTTCAGCAATATGATACAAAATGTTCATTTTTATAAGTTATAATACAAGTAAATTCAAAGGAAAGTGTGTGTGAATGTGAAAAGAACGGTCAGATTGATAGGTGGGTTGTGCATCTTACTCTTGACATTTTCCGGATGTTCTGCCGGAACAGCCGTCATGACTTATCATGGGGCTTCTATAAGCGAAAACGAATTTCAATATTATCTTGCAACATACAAAGGAAAATTTCAGCAGTTATATTCCGATTTCAAGGATACAACTGAGTTTTATGAAAGTGAACTCATCGAAGGTACGACTAATGAAGAGTATCTGTTTAATATGGTAGTCGACAATGTAAAAAGAACCCTTATCTGTGATGCATTGTTTGATGAGCTTGGACTAAAAATAAGCAGCAGCGTTGAAGATCAGATTGATTACTACATCGACGATTATATAACAGAATATGCAAATGGTAGTAAGAATCTGTTCAATTCCGCGTTGGCACAGTATGGCATAAATTCAAAGATGTTGAAGGAAATATACCTTCGTGATGAGCACGCAACGGCGGTTTTTTCCGCCATGTACAGTAGCAGTGGAACAAATCCTGTTACAAATGCTGATAGAACTGCATACCTTGAGGAGAATTATGTGCGTATCAGACACATATATGTCAATAACAAGTATGTATACACAACGGATGAGGACGGATATCTTATCTATAACGAAGACGGTACCAAACAGACAACTGCGATGAGCGTGGAAGAGCTGGAGGCAAAAAATGCAGTAATTGCAGCAATTGATGAGTCGCTTGTAAACGGTGATGACTTTGAGCTTATATATGAAACTTTTTCTGAAGACCAATATTATCCAAACGGATATTATCTGACCAGAAATACTGATTTTATTTCTGAGGTAGTTCAATCTGCTTTTGAACTTGAAATCGGAGAATATATAAAAATAGAATCAGATTATGGCACACATTATATAAAGAGACTGGCTCTTGACGAGAATCCGTGGGATGATGAGTCCAATTCTGACTTTTTCACAGATTATGATACTACGGTAGCGGAAGAATTATTCAATGAATACTTGGATGAACTGATGCCCGCTGTTGAAGTCGATGAAGAAATAATTGCTGAGTACTCTGTACAATCGTCTCCGATAAACTATAGATTTTGATAAAATTAAAAATCTAAAATAAATTGCCGAACTTGAGTAAGTTTAAATTATGAAAAATAGAATATTCTCATCTTTAAATTTAAAAAATATCTCACTGCCAGGAAGAATTGTTCGTTCGGCTACAGAACTTTTCTGTTCATATCCTGATGGACATGTTCATCCATACGAATATAAGGTATACCGTGATTTGTCAACAGAACCTCTTGGAATGATAATTAGCGCACACACGTGCGTATCACCAGGGGGAAGAAGCAATAAATATCAAAAAGCAATTTGAACTGACGAATATATTACCGATTCGTCTGAAATAGCATCCTCAGCGTCACAACATGGAGTTCCGGTAATCATGCAACTCGGTCACGGCGGGATGAAAGCCGAGGGAAATAATGGTGGTCTGCGGGTCTATACCCCAGGCAATATGATTGAAACTGAAATTGCAGAAGTCATAAAAGCCTTTGGAACCGCCGCAAGACGTGCAATGAGCGCAGGTTTTTCAGGAGTCATGCTCCATGCCGCTCATATGTATTTGTTGTCGCAGTTCTTTTATCCTGAATATAATCATCGAACTGACAAATATGGTGGATCCGCAGAAAACAGATTTCGCATGATTCGCGAGATATTTGAAGAAATCAAGATGGTCTGCACTTGCTACTGAAACAGAGCTTCCATTAATTGCAGTGGGTGGAGTTCGGAGTATGGATGATATTAACTCACTACTCGACGCCGGAGCTTATGCCGTGTCAATGTCACGTCCATTTTTACAAAATCCACACGTATTGACTGAAATTTTATCAGGTAAAAAATCCGGGTGTACTGGCTGTTGTTACTGTTTCACTCCACTTAAACTAGATTCCAACAAAATAATACGTTGTCCAAACTCGAAAAGATGAAAAAGATGATATGAATACAGAGGTATAAATTATGTACTCAATCAAGGGAATATTACATAATTCTTTTGTAGTAAAAAAAGCATACGACTCTCTGTGGGAAGGGGTCATGCAAAAATATAAACTGACAAGAGCCGAAATAGATGTACTTGCGTTTATTGCCAACAACCCCGAGTTAAATATCGCGCACAAAATTGTGGAATATCGGATGATTGCAAAAAGTCATGTTTCCAAAGCGGTAGATAATCTTTTGGAACGGGGATATCTTATACGTGAAAAAGATAAGAATGACCAGCGCTGTATACACCTTATATTGACCAATGAGGCTAATGGTGTTGTGGCTGATATTTTAGAAAACCAGAGAGAATTTGCCAAAAAACTTGTCGAAGGATTTACGGAAGACGAGCTTCTATTTTTTACTAAAATGACATGCAGAGTTGCCAGCAATGCTGAAAAAATGATGTAAAAATAAAACTGCTGTATCTCCAATAAATTTTGGAAATACAGCAGTTTTTTGCAATTTTTTCAACCTTAACATTATGTTCTAATTGGAAAACAGTGCCTTATTGAAACGATTTTGCTTTAATATTTCATGATATATACGTCATTTGAATCATTCTGGTTCAATGCAGATTACACATACTTCCGGCGGATTAAATATTCTTGGAATCTCATTCAACATAAGCCCACGGCTGACTATCATATATTGATCGTTTTCTTCATAAAGCCCACCTGCATACTTTGGAAAATATCCTTGATTTGGGACATAAAGTCCGTTCATAATAAATGGGATGCGTATTTGACCGCCGTGTGCATGACCGCATAACGAAAGGTCGAATTCTGCAGTAATATATTCATCATAATACTCAGGTCTATGAGCCAATAGTATATCGAAATACTCACTGGAAACAGAAGCTTTGTTTATATAAGACAAGTATTCTTCAATGTTATCATAAAAGAGTGGGTCGCTAATTCCGAATATCTGTATCTCATTGTCAACCGTCACAGGCAGAGCGGTTTCATCAAGTACAATTGCGCCATATGATTCAAATAGTCCTTTGATATCATCTGTATAGTCAACCCAGCGTTCATGATTGCCAGTGACATAATAACATGTATACTTTTCGCATAATATTTCGAGTAATATAGCTGTCCCATCAAATTCACGTTTATCATC
>CAZUPI010000020.1:0-5907 GCA_964621755.1 uncultured Ruminococcus sp. | reverse complement strand
TGCAATATCTCCGACTAAAAAAATCGCTTCAGGAGAATAACAGTCAATAGTATGTATAAGCTTCTCTTGGTTATCGCCATAGTATGTTGCATGTAAATCTGACAACATAATAAACGTATGTGAAGTAAAGACAAGCGGCGTTTTGATATCATACTTCCGAACTATAAGATTGTCATATAAAGCAATGCGAATGAGTATAAAAATAAAGAAGAGAGCGACAAAAAATTTATGTTTTTTATTTCCCAATGTGCTATACTCTCCCATGAATTGTGTAGAGATTATATAAACAATACCTATTATACATCACTCATCCAATAGAAACAAGCATTTTTCGTCGGATAAATGCATATGGTCAGCATATCTATAAATAACAGGCACAGTGCCCGGAAAAATCAATACAGGAACGGCACGGGACAGATATTACACAAATATCTGTAGTACTGATGAATTGCTGGTTGTTCACAAATTCGTGCGAGTTCATTGAATGTTTTCCAAAAACAAAATACTTCCTTTTAGATTTTTCTCTTTCTTGAGTTTCGTCTAATTGGAAGTATTTATTTTCTTTTTTAGGAAATAGGAAAGTTGTAAAGATCGTTTGACACTATCGGATTGTTTTCGTTACGATACGTTTTTTCCTTGATTCTTTGGCGACATTTTTGACATCTGCCTCTGCGCCATAACCAAACCATAATAAATTCCTTTTTTGCGCATGAGCTCTTCATGTGAACCCATTTCGGCAAGTCCCCCCTTGTCAAGCACAAGAATTCTCGTAGCATTTCTGAGAGTTGACAATCTATGTGCAATTGCAAGAGTGGTACGGTCTGTAATGAGCTTTTGCAATGCATCCTGAATTTGTTTTTCTGTCTCCGTATCAAGTGATGCAGTAGCTTCATCAAGAATCAGAATTCGCGGATTGTGCAAAAGCGCTCGCGCGATGGCCACACGCTGGCGTTCACCACCGGACAACGTATGACCGCGCTCACCAACTCTGGTATTATAAGCGTTTGGCAACTTCATGATGAAGCTATGCGCACCAGCAATCTTTGCAGCTGTAATTACTTCGTCACGTGTTGCATCCGGTTTAGCATAAGCGATATTGTCATAAATTGTACCTGAGAAAAGGAAGGTTTCCTGAAGAACAACACCAATTTGTGAACGGAGCGATTCTTGTGAAATATCTTTTATATCAATTCCGTCGATTTTTATGGAACCTTCATTCACATCATAAAGACGCATAACAAGGTTAATAAGCGTTGATTTCCCCACACCTGACTTTCCGACAATACCAATCATTTCTCCCGGTTTAATTTCACAAGAAATATTCTTGAGTACATTGGCAGTTTTATCATACCCGAATGAAACATTGTCAAATGTGATATATCCCTCAATGTCATGGTCAATCGCATTACTCTTGTCAGCAACATCCACTTCTTCGTCAATAATTTCGAAAATTTTAACAATGGACGTCATCGCACGGGTAAGACGACGTGGCAGATTGGACAACCAGCGCAACGGACCATATATCAGGCTCACGTAAGCGGAGAACTGACTCATCTCACCAAGGGTCATTTGACCGTCAATAATCTTGTTACCCACATAGTACAGCAGGAAGAATTCGCCTACGCCCATAAGAAAGCTCAGAATCGGCGAAAACTTTGCAAAGAATGTTTCGCATCGAATCTGCGTATCTCTTTCTTCTTTTGTAATGTCGTCATAGCGCTTGACCTCACGTTTTTCCATGCCAAATGCCTTTACTACACGAATACCGGAAAACGTATCGTGCAGGATTGTATTCGACTTAGAGTTAAGGAACCACTGACGATGGTACATACGTCGCATAAAGGTGTGAAATAGCCGATTCGCATACATCACAATAGGGGTCGGGAGAATTATCATCAGCGCAAGGCGCCAATCATATGTAAACAGATAGATGCCGATTGCTGTAAGCATGATAACTTGCTGAAACATATCTCCAAAGTCATTCGTAATAAAATTGGACAAATCGCTGGTGTCATTGGATACACGATTCATCAATTCACCTGATGTACGCTTAGAAATACGCGATATTGACAGCAGCTGAATACGATTGAATACCATTTCACGCAATTTGACGATAATTTTGTTACTTGCATTGATGAGCAATATGCTGCGAACCATCGAAAGAAGCTGTACGCCAATATACACAAGAAACATCGAGAGAATAACAGAAACAAATCCAATCAATTTTGGCATTTCCGCAGCCTGAATATAATTGTCGACAAGAATCTTGTTTATGTATGGCGGAACAAGGTTCGCAACTGCTATGATGAAGTAAAACGCTAAAGAGCCGTATATATAGAATCTGTATGGGCGGGCAATTTCCCACAGACGCTTTAGATAGTTCTTTTTGTCAACACAATGGTCGCACATATTTGAACCTGGTCTGTACGGCCTTCCACATTTTGGACAGAACCGATTTAGTTCTTTCTCATATTCATATGAAATTTCTTTGCCTTCCACAAAGTTATTCATTTCCCGTGCGACAGCAGCGTAAAAATCAAGATATTGCATGTCAGCACGGCAGAGAATATGCCACTTTCCGTCATTCATGCAGTACTCAATAAACACGCATCCTATACCACGCCTGAAAGAAAATTCCTTGACATTAACGATTGAAACTTCTTTCTGCTTGACGCCATCTGAATATATAATTATTTTGTCACGCAAAAGAGCTGCAATGCCGTCTACACGATTTTTTTTCATAGTCGGTGGAAGGTTAAAGTCGACAGGCAACAATACATCTTCAGCTCGAATATTTGAATCGAGCGAACATAATCTGTCCGTCAGATTGTTTATGTTATCCATAGTAAACTCCACTTTATGCTATTAATTATCATTTATAAGAACAGTTCGATTTTATGATAACTCTTTCTGTCAAGCTCTTCAATATTGGGAATTTCGTATCTGTTTCCATCAATATCATTCACAAAAATTCGTGTTCCGCCTACTTTCAGCAAACTCTGAAAAGTATCACGCAAAGTAAAACTCAGTTCCCCCTCGTCCGTGATCACTTTCCAGTATGAAAATCCAAACTTGTCTTTAAGGGATATTATCTGCTTTATGATTGGAGTGTAGTACTTACGGTCAAGCTCCGCTCTGAGAAGTGCTGCTACATCCTTGTCGAGCGAATCAATTTCCGCAATAAGCCCCAGTTCTTTTGAATCAGAATCAAGCACAGATATGTATGCATATGGATAATCAAACGGAAAAGCACGGTGTAGGAAAATGCGGTCATACGTTTTTGTTTCTACGACCCCCTCCTCGTTTGGAACTGTGAGCGTCATTTTTACAAAATCGTTGTCTGCCTCAAATTTTGCATTGTCCTTTGTTATATATGTCACCGCTACCACGTCTCGCAGTGCGGTTTTCTCTATATTTTTCTGTTCAGTCATAGCTCTGTATACCTCCGTTTCTTATTCTTCAATACCAATATTCTTCATAGCTTCAAGCTGCAGACGATACAGATTATAATAAATTCCTTTTTTATTTATCAGTTCAAGGTGCGTGCCTGCCTCTGGAACCTTTCCATTTTCAATAACAATAAGCTTGTCAGCATCGCGAAGGGTAGATAATCTATGTGCAATTGTTATTGTTGTGCGCCCCTTCGAGAGCTTTTCAAGCGCGTCCTGAATCTTACGTTCGGTTTCGGTATCCATGGCCGCGGTTGCTTCATCAAGAATGAGTATCTTTGGATTACGGAGAATAGCGCGCGCAATAGAGACACGCTGACGCTCGCCACCCGATAAATCCTTGTATCCAAAACCAATCATAGTTGAATATGCGTCCGGCAGTTTTATGATAAAATCATGCGCCCCGGCTATTTTTGCCGCTTCAATTACTTCTTCCTCTGTCGCATCTGGCCTTGCATAACGAATATTATCCAGAATGGTTCCCATAAACAAATAGGTTTCCTGCGACACAATCGATACATTTTGTCGAAGGTCTTCTATTGCGATATCCTTAACATTGACGTCATCAATGAAAATTTCACCGCTGTTGACCTCATACAGACGAATCAGCAGATTGGCAAGAGTGGACTTTCCAGCTCCTGTATGACCAACGATACCAAGCGATTGCCCCGGGTCTACTTTAAATGATACATCGTCGATAATTTTACGATTTTTATCATATGAGAAGTCGACATGTCTGAATTCTACTTTACCGTGGCAGTCTGTGATGTGCACAGGATTTTCAGCCTCCACTATATCCGGTTTCGCGTCCATGATTTCGATAAGGCGGCTCATCGCGTTTAAGCTGTCTGTGCATTGGTATACCATGTCAACGAACGAGTACATCGGGCTGTATATCATATTCATGTATGAGATAAATGTAAGCAGAAGGCCATATGTCATTTTACCTTGAATGACCATCCATCCGCCACAACCAAGCACGATAAGATTGCTGATATAGAATAATAAATTAACCGATGGAAAAGCAACTGTTCCGAAGATAGAAGCGTTCTTTTCAGCCGTTGCAACCGCCTCACTGCTCTTGCCGAATCGTTTTATCTCATCCTTTTCTTTCGAGAATGCCTTAACAACCCGCATACCGGTTAAAACATCTGAAAGGATTGCGTTCATTTGTCTGGAGCGTGTCCAACGTTTTGCGTGATACTTACCCATGCTGTCAAAGAGAATCCGGATTAAGAAAAATGCAATTGGTGCCGTAACAAGCGCCAGAAGAGTAAGCAGCGGATTCATAAACATCATGATGATGAACATTGCAACAATCTGAACAATGTTCACAAGAAAGTAGGGAACACCATCACAGAAGAACCAATATATCGTGTTCGCATCACGTGTAACCTGCGTCATAAGACCGCCGGTCTGGCGGCTTGTAAAAAATGACAGTGAAAGGCGCTCTATTGAACCGAATATAACCTTTTTAAGGTCATATACAAGACGTGCAGCAATTTTAGAAGTAACAATATTGTGAAACATGCTAATAATCAAAGAGATGATTCGAGTCGATATCACGATTCCAAGAACCATCAAAATCTGCCCGTAGAATTCGCCTGTCTTATCAAGAACTTTATCATAATAGAATCCAGATGAAATGTATGGAGAAATAACGCCAAGTGCACTTGTTAAAATCAACATCGCAATTGTTATAACAATGGAGGCTTTATATTTCAGAATAAATTCTCCTGTCCGGCGGATTACCTTGTTTTTGTCCATACATTTTGGACATAGCTTACGTGCTTCGTCAATATATTTAGAGCCACACTTGGGGCAAAATACGTTGTCGCGCCAATTCTCACGTTTTTCATCTCCCAGTTTGATTTCTCCGCTTTCTTTCAACTGAGGTAAATAACGTGAAACGATGTTAAAGTCATTTTTATAAGTATTCGAAAGATTCGAAATTAGGACATAATGTCCTTCCTTATCTTTAGCCGTAAATCTTGCAGAAGCAATCTGTTCTTCAACCCGGAAATCCGAAAGATTCGCGAGGTCAAAACAATCGTATGTCAAAACCTCAAATTTGCGCTGCAATGTATTTTTTGTGGTTAGCCTTGAATTTGATTTTTTGGACAAGGTTACAGAACCAGAAATCACCATAATATCAGAATCCGTGCAAACAACATAGTTCTCACACCGTATCATGTCCCGGTTCAGGTCTGAAACAACACATAGTTTGATGTGCTCTTGTGGAATTCCTTTATCTTCTAACACAGGCAAAAGCTGCGGGGGTATCGAACTAGGATTACCTGGGTCAAAATACCATTGTTTGTCAGTCATATAAATTAATAAACTCCCATTTAAATGATAATAATGTAAAAAAATCCGGCAAGATTTTGCACATAATGCGCAACTGTTATCATTATATATGAATATCTCTAAAAAGTCAATACAATAATTAAATTTTGTA
>CAZUPI010000019.1:0-46443 GCA_964621755.1 uncultured Ruminococcus sp. | reverse complement strand
ACCGTCGCTTCGCCTTCTCCGGCAGAGTCGATGTTAATAAGTCGACGGGATTTTGTGTTGGAAGGGTCGAACAAGCGCATTCCTGTCAGTCCAGTTTCCTCTTCTGTAGTGAACAGACATTCCAGTTCGGGATGCAAAATTTCATCACTGTCAAGAAGTGCAAGCATAATTGCAACCGCAACTCCATCGTCGGCACCAAGTGTTGTCCCATCTGCATGAAGAATATCGCCATCAAGAATGAGATGGATAGGGTCTGTCAGAAAGTTATGCTGTACTGAACGGTTGGCCTCACATACCATATCAAGATGACCCTGAAGCATGATGGGAGCTTTTTGCTCGTATCCGGGAGAGGCTTTGGCTCTTACAAACACATTGTTAGCTGAATCAATAACGGCATAGTGCCCAAGCGAAAGAGCAGTTTTGCACACATATTTTGCGACTGCTGCTTCGTTTCCAGAACCGCGCGGAATGCTTGCAATATTTTTAAAATAGATAAATACTTTTTGGGGCTCAAGTTTGTTGTAATCCATAAATACCTCCATTTTTTGTATATTATAGCATATAATATTAGGAAAATCAATGGTAGCGTACAGTGCAAATATTTTACAATATTATATATAATCATTATATTTTTTGTGGTATAATAAACTCATTAGTTGTTAATGTAAAATGAGGTTTTTATGGGAAAGCTGTCTTCATTGATACGTTTTGCCAGTGGAAAGAAAAGATTTAACTCTGCGGTCATCCTTGCTGCGGGGCGGGGAACTCGAATGAACGATGACTGTGCCAAGCAATTTATAAATATAGGCGGCGTTCCGATGGTTGTCAGAAGTGCAGCTGCTTTTGAGGCGTCCCCTGAAATTCACGAAATCGTGGTGGTTACAAGAGCTGCTGACATAGATGGTTGTAATAGGATGTTGCGAGAATATGGAATAAGAAAGCTCACAAGGGTAGTTGCAGGCGGAGAAAACCGGCAGGAGTCCGCAAAACTTGGTTTTGATGCAATAAACCCGGAATGTGATTTTGTAGCTATTCACGATGCTGCACGATGTCTTACTACGCCTGAGATGATTGAAGCAGTGATGGAATCTGCTTATGTTCATGGAGTTGCTGCATGTGCCTGTCGGATTGTCGATACCATCAAAAGAACCGATGGGGCAGACACAATTAAGGAGACCATTGATCGTGAGAATACATGGCTTGTTCAGACTCCGCAGGTGTTCATGACAGATATGTATCGTGCCGCTTCTTATATGGCTGTAAAGGAGCATGCGATTTCAACCGACGACTGTATGCTGTGTGAACGCCTTGGTTTCGCTGTTAAGCTTGTGGATACTGGACGGTTCAATATTAAAGTAACGTATCCCGAGGATGTCATGATAGCAGAATTAATACTTGATATTCGGGATAAACTGAAAGAAGGAAAAACGTATGAGAATCGGACACGGATATGACGCGCACCGCTTTTGTACTGATAAAAAATTGGTGCTTGGCGGTGTAGCGATAGAGTCGGAGAAAGGTCTGCTCGCGCACTCAGATGGAGATGTTTTGATTCATGCACTTATCGACGCGCTTTTTGGAGCGGCAGGAGAACGAGATATTGGATATCACTTTCCGCCAACCGATGATAGCTATAAAAATATTGACAGCCGTATCCTGCTGAAAGATACTGTCACTATACTTGTGGAAAAGAACCTGACAATTGAATATATCGACATGACTATCGTAGCACAAACGCCGAAGCTATCTCCATATATTGACGAAATCCGCTCATCCATAGCAAATGTTCTTGGCATATCACGCGAGCGAGTCAATGTAAAGGCGACAACAGAAGAAAAAATGGGATTTACCGGACGCGGTGAAGGAATGGCAGCGCATGCTGTATGTCTTCTCGCAGAATAAACAAATGCGCCGGAATCATGACGAAACCGACGCATAGATAAACTCGGCGAAGCTGTACCGATATGCCACGTCCTCTTATTTTTAATTCCTTGGGTTGGCCTCGCTTCCGTATACTGTTTGAGACGGACTGTCCTGTGCACAGGAACCTCCCGTCACATACATTTTATGCCGCCTTTTTGCGGCGTGTCAACCGTTGGTCAGCTTCAAGGACAAATCAAAAATCACGATTCATCTGCTCATGCTGGGATTTTAAATTCAGTGTTGAAGAAAACAAAGATGAATCAACCTAAAAATTTTTTTAAATGATAGAATGGAGAGGTACATTATGAAAGTGAAAATTTCACCATCTCTTCTTGCTGCGGATTTTCTTCATCTTGAAAGGGAACTTCGACGTGCTGAAAAATCGGGTGCTGCCATGCTGCACTGCGATGTCATGGACGGCATATATGTGCCTAATATCAGTTTTGGTTTTGATATTATCAAGCAGATTCATTCTGTAACGTCACTTCCGCTTGATGTACATATGATGACCGCTAGACCGACAGAATATATTGATGTTCTCCATAAAGCGGGAACGGCATCTGTAACAATACACTCTGATGTCATGGAAAAGGATGCCACTATTGATACGCTTCGCTATATAAAGTCACTTGGAATGAAGACTGCCATATCGCTGAGACCTAAATGTCCGGCATCCGATGCCTTTCCGTTTGTGCCTTATGTTGATATGATACTTGTCATGACGGTAGAGCCGGGATTCGGAGGACAGAAATTTATGTCGGATATGCTTCCTAAAATAGAAAAACTCCGCAAATATCTTGATGATAACAAACCGGAATGTGAAATTCAAGTAGACGGCGGCGTTGCTGTCGGAACTATAGCGGACTGCGCTAAATCGGGCGCAAATGTATTCGTTGTTGGCACTGCAGCATTTAGGGTTGACGATATGGCCGCAGCGGTAGACACTCTTATTCATACAGCCCGTAATTCCATCGGGGATTGATCCTATATAAAATTTATTATTTATAACAAGGAGGAGCGAATATATGCTTAACGAAATTCAGGAAATGCTTGAAAAAAAGGAGTATATGTCGCTCCGAAGCACGCTGATTGAAATGCAGCCGGCGGACATTGCCGTCCTTTTAGATGAACTTCCAGCCGACGATTTACCGATTTTGTTCCGCTTACTTCCGAAGGAGACTGCTGCGGAATGTTTTGCTTTCCTTGACAGTGCGGTTCAAGAAGCGCTGATAGGGGAATTCAGTGATAGTGAGCTTGGCGCTGTGATTGCAAATTTGTTTGTAGATGATACAGTCGACATCATTGAGGAAATGCCTGCGAATGTGGTAAAAAGAATTATCAAAAATGCGTCTCCGGAAAAACGAGAGCAAATTAACATGATTCTTCGCTATCCCAAAAACAGTGCGGGAACTATTATGACAACGGAATTCGTTGAGCTGAAGGTTGAAATGACCCGTGATCAGGTATTTAAAAACATCAGAGAGTCCGGAGTTCAGAAAGAAACGGTGTACGATTGTTACGTAACAGATCCGAGACGTCATTTGATAGGCGTGATTTCCGTCAAGGACCTTATCATGAGCGATGACGAAAACGCGACAGTTGGAGATTTAATGGAGACAGAAGTAATCGCCGCTAACGTGCTTGAGGATCAGGAAACAGTTGTAGGAACTATGAAAAAATATGGTTTACTGGCACTTCCGGTAACAGACGGGGAAAACAGGCTTGTTGGTATTGTTACCGGTGACGACGCGATGATTATCATTGAGGATGAGGACACGGAAGATATCGAAATCATGGCGGCTATTACTCCGTCAGAAAAGACCTATTTCAAGACTACCGTATTTGAAACATGGAAAAAGAGAATTCCATGGCTCTTATTCCTTATGATATCTTCTGTGTTTACAAGCAAAATCCTTCAATATTTCGAAGGACAACTTACCGCGAATGGCGCACTTATCGCTTTTATGCCAATTCTTATGGATACAGCCGGTAATGCGGGTGGACAGGTATCCGTTACCGTAATCAGAGGCTTATCGATTGGAGATGTAAGAGTAGGGGATATTTTAAAAGTTATTTGGAAGGAATTCAGAGTGTCCATCATGTGCGGCGGTACGCTTGGCGTAGTGAATTTATTAAAGATGCTTGCCATTGATAATGTGACCACCGGTGTTGCGCTGACTGTTTCGATTACCATCGCACTGACCGTTGTGATTGCAAAGTTTATAGGATGTGTTCTGCCGATGGCAGCTAAAAAGGTTGGCTTTGACCCTGCGGTAATGGCAAGCCCCTTCATTACTACCATATGCGACGCGCTGTCCCTCTTGCTGTATTTCCGTGTTGCAAGCCTGATTCTTGGTATATAAAACAAGGGCATTTGTAACGATAAATTTTGTATTGTCAAAATTCATAGAAAATTTATGTATAAGCAAACACAATTCTATTTGATATAACAAGTTGAAATTTTTCTTAAAATATTCAAAATTACGTAAATATATGTTATAATAATAATGCAATAGACTGCGGTCGTGAGACTGCCGAATAATGAAAATATATTTTTAATAAAGGGGTATTTTATGAGTGACAGCTTATACGGCGACCTCTCGGTTATCGGAATGCGAGGATGCGAAAAATTCGTAGAGCAAGTAGACTATTATCTCCGCGAATGGCGCAGCCACGATGAGGACACCACTTTTATCACAATGGCTGACTGTCCGCGATTTGGGTCGGGCGAGGCAAAGGGGCTTTTGCACTCCACGATGAGAGGACATGACGTCTATATTATTTGTGACTGCTTCAATCATGGTGTCACTTACCGCATGTTCGGAAATGATGTTCCCATGAGTCCGGATGACCACTTCCAGGATTTGAAGAGAACAATCGCCGCAATCGCCGGAAAGGCAAGGCGGTTAACGGTTATTATGCCTATGCTTTATGAGGGTAGGCAGCACAAGCGTTCGTCGCGAGAATCTCTCGACTGTGCTATCGCGTTGCAGGAGCTTGTGAATATGGGGGTTTCCAATATTCTTACCTTCGATGCTCACGACTCGCGGGTTTCTAACGCCATTCCGCTGACGGGATTTGATAATGTAAGACCTACATATCAAATGCTCAAGGCCCTTGTACGCAATGTGCCGGACATCTCCCTGTCACACGATGATATCATGATTATCTCCCCAGACGAAGGAGCAATCACACGAACTATGTATTACGCTTCTGTCATGGGTATTGAGCTCGGGATGTTCTATAAAAGACGCAATTACTCCGTCATTATAGATGGAAAAAATCCAATTGAGGCTCACGAATATCTCGGTAAGGACGTACGTGGAAAAGATGTTATTGTAGTGGACGACATGATTTCTTCGGGCGATTCGATTATTGACGTGGCGCGGCAGTTAAAGGATAAGGGTGCGAAACGAATCTTCTTCTTCGTGACTTTCGGACTCTTTACAAACGGATTTGCTGTATTTGATAAAGCATATGAAGAGGAACTTTTCACAAAATGTTTCACTACCAACATGATTTATCATCCCGAAGGATTACTCGACAGGGAATGGTATGCGGAAGTAAATATGTGTAAGTACGTCGCTCTTATGATAGATACACTCAATCAGGACCGTTCTATCAGCACACTCTTAAATCCTGTGAAGAAAATACACAATATTCTTGATGAGCAGAATAAGAAGACACAGACACAGCAGAAAATTACAATAGAAGAATAAACACTTTATAGATCGGAGCGATTATGCAATATTTCAAATATATAACAGCGGAAAAAATTAAGGAAGCTCTGGACGAGCTTATGGAGACTGAAGATTTTTCCGTTTCCGATATTGCTGCTATGCTTGAATATCCACCTGATACGGCAATGGGAGATATCGCATTTCCGTGTTTCAGACTGTCTAAGCTATTGCGCATGGCGCCTCCTAAAATCGCGGCGGCGCTTGCGGAAAAAACCGCAAATTTTGAAGCGGGCACTTCCGCAGCGGTAGGCGGATACCTTAACTTTAAAATTTCGAATGAGTACCTTGCAGAGCATGTGCTTCACGAAATTGAGAGAAAAGGCGCGGCATACGGTTCCTCCGATGTCGGACACGGAAAAACCGTAGTACTTGACTATTCCTCCCCAAATATTTGCAAGCCATTTCATATTGGGCATCTTGGTACGACTATTATCGGCCACTCATTGAAGTTGCTTCACGAATTTGCAGGATACCATTGTGTCGGCATTAACTATCTTGGCGACTGGGGAACACAGTTCGGCAAGCAAATTGTTGCTTATCGGAGATGGGGAAATCGTGATACTATTGAAAAAGGCGGAGTGGACGAGCTTGCAAAAATTTATGTAAAGTTCCATGAGGAAGCTGAAAAAGACCCATCGCTGAATGATGAAGCAAGAGCGGAGTTTCATAAGCTTGAAGAAGGTGATGAAGAAAATCTATCGCTTTGGAAATGGTTTGTGAGCATGACTCTTGCAGACTATAAGAAAACATACAAACAGCTTGGGATTGAGTTTGATTCCTATAAGGGAGAATCATTCTATACTGATAAGATGCCCGCGCAGGTTGAAAAGCTCCGTGAATTGGGACTTCTCAAAATCGATGATGGTGCGTCTATCGTCGATTTGTCAGAATACAATATGCCGCCGTGTCTTATCTTAAAGATGGATGGCTCGACATTGTATCCGACACGCGATATTGCGGCAGCGGTGTATCGTAAGGAAACCTATGATTTTGAAAAGTGCATTTACGTAACTTCATCTGCGCAAAGCTTACATTTTTCCCAGTTATTCAAGGTCATGGAGCTAATGGGATATGACTGGTATGATAAGTTGGTTCATGTGCCCTACGGTACTGTGTCAATAGGTGGAGCAAAGCTGGCTACAAGAACTGGAAATGTCATTCTTCTGAAGGATTTGTTCCGCCAGTCGATTGAAAAGGTCAGCGAAATCATGAAAGAGAAAAATCCGGATATTGAAAATCGCGATGATGTTGCAACAGCGGTGGGAGTCGGTGCAATTGTCTTTAACTATCTGTATAATAGCAGAATCAAAGATATCAACTTTACTTTGGAGCAGGCTCTCAGCTTTGAGGGAAGCACTGGTCCGTATGCACAGTATACGTATGCCAGAACATGCAGTATCCTTGAAAAATCGTCAGAAATACCGGAAACAAAGGGCAGCATCACACATGAAAGTGAGGCGGCGCTTCTTAAAACCTTGTCGCGCTTCCCTGAGACTGTCTCGGCGGCAATCGACCAATATGAACCTTCGGTTGTCACCCGTTATATTATCGATGTGTGCACCGCTTTTAATCATTTTTATCGTGATTGCCCGATTCTTACAGCAGAAAAGGAAGAACGACGTGCATTCCGTGTCAGACTTACAAAAGCTACAAAAAATGTACTGGGGACAGCGCTTCATCTTATCTGCATGAAAACACCGGAAAAAATATAATTCACTATAAAGAGGTCTAAATATGTCAGGACATAGCAAATGGAATAATATTAAAAATAAAAAGGCAAAGACCGACGCACAAAGAGGTAAAATTTTTACCAAGATAGGTAAAGAAATCGCCATTTGTGTACGTGACGGAGGCGGCGATCCGAACTCCAACGGCAAACTTCGCGACCTTATCGCAAAGGCGAAGGCAAATAACGTACCGAACGACAACATTGAGCGTGCCATCAAAAAGGCTATGGGGGCGGATTCCGTACAGTATGAAGAAATTATCTACGAAGGTTATGGTCCGTCTGGTGTCGCTGTTATCGTAGAAACTGCTACAGACAGCCGGAACCGCACCGCATCTGATGTCCGTCACTTTTTCGACAAATATGGCGGAAATCTTGGTGCTACAGGATGCGTATCTTATATGTTTGATGATAAGGGCGTTATCATACTCCTCCGTGAGGATAACGAAAATGTTGATGAAGATACATTGATGGAGGCAGCACTGGAAGCAGGTGCCGAGGATTTTTCCTCTGATGAGGACAGTTTCGAAATCACAACGGAGCCGGATGACCTTTACGCAGTGCGCGACGCGCTTGAAAAACTTGGTTACAAGATTGAATCTGCAGAAGAAGATAAAATTCCACAGACTTATGTTACGCTTGAAGATGAAGAAGATATCAAAAATATGAATCTTCTTATCGAACATCTTGAAGATAGTGACGATGTTCAAAATATTTACCACAACTGGGAAAATTGCGACGAATAATGCCGAAAAACAGCTTACGGAAATACAAAACGTAAGCTGTTTTTACGTATAAAAGTTGATTTGAAAATTCATTTTAACTTTTCAAAATATTGCAACACATAATATTCTCACGAACGCGCAAATTATATAACACATGTTTATGCCACTATGCGGGCGAAAAGCGGGAGAATATTATTATGAAAAAATTATATAAAAAGCTCACATCTTTGCTCATTTCTTTAAGTTTCCTTGTACTCATATCACCGTACGGCGTTGGATTTTTCGTTGTATCTGCGGCAGAACCGGTTCCAGAAAATGTGTATGTGGGAGGCATGCCGTTTGGAGTCAAATTCTATTCGCAAGGGATTATTATTGTCGGATTTACAGAAATAGAGACGGAAACTGGAATAGAAACCCCTGCCTTGGACGCAGGATTGCAAATAAATGATATTATAACACATGTAAATGGGAATGAAGTTGGAACAGTTTCAGATCTTGTTGGGATAATTGAAAATGCCAATGACGAAATAGCTGTGACATATATTCGCAATGGAGACGAGAATACCGTATCTTTTTTACCGTCTATATCAAAGGAAGATGGCAAGCGTAAGACTGGAATGTGGATACGGGATACAACTGCTGGAATAGGAACTGTGACTTTCATTCTTCCTGAAACGGGGGCTTTTGCCGGCCTTGGTCATGGGATCTGCGACGCTGAAACAGGAGAACTGCTTGAAATGAAGCGGGGAACCGTCGTTGATGTTATGATTTCAGGGGTATCGAAAGGTGTAGCTGGTACACCGGGAGAGCTAAAAGGATATTTTACTTCAGATAAATCTGGCGTCCTTCTTGGAAATACTTTGTGCGGTGTATATGGGGTGTTAGCTTCTATACCGCGCGATAAGGTGCCAGAAACCAGTGTACAAATAGCTAAGCAGGATGAGGTGCATACCGGAGAGGCATATATCTGGTGTACACTTGTTGACAATCAGCCACATAAATACTCAATAAACATTACAGAAATCAGACATTCAGACAAAGATAACCGCAGTTTTTCGATTAAAGTTACAGATCAAGCCCTTATTGAAAAAACCGGAGGTATTGTACAAGGAATGAGCGGAAGTCCAATTATGCAGGATGGAAAGCTGGTCGGAGCGGTTACGCACGTACTTGTCAATAATCCTACAGAGGGGTATGGTATTTTTATCGAAAATATGATTGATGTAATGCCAGGGCTGATAAAATAACATCATTGCAAAGACAAAAAAATTCCGATAGAAGGGGAACTCTTTGAAAAAGTTCCCCTTCGAAAACTTTCTGACCACTGATCAATTAAAAAAATTTTTTTAGATTTTTTCAAAAAGGTATTGACAAAAATCACCGAAAATGCTATAATGTAAAAGCTGTCGGGGAATAACCAATGCCCCATTAGCTCAGTAGGTAGAGCACTTGACTTTTAATCAAGGTGTCCGGAGTTCGACTCTCCGATGGAGCAGTGAATAGCACATAAAAACGTCTCTTGATGGGACGTTTTTATGTTTTTTACCGGTAATAATGATGTGATAGAATAAAAATAATTTTCCATGAACTATTTACAAATTGAGATTTATGTGATATAATTATAAAGTAGCGAATATATCCGCCTTTAGCTCAGCCCGGATAGAGTACCGGATTCCGATTCCGATGGCCGAGGGTTCAAATCCCTCAGGGCGGGGATGAAGAAACTCCACAGTCGTTAATGACTGTGGGGCTTCTTTTATATTTGATAGTTTTTTCAATAAGCTATCATATTTTATATGGAATATCTTGCAAAACCTGAGATTATTTGATACAATATACTTATCAATATCAATCAAATGGAGGAGCTATGACAATACTTATCAGAAACGGAAAAATCCATGATGCAGTACATGAAGAGCCATATATTGCTGATATATGCGTGAAAGATGGGAAAATCGTTGCCATTGGTGCATCCCTTGTATCAGACGACGATGCAATTACTGAAATTGACGCCGTGGGTCTTGAAGTATATCCCGGTTTTGTAGAAGCACATGGACATATTGGACTTGATGGATATGGCATCGGATTTGAAGGTCAGGATTATAATGAAATGGGGGACATCTTGTCTCCACAGCTTCGTGCCATTGACGGAATCAAACCAGGAGACTTTGCGTTTTATGAAGCCGCTGCTGCAGGTGTAACTTGTGTCGCAACTGGTCCAGGTAGCGCTAATGTACTCGGAGGAACGTTTACAGCCATTAAAACAACTGGACGGCGTGTGGATGACATGATTGTCAAAGCGGAAGTCGCAATGAAGTGCGCATTTGGCGAAAATCCCAAACGTTGCTACCGGGACAAGGGAAATTCGTCGCGGATGTCTACTGCTGCCAAACTTCGTGAAATGCTCTATAAGGCAAAGGAATACAGCGATAAACTTTCGGAATCTCTTGAAGATCCATCGAAAAAACCGGCATATAACATGAAACTGGAAGCGCTTGTTTCGGTTATCCGTGGTGAGATGCCGCTCAAAGCACATGCGCACCAGGCAGACGATATGTTTACCGCAATTCGTATTGCAAAGGAATTTGGGGTAAAGTTGACCTTGGAGCATTGTACGGAAGGGCATCTTGTTGCCGATTTGCTCGCGGGAGAAGGATATCCTGTAGCTGTCGGGCCAACGTTCGGTAATGCGTCCAAGTTTGAGCTGAGACAGAAAACGTGGGAAACACCAGCCATTCTTGATAAAGCGGGATGTCATGTTTCTATTATTACAGATTCACCAGTAATTCCGCAGAAATATCTTCCTATTTGTGCCGGATTTGCGGTTTCTGCAGGCATGTCGCCGTTCCACGCATTGCAGGCTATTACTATACATCCTGCGGAGCATATCGGAATTGCTGATAGAGTGGGCTCAATAGAAGTGGGAAAGGATGCTGATATTGTTATTACAGACGGTTCCCCGTTTACAATAGAAACAGAAGTGAAATGTGTGCTCATTAACGGCGTAGCACAACCGCTCGATATTGAGGAATTTCGCCCGAGATAAGGGAAGAAAGACTATGAAAAAAACAGATTTAAAATTAGAGAATGGCACGTATGTATACGAAAATGCGGAGTTGTCCGACGGTATCTATATGTCCGTCAGATTTTCCGGAGTGACTGGATGCTCCAGAATTGATGTTTCTGTAGACAAACCTGACAACTATATCCTGTCGCTCTCTGTAATTGGATGTTATGATTTCCCCGATAAAGATATAGTACACACGCAAATTAAAGGGTATTCCGGAGTGCATCAGCTATACTTAAAGCCTCACGCTCAGTTTAATGTCAATTCTGTTGAACTAACCATAAAAAATCCGATACCAGAATACATACCGGTATCAGACGATAAACTTATCGATATGAAATCGTTTACATGGGCGGCTACGGATGAACTTAACCGAAAAGTAACTGATGTCGAGGATGTCCGCGGATTCAGAAATGACCGCAAGGTTGGCATTTTCTATTGGTCATGGCGCGATTGGCATTCGCACAGGGAACCGGTGAATGTTTCGCGGGTTATGCGGGATTATCCGGGCGCGGAATATAACGAAAATCATCCGGTGTGGGGAGAAAACCGCTCCAATCAGGCGTTTTGGAACGAGCCGTTGTACGGATATTATCTTAATCGTGACCCTTATATCATACGTCACCACGCAGTTCTGCTTGCAGATGCTGGAGTTGACATGATAATGTTCGACTGTACAAACGGAACGCTTGTTTGGAAAGAATCGTATGAGCCGATTTTGGAGGGTTTTCGTGCTGCACGCGCAGATGGAATAAACGCGCCTAAATTTGCGTTTATGTTGAACTTCGGACCTATTCGGGAGACAGAAGAAATGCTGCGTGCGCTGTATCAGGATATTTATTCAGTCGGTAAATATCGTGACCTTTGGTATATGCATGAGGGGAAACCGCTGATTATGGCATACCCGGAAGCGTTGCCGAAAAAGGGGATATGCGACGACGATACAAAGCTGCTTGACGAAATTCGCAATTTCTTTACTTTCAGACCGGGACAGCCGTCATATGGCTTTGGACCGACTCAAACACGGATGTGGGGATGGCTTGAGAAGTATCCCCAGCACAAATACGGATGCAGACCTGACGGTACATGCGAAATGATGACAGTTGGCGTTGCGCAAAACTGTAACGATGACTTGCTTTGCACATACTTTAACAACAAAGACACATATGGCAGAAGTTATACGAAGATGTATGGGCATAAGTTGCTCAGTAAAAATTCGTATCAATATGGCTATAATTTCGAAGAACAATGGAATCGCGCAATTGACTGTGACCCGGAGTTTATTTTCGTTACCGGCTGGAATGAATGGATAATGGGACGTTGGCATGAGCCATGGGTGAAAGACCCCAACAGCACGCAGCTTGCGTTTGTTGACCAGTTTGACCTTGAGCATAGCCGCGATATAGAGCTGGACCGCGATGGAATACGCGACAGTTATTATTTACAGCTTTGTTCCAATATCAGACGATATAAAGGTGCGGTGACGCGAACCAAGCCGTCGGAACCAAAGACGATTTATAATATTGAGGATTGGTGCGACGTGTTGCCGGTATACAGGAGTGAGCGTGGAACGACAATTCATCGTGATTGTGCTGGCTTTGGCTCGACGTATTACAAAAATGCCACTGGACGGAACAATATTCTTATCGCCAAAGTTGCGAGGGATGAAAGTTTTGTTTGGTTCATGGCAGAATGTGCAGATGTCATTACCGAAAAAAAAGGCGAGAACCATATGACGCTTTACTTGAACCTGACCCGCGACCGTTCGACTGGATGGGAAGGGTATGATTTCGCGGTTAGCCGTTCCGAAGAAAAAGATGGAAAAGTGCCGATAGAACAGTATAGTGTGAGTGGATTTGACATAACTACGTATGTCGAGTATAGTCAGTATGGAAAGGCGATTGTGTATAAAATTCCCCGTAATTTATTCGGAGAAAAGCCGCTTGACTTTGAATTCAAATGGGCGGACAACGTAGGAACGTCGGATATCATCAATTTTTACTGTGACGGTGATACCGCACCGATTGGACGGTTCAACTATGTTTACCGTGAAAACGGATTTCCGATAAAAGCTTGAGCTATGCAGCGTGAGTTCGGCGGGGGGGAATTTTTTAAAAAGTTCCTCCCCATATCTTTTCTCAAAACTTTCAAACAGGTGAATTGACGAAGCTATGTTGTGATTGAGTTATGAAATAAATCTTGTTATTTCGCAGGTGCAGCAGGCAAGTTCGGATTTTATATAGGATTTGTGATTGAAATGACCATTGTTTAGCAAATAATTCAACCAACGGTTTCGTTTGACTTTCATAATTATTTAACATATATGTCAGAAATATAACGCGGCAAAATTAAGTGAGATGTGATATACTAAATTTAATTATAATTTTAAATTGGATATGTGAAAAATGAAAGAACTTCTTTTTATTATCAATCCGAAAACTGCAAAGACCGCGCTGTCGCCTCATTTGATAGATATTATCGATATTTTTATGAAGAGTGGGTATGATGTTCACGTTCACGTTACACAAGATAAGGATGACACTGAATATACCGCGCGAACACTCGGTGAAAAATATGACACAGTGGTATGTGCTGGCGGAGACGGTACTTTAAACGGGACCGTATCTGGTATTATAAACCTTGAACAAAAACCCCGTATAGGCTATATTCCTGCTGGAACCACAAATGATTTTGCAGCAAGTTGGGGAATTCCTAAAAATCCGTTGGAAGCTGCTAAAAGTATTGCAAATTCGGAACCTGTTAAGACGGATATCAGCATATTCTGCGGCAGACCGTTTGTATACGTTGCGGCATTTGGTGCATTTACAGAAGTCTCATATCAGACCCCACAGCAGCTTAAAAACAGTCTTGGAAGAACGGCATATATATTTGAGGGGATTAAAAGCCTTTCAACTATTAGACCGTGGAGAATGAAAATTGCGTACGATTATGGAGAGGTCGAGGGAGAATTTCTATACGGTATGATTTCCAATACCAGACGAGTCGGTGGATTTGAGCTGAAAATGAAAAATGATATCAGCATTTCTGACGGTTTAATGGAAGTGATACTTATCAAAAAACCGAAAAACCCGTCCGATAATCATAAGATGCTCGGTGCGGTACTTGCGCAGGATACATCAAGTGAATATATTACCTTTGCCCATACCACCCATATTAAATTTGAATCGGATGAACCTATTCCGTGGACCGTTGACGGTGAAAATGGCGGGATTGTCGAAAGGGGAGAAGCGACAATTCTTGAACATGCAATAGAACTGTATTTTTAGTTTATTTTTGTGATCGACGTCGAAATTGCGGTCAATAAAACACTGCCTGTCTGTCATTGGCTCATTAGGGTATAGTTGACGCCGAAGAGAAAGGTGATAACTTGATCTTTGCTGAAAAACTGCGTATCAATTGTGAAAAATCCGGTATGATGCGGTGTTTAAAAAGAAAAGGGGCTGTATCTTAATTGATACAACCCTTTTCTTTATTGGTATTTGCCATTCAAAATTGCTTGGACATCGCTCTGCGGGAGGTCGTGAATGGATATCGGAATTTTAGGCTCATCCTCAAAATCACAGAGCTTCATTTCATACCATGTAACATCGCGCCATTTTTCGTTTTTATATCCGGCTTTTGAAAATACCGCAGTGCACATAAATCCCATAGAGCGGTGGAGAGCGTCGCTTCTTTCGTTTGGGGAGGTGACAAGTGCATAAACCGTATGGATTCGCTGTAGTTTAGAGAACGCTATCAGTCTATGATAAAGTTCTTTTCCGAGTCCACGGCCTATGAAATTTTTGTCGACATATACCGAAAATTCAGCGTCCCACTGATAGGCGGTGCGCTCAAAGGCACGATGGGAGTATGCGTATCCGATAATTCGATTGTCAGACAACGCGACAATATAGGGATAAAATTTATGGATACTTTCTATACGCTTGCGAAATTCATCATACGAGGGAAGAGTATACTCGAAGGTAATAGAAGTATTAATGTATTGACCATAAATTGTAAGAATCTCGTCTGTATCTTCTGGGAACACAAATCTATAGGTTATCATGGAGTTTCACGCTTACAGATTCAGATTCTGATCTGCATATGTTTTAAATCTGTCAGAAATCTCATCAGCTGTCATTTCACGCCTTCTGAACAAGATGCGGTAATGATATGTAATATTTTCACCAGACTTTAAGGTGAATCCACCCTTGAAGTAGAAGTTGTTGGCGGCAAACAATCCGTATGCGCGGACATGCCATGCAGTAGGATATCGCTCGTTGGTTGGGCAGTCGAATGCGGTGATACCCATTTCCCCGATACCATCAATATTTCCGTGATAATCGCACCAGTCTGCTTCTTTTCCCCAACACTCCGGTTCACCAATTGCGCCATGAGAATTGTAAATTACGCCCGAGCCTTTATCAGCACGCAATTCATCACGCACACGGATGCCGAGAGGACCTGCTTCCTTGGTGGGACCAAATACAACGTCGCCGTAATCCGCAGTGAAAGTAATGCGCATGTCAAGGATACGGCAGTCTTCATTTTGGTTGTATACAATAAATCGGGTATCTTCGTTCATTGCAGGCTTTCCGTCGTGGTCTGTCCAACAGTTGTGCGCGGTAAATCCGGCGTATGCTGAACTTGATACAACGTCGTATATCTTTTGGGTTCTGACATATCCGCAAGTCTCCGGCTCGTTCCAGCAATCAATATCGTTTACTTCACCAATGGCAACAATAAGGGAGCGCTGATGAGGGTGCTCAGGATTCATGCGGTCGCATCTGGTAAAGAAGTTGCCGAGATTGTCGGTAATAGGACCAAGATGCGGCTTACAGAAGGTGGTATCATATACATAGTCCGCAAAGTGATGAGACGCTATAGTCAATCCGACTTTGTGATTGTCTGCATCAATCTCTGATTTGCACATGCCGCAGTCGTCGTATCCGGCAGTGAAAATCAGCTTTTCCCCTTTTTTAGCGGAAATCACCGCCAAAAGTCCACCGCATACTGGAGTTGCCGGATAAATATTGCCATTGGCAGAGACAGAAGTGACATCAGATGATACTTCACCGTCCTCGGCAGGCAAAAATACCGGTTCTTCCAGAAGGTCATATTCCGCTATATATTCAAATGTGTTCTTCATACTGTACCTGTTTTGTCATTGAAAATTTCTTTTAAATACGTATGAGCCGTTTGGATATCCCTCAAAAATTCAGTGAATCCGCATTCTACTGAGACACCGCCGGAATATCCGGATTTTATAAGCTCACGTGCGAAACTGCGATTGTAAGTCAGGTCATTGCTGTCAGGTGAACCGGGATAGGAGCGCCTGGGAGATTCCGCAATGTGGCAGTGCTTTACCATATCGGCATACTTGCACACACATGATACATCGGTTCCTTCTTCCGCCATGTGAAACGCGTCGTACAACAGTTTTACCCCTGGATGATTTAGCTTTTTTACAAATTCCCCAGTTTCGGGTACGTCGATGAAGATATTTGTTTCACATTTGCGAAGCGGTTCTATCACCAACGTGATTCCACGGCTTTTGGCCTCAGTTCCGATTTGTGAAATGAACTTTGTCAGGATATCAAAACTCGTGCTGTATTCTGCTTGAATCATACGCGCGGCACCGCTGCCAAAGACTGCATACTTTGCACCAAGGTCGCGCATGATATCAAACAGTCTTACCGCGTATTCTACATATTTTTCGCTATCCTCAGACGGGACGGCCAAGCGGAATGAAGAGGGAAATAGGCTATTTACTGCGAGTATTTTAAGGGAATCTTTTGCGTTTTCATTGAGAAGGTTATACTTTTGCTCCGCCTTCAAGCCTGCGAGCATTCCGCCGCCGCATTCGGTAAAATCATATCCTGCTGCCAGAACTGCACGGCATTTTTCACGTATTTGTACGTCAGGAGATGGAGGAACCTCAGCAACACCCTCTGGCATAAAAGACCCTCCAGGAATGGTGCATCCAAACTTAATCATGGTGTGATTCCCCCATCAAAAGAGCTGGCGGTCCACACCAATTGCTTTAAGAAATTCACGTGCAATTATCAGACTACCAATATTTCCCGGATGGACTCTGTCCCATGAAATATACGAAGAATGCCGATATACAAGATAATCATCAAATGGTTGCTGCATATTGATATAGCGACAGTTGTACTTTTTTGCCACATCCTCACAAATTTTTATGTACTCATCGATTCTATGTCGCATCATATCTTCCCGCTGTGGCTCCATGTAGAAGGGGGACATGAGAATCACACCCTTTACCACCGGTAAAGTACGCTCCAGAATCTCACAGAGATTGCTTCGATATTCGTCCGGATATACATGGCAGGGTATAATTCCTGGGGAATCAAATTGACGCCATACGTCGTTTGCACCAATCATGACGCTTACCCAGTCGGGCTTAAGTGCCATTACATCATTTTGCCATCTTGCCTTGAGGTCACGGCTTGTGTCACCGCTGTTTCCGGTATTAGAGATAAAAATTTTACGCTCCGGGTACAAAACGTTAAGAAGATTTTCAATTTGCCTGACATATCCAGTACCTACTCCTGCGTGAAGTCCCTCGCCAATAGGTCTGCCGCGTCCGGCATCTGTTACGGAATCGCCAGTAAAGACAATTCTGTCGCCATCGCCTATTATCATATTTTCCTCCATTTTAATAACGCCTCTATTGTCTGCGTTATATTTTCTGTACATATTATACCATATATTGTGTGGAATACAATACAAATTATGAAATTTCAAAAAAATAAAAAAATTTTTGGATAAGGAAAAAATTAAGATAATTATTAAATTTTTTGAAATCGAATTTAATAATATAGTAGAAAATGGGTTATAAAACGTCAGAGAACCACAATATATAGATCTACTTATTATTTAACAAAATTTATAAAATTAATTTAGATTTTATTTTCATAGAATTAAAATGAATAAAAAAATATATCAATTTCCGTTTATTGGAAAATAATTTGTGATAAAACAGTGTCAAATATATATTTACCCTACTATATATTGTGTTTTATAAATATAAAACTATGTATTTTTTTCAAAAAAATCGATCTACAAATGAAAAAATTCAAAAATCGCAAAAAAACTTAATTTTCGTGGGTATCTACGTGGTAAGATGAAGTTGGCAGAACAAGTACTGCAAAAAAACAATAAAAGGAAGGCAAAACAATGGAAGACATTTTAGTAAAACCAGAATTCGGAAACATTATCAATGCGAAAAACCGGCAGGAAAACGGTATCGAAGTGATATATATGCTATTTGAATCCGCAGTTCAGATTGACGGGAAATACATATATTCTATATCTGTGGATACCGTCACAGAATGTAAAACTGACATTGCCACTGCTTATGACATAAGTCGGAATAGAGCAGACGCCCAAAAAATCTACGAATGTCTTGTGGATGGCTTTGTCACATCCTGTACTTTATATGATGTTTTAGAAGAACTGTTATGAAATAAAGGTAAGATGAATTCGGACGAATTGAACAGAATTTTGTTTTTTTTTGAAAAACTCTGTACAATTCGTCCGAATTATGTTATATTATTATAAAATAACTTTTATTCTTCATTTTATAGATTAAAGAGAAAGGGAAAACATATGGCATATTTAATAGGCATTGATATAGGCACATCCGGAACAAAAACGGCGATTTATTCTGAGAATGGTCAGAAAATAGCTTCACATACAGATGAATATCCGTTGTATCAGCCACATAACGGCTGGGCTGAGCAGGAGCCTGAGGACTGGTGGAATGCAGTCTTGGCGGGTCTTGCGGCTGTAATGTCCGAATCGGGGCTGAAACCGGATGAGATTAGCGGGATTGGTCTATCAGGACAGATGCATGGACTTGTGATGCTTGATAAAGCCGGTAAGATTCTTCGCCGCAGTATTATCTGGTGCGACCAACGGACAGCGGAGGAATGTACAGAGATTGAAGCCGCAGTGGGAGGTCGGAAAAGACTTATTGAGATTACCGCTAATCCTGCGCTTACCGGTTTTACTGCTTCGAAAATTATGTGGGTAAAGAAGCATGAGCCGGAAATATACGAAAAGTGTGCGCACATTTTGCTTCCAAAAGACTTTATCAGATATATGCTGACTGGGGAATTTGCCACTGAAGTGTCTGACGCATCCGGAATGCAACTGCTTGATATTCCCGGCAGATGCTGGTCGAAGGAAGTCTGCAGTGCACTTGGCGTTGATATGTCGCTCCTTGCCAAGGTGTACGAGTCATCGGAGGTTACCGGGATTCTTCGTGACGAAATCGCAGACGCTGTAGGTCTCGGGCATGGCGTTCCGGTTGTGGGAGGTGCAGGTGATAATGCGGCGGCTGCAGTTGGAACGGGTACTGTTACAGAAGGACGTGCGTTTGTTACAATAGGCACAAGCGGCGTCGTATTTGCCCACACCGATAAAGTAAAAATCGATGTAAAAGGAAGGGTACACACATTTTGTTGTGCTGTTCCTGGTGCATGGCATGTAATGGGGGTTACACAGGCGGCAGGACTGTCGCTCAAATGGTTTGTGGAAAATTTCTGTACGCCTGAAATCGAGAAAGCGACGAGATTTGGTATTGACAAATATCAAGTTACAGATGATGAAGCAGCGCGTTCTGTAATTGGCGCGAACAGGTTGATATATCTGCCATATCTGATGGGGGAACGGACCCCGCATTTGTCGTCTGTGTGCCGTGGGACGTTCGTAGGACTTTCGGCAATGCATACCAGAGGAGATATGCTTCGTGCAGTCATGGAAGGGGTTACGTATTCACTGCGTGATTGTTTATCAGTATTTGATGAAATGGCAATCCATCCAACAGAATTGATGGCATGCGGAGGAGGTGGCAAGAGTCCGTTCTGGCGGCAGATGATGGCAGATACCTTTGCACGTAAAATTTGTCTGCCGAATACGAATGAAGGGGCTTCGCTTGGCGCGGCTATTCTCGCAGGAGTGGGAAGCAGAGCTTATTCAAGTGTACCTGAAGCGTGTGGAGCAATCATAAAGTCAGAACGCACAGCCAATCCCATCGTTGAAAATACAGTAAAATATGATGCTGTGTACAAGCTGTATGATTCCTTATATGGTACGCTTGCAGGCAGCTTCGATGAGCTTGCCCAATTATAAGCTGCAATGAACTTGTTTAAGATTGTTCCAACCACAGCAATGTTTCTATCCTTCTTTATTTCATCGTGTGTTTTTGGGTACTGTGAGCCCAAGGTGAAGATTGGTCTGATATTGCTGTTTACAGTGGCTTTTCTGATTGTAAAAATTGGCAGGGCACTTATTTTTCCAAACAAATCCGATTTTTTCAGGCGTTGCATTTCCTATGCGCTCTGTGCATGTACTGTAGCGGGAGTGTGTTCCTTTGTTGTACTTGACCTATTTTACGCGAAATTCGACGAATACTCCGGCCGGTATGACTATGTAAAATTGCGTATTGAAGACTGTGACTATAGTTTACCATACATTGCAAGGTATACGGCAAAAATCATATACTCTGATCTGATACCAAACGGGACAAAGCTTTTACTTACAACTGAGCAAGTGGCTCTTGAAGATGGTGCTATCCTTGAAGGGGAAATCCTGTATTCCGCATTGTCTGCGTCCTCGTCGAGCAGTTTTAATGCTGAAGTGTATTACTTGCCTAAGCACATAAAACTCACAGCAGAAGATGAATCTTTAGAAGTTACCGGATACGAAAATATTTTTTCAATCAGCGGATTCTTTAATAAGCTGAATAAAAAGTTTACCTCCGTAATCCTCGCTCATACCAAGCATGAATACGGAGGGACTGCTGCAGCGGTTTTGCTGGGGAACAGAGAATATTTGTCGGACCAAACCACCCGTGATTTTCGGCGTCTTGGTATCTCTCACCTGCTTGTAGTCAGCGGAACCCATTTTTCTGTGGTGCTTATGTTTGCAGAGAGAAGCATGATAAGGCTTCGTGTTAATCGCCGCATCAGAGCGGTGGCGAGCATTTTCATTATTCTGTTCTTTATGGCACTTACAGGATTTTCTGCGTCGGTACTTCGTACTGGCATCATGTACTTAATTGCACAGATTGCGGTACTGGCGGATAGAAAAGTGAACTATCTTCATTCTCTTGCCTTTGCAGGTTCTGCCATCGTGTTTTTCAATCCATATGCTGTGTATGACTGCAGTTTACAACTTTCCTTCACTGCTGCGTATAGCTGTCTGTTGTATAATTCACTCAGGACCTTATTCTATAAGCACAAAAAAGAAAAACGAAAAAACACTCCGAAGTCCCCAAAGCCACGCGGCAGACATGTTCTGACGAGGCTCTTAGAAAATGCGATAAGTGTTATCGGAATTACCACTGTTGTAAATATTACGATGCTCCCACTGATATGGCTGTATTTTGGCGAAATCTCTGTAATGTCTATTCCGTCAAACTTGTTGTTTATTCCTATGATAACACTTCTCATGTATCTGACGGGATTGTATCTGTTTTTGTACCCTTTTGGCTTTTTTGTCTATCCTCTTGGGGTTTGCATCAATCAATATTGCGCAGTTATGCTCGGTTTTACAGAATCTATGTCAGAAATGAAAAACATCATGATTCCGGTGAACTATCAGTTTACTGTGTTTTTTCTGATTCCCCTGACCATTATGATTGTCATGATTCCGTTTGTTTTACAGAAGCATGTAAAAAAGCTGATGTGCTTGATAGCTGCAACCTTATGTGCGTTTTTTGCTGTTATTGGCGTTATCCACATTGTTGATTGCTCCAATGTGTACTTATCTTATGTCACAAAATCAAAGAACGATGGATTTGTATTGAAGTCGGAAGGCAAAATATTGCTGTGCGATATATCGGATGCCTCGTTTGGATTTCTGTATGAACTGACTAACACTGCGGCAGAGATGCACTCATGCGAAATTGAAACCTTGCTCCTGACGCACTATCACAGCAAACACACGCAGTATCTCGCCAGATTGCTCGAACAAGAAATTTTAAGAAGTATTGCTTTGCCTGAACCCATTGATGAGAGGGAAGAGTCATTGTATGAAGCGCTTGTGAAGACAGCGACGTCAAACAATATTGAAGTTTATACTATTGAGGCTGGTGGGACGTTTTCTTTTGGTGATACCGAAATTGTGATGCATCCGCGGCAATACATATCACGCTCCACTCATCCGATAACTGCTGTTTCGGTAGAAGCTTATGATAACATAGCATCGATATTATCGTGCTCATTCAATCAGTCGTATGAAGAAATAACGGATGATGCAGAAAAGTCAGATTTTCTTATCTTTGGGCATCATAGTCCGGTATACAAAAAAACTTTTGGCTTGTCATTTGAAAATGAGCCAAAAGCTGTAATTGTAAGTGATGCGGCATATGAGTATATGACCGACGAATTTGTAGAGTATTTGGGGTCGGTAAATATGATACGCGAACCAGCGTCGTGGGGTGTTAAAATAAGCCAAAATGGGAATTACACCATAATAGAATGATGATTTGAAATAGAATTATAATTGGAATTCCTATCATGAACTTGATGTGCTTGGTCTTGTGTCGTATAATCAGCATCGTGACGAGCATAGCGGGAGCGCCTCCAAGCGCTGCTATCAGCATAAGCGTTTTTTCTGGAATTCTCCATAAACCGTTTCGCGCTTTAAACTTATCTGTTATGGTAACAATAATTGCTGTCACAGAAAGGACGATGAAATACCATATAAGGATGTTGCCGATTTTTATATTAATGAGGAAATCATTCATAACATTATGTATCCAATTCACGCGCGCGTGCTTGCGCCATCTTATCACATCTTTCGTTGTACGGATGCCCAGCATGTCCTTTGACCCATATGAATGTCACATTATGTACTGCACATAATGTAAGCAGCTGTTCCCATAAGTCTGGGTTCAATGCGGGGGTTTTGTCTGCCTTTTTCCAGCCATGCTTTTTCCACGATGCAGCCCAACCTTTTTGCATACCGTCGCAGAGATATTTTGAATCAGTTGTCATCTTTACTTCACAAGGTCGGTTAAGGGCTGACAAAGCCATAATCGCTGCTGTAAGCTCCATACGATTGTTTGTAGTGTCCGGTTCACCACCGGACATTTCTTTTTCACGGGCACCATATACGAGGATGGCACCCCATCCTCCGGGACCAGGGTTTCTTAAACAGGACCCATCGGTATAGATTTCAACCTGCATGATTTTACTCCGTTGTAAGATTATTATGGTAGTTTTAAAGAAGTATCAGAAAAAAGTATAACATATTTGGCGAATGATTTCAATAGGCGAATTTGAGCTAATATATAATTTTGTGTCGTATGAAACATTTTCTACATATACTTCCATTGAGGAATTATCAAACCTCGTCCAAAGTACCTGAATTGGAGGAATATTTTTAATATTATGGATTGCAGAAAAAATATGAATACTCCGCGCGATAGGATTGATGACGAAATGCTGTTGCGGCTTTTAAGAGAAAATGAACCTGTAGCAGCAATGTATGGAAACTGTGGGCGGAGACAAAACGGCAGAAGACAGAACAACGGTACAGAGAGAGCCGAAAACCGTGAGGGCAGACGTAGCGGTGAAGAGAGAACTGGCGGTTGTGGATGCAGAAATAATAGTTCCACGCGGAGAAATAGAAACATGGAAAGCCGTGAAGCAAGGCGTACTTCGTGTGGAGATGAGGAAAGTTCCGAATCACATTGTGAGCACAATCACACAGAATGCGGTGATACAAGCAGCCGATCGGATTCATGCAATGAATCTTGCATTAATCACCCGAGAATGTGCGGCTTTCCTCTTGCTATGGCATATGTCCCAGAACAGGAGTGGGAGGGCATAATGGATGATGAAGAAGCACTGAGACGCGGGACTTTATTTGAGAAACTTGACTTGCCTTGGTATCACTCAGCATGTGATGATGAAGGTGGAAAATGCGGTGATAAGCGGTAAAAAAAGGAGTCTAATATAAATATGAATGAACAAAGAAAACTTCAAAAGATGATTGAAACCTACTCCTTCGTTTTATATGAAACCGTGCTGTATCTTGATACTCATCCGGATTGCCGCGCGGCTCTTCGTCATTATGCAAAATACCGTGAAAAGCTGTTGGAAGCGGTACGTATGTATGAAGAGAAGTATGGACCTGTAACAATCTACGGTGAAACTTCCTGTAACAGTTGGCGCTGGGTAAAAGACCCATGGCCGTGGGAAGTTTGATTCATATGCAAACGAAAGGAATATTGATATATGTGGATTTATGAACGGAAACTCCAGTATCCGATAAAAATAAAAAACCCAAATCCCGCAATTGCCAAAATAATTGTATCGCAACTTGGTGGACCGGATGGTGAGTTAGGGGCATCACTGAGATATCTAAATCAACGCTTCAGCATGCCATATCGTGAAGTATCCGGTATATTAACCGATGTGGGAACAGAAGAATTGGCACATTTAGAGATGATTGGTGCAATGGTATATCAGCTTACACGCTCGATGAGTATGGAAGATATTGTGAAAGCTGGTTACGACACCTATTTTGTTGACCATACTGCAGGTGTGTACCCGCAAGCGGCGTCGGGGATACCATTTGACGTAAAGTATATCGGCGTGAAAGGTGATGTATTCGCAGACCTGCATGAGGACCTATCAGCAGAACAGAAAGCACGCGTGACTTATGACAATTTGCTGCGTCTTATTGATGACCGCGATGTATGCGAGCCCCTTAAATTCTTACGGGAACGCGAAATAGTGCACTATCAAAGATTTGGTGAAGCTTTAAGAATTGCACAGGATAATATGGATTCCCAAAACTTCTATGGATATAATCCTGCCTTCGATCGCCCGTTGAAAAAATAATTTCATACTTGTTTAAAATTTTTGCAGTGGGGTGATGAGACTCGTTATGAGTCTCAATGAGAGTCGCTTTTTGGAAAAGTATCTCTCGAATTTAAACTCATATAAAAAATATCCTCCGTTGATTGCACGTATTGCCGTACAACGGAGGATTTTTTATTGTTTCTATGAATGTAAACAGCAGAAAGGAGTCGTAAAAATCAAATGATGTATTCTATTAGTTTAGATGGCTGATTAATCGGCGTAGAAGGAGTACAGCAGTTCCAGCTTTTTGTTCAGTGCCTTTGTGTTCTTCTGGAGCGTGGAGGCAAGGTCTGTGGAATTGTCGTAAAGCTGGTAGCGGAATATATACGGCAGGTTGGAGAGGTACTCACCGAATTGGAAGGTGAACTCAAATACACGCCCCTCCATAATCAAATCGATCATCTGTGCGGTGGTTGCGTCTTCGGAGTATTTGTTCTTCAAAGCGGTATCGTAGAATGCGGGATATACCGTCTTGTAGGATTCTGCATTGAGTGCTTCCATTATGATACCAACAAATTCATAATCATCTGGCAGCAACGTTTTGGGCACGCCGAATACACTGTGCTGGTCCATGGAGTTGGTGTAGTAGTTGGTCTGCGTTGTATCATACTTGGGGTAGGGCAGAATGCCGTATGCATATTCTATATCACGCAAAGTGGAGAAACAATCGTCGAATAAGGTGGGCATGATGCCGATGTGTCCGCTGTTAAACTCAGAGCGACCCAGATTTTCATTGGTATACTTCTTGGCGCCGGTGGTGCTATAAATCAGAGTGGTCAGCTTTTCAAGTGCGCTGTATACCTTTTCACTGCCAAGTGTAATGGTGAACTGGTCGTCTTCCATTGAGGTGATATGTTCGCCTATTGCGGTTACCCATACATCTGTGCCATGGTAGTTCCAGTATGCGTAGCCGAAGGTGTCGCCTTCGTTTTCAATGCCGTCACCATTGTTGTCTTGGTATATGGAAGAGGCAATTTCGCTCAGCTTATCCAGTGTCCATTCGCCTTCAAATACAATGTTGTAAAGGTCATTGGACGAGTAACCGTATTGTTCCATCAGGTCCATGTTGAAGAACATGGCGTATGTGTACAGCATAGAGGTAATGGAAAGGTCGCCTACAATGCAGTACAGCTTGCCGTTGATGGTAGAGTTGTCGTTTGAGGCCTTGTTCCACCAGGGCTGATCCTGATTGATATAGGGAATGGTGTTCCAATTAAGGTAGTCTCCCTTGGAAATGGGAACATAAGCTTTATACTCTTCGTGGCTGACAATCTCGCACACGTTCGTACCAGAGGTTACATACTTGTCGATGGAATCATAAGGCGCGGAGTCAATGACGGATTCGATCTTGACATCGAACCGTTCTTCGATTCCCAGATTTCGGTTGTATATCGCGTCATTTGTCGCTTCTCCGGTCATTTCTTCGGAAACAAACTGATATTCCAAGCTGTCTATGGTCAGTATCCGGAATGATTGACCGTCGAAGCTCCTTTCGGGAAGGTCATCAGAAATCAGCGCTCTTTTTTCGATGTCGGAAAGCTCTTCATCTGATTCGGCAGAGTCGGTTTGATTTGTGGATGTGACAGACTGTACTGTGGTTTCGGATTTGTTATCGGACGTTTCGGAACAGGATACTGTACTAATAAGAAGCATCTGCAGAGCAAGCAGAAGTACCAGTACCTTTTTCAAAGTCATATAAATATCCTCCTCTTAAGGAATGCGAGTTTGATATAAGTAGAATTTATGTTTGACTCTTTCCCCAACATTTTCACTTTCCATCAAACTTACGTTATGAAATTAAAAATATTTTACAACTTGCATTATAGCAAATAAAAACAAGGATGTCAATATATTATTAATAAATGATGTAAGAATTTACGGTTCTCAAAATAGAGTGTATTCACATGCCATCGGATTCAGGTTAAAACAAAACTGACACCGAAAGAAGTCCGATGTCAGTTTTCTACTTTTTATTTTGGGCCGGTATATGCTTAAAGTGAGAAGGCGGTATTTGCTTAGAGGTTCATGTTTTTACTGCATCCTCAGAGAAAAAATTATCATTCATAGCGCTCGTCGATAACGCGTGCGGTTTTTTTGGTGCTTCTTGGGAGCACTCCGATTTCAACCACCTTTACAATCGGAGTGAAACCAATGCGGCTCTTGACTCTCTCAGCAATGCGTTGGCTCAAATTTGCAAAATCTACAGTGCCGTTGGACTCAACGTAAATACGCATTGTATCCTTGCCGTTAAGGTGGGAAATACGAATCTGATACTCACTTGAAATTTCAGGGAATTCGTTCAGCAATTCTTCAATCTGACTCGGGAAAACGTTTACTCCCTTGATTTTCATCATATCATCTGTTCTGCCCATAATGATATCGATTCTCGGGAATTTGCTTCCGCAAGGACAATCGCCCGGAATTATTCTTGAAAGGTCATGCGTGCGGTAGCGAATCAGCGGTGCGCCTTCCTTAACGAGAGTTGTAATGACAATTTCCCCGATTTCCCCGTCAGGGAGGTTTTCTCCCGTAACTGGATCGATGATTTCAAGATAAATATAGTCGTCCCAGTAGTGCATGCCACATTCGTGTTGGCAGCTTATTCCAATTCCGGGACCATAGATTTCTGTCAGTCCGTATATATCATACAGTTCAATTCCGAGTTCCGTGGAAATACGGTCGCGCATTTTCTGTCCCCAACGCTCCGAACCAATAACTCCTTTTTTCAAAAAGATTTTATCCTTTATACCGCGCTTCTGGATTTCCTCCGCAAGAAGAAGCGCATAGGAAGAGGTCGAGCAGAGCACGGTGCTTTTCAGATCCTGCATCATCTCAAGCTGCTTGTCGGTATTTCCGGGGCCCATAGGAATTACCATAGCTCCGAGCTTTTCGGCGCCGTTCTGAAAACCGATACCCGCAGTCCACAGTCCATAGCCGGGAGTTATATGAATTCTATCCATAGGCGTAATTCCTGCCATTTCATAGCAACGCTTGAACATAATCGCCCAGTCGTCCACGTCCTTGGCAGTGTAGGGAATAATTACGGGAGTTCCAGTTGTTCCAGAGGATGAGTGAATACGTACAACATCTTTTTCAGAAACTGCCATAAGTCCGAGCGGATATGCGTCGCGCAAATCCTTTTTTTCTGAAAATGGGAGCTTTATAAACTCCTCTGCCGAATAAACTTCGGATACTCCGGCTTTCTCAAGCTTTTTTCCATAGAAGCTATTGGAAGCAATCAGTGCCTTAATTCTGCCGTTTACAAGCTCAAGCTGTTTTTTTGTAATTTTCATAGCAATCTCTCTTTTTATTTATTGAATTCATACTGCAATGCAGCACTGTTAAGCTCATGGAACTGCGGCTTCACAGTTTTTATCATAGCCGAACGAACATCGTCGGTGGAAAGCGGAAGAAGACCGCTTCGTAAAGCCGCACCTAACATAATCATGTTCAGAACTTTTGGAGAGCCGATATCAGAGCATGCTTTTTCGCCGTCAATAATAATGATATCTCTCACATTTGCCCTAAGATAATTAATCATTTCCGTACCGTCATACGACGAATTTCCGAGAATGGCGGTTACAGGCATAACAGGGTGGGAGTTGACGATAACGCAGCCGCCATCCTTAAGATAGGGAAGCATTCTCACAGCTTCTGCAGGCTCGAAGCCGATAATCATATCGGCAGATTTTTGGGGAAACATCGGACAATAAAGCGCATCGCCCATACGCAGAAAGCTGAATACGCATCCGCCCTTCTGTGCCATTCCGATTGTTTCGGCGCTCATGACAGGGATATTCTTTTCCATTGCCGCAGTTGCTATAAGTTTGGAGGTGAGAACTATCCCCTGACCGCCGACCCCGCAGAGAAGAATATTCTTATTCATGGCATCCACCTCCCATTGCATTCGTAGGACAAACTTGGGCACATAATCCGCAGCCCGTGCAGAGTGACTTGTCGATGCAGACCTTTCCATCGGAAATAATAATTCCGGGACAGCCAAGCTGACGTACGCATTTTTTGCATTGTATGCATTTGTCAGAATCTATTTTTATTGGCGCATTCGGCTTAATAAGAGCTGCGCAGGGATACTTGAAAATAATCGCTTTAACGCCCTTCTGCGCTGAAATTCGTTTAACGCATGCAACAGATTCTGCCAAATCAAGGGGATTGACCGTCTCGATAGTTTTGACACCGACTCCTCTAAGGACAGCTTCGATGCTGATCTTTTCTACAATTTCACCCATCATCGTCCGACCTGTTCCAGGATGGGGCTGGTGGCCTGTCATGGCAGTTGTGGAATTATCGAGAATAATAAGTGTCATGTCAGCTTGATTGTACACGGCATTGACAGCTCCTGTAATTGCCGAGGCGAAAAATGTCGAATCTCCAACAAAGGCAAAGCACGTTGTATCAGGCTCGATTTTGCCGATTCCCTGAGTAATATTGACTCCTGCGCCCATACAGAGACAGGTATCCACCATATCCAGCGGCATTGCGTTTCCCAACGTATAGCAGCCGATATCGCCGCAAAATACGCTCTTTTTGCCTTTCAGGGCTTCCTTTACCGCATAGAAAGAAGCCCTGTGAGGACAGCCTGCACAAAGAACGGGAGGTCTCACAGGAAGCGCTGGCGGCGTTTTATCAAAATCTGTCTCAGGCATATCCCAATTCATAAATTTGGCAATATTCTCAGCAGTACTGTCACAAGTATTTTCACCTGCCTGTATAATGTCGCCAGTTAGTTTTCCACGAATTTTTACAGGCAGATGATGCTTGCCGCAGATATAGGTAAGCTCACGCTCAATAACAGGGTCAAGTTCCTCAATACAAAGTACTTCGTCAAGACCGTTAAGAAATTCAAGCGCTGCTTTTTCAGGAAACGGAAAGGGCGTTGAAACCTTAAAGATGCTTGGTGCATTTCTGCCTTTCAAAGCTTCCATTGTATATGTAAAACTGATGCCGTGAGATGCGATACCCTTTCGGCATCCGATTTCGGTGGCAGGATAAACGCAGTTGCGGTCATATTCTGAGAAAACATCCGAAAGCTCCCGATTGCGCGCCTCAATTTTCAAGTGATTTTGATAGGAAAGCTTCGGGAAGATGACCCATCTGGATGAGTCTTTAACAAAGCCTTCGGGCTTGTTGATTTTATATTCATCTGGGTCCTTTACGTCGATTGACGCATATCCGTGACAAACACGAGTTGTCGGTCGGAAGAGAACGGGAGTGCCATATTTTTCAGAGTATGCAAAGGCGTCCTGAATCATATCATATGCTTCCTGAACCGTTGAAGGGTCGAAACAGGGCAGTTTGGAAAACTCCGCAAAACGGCGCGTGTCCTGTTCTGTCTGGGAAGAAATCGGCCCAGGGTCATCGGCAACCATAATAACCATGCCTCCCTTTACGCCGATACAAGCAAGGCTCATCAGCGGATCTGAGGCTACGTTTAGGCCCACCTGCTTCATTGTAACCATAGACCTAGCTCCACAGTAAGCCGCTCCTGCTGCAAGCTCAAGTGCAGCTTTTTCATTGACAGACCATTCCACATATAGACTGCCGTTGTTTTCTTTTGCGGCAGTTTCAAGAACCTCGGTCGAGGGGGTTCCCGGATAACCCGAAACAAGATTTAAACCTGCCGCGGCAGCTCCGCGGGCAATTGCCGAATTGCCCATTATAAATTCTTTATGCATTTTAATTCTCCTCGTATTATGCATAATATTCATATTATTATATCATATATAGTTTCAATTTGCAATATGCAGCAAAAACGTTCCTGCCGCTGAACGTAGTTCCTATCATTGTCTATTCATTTTCCGAATAAACAATGCTCACATTCCCGTTCTCCACGGTAATGTTTGCAAGTTTGCCAAGCACTGGCAGACCGCTGAGTGACGCCGACGTGACGCCTTCGGGCAACTTTGGCTTCGCTTTGATTGTCTTGTCTTCGTGACACAGTCATACGTTACGCCCATCATTCCAAACACATATGCGCCGATACAGGCATACGACACTTCCGGATATTCACGGCGTTTCAGCTCAGGCGAAGTGAAGTAGCGAAACTAGTGTGCGCCGTATTCCGGTCTGCCGAAACGGTAGAAGATTTCCGCAAGGTGCGAACAAGCCTCCACGATGATACCGTTCAGCCCCCCGCTGGTGGAGCTTTTCAAGGGTGATGTTTCGCTTCCGAGCGTCTGCTGCCGCATTGAAGTACAGCACATATGTTGTTTAAGAATATAATCCTTTTCTATACAGTAAAGATTTTGCAGATTTTTTTGGATTATAGCATAACCGTCAAGGAGTGTCAAGTGTTATGCAGAAAGGGCGCGGGATAACAGCATTTACTTTTATTTTCGGAATACTTCCTCTGCAAGCGCCTCTACTTTTGCATATTTTCTAGACATGATAAAACCTCCTGCTGTAGATATTTTTTCTACGACAAGAGGTTCGTTTTGTCACTGCCATTGCTGTACAACAAAGGATTTTTGTTGTGTTAGATTCAGTTAATCACAGTTACAATTACTTCTGTGTTTCCGGATATTTTTATTTCTGCGGTGCCTGCAGGGATGAAATAGCTGTCGCCACGATGTAGTGTTTCAACAGCATCGCCCATTTCTAAATGACCGTCATCCGATTCAAGTATTAGAATGGACATAAAACTACGGTCGTCAATGTGCAGTACTGCCACATTATCTTTTGAAGTGGTGTATTTCCCTGAGGTGAAATATTCACATGAGCAGAGAATCTCGCAGTTTTCCAATACTGCTTCTTCTGTCAAGCGCAAACTTTCGATTTCAGCTTTCTCTCTGATTTGGATAACGTCAAGTGCTTTGTCTGTGTGAAGCTGTCTCAGACTTCCATCGCTTTGTCTGCGGTTGTAGTCATATACTCTGTATGTGATGTTGGAATTTTGCTGGATTTCAGCGATTAGGATTCCAGCACCTATAGCATGAACCTGACCTGATGGGATAAAGTATACCTCACCGCGATGTACTTCGACGTAGTTGAGCTTGTCCTCTACCGTTCCGTCTGCAATTGCATGTGCAAATTCATCGATTGTACATCCTTCAGCCAAACCATATACCAACTTTGCGCCCGGTTCGGCATCTACTATATACCACATTTCTGTCTTTCCAAACTCACCCTCGTGGGAAAGAGCATATTCGTTGCCCGGATGAACTTGAACTGATAAATTATCAGCAGCATCAATAAATTTGATAAGTAATGGGAACCGGTCATATTTCATGCAGTTTATGCCTAAAATATCGTTTTTATCAAAACTTATGTATTGTTCAAGCGTCATCCCAGTATATTCGCCGTTTGAAATAACGCTCATACCGTCTTTTCTAACTGTCAGCTCCCAAGATTCGGCAATTTTTTCAAAGGGAGCAGCTTTCCCATATTCTGTTTTTAGTCTATTTCCACCCCAAAGTATTTCTTTAGAGACGGGACGAATAAGAAAAGGGTATTTTTTCATACGCTAAAACTCCAATTATAATTAATTTTAATTGTTTCCAAATACGAGCTTGTCAATCCACATATCCCGAAGCCCCATGGTAAGCCCGCGATGTGAATTGCGAAATTTGCAGCATGCTTTGTAGAATTCCGGAAATTCAACAGTACTGTAATGATACTCTAGCATCATACGTGATTTCAATAAGGGAAGAATGTCATCATAATTATAAGGAACATCAAATTCGATTATGATTGTGTGGGGACTGAGGATTTTGATAACATTGTGCATGGGTTGTGATAGTACAATTGCAAAATCTTCAGGTTTTCTGCATGTGTCGATTCGTTCCTCAAGAGTTAACCCAGTTTTATCTGGCATTTTTCCGAAATCACACGCATGACGGCCTCTGCCTAAAATAATTTCACCATTTACCATAAATGCTCCGCACACGTTACCCGTTCCGATGTACCAATAAACAATATTTTTTTCTTCATATCCGTCAATATGAAGCACATTGGACTTGGCAGCAGCATTGATATGCGAATCTATAAGAAGGGGGACATTTTTGAAATATTTTTTTAGAATCTCGTTTAAATCTATTCCGCACAGCTCCGGTACACGTCCCGTATTCACGTATCCCGTTGTTTCATTGTATGGCCCAGGGACAGATACTCCAACGCCGAAACAGTCATCAAAATTATATTTTCGACTTACATATGCAGCGGCATCATTAAAAAAATAATTCAGGTTGTCGTCATATATACAATCCATTCTATATGCATACGAAAATTTTTCAACTAAATGAAGTCTTAAATCCAGAACAGATGCACGAAATTCGTATGAAGTAATGTCCAAAATCAACGCAAATTTATTTGGATTTACCCCCAGCAGTCCCGCACGTCGGCCTGCCTGGGGTTTAATTTCCTTTACCTGACACACAATATTCATATCAAGAAGCGCATCAGCAACTTTTCCCACTGTAACTAAGCTTAAGTCAGTCTTTGACGATATTTCCGCACGGCTAATCTTTTCCGAATCCGCAATTGATGCAAATATCGACTTTATACTTTCGCATTTAATGCTTTTTAAACTGATGTTGTTCATATACCGCAGTCCTCTCGTTCGTGGTGTGTATAGGAAAAGAATGAAGTTACGAAAAAAATGAAAATTATTTACAAATTGTACAGCAGTTGAAGAAGATATTCCTCATAATAATTATATTATATACAATATTTTTGTAAATGTCAATATAAAAAATATTAATGTAAATACAATCTTGTTAAAAAAAACACCGATATGACGTATAACAATGTATAATTTGAGGAAAAACGCTATTGACAAATAACTTAGGCGGACGTATAATATATCAAGATAAAAAACAGGTTGAAGTTGATTCATAAATAAAAAAGGATGAATTTATACTTATGGAGCAAAAACAAAAATCAGAAAATTATGCAAATGTAGATTATGGAATAAAGCTGCCGGAAGCAGAGTTTGAAGTGATGCAGGCAATATGGGAGAGCGAACCTCCTGTGAACACTGGATATTTGATGAAAGCGATAGGAAACAAAAAGGGCTGGAAAGCCCCCACACTTATTTGCTTTCTCGTGAGACTGGAAGGACGTGGATTCATAAGCTCACAGAAAAAAGGTAAAGAACGATTTTATACGCCTGTCGCTGACCGTGAAATGTATTTAAGCAGAGTCACAGAGCGGTTTGTAGAAAAGTACCATGGAGGCTCATTTGTAAAGCTGCTCGATTCTCTGTATAAGGACAAAAATTTCAGTAACGCTGAAATTGATGAATTAGTCGAATGGCTAAAGGCAAAATAATGTTGATATCTGATTAATATGGACGTAAATAAAGCTCTTTTTTACAAAATAGTGTATGACATAACTTTAGGCGATCACCAAAGGTACAATATAGGCACATATAAGGAAAAAAAACTTCATATTATGCTGAAAAAATACTTTGAAGAAGATGAATCTTATCATGAAATACCTACCAATGGCTATATAGCTGATATAAGGCGGGATGGAATCATAACAGAAATAGAAACATCTGGATTTTCAGGACTAAAGCCTAAGCTGTCAGCCTATCTTCCGGAATATCAAGTCAGACTGGTATATCCTTTGGCATATGTAAAATATATATCATGGATAAATCCAGAAGATGGAAGCATATCGTCACGGAAACGCTCTCCCAAAAAGGCAAATGTCTATAATGTGCTATTTGAAATGGTGAGAATTTTGCCATATGTAAAAAATGAGAATTTGACTATTCTCGCACCGCTATTGGAAATTGATGAATATCGGATGCTCGACGGGTGGAGCAAAGATAAAAAGAAAGGCTCTAACCGATATGAGCGTATCCCGACAGATATTTTCAGCATAGAAGAGTTTTCTACGAATGAAGATTATATCAAATATATCCCGGATTCTTGTGAAAAAGATTTTACTTTATCGGACTTTTCAAAAGCGGCTCATATCAATTCCAGCATCACTAGTGGAATCATTCATGTTTTTATGGAGCGCGGTCTGCTTGAACGGACTGGAAAACGAGGAAACGCATATTTGTATTCCAGAATTTAATGAACCTTTAAGTTTTTTTAATAAAAAGATATTGAAATCCTGTGTAATTTTGTTTATAATAAGAATACTGGCTAAAACTGATTCATAAATCTTTTTATTTCAAGAAAGGTACAAAAACATGAATTACGGTATTCAGATGTACAGCCTTCGCGATATCACAGACCGTGACCTCGAAGGCGCATTGGCAGCAGTTGCTCAGATGGGCTACAAGACAGTTGAATTTGCAGGATTTTTCGGACATTCTGCGGAAGATGTACGTGACATGCTCATCCGCTACAATCTTACATGTATTGGCACACACAGCGGTCTCGGAGATTTGCTGAATAACTTTAATGCTACTGTAAAGTATCATCAGACAATTGGCAACAAAAACTATATCATTCCTGGACACGACCTCAGCACGCGTGAAAAGCTTGATACCTTTATTGCACAGTGCAACGAAATCGCACCCAAGCTCCGTGCGGAGGGAATTGAACTTGGCTATCACAATCATTCTCACGAATTCGTTGATATGCCCGAAGGCTATCAGATTCATAAAGAGCTTGAAGAACGCTGCGACGTCTTCTTTGAACTGGATACATATTGGGCATACGTTGCAAAGCTCGATCCAATTGCCACAATGGAAAGACTGAAAGATAGAATCAAACTCATCCATCTTAAGGATGGTTCCCCGAATGGTGAGGGTTGTTCTCTTGGACGCGGCGCCGCTCCTGTTGCAGCGGTGCGTGCAAAGGCGATCGAATACGGATTTGGTATCGTAGTGGAAAGTGAAGGACTTGACCCCACAGGAAAAGAAGAAGTGGAACGCTGCATTGATTATCTCCACACCCTTGACTAAAGCAAGATAAATTACACGAGGAAAACATTGATATTGAACTCATATTGAGGGGAAGGCTGCGGTCAATTGGCTAACAAAAATAATAAAGATAATATAAACAACAATATAAACTTTGATATTCCTGTGCCTATTATATTTTTAGCGTTCATATTCTGTTGGCCCGTAGGCATTGTATTGGCAATACTCCGCAGCATATCCATTCCCGTCAACAAGACTGCTAATAAAGGCAATGTCCGTGCGGAGGTAAACGATTCTTTTGAACGAGTCGAGAATCGGAATGATAAGCGCAATAGCAAAAAATCTAAGGGGCAGAATGTATCCGGCGGAACTAAGTTCTCGCGTGTTCTTGCAGTACTCACCTTTATTGTAGGATTATTATGTGTTTGTGCATCTGCCAGTGATAGCGGAACATTCTTTGAATTTCTGCGCAATGTTTTGTCTTCCGCTTTTCCGGTATTTACAATTTCGGGTGTATCCTATATCATTTCAAAGTTCTTAGGAAATCGTGACAGCAGAAGGGGAAGAATACGCGCGATAATTGGAAATCGTGAAAGTATTAACTTGACAAAGCTTGCTACGGCTTCCAACGAGAATCTGAAGAGCATCCGAAAAGACGTTCAAAAGATGATTGACAACGGCGAATTTGGCGAGTATGCGTATATCGATCTCGGAACCAATAATTTCATGCGTTCTCCTTACTCTGAACCGGACGAGCCGGAACAGTTTGATTTCAGAAAGGTTTACGGCGACGTTCTGAAAAAGGAAAACAAAAAAGAAAAGAAAAATCAGCCCCAGTCTGACAAGGAGGCAGCACCTGCTGAGTCTGCTGAAAAACAGACAGAGAACGAGAATGATTTTTCAAAAATTATCAGAGAGATTCGCCGTCTTAACGATGAAATTGCGGATGAGCAGGTCTCGGACAGGATTTATCGTATCGAAGAACACACAAAAAATATTTTCGATTACGTCACGGACCACCCCGAAGCCATGCCGCAGATTCGCACTTTCATGAATTATTATCTCCCGACTACTTTGAAGCTGCTCGAATCGTACAGTCGTATTGAGCGCGTCGGCGTCGCGGGGGAGAACATGAAAACGTCAAAAGAAAAAATTGAGAGTATTCTCGATTTGCTCGTGGTGGGCTTTGAACAGCAGGTAGACCAGCTGTTCAAAAATGAGTCGATTGACATTTCGAGCGATATAAGTGTTCTCGAAAAGATGATGCAGAAAGACGGATTAAGCGGAAAAAGCGATTTTGACTTTTCAAAAAATAACGACTTTACCGATGGATACACCGATGAGATATCGGATGATATCAGTGCGTTCGGCGGAGCCGCTGCAAAGTCCGCACCGGATGAAAATCCGAACGGCTAATACACTAAACACATACCACAACACAAACGCCAGCTGATAAAATTCAGCTGGCGTTTTTTTATTTATAAACGCATTAGGGACGCAGCAAGGCTGCAGCATTCTTGCTGTAGATTTTTTCCTTGGTTGCTGACGAAATGTCAAGTGAGTCGACATAGTCAAATGTCGTTTTTTCATTCCCCCATGGACAGTCGGTTCCAAATAATATTTTATCGCTATCGTGCTTGTTGAGCATTCTTGATGCTTGTTTGGGGCTTAGCCCTTCAGATGCTCCCATTGAAGTGTCGATATAAATATTTTTGCCGAGCAGTTTTTCTTCGACCTCATCCCACATCATATTTCCACCAAAGTGGGCGCAGATTAATGTCGTTTTTGGATTACGCGAAATACGGCGTAGAATGGCTTCCGGAGGAGCCCAGACCTTTCCGGGAGAATATACATCAAATCCGGCATGTATGATGATAAACATATTAAATGCTAGTGCAGTATCAAAAATCTCATCGTAAATTTTGTCATCAATACGGTATCCCATGTAATCCGGATGCAGCTTGATGCCAATAATTCCCGCATTGTGAATCCGCTGTATTTCGTCCTGCTTTTGGTCTGCTGCTGGATTAATGCTGCCGAGAGGAGTCAACCGGTCACCGTGCGATTTTAGCGTTTCGATGGCAAAATTGTTTACATTAGTCATCTGTTTTGGATTCGTGGCGATGTTGCACACCACAGAACGGTCAACTCCGCATTGTTCCATATGAGAAAGCAGCTCCGTAACACTGCCGTTTGTTTCAGGCCTCATTCTTACTTTGGCGGCAAGCGTTCCAATTGCGCGCGGGGCGAGTTTGTCAGGAAAGGCATGTGTATGAAAGTCTATAAGCATTGGCGTTACCTCGAATCAAAAATCATATTTAGTATATATGATTCGTGTTGTTAAAGAAACTTTCAATTATGAATTTTTTATTAATATTTTAAAAATCGCTTGATATTGCACGAAAACAGAGTTATTATTATTATAATGGGGTAGAATGGTATTTCTCTAAATGTAGTATTGATATTTGGTGGAATTCTGCCTTGTGTTAATGTAATTTTATTTCAATTCTATACGGAGGATATATGGATAAAACAAAAAATGCCGCGGTAAACGAGTGTCCCACGACTGCCGGCGAGCTCCGTGAGCTTCTTTTGAAAACTGACACCGCATCCGCGAAGAATGGCGGACTCAGCGCAAGAGAACGTATCACCGGACTTTTCGACGAAGGTACATTCACAGAAACGGCAGCGTTCACATCAAGGCGCATGGGTGAATTTGATGGAAGTGCACCGGATGAATTCGAAAGTGTGATTTGCGGCTATGGTTCTGTCAATGGCTGTTTGGTTTACGCTTTTGTGCAAGATATTACAAGAACAAAGGGCTCGGTCAGCGAAGCGGCGGCAAAAAAGATTTGCTCTGTTTATAAACTCGCTGTTGATAATGGTTGCCCAATCGTTGGTATATTTGACAGCGCTGGCGCATATTTGCCTGAAGGCGTACGTGCTCTTGCTGGATATGGTATGATAATGAAAGCCGTTTCGCAGGCGTCTGGTATTATTCCTCAGATTGCCGTATGTGCAGGCGTTGTCCAGGGCGCAGCTGCGGTTATTGCCTCCATGTTTGACTTTGTTGTGGCAGTGGAGGGCTCAAAAATCAGCGTAAATCCCCCCTTTATTGTTGGCGGTGGCACAGTGAAAGACTCTGTGGAAGCTGGAATCGCAGCATATACTGTGAAAACAGACGTGGAAGCTCTGGCTGCGGCTCGCACCATTCTGTCCTATCTTCCTTCCAACAATGAAGAGGGCGGTGCCGAGGTTCTCACAAATGATGAAATTAACCGTCTTATTGAAGCGGATTTCAGCGATGTCACAGCCCTTGTGAAATCGTTCGCGGATGACGGCAAATATCTTGAACTTTATGACAACTACGCGAAATCTGTGTCGGTTGGTCTCGTTTCTCTTGCTGGCGTCGTATGCGGTATTGTCGGTACAAATCATGTGGAATTGGAAGGTAGACTTACCTCTGCTGCTGCAAGAAAAGCTGCAAAATTTATCAGCTTCTGCGACTGCTTCCAGATTCCTGTTATTACATTGGTTGATACCGAAGGGTTTGCGGTATCAGGCGAAGAAGAAAAAAATCCTTTCTGTGCCGAAATCGGTAAGCTCGCCGGCGCATATGCTATGGCAAAGACGCCTCTCATTACTCTTGTTAGCGGCAAAGCATATGGTTCGGTATTCTCCGTATTCGGATCTAAGGCAATCGGTGCGGATATCGTATTTGCTACAGATTCCGCGAAAATCAGCTGTATGAATGCAAAGTCTGCGGTTGCACTTCTCTGGAATGACAAAATAGGGAAGGACACCACACGCGAAGATCTGGAGGCAAGGTGGGATAAAGAGGTTGCCAGTGTAGTTTCTGCCGCACGTGCTGGAGAAATTGATGACATTATTGAATCCGCTGAAATTCGCCAGAGACTCACGTCTGCTGTTATGATGCTTTCCGGAAAATCGGCAGTTGCTCCCAAACGTCGTCATGCAAATATGCCTCTTTAAGCGGGAGGAATAGACATGTCATATTTATCGGTATATCTTGATGCAGGTCTCTCGTTAGCTGAAAAAATTTCTCTTTCTGGCGAAATGCTTCTTCGTGGTATGGGTACGGTTTTCATGGTACTTATTATCCTGTGGGGATGCCTATCGTTATTCAGAGTATTCAGCTCACCTGGAAAACCAGCAAAGGCATCCAAAGAAGAACCTAAACCGGCTGCAGCTGAAGATAAGGCTGAAGACGTGCAGGAAGAGATTACAGAAGAAGCAGATGATGGTGCGATTGTTGCCGCGATATGCGCCGCAGTCGAGGCTTATCGTGCTGCTGAAGGTTCGTCCGGCCTGCCCTACAGAGTTGTATCGTTTAAGCGCAAATCCGGCCGTAAGAGTTGGTCTGGAAATAAGGAAGACTGAATATAAACACAACCATACAAAATCTTATTTGGAGGAAAATTTTCAATATGAAAAAGTATAACGTTACTGTAAACGGTGTTACATATGAAGTTGTTGTTGAAGAAGCAGGTGAAGTTTCCGCTCCTGCAGCAGCCCCCGTCCAAACTGCCCCCGCTGCTAAGCCCGCTCCTGCAGCGGCTCCGGCAAAACCGAAATCCACTGGCGCCGCGGGCTCAATTAAGGTGACAGCGCCGATGCCTGGTACCATTCTCAAGATGAATCTTAAGGTTGGCGACACGATTAAGGCAAACGACCTTGTGTGTATTCTCGAAGCCATGAAGATGGAGAACGAAATCTTTGCATCCGAAGGAGGCACGGTTAAGTCTATCGAAGCTCCCCAGGGTTCAAGCGTAAACTCCGGCGACGTAATCATCACATTAGGTTGATTTTACTCCAATTACAATCTATATTGACAGGAGTGAAAACAATTGGGTACATTTTTTTCTGATTTCTATAATACAACGGGATTGCCAACGCTATTTGCAGACCCGGCTCTTCTCGTTAAAACATTGATAATGTATGTTATAGTTGGCGTACTGTTTTATCTTGCAATCGTTCGTAAATTCGAGCCGTTGCTTTTGTTGCCAATCGCATTCGGCATGCTTCTTGCAAACCTTCCGGGTGCAAACCTATATCATATGGATTTATTCATTCATGAAGACGGTTCTCCGATTGATATGCAGCAAATTGTTGAACAGGGCAGTCTGCTTGACTTTCTCTATCTCGGTGTAAAACTGGGTATTTATCCTTCGCTTATCTTCCTTGGCGTTGGCGCGATGACTGACTTCTCGGCGCTTATCGCTAATCCGAAGTCTCTGCTTCTTGGCGCGGCTGCTCAGCTCGGCGTATTCGTTGCGTTTATCGGCGCACTTTTCCTCGGATTTGCTCCGCATGAAGCTGCCTCTATCGGTATTATCGGTGGTGCTGACGGTCCTACCGCTATTCTCGTAACTAAAACGCTTGCGCCTCATCTGCTTGGTGCTATTGCTATTGCGGCGTATAGCTACATGGCCCTTATTCCGATTATTCAGCCCCCGTTCATGAAACTGCTCACAACTAAAAAAGAACGTGCAGTTGTCATGACAACTCTTCGTCCGATTTCTAAGCTCGAAAAGGTTGTATTCCCGATAATTGTAACTCTTCTTGTTTGCATCATCGTTCCTGATGCAGCTCCGCTGGTAGGCTTCCTTATGCTGGGTAACCTTCTCAATGTATCAGGTGTTGCAGACAGACTTTCAAAAACTGCTCAGAATGAGCTGATGAATATCATAACAATCTTCCTCGGTGTCTCTGTCGGTGCTACAGCAAGTGCCGACAACTTCCTTGCACTGAGCACAGTGAAGATTATCATTCTTGGGCTCTGCGCGTTCTGTGTATCTACAATAGGCGGCATTCTGTTTGGAAAGATTATGTATGTCGTTACAAAAGGAAAAATCAATCCGCTTATTGGTTCTGCAGGTGTTTCTGCGGTTCCTATGGCAGCACGTGTTGCGCAAATGGTTGGTCAGAAGGAAAATCCGTCCAACTTCCTGCTTATGCACGCTATGGGGCCTAACGTTGCGGGCGTTATTGGTTCTGCCGTTGCGGCGGGCGTATTTCTCTCGTACTTCGGTTGATGAAGTGAATAATTCATCCGTGAAGTATTTTAATTACATGAAAGGAACTATATAATGGCTAAAATAAAAATAACAGAGACCGTGCTTCGCGACTCGCATCAGTCTCTTATTGCTACACGTATGACCACGGAAGAAATGCTGCCCATTCTTGCCGATATGGATAAAATTGGGTATCACTCTCTGGAAGCATGGGGTGGTGCAACCTTCGATTCCTGTATGCGCTTTCTGAATGAGGACCCATGGGAAAGACTTCGCAAAATCCGTGACCAGGTAAAGAACACAAAATTACAAATGCTGTTCCGCGGACAGAACATTCTCGGGTATCGTCACTATGCAGACGATGTGGTAGAGTATTTTGTGCAGAAATCTATTGCCAACGGTATTGACATCATTCGTATTTTCGACGCTCTGAACGATGCCAGAAACCTCAAAACTGCAATCAATGCGACGAAAAAAGAAGGCGGTCATGTTCAGGCTGCAATCAGCTACACCATCAGCCCGGTTCATTCCAATGAGGCTTTTGCGAAGTATGCCAAAGAACTTGAATCCATGGGTGCGGATTCTATTTGCATCAAGGATATGTCCGGTCTTCTGACTCCTTATGCGGCATATGAGCTGGTAAGCACGCTTAAGCAGAGCGTAAAAATTCCGATTCAGCTTCATACGCATTATACGACCGGTTTGGCTTCTATGACGCTTTTAAAGGCGATTGAAGCAGGTGTGGATATCGTTGATACTGCCATTTCTCCGATGGCTATGGGAACCTCTCAGCCGCCGACAGAAGCCATCGTCGCTACGCTCAAGGACACAAACTTCGACACAGGCCTTGACCTTGCTGCACTGGATAAAGTTTGCAAGTACTTCACACCTTTGAGAGAAAAGTATATTGCTTCTGGTCTTCTTGACCCGAAGGTTCTCAAGGTCGACGTAAACTGCCTGCTTTATCAGGTTCCGGGTGGTATGCTTTCCAACCTTGTTTCTCAGCTCAAGCAGCAAGGAAGAAGCGAAAAGTTGCCCGAAGTGCTTGAAGAGGTTCCGAGAGTTCGAGAAGATGCAGGCTTCCCGCCGCTTGTTACTCCGACCTCACAGATTGTCGGCACACAGGCTGTTCTCAATGTCATTGCAGGCGAACGCTATAAGCTCGTATCTAAGGAATTTAAGGGACTGGTGCGCGGCGAATATGGTGTTACCCCTGCGCCGATTTCTCCAGAATTCGTAAAGAAAATTATCGGTGATGAAAAGCCTATCACATACAGACCTGCAGATAAGCTCGAGCCTGAACTTGAGAAACTGCGCGAACAGGTGAAACCGTATGAAGAACAGGAAGAAGATGTTCTTTCTTACGCATTATTTGAACAAGTAGCCCTCAAGTTCTTTGAGTATCGTAAAGCAAAAAAATACGGACTTGATGCTGAATCTGCTGACTCAACGCTGGGTGTACATTCTGTATAAACATTATGATATTAGTATGCGATAAGACAAAGTCAAAACGTGCTGCCGTGTTGCGCGAAAAAATACTCCTCACAGGATATCCGTGTGCGGTTTCTCGCATTTCCGATATTGCTGACTATCTTCCGTTAGTGCTGATTGTAACGTTTGTCGATGTGTTCGATGATGTCAGACGTACTCCTTATGACGATGTGCATGTCATTGCAATCGGTCAAGGTTTTGTCAACTCAGCACTTAATTCAACGAGAGTTGACAGTGAAGCGGATGCAATAGAGGAAGCAAAAAGGTACATATACCAGTTGTTCCACATAACAAAAGACAGAATGATGCCATTTGGTGTGTTTTATGATACTGGCGTATTCATGGCAGCAGATTTCTTTGAAATATATGGAAATATGATTATCCCTACTGACCGAGAGTATCTGATTTTTAAGTATCTTCACATGGCTTACCATACAGATGCTTATATTCCGGCAGAACGAGTATGCGCATTCTGTTATCGCGCTTCTAAGATGCCGAAATCGGATATAGAATCAGCGAAAAATTTAGCTGTTCATGTGGCCAACCTCAATCAGAAGGCTTACAGCGCAGCAGGGTATCTCATTATAAAAGCGAAACGTTTTATCGGATACCGTCTGACAAAAATAGACTGATATACACTTTGCTGCAATACCGGAACGACATGGTCGTTCCGGTATTTCGTTATTTTATCTAAGATATCCGCGCATTTATTTATAAATTTAAGAAGAATATCATTTGAAATTTTGATTAATATATGCTATAATACAATAAACAACTATAATCATCACACTTAAAAGTTTTGGAGGCTCAATATGCTCACTGATATTGAAATTGCGCAGCAGACCAAATTAAAGCCTATCACTGAAATTGCTGAAGAGTTAGGGATTCTTCCGGATGAACTTGAACAATATGGAAGAGTAAAGGCTAAAATTACCGATGACTGTCTGAAAAGGCTTGTTAATAAAAAAGATGGTAAGCTTATTCTTGTAACTGCCATTAATCCCACTCCTGCCGGTGAAGGGAAGACTACAACGACTGTTGGTTTGGGTATGGCAATGAAAAAAATCGGTAAAAAAGCGGTCATAGCTCTTCGCGAGCCCTCTCTTGGTCCTGTCTTTGGAATTAAAGGCGGTGCTGCGGGCGGCGGATATTCGCAGGTTCTGCCAATGGAAGATATCAACCTTCATTTTACGGGTGATTTCCATGCCATAACGGCAGCCAACAACCTTCTGTGTGCGATGATAGACAACCATATTCAGCAGGGCAATGAGCTTGATATCGATACACGACGCATTCTGTTTGGAAGAGTAACTGATACAAACGACCGTGCGCTTCGCAATATCGTGGTGGGACTTGGCGGCAAGCCGGACGGCGTGCCACGTGAAGACCACTTCATGATTACGGTTGCAAGTGAAGTTATGGCTATCCTCTGCTTGGCTGAAAATATTGCTGACCTCAAAGAGCGTCTTGGCAATATTCTTATTGCGTATACAAGGAGTGGAAAACCTGTCTTTGCACGCGATATCAAGGCAAATGGGTCCATGGCGGCGCTGCTTCGTGACGCTATCAAACCAAATCTTGTTCAGACAACTGAAAATACGCCCGCTATTATTCACGGTGGTCCATTTGCCAATATTGCTCACGGGTGTAATTCTGTACGCGCTACCAAGCTTGCTCTGAAGCTCGCGGACTATGCTATCACAGAAGCGGGATTTGGTGCTGACCTTGGTGCAGAAAAGTTCCTTGATATCAAATGCCGCTTTGCTAATCTCAAACCGTCTGCGATTGTGCTTGTGGCTACCGTACGTGCACTTAAATATAACGGCGGCGTTGCCAAAGATGAGTTGAAAGCTGAAAATGTTGACGCTCTTATTCGTGGTTCTGTCAATCTTGAAAAGCATATCTCCAACCTGAAGCAGTATGGTGTTCCTGTTGTAGTAGCTATCAACCGTTTTGAATCGGATACTGACGTTGAACTTGCTACACTCCACAAAATCTGTGAAAAAAATAATGCTGATTTTGCGTTGTCCGAGGTATTTGCGAAAGGGGGAGAAGGCGGCATAGAGCTTGCAAAGAGAGTAGTTGCAGCCTGCGAAAAAGAATCAGAATTTAAGTTGCTGTACCCTGATGAAATGTCTATTAGGGATAAAATTGAATGTGTCGCGCAGAAGATTTACGGTGCTGATGGCGTGATTTTTGAGCCTGCTGCGCTTAAATCTATTGCGGAAATTGAAGCACTTGACGAAAAATACAAACTCTATCCTGTATGCATGGCAAAAACTCAGTATTCACTGTCCGACGATATGACCAAGCTTGGTCGTCCTACCGGATTTAATATTCATGTTCGTGAAGTAAAATTGTCGGCGGGAGCAAGATTTATCGTTGTACTGACAGGTGCGATTATGACCATGCCCGGACTTCCGAAAGTTCCTGCCGCCAATATCATTGATGTGGATGATGATGGCAGAATAACAGGATTGTTCTAATAATCGCGAAAAATGAGAATTATCACTACCAATACTCCTGAAGAAACCGAAAAGGCTGGTGCAGGGCTGGCAGAAAAACTGCTTACTTACGGGAAAAAATATTTTGTGGCTCTATATGGTGACCTTGGCGCCGGTAAAACTGTATTTGTTAGAGGTTTTGCGGGGGTTGCATCCCCAGGAAGCCGTGTAAAAAGCCCAACTTACACAATTGTAAACGAATATCGAAAAGGGAAGACTCCGGTTTTTCACTTTGATCTATATCGCATTGGTCAAACCGCTGAGCTCGAAGGGTTCGGTTTTGACGAATATGTTGCAAATGGTATTTGTATTGCCGAATGGAGTGAAAATCTTGGCGATGCGTTGCCAGAGAATACTGTTCAAGTAAAAATTGAAAAAATAAGCGACACAAAACGCAGAATTACAATCGACGGAATAGAGTAAGAATAAAAGGCATGAAAATATTTGCAATTGATACAACGGCAAAGACTGCTACGGCCGCTCTG